>DFRR01000006.1:40144-47503 GCA_002378745.1 Patescibacteria group bacterium UBA3458 | reverse complement strand
CCGATACCGGCAGCGAGTGCCATACCGATGAGTTTTGCTGCTTCAAGATCCATATATCTTTAACTTACTTCTAATCTATTAATGTGACGACTCTTATCGAGCCACAACAACCTCCCGCGCGCGAGAAGCTAGTGTGGTTCGACAATTGCAAGACGAATGAACAGCAAGGTAAGTAGCGCAAAGATCAGCGCCTGAACAATACCGACAAAAAGCTCAAAGCCCATCAATGGAACCGGCAATAGCAGAGGCACGAAGAATGCAATAACTGCGATAAGCACTTCTCCGGCGAAGATGTTACCAAACAGACGAAATGAGAATGATACGAGACGAATCATCTCACTCATTAACTCAATGATACCGACGACGAAGCCAAGTAACGACTTAAAGTTCAAGAACTTCCCCGCATAGCGGAAAAATCCTATGGTCACTATACCAGTGATTTCGATAGTTAAAAATGAAATGATGGTCAACGCAAGCGTTGCGTTCAAGTCAGTATTAACACTTCGTAGCAATGGCACAAAGGTGTTGCCGTGGTCAGTCGCTTGAAAAAAGCCGATGGAGCCGATACCCGGTACGAAATGCAGTGAATTGGCAACCGCGACAAACAGAAAGATAGTAACAATCAATGGGAAAAACTTACGAGCGAGTCGTTCACTCTCCAATATCTGCGTCATGTGCGTCAATGCGAAATCAAATAACGCTTCAAACAGCGTTTGCATCTTGCCGGGAATTAGTGCCAGCTTCCTGCGTAGCCCAAGCGCAGCGACCACAAGCAAAAACATGACAATCCAGGTGGTAATGAGCGTGTTCGTAATAGGTACTCCCATGAATGTCCCGAGTATTTCTGGAGCAAGCTCAACGTGAATAGATGCAGTCCCGGCATGCGCCGTATCTGCTGCATGGTCGGCAACGTGTGTGGTGTCTTGGCTGTGTGTTTCGTACTCTGTCATACCGCACGTCTCTTTTTGAAAAGACGCGCGCATTGTAGCACAGACTCCCCTCAATTCCAGACGTTACTATTTATGCGAGCCTGCTTGGGTAGACACCTTTTCTTTCTTGTGGTCAGCAGTTTCCAAAAGCTTTACTTCAGTTGCTGCAGTTTCATCCGGCGTACTTTGCATCAAGTAACGAGCGAGCGCACCAAGAAAAATCGCAATACCAACAAGGCTCACGTAATACAGCATGAACACAGCTGCAAGGATGGCGAGCACCATACTGCCAAAAAGCCAGTACAATAGCGGATCTTTTAAGCTCACGTTAAACGCGGGAAGTACGATTTGTTGCAAAAGGAACACAAGTACCAAGAAGAACAAGACGGGAACAATATACGTATCGGCCTTAAACAATCCTATCGTTGAAGTAAGGCTCAAACGCTCTCTTTCCGGCATGAGTTGTGAAAAAAATGTTGCAATACCGGCAAGAAAAGCGCTTTCGCGCGTGTTGCCCAGCGCTTGTTGTGCAGCAGTGAGCGCTGACGGAACGGTCGGGGTTTCTAATTCGGTTTTGGTGACAGCCGGAGTTTCTTGAGGCTCCGTTTCTGTTGGTGCTACTATCGGTTGTTCAACAACAGGTGCGCTCGGCACGCTTGTCGTCGGCACACTTGGAGTATGTGGCGCTATCGGCGATACCACCACTGGCGCAACGGTGCCGGCAACAAATATGCGTGCATCGCTGATATTCGGCAAGGCACTCGGGTGCGAACGAGTCACCACTCGGTACGAGTACGCAACACCCGGCTCCAATCCTTCGAGAATGGCAGTGTGGGACGCAATACCGGCATTATTTTGCACCGTTGCGTGTGGGTACCCAAAGTTCTCAGCAGCAAGGTCGATACTCACCGGTTCAGTGTCGGCTCGTGCAAACACAACTTGTGTCGCTGCCGGATGTACCGTGTCCCAGTGCAAGACAGCGCAGTTCTCGGTATTGTTCACTGTCGTGAGCTGAACGTTGTATGCAACAATAGGCTGTGCGTTATGCATAAGCCCGGCACCGTACCCGTAGATATCAACCTGTGTCGTGCCACACGTATGACGCTCAAGTACCCCCTCGGGGAGCCCTTCAGCGGCAAAAGTTATGTGTGGCGTGAGTATGACGATGCCGCTCACCAAAACTACAAAAAGAAAAGAAAGAAATGTTCTCGCACCGCTATGACGAGAAAGTATATGATGCGCACTCATTGCAATGTGTTTGATTAATAAAATACTTTTGGCTGCTCGCCAAAACCGCAAAAAGAACACAGAAACGTACAATTGCTATTGATTATAGGTGCCACGAAAGAATAGTGTCAAGAAACAACCGCATTAAAAAACACTATTGGAAAACACCTAATCTAAAGGACACTGAGTCCAAATATGTGGCTAAAATAGGAGAGTTACTGTCCGTTAGAAAACTCTTTGTTGAGTCGAGCAATATCGTTCATATCGGTCACTTGTTGCCAGTCATGTGATTCAACCATGGTAATCTGAATATCCCGTGCAACAAGTGCAACGGTTTGTGGTAATCCGAATTCACTATTGTTTTTTATAGATACCATGGGGTAACTAAAATACTCTTTGTTCAATACAAAAAGGTTTGTATTCATGAAGCCTTCTATATGTTCGTGTGTTCCCTCTTGTACCTCAGTGACAGCTCCATATTCGTCCGAACACACTAATCCACCACTGAATGGACCTGATATACGGTGTACCAGCCATGCCCATTCATGCCCTAGGCAGCGCGCAATGTCAGAAGCGCTATGCAAATCGTCACCCATTAAAACAAGAAAACGACCGGAGATGTGGGGTTCGCATAGCGAGAGTGCATGTGCGGTGCCAAGCAGCTCATGTTGCCTAACATAGGTGATAGGACGAGTGCCAAAATGTGAGCCAAAATGTTCCGTAATGAGGTCGCCGAGGTAACCAATGACGAAAATGAGCTCGGTTACTTCTTCGGGTAGTTTTTCTAAATTGTGTTCAAGGAGCGCCTTTCCTGCAACTTGCGCCATTGGCTTGGGTATCGTATCTGTCAGTGGACGCATCCGCGTCCCAAGCCCGGCAAGTAAAAATACTGCCTGCATAGTACGTGTCTACTTTTCGCCAAATGAGGCAGCTTTCTTTATAAGAAGTTGTAGTGCGCTACCAACGGCAGCAATTGCCAGAAGAATGACGAAAAATCGCCCGATATCTGCAAGGAAGTAGAGCGTCATGACAAATAATGCAGCCCAAATGCCACTGCACCAGAGACACTCTACCAGTTCAGCAAGCGTTCGTCGTACTCCCCATTCAGGTTTTGCGTAGTCCCCATTTGGCTGCATATCAAGCAACGAATTGCGTACAAATGCAAAGATTTTGTCAAAACTGACCAAACGAATAACACGCAATGTTGCTAGTGAGAGCACTGCCATATCAAACCCGTCAAGGAGAAATAGCCATTCAAATCGCGTAAGACCACGGGTAGTCAAGACGAATGCGATGCAGGTAAGAATAATAAAAATCGCAATAAAGATGCTGTACCAGACACCTTGTTTCATATTTTCACTCATATGCACGTAGTATACCCAAAAAAGGGATGTCGTACGACATCCCTTTTCCCATCACTGTGTAAGATGTGATTATGCAGTTTCCCCAGTATTTGCAGCACGAGCGGCACGACATTCATCGCACACTCCACAGTTGCATGCGCCACCTGCTGTGGATGCTTTTTTACACATAGGACATGGACACTTGTGACCAAGAGAAAGTGGCCCGGCACCATTGACTGCAACAAGCAACAAACCACCGATGATTGAAACGTTCTTCAGAGCGTTTATTAGCTGTCCTTCGCCGATATGTGCTACGAGTGTCGCCAAGATGATAAACACAATAAGTGCCCATGCACCAAGACGTGCGTGTATACCGGTTGCAACCATAAGACTGCCGCCGATTTTAATAATAAGTACCAATACCGCTGCAGCTGTAGCAAGTGGAATACCTACTGAAGCGTAGAAACCGGCAGTTCCTGAGAAATTGGTAAGAATCCCGTATGCACTTACGAGAAATAACAAAACGAGTAGCACACGCCCCACAAGTGGACCGTAATGTGCAACAGTTGAATGTTGTGTCATGCGTCTAACATTATTATGAATAATACCTCTACAGTATAGAGGAAAGTTTGTGAAGTGTTATCCACATACGAGTTAAATCACCAAAATAGGCCCATTTTGGTGATTTAGAGACTCTGAGCTGATGGTTAGAAACATCACTCTATCCAAAAGTAAACGTGAAAATATGAATACCAGGGTCTTCGAATTCTATTTCCAACTCATGCTCACCTGCTCCATCCGGATTATCAATGAGTTTATACAAACCTTCCTCTTGTATGTGTACACGCCCATTGGTATCAACATCAGCCCCTGCAGCGTCCCCTATAGGTTCCCCATCTTGCAAAATACGTACCGTCCCACCATTTTCTGAGCTGGCGACCATAAATACTTTATCGCCAGTATATCGATATATCAGGCGCTCATTTCCTGTCGCATTCTCGGCATATTCACGGTAGATATTCCACGAGCCAACAAGATAGAACATATTCTTCTCAATCTTCTTTGGTTGTACAAGGCGCATTCCACCTTGTACACCGGGACTTCCGTTGCCGAAGGTTGCATTTCTCCACGCGCCAAAGTATGTCTCTGGGCTTCGTGGCATGGTGTCGGTAATTGCTTCCGGAACCGTGATGGCAGACACTTCTTGTTGATATGCGACGTCAGTTTCGCCAAGCTTTTGCGCACGCTCAGCAAGTAACTCTTGTATCTTGCGTTCGGTTTCTTGATACGCTCCTTCTCCGATGTGGTCATAGACAACAAATCCATCAATGTCTATGAGATACTTTCGTGGCCAATAACTATTACGGTATGCGTGCCAGGTGCCAAAGTCATTATCAAGCACTACCGGGTACTCGATGCCAAATTGTTCTACTGCTGCAAGGACATTCTCGCGTTTTTTCTCGAATTCAAATTCAGGCGAATGAATGCCTACGATGAGCAGCCCTTCGTCGCGATACTTCTCATCCCATGCCGTTATGTACGGCAGTGTACGTTGGCAGTTGATACAGCTGTACGTCCAGACATCCAATAAAATTACCTTTTTGCCGATGACATCACGCAACTGGAACGGCTCTGAGTTGATGAATCCTGCAGGATTAGTAATTTCACGTGCTCGGTCGTACATCTCTGCCTTTTCTGACTCACTCAGTTCAGGGATAACGATTTCAGCGCTGTCTGAAATAGCATTCACGTCAACTGCGGTCTTTCTGCTCTGCAAAAACGCAATTGCGCCAACAATAAGAATAGCGACGATGCCAAGTGTGATGAGTTTACGATTCTTAAACATATGCTTATTTAAGCAGTATCGCATTAAGTATGCCGAAGTTTGCAAGCAGCGCGAGGTCCTGTGTGAATATCAAGATACCAAGGATAATCAGTAATGCACCGAACGCGATGTTCACGTAGGTCAAGGATGCGGCATACCTTTGAATCAATCGTCCGGCGTCGGCTGCAAAGAAGCCAATAACGATAAACGGCACCCCAAGACCAACTGCGTATGTCATAAGGAGCCAAAACGCGACACCCGGATTACTTGCCGCCAACCCTAATATTGCTCCAAGTGCCGCACTAACGCATGGTGTCCAGCCAGCGGCAAATGCTGCGCCGAAAAGGATTGACGTTAGATACTTTGATTCGAACTTCCCAACCACACTAAACGTATGCGCGCGCTCAAGAAATGGTAACCGAATCAACTTCATGAGATAGAGCCCAAAGAAGATGATAATCACACCACCAATGCGTGACAGCCAAATCTGTGTGTCATACGCAGCTCGCTCAAGTATGGTGTTCAACAATACACCGAGAAGTGCGAATACGAGCGAAAATCCAAGTACGAACAAGACGCTGTGGAACACAATGCGCGTCCGCGTAGGCATTTCTTGTGTTGAAGTTCCGGCAAGATACGCGAGAAATCCGGGAATGATGGGAAGGACGCATGGCGACAAAAAAGAGATCACTCCGGCAACAAATGCGACAAATAGTGTTACTTCAGATCCAAACATAGAGCAATCGGTATTAATACTTTTTAAATTCAGCTAGGTAGCGCTGGGTACTCCATGCTTCCGGTGACTTCAACACACGTTCACCACTCTTAATAAATACTTTGGTGTGTTGGTAGGCAACTCCGAATTCTCGTGCGAGTGCCTCCATTTCGGGGGTCACTTCGCTGTCATTGAAGTGCACACGAAAACCGACAAGACTATCATCGGTTACACTATCAAAAGCTTCCTTGATATATTCAAATTCTTCTCTACAAATTGGACACCAGCTCGCGTAGAAGTATAAAACTACTACGCGATCCTGTGCCAATGCCGATTCGTAGTCGCGCTGGTTAAACTCAAGCAATGGTGAGCTTGAGCCGGCAATAACCGCGCCCCTAAAAGACGTTTCTCCTTCCATCTTTACTTCGCCTTCCATCATCATGGAGTCGTCTTTCTTCTCCATTGAATCATCCATCATGGCGTCGTTGCTCATGTGTGAACCATCGTCCATTATGGTGTCTTTATCCTCCATCATCATTGCGTCTTCTGATGCAGGTTGCTGCATGGTTGCAACATACAAACCGGCACCGATGAGAAGCAAGACAACAATAATGCTGGCAATAGCCGCATTCGAGATACCTCGTTGAGTCATCATACGATTACTTAATACTTAGTACGCCCGTAGGCGTGGCCAATAATTTTTGCACCCACCATCACAACTAACGCAAGCCCCAACCACGGACTTGGCGTGTGATGTATGAATGTCTCAACAATAATCCCGAGCAGCAGCACTATTCCCGTCGACAGAAATGCCGCTCGTGATGCAATATATCGTATCAGTCGTTCGCGCTCGTCCCCTTCTCGTTCTCGCCAGATGAAGACAGTAAATGAGGCGAATATGCCCACGATGATCACCAATACCGTCATCGTTTCCATACTCGGCATCCAGGCACTATGTGCATACGTAAGTACCGCTACGAATGCGGCAAGGAGGAGCCCCAAACCAACTTCTATAAGAAAATTATGCTTCATACGCGAATATATCTTCTACGCTAACATTAAAATGGCGGGCGATACGCAGCGCCAGTGCCACTGACGGTGTATAGTTGCCTCGCTCTATTGAAATAATAGTTTGTCGTGTCACGCCAACCGCTTCGGCGAGCTGCTCTTGTGTGACGTCCGTGCGAGCGCGCACTTCTTTTAGGCGTGTGACTATAGGAGTATCTGTCATACATGTATGTCATCGTAACGTATGAAAAAAGGATGTAAAGTATACTTTACATTCACATGTGGACAATACAAAGCCCCGCACATGTGCGG
>DFRR01000006.1:21729-39933 GCA_002378745.1 Patescibacteria group bacterium UBA3458 | reverse complement strand
AGCCCCGCACATGTGCGGGGCTTTGTTATCCGAGAAGTAAGGAGTGGACTATTCTTCGTCTCCACCTTCCTCATTCTCCTCTCCCTCCTCGTTTCCATCAATTTCTGGGTCCATGATGTTTCCGTTAGAGCTGATAAGCACCACAAGCGGGTGCTCTATAATGGTGCTACATTTTTCTCGCATTGCAATCCACATGTTCAAAACTTTGCTTGCATATCGCTCATATTTTGATTGTCATTTTGTTACGTGGCATAGAAAACCCTCGGGCAAACTAGTTTTTAGGTAGTTCGCCCGAGGGCGGTTCTTACGCAGACAGGGTTTCCTGGGTCTTTTGTTTTTTCGCACGCGAGTCGCGGTAGACAGACATGAGCCGATCGAGCTCATGAAGCCAGAGTCTCAGGACGAGCATGATGATAGCGAATACCAGCATCATGAGCCCCAAGTGATAGGATGCCGACTCGGTAGGTGCTCCGGCGAGGAAGTACATCCCCGCAACGATGAACACCAGCGTAAGGAACGTGCCGAGCACGTTCCGGACCCACTTGTGGGTATACGAGATTTGCTCGTAAAACATGAGAAGAGCCTCTTTCTTGCCGTTGAACCAACATATATTATACCACATGATTTAAAATACAGCAATAGCATGGTATCATCCCCTCTTTTGCAGCTGCATGAAAAAGGGATTAAGATATGCTGCACTAGCTATGACTATTGAGACAACCATAAACATTTTCTATAAGTACACCCCTATCGCACAACCTGAGCATTTTCGTGAATGGCTTAAGGGCGTATGCACTGCACTAGAGCTGCGTGGTCGCATCATTGTTGCCTCAGAAGGCATCAACGGAACACTTGAAGGCGCCGCAGAAGCCATTGCACAGTTTGAGCGTACATTGCACGCACAAAACGGTGTGCCAAGCACCTACGGTGATTTTAGCGATGTATGGTTTAAACACTCCCCTGGCACCGGTGTTGCGTTTCCTCGACTTTCAGTACGTGTGCGGCCGGAAATAGTTACATTGCGTGCTCCACAAAAGATTGATCCGAATAAAGTAACCGGGACGCACATCAGTGCCGATGAACTGCACGAAATGTTCGAAAACGATGAAGACTTTGTGATAATCGACATGCGTAACGACTACGAGCACCGTGTTGGACACTTTGAGAAGTCAGTTGAGCCCGGCACTGAGAATTTCTATGAGCTTCCCGAGAAACTCGATAACCTTGCGCATTTGAAGGACAAAAAAGTCGTCACGGTGTGCACGTACGGAGTACGGTGTGAAAAAGCATCAGGACTACTCAAAAAGAATGGATTCAAAGACGTATCACAACTACACGGTGGTATTGGTACCTACATGCAAAAGTACCCGGGCAAGCACTTCAGGGGCTCCCTATACGTATTTGATCAGCGGCTACGCGAGCAGTTTACTGATAGCTACGAAGTAATTGCCGAGTGCGCTCGTTGTGGCGTAAAGTCAGAGCACATTGTGAACTGCGCCAATGACCTCTGCCACAAACAACACTTGCAGTGCGAAGCATGTATTGAAGAAGTCGGTGCTCCCTTTTGCAATGCGCAGTGCGCACAGCAAGCAACGCAGGCGGAAGGAACAACGGTCGCATAGCAGTATTCTTGTAGCTTGTATATTATCCAGGATGTTTTACTCTTAAAACAGAGAGGTCTTTTGTCAGACTCTCGATCAAAGTCCATTTTCTATTCAAAGGAGTCGATATGCCTGAAGGTGATGAAGAGGAAATTGACGTCGAGTCACTGCGAACCAAGGGGCCGACAGCCGAAGAAGTCGAGGAACGTCTGGCGAAGACACGCGAAGCGATACGGAATCTTCATCGTGAATCAGCCGCTGCTGAGCAACGTCGCCGGACTCCCTTCACTATCTAACTGTCGTTTCCGCGGAATCAAAAACGCTCTCAAGTCATACCTTGAGAGCGTTTTCCTTTTTAAACTATATTCCTTACTCACCTTTGTCTTTCTTGTCGTTCAAGCGTGCTGCTCCCAGGAAGAAAACTCCCATTCCGGCGAGCAAAAAGAAAAGAAATAGCCCAAGTCCAACTGGCGAACCCCAACTCAACATGTATGCCAATGCTTCCATATGTATAGATTAGTTACGGTTAATAAACGGCTCTGTCATGGTACGTGAGTGGCCGTGAGAGTACAAGGCAGTGTTTGTGGAAGGGTTCCGTCCCTCATCCTAAAAAAGAAACCACCCCTGTTGCCAGGGGTGGTTAAAGATTCATGAGAATAATACCTGCGTATTTCTCACCTAACACGTATAGCAGCGAGATGGGTGCTGTTCCAGTCACGAGCAATCCAACGCCCACGCCAACACCATTCATATCTGCGCCAATAGAGGAATCGGACGTACTGTTTATAACGCCCATTCGGATCGCGATAGATGGTGCCCCAGAAGAAGATCTTGCGAGTTTTACCCGTCTCATCCTTCTTCCAATCCTCAGGGATAAGGCTGGGGTTCTTGAGTAAGTAGTCTAGAACATTAGCATTCAGAACAGGTTCCCCTTCGAGAGCCTTACGGAGCTTGGTTCCACGAAATTTGACCCCTGCAGCGCAAGTATCATCCTGCTGACTATGATTAAGATGCAAGAGTACGCTAGTGGCAGACCAGTTGAACTGTCCGCCCTTCTGGTGTTCCTCAACCACCCAATCGTAAGGAACGAACGGGTCGGCATCGCAATCGATGATATGAGGCCTCCCTGGAAGAGGAGCTTCGTTGCGCAAAATTCGTCCAATTTGTTTGGCAAGCTCTGGATTATGAGCCAACATAGCCCACTCCTTTGAGCTCCATCCAGCCTTTCTAGCAGTAATGACCGCCTCATGAATGAGACCCATATCTTTTCCGAATTCAGACGCACTGCCCATGGCAACACACCCTTTCTTCATGCCAGCGGACCTCCGAGAATCATTTCCCAGCAGTCATAGCAACAAGAAGCCGAGAACCGCTCAGCTGCTCATCGCTATGACCGCTTGTGTATGTAAAGGAGCTAGAATCCTGTGTGGAATATATACCAATAACGGTATTCCGTCTACGGACGGATGATTGGTAGACAGAGAGGATTCGACCACCAGTCACTAAGTATAATTGTTCGCTTCGCTCCGAATTCTACTAAGTGCTTTTGGTCTGGGCTCAGCCCTTCCTCGTGTCCCACACGCGGGCTTCCGCCTTTCAAATCCAGTTCATTGTCACGCATATAATACAAGCCTAGGAAGAACCCAGGCTCGTATTATATTTGTGGACCAGAGAGGATTCGAACCCCCGGCCTCCTCAGTGCAAATGAGGCGCTCTAGCCAACTGAGCTACTGGCCCAACTGCGATATTCTAGCAGTAACTGGGATAATTTCAACAAGGAAAGGCCCTCAAAAGAAAGAGGGCCTTTGGGGATTGGATTCTCATCCAATCCCCTTATCTTTTGCCGCACGCAGCAAATCTTCAGCATACGGATTGCCGGGAGCAATCTTTTCGAGTATGCGGACGAACTCCTCGTCAGATATCTTCCCGGCATTCTTTAGGATTTTAGCTCGCTCGGGATCAATTTCATCATCCGCAAGCAAGTCTGCGTACGAGAAGGACTTTTCATCCTCAGAAGTAGGCATGCTCGACTCCCTTGTTGCTCTACCTAGTGCAAATATATCACACCATTGCATCAATAGCTGCCGCAAGCGCAATGTCCTTCTCGGTGACGGTGCCACCGGCATCGTGCGTACTTGCACGCACGGTCACTTTTGCCCAGTCTACAATCATCTGCGGGTGATGGTCGAGCTCCTCGGCAATGTGGGCAACTTTTGTTACAAAATCGATGCCCTCCATGTATGAACGAAACTGAAAGATACGTTCAATTGAAGTTGCGTCACTTGAAAACTCCCATTGTGCATGGTTGCGGAGAAATTCTTGGAGTACTGCGCTATCGAGTGTTGCCATATTTCTGCATCGTAAGGGTGATAAGGTGATCAAGCAAGCCTGGAAACGGTACACCCACTGCTTCGAGTGACCTTGGCAGGAGTGACGTCGGTGTCAGTCCGGGAAGCGTATTCACTTCAAGGAAATAAATCCCCGCTGGTGTCACAATAAAGTCTGAACGTGAATAATGCGTTAAGCCGAGTGCTTCGTGCACGCGCTGTGCAGCGCGCTGAATACGTTCCTTTTCCTCATCAGCAAAGTTTGCAGGGCACTCCTCTGTTACGAACCCGCCGTACTTTGCAGTATAGTCAAACAGCCCACGACCTTTAGGTACAAGTATTTCTACCGGCGGCAGTGCATAGAGTGGCTCATCACGGAATCCTTCGATAACGCCACATGTCGCTTCCCTTCCTTGTATAAATTGCTCGACAATCACTGCATCAGTTGCGGCAAATACTTCATCGAGTACTTCGGGTAAATCGGCGACTGAGTGCGCGATACCGATACCCACTGACGAGCCACCGCGAAGCGGTTTTACGATGTAACTCGGGCCAAGCTGCGCAAACACCTGCTGTGCTGCTTGCTTGAGTGAATGTCCTACCGTCTCATAATGCAGTACGACATGTCCCGGCATGCGAACACCTTCAAGGGAGCCAATATGTGCTCGGGTACGCCCTTTGTCCATGGCGATAGCTGAGGCAAACGCACGCGAACCGGTATACGGAATACGGTGTGTGTCAAGAATGCGCTGCACTGCACCGTCCTCACCGTATTCTCCATGAAGGGCAATGAAGACCACATCAATGTCTCGTAATGCGCGGTCGGGTGTTGTTTGCATACCGCGTGTGTGCCAAGTACCGTCACGGGAAATGAGAATGTCTTTCGTGTTGTACTTCTCCTCCGGTAAATGTTCGAGTACTGCACTACCGGTGAGCAGAGAGACCTCATACTCATTTGAAGGACCACCACGGAGTACACCAACATTAATTCGTGCCATACGTGTACTAGTGTATCACGTACTGTGCAAAGCTTAGAAGCCTATCTGTGTGATTTCCGGTTGTAAGGTGATGCCAAAGTCGGTAAATATCTTTGCATGTATCGCAGAGGTGAGTTCAAGTACTGCCTGTGCACTACCGGCGCCATCGTTGATGATGTAGTTGGCACTGCGCTCCCCGGTGCAAATACCATTCACACACTGCCCCTTAAAGCCGGCCTTCTCAATAAGCCATCCTGCCGGCACACGCCCGTTATGCGATGGTGCACCCTTCTCGTCTTGAAACTGCGTTTGGAGTGCTTCTGGTACCGTCGGATTCATAAAGAATGAACCGGCTGAGCGAATGTTCTGAATCTGACGTTCGTTTCGCATCGCGAGTGTTTCCCGTATTCGTTTGAGCGCGTTGCCATCCGTGTCTTGTGTCAACGCGAAGGTAGCCGAAAGTACTATCCACTCAGGGTTTCGCTTAAAAAATGAACTCCGGTACGTGCAATTGCATTCTTCATGCGTGAATGTCTTTATCTCACGAGTACTAATATTCAATGCCGTAACCTCGCTGAGTACATCAACCACCTCGGTACCAAAGGCACCTGCGTTTCCGCGTACTGCGCCCCCAACGGTGCCGGGAATGCCATACATTGCTTCCATGCCGGTGAGTCCACTTTGAGCGGCTGCCTCGATCACTTCCATGAGCGACGCGCCGGCCTCAGCACGCACAATGCCTGAATCTGCGTCGATAGAGTATTTTTTAAACCCAATATGTATCACAAGCCCGTCGAAACCGGTGTCTGAGACAAGGACGTTGCTGCCACCGGCGAGAATGACAAACGGGAGGTTGCGCGTTTCGGCGTAGTCGAGTGCAATGCCAAGGTCAGCTGCATTAGTTATATCAGCAAAATAACGGGCATCGCCGCCGAGTTGAAATGTTGTGTATGGTGCAAGCGGCACCTGCTCTTGAAACTGAATCATACGCCTAGAAGTGTATCATATGCTATCGAAGCCCCTTTCGACGCACATTTCGGTGGAATGTCACCGCAAAACGATGCGCTTCACTGTTTGCTTGTAGTATCTGCTTTTCCCATTTTTCTATCAATGGCTGGTTTCCCACGATGCGCGCGGCACGGTGACGTTCATTCTTAACGACATTTACAAGTGGAATTTTGTAGCCATATTCATCAAGTACTCGTTGTGCCGCATTTTTTTGAGCAACACCTCCGTCAAGCACCATAATACTCGGTAGACGCCATTCGTTGTGTTCAAATCGACGACGTAGTATCTCTTCGAGCGCTGCAATATCGCCCTTTTCTGCGGTTCGAATAGTGAATTTTCGATACTGTGATTTCGAAGGTGCGCCGTCTTCAATAACCGTCATGACACCCACACGCGCTGTCTCACTAATGTGCGCCACGTCGTATGCTTCGATACGCTCGGTTCCGCCACCGGATGATACTTTATATTCACTACCGAGTAGTGCTGTCTCTCGCAAGTGTTGCAGTGCAAATATCTGCTGCTTTTTCTCTTGTGCGCGCTCAAACTCTTGTCGTTTGGCAGCAGCTTTCATTTCTTTTTCGAGCGTACGTATCAGTGCGTCCTTCTTCCCACTAAACAACATACGAATATCGCGTATGCGAGACGCATATTCTTCGCGAGATATTTCGCCCGAACACACACCGGGACAAAGTCCGATTTGTCGATTAAAACACGGTTTTGACTGCGTTGACTCCGAGGCCGGCGTGCCTGCCTGCGCAGGCAAGCAGCTGTCGCGGAATGGCAATATTTTCCGCACAATGGTGAGTGCTTCTTTGAGTGAGCTGCCACTCGGGAATGGGCCGAACACATATTTTGCGTCCTTTTCTTTCCATGCGGTAAAGAGCTCCCGCCCACGCACGACGAGCACACGCGGAAATATTTCGTTGGTAATAACCAGGTAGTTAAAACTTTTATTGTCCTTTTCTTTCGTATTGTAGTTTGGCTGATGCTTTTTGATGAGGTTCGCCTCCAAAATGAGTGCTTCAAGCACTGAGTCTGTTTGTTGGTAGTCGACGGTGCGAGCCTCCTCGAGCATTTTCACAATGAGCGGACCGCGCCCCTCGCTGATGTTTGTATTAAAGTAACTGCGTACACGAGCACGAAGCGATGTTGCCTTGCCCACATACAATATACGCCGTCGAGCATCACGGAATATGTATACACCCGGCGTATCCGGTAGTTTTAGCTTTGCAACATCTTTTTTCTGCATATGTGGTTACTACTATGCCTCGCAAGTGACATCGCGACAAGATGTAGAGACGTTTATTTGCTATTTTGCTGTGATTAAGATACTCTTGAATTTTAGAGTGTTCTCAACCCTCCTGGCAAGGAAAGGCGGTGCGAAATGGTGGTTCTTAAGCCGTTTCAAAAGAAATTAACGCCCGCACAGAAGAAACTTCTACACCTGACTACCCGCACGGTATATGGTAGCTGTTGCGCAAAGCAGACTACCCCGTGCAAGTATGACACTCGCTTCTGTGCACACCTTGCTAAGGAAGTTTTCTGTCTTTTTTTCAATGAAGATTCTCCCAGAGATGACGATCCTCGTTGGGATGTACTCTTTTTTCGGAAAAATATGTACTTTCGGTACATTGGGAAACTGACAGAGAAAGAAAGCAAGGTGCAAGAGGCGGCTGACTAATGTCGCCTCTTTTATTTTTGCTTCAACACTTTTGCAAGGTACTTCGCAGTGTGAGAACCCTTCACTTTTACAACTTCCTCCGGTGTTCCTTTCGCAATGAGTTCCCCACCTTCGTCTCCCCCTTCCGGACCAAAATCCAGAATGTAGTCGGCTGACTTAATGACGTCCATGTTGTGTTCAATCAATACTACGCTGTTTCCACGTCGCACCAATTCCTGAAGAATTTCAATGAGCTTTGCCACGTCGTCATAGTGGAGTCCTACCGTCGGCTCATCGAGCAAGTACATCGTCTTTGTGGTGCCTGGGCGATACAGCTCTGATGCAATTTTCACGCGCTGTGCCTCACCTCCTGAAAGTGTCGTTGCACTTTGTCCGAGCTGTAGATAGCCGAGTCCCACATCGTTGAGTGATTTGAGACGGTCGTAGATACCCGGGATATCCTGAAAGAAATTGAGTCCTTCCTCAATGGTCATATTGAGTACTTGGTTAATGTTTTTGCCTTTGTACTCTACTTCAAGTGTTTCCTTCATGAACCGCTTACCCAAGCAGACGTCGCACGTTACATGGACGGTTGGCAGGAAGTGCATTTCAACGGCAATCATACCGTTTCCTTGACATGCTTCGCAGCGCCCACCTTTAACGTTGAAGCTAAAGCGTCCCGGCTTCCAGCCGCGTGCACGTGCTTCTGATGTTTCGGCAAACAAATCGCGAATGTGCGTAAACGCACCGGTATACGTTGCCGGGTTTGAGCGCGGTGTACGGCCAATTGGTGACTGGTCGATGAGGATAGAACGCGTGATGTACTCAGTGCCGGAAAATCGTGCGCAGTTGTATACTTTTGCACTGCGATACTTCTTATCAAACCGCGCGCGAAGATTTTCATGCAATATTTCGTACATAAACGTAGACTTCCCCGAACCCGACACTCCGGTAATGGCAACGAGTCGCCCAAGCGGTACATCTACACTAAGGTTCTTAATGCTGAACTTTTTGCCGCCGCGAATCATAAGTGCGCCTTTGTTTGCATCACGTCGTTTTTCTGGAATCTCTATCTTTTTCTCACCACGAAGGTATGCCAGCGTTGCTGATTTGTTTTTGTTTGTTTTTGCTGCAAGCAGCTCTTCCAGCCAGCCGGAAACAACGACATTGCCACCATGCGTGCCGGCACCAGGACCAATATCGATGAGGTAGTCGGCAGCGAAAATAGTGTCTTCATCGTGTTCAACAACAATGATGGTGTTGCCGAGGTCACGTAAGTTGGTCAAGGTCTTTATGAGGCGATCGTTGTCGCGCTGGTGTAGTCCAATGGTTGGTTCATCAAGCACGTACATCGCACCTACCAGACCGCTACCGAGTTGACTCGCCAATCGAATACGCTGTGCCTCACCTCCCGAGAGTGTGTTTGCTCGTCGGTCGAGTGCCAAGTACGCAATACCGACATCAAGCATAAACTGCAAACGGTCAGTAATTTCTTTTACGATAACTTTTGAGATTTCCTTTTCGGTTTCCGTTAGTTCAAGCTCAATAAAGAAATCTTGTGCCTCGGTTATCGAAAGACTCGCGAGCTCCACAATGTTTTTGCGGTTCTTTCCGTCTCCCAAGAACACATGGAGTGCCTCTTTACGGAGTCGTGCACCGTTACAAACTTCACATGGGTCATCAAGAAAGAAATGCTTGGTACCAAGCCCTTTACATTCTTCACAGGCACCATATGGCGAGTTAAAGCTAAACAGCCGCGGTTCTACCTCAGGGAATGAGAATCCATCGTACGGACACATAAACTTCGCTGAAATGATGTGCTCTGTGCCGGTTGGATCGATGACCCGCATTAAGCCGTCTGCTTCATGTAATGCTCGCTCAATAGCTTCAGCAATGCGCTCTTCAGTCCCCTTTTTGTCATCAGTGAATTCAGTGACAAATACTTCGTCAATCAAGATATCAATATCGTGCTTTTTTGTTTTGGTAAGGGTTATTCGCTCACGCAAACTCACTTCTTTACCATCGACGCGTGCACGTTCATATCCTTTGTCGAGCATGTCGTATAAGAGTTGGTAGTACTCGCCTTTACGCCCCATAACTACTGGTGCGTACAACTGTATTTTTGCTGAATCAACCGAGACACCAAGTATCTTTTTCGAATCTTTGGTTGTACCGGTAACTAATTTCTTGATGGTGTTAAGAATCTCTTCGTTGCTTAACTTATGAATTGGACGGTCACATTTAAGACAGTGTGGGTGCCCGACGCGCGCATACAGCA
This sequence comes from Patescibacteria group bacterium UBA3458, assembly GCA_002378745.1. Classification (GTDB taxonomy): domain Bacteria; phylum Patescibacteriota; class Minisyncoccia; order Phycocordibacterales; family UBA2100; genus UBA2100. The sequence continues at coordinate 30,082 of DFRR01000006.1, read as the reverse complement.
CACGGAGATAGTCATAAATCTCGGTGATAGTTGCAACGGTTGAACGTGGGTTGTTCGAACGGGACTTTTGATCAATAGAAATAGCCGGTGAGAGCCCGGTAATTTCATCAATATCCGGTTTTTGCATCTGACGCAAAAATTGTCGAGCGTACGCACTGAGCGACTCAACGTAGCGTCGTTGGCCTTCCGCAAAAATGGTATCAAACGCCAGTGATGACTTTCCCGAACCGGAGAGTCCGGAAATCACCACCATTTTGTTACGTGGCATTTCAACCGTAATATTCTTTAAATTGTGGGTACGCGCCCCTTTAACAACTATTTTATCCTCCATATATACATATACGTCCCTGCATGGGGGCAGGGGTTGCATGCATACTATACGCTACTTCCCTCGTTCCTCCAAAAGCTTCAGCTCGTCTCGCAGAAGCGCTGCGGTTTCGAAGTCTAGCTCCTTTGCTGCTTCCAACATCTGCTTGCGCTTTTGGGTAATAAGCTTCTTTCGCTGTGCAGCGGTGGTGGCTGTTGCTGCATCCATTTCGGCCATACGTGCAACCGCCTTGGTGTGACTCTTCACAAATGACTCAGAGATATCTCGTATCTGTTTTTTGATTGTTTGCGGCGTAATGCCGTGCGCTTTGTTGTACGCAACTTGCTTTGCTCGTCGCCGTGTTGTTTCTTTGAGCGCCCTGTCCATTGAGCCGGTAAGTGTGTCAGCGTAGAGAATAACGCGCCCATTAACGTTTCGAGCTGCGCGTCCAATGGTTTGAATGAGTGAGGTATCGCTACGCAGGAAGCCTTCTTTGTCGGCGTCCAGGATACCGACAAGCTCTACCTCAGGTAAGTCGAGCCCCTCACGAAGCAGGTTTACCCCTACGAGCACATCGAACTCACCACGACGGAAGTCAGTGAGAATCTGTATACGCTCTACAGTCTTTATGTCACTGTGTATGTACTCAGCACGGACGTTCACGTCACGAAGGAATGCAGAAAGATCTTCTGCCATCTTTTTTGTAAGTACTGTTACGAGTGAACGCGCGCCACGTTCAGTTACTGCCTGTGCTTCAGTAATAAAGTCTTGCACCTGCCCGGGATACTCGCCCTTCGAAACAACCGGGCGAACGGCAACTTCCGGGTCAACCAGACCGGTCGGTCGAATAATCTGCTCAACCACATTACAGCTTGCCGGATGTGGCGCATTGAGGAGCTCTTCAACTCCTTTGTTTAGCTTGTAGTCGGTGTGGAGTGGACACTCCGGAGTGCTGCTGTGTTCGAATTCGTATGTTCCGGGAGTTGCGCTCACATACAATGTTTCCCCGACTCGCTCTTCGAATTCTTCAAAGTTAAGTGGTCGGTTATCTCGTGCACTTGGCAAACGGAATCCGTACTCCACAAGTACGTCTTTGCGTGCACGGTCACCCGCCTGCATACCGGCTATTTGCGGCAATGTAACGTGGGACTCATCAATAACTGTCAAAAAGTCGGGAGTGCCGTCTTCTTTTCGAGGAAAGTACGAAAGTAGCGTGTGCGGTGCCTCGCCTGCCTTGCGACGGTCAAAATGTCGCGAATAGTTTTCAATACCGTTGCAGTAACCAATTTCCCGAATCAACGCGATGTCTTGGCGTGTACGACGACTGAGGCGTTCGGCGTCGAGCTCCTTACCTGCACGTCGCAACAGAGCGAGTTGCTCCTTGAGCTCTGCCTCAATATCTTTCAGTGCTTGTTCTTTTACATCGTCCGGGGTGACGAAGTGCTTCGCCGGGAACAGTGACACATGTGCTTCTTCAGCTTGAATAGCTCGGGTGATTGGGTCGATGCGCTCAATCTTCGTAATGGTGTTGCCGGTGAAATGTAGACGGAAAATAACTTCTTCGTTCGAAGGCATTACCTCAATGGTGTTACCCAGTGCACGGAAGGTACCTGCTGTTAAATCACCGGCAACACGAGTGAAGTACATGTCTACCAACTCACGCACGAGCGTTGCACGTGTGTACGTTGCACCAACACGCATATTGAGAATCACTTTTGCGTATTCTTCCGGGCTACCCAAACCATAAATTGCCGAGACTGATGCAACCACAATTACGTTTTTCTTCGTCAACAACGCCTGTGTGGTTGCGTGTCGAAGCCGATCAATCTCTTGGTTTATTTGCGCTTCTTTTTCAATATAGGTATCGGTGATAGCAACGTATGCCTCTGGTTGGTAAAAGTCATAATATGATACAAAGTAGTGCACCTCGTCTTCAGGAAAAAACTCACGAAACTCAGCTGCCAGTTGCGCCGCCAGCGTCTTGTTGTGGGCGATTACAAGCGTTGTTTTGCCGGTATTTTGAATGACGTTCGCCACCGTGTAGGTTTTTCCGGTTCCTGTTGCACCAAGTAGCGTCTGATGGCGTGTCCCCGCCTCAACACCTTTGGTGAGTGCAGCAATAGCCGCTGGTTGGTCTCCAGCGGGCTCATAGGGCTTCTTAAGATTGAATGTTTGTTGCTTCTTCACTCCACTACTGTACGGCAGAAATGCAGTGCTCACAACCTTTTAAAATACGAGAAATCACCAAAACGGGCCCGTTTTGGTGATTTAGTATATTTCAATACAGCCTTTATTCCTCAGCAGGAGCCTTTTCTACGTGTACCAATATAACGTCAAACAGTAAGGTTGAACCACTCGGAATTACCACGTTGCCATCAATATCAGTGAGTTCTTGCTTACCATACGCAAGCGCAGCCGGAATCATCAAATGTCGTGTGCCGCCCTCGCGCATGCCCACCAAACCGAGATCCCAACCGGTAATCACTTCCCCTTCACCAAGTACAAATGAATAGGGTTCGTCGTTACCTGTTGACGTATCAAACACGGTTCCATCAGAAAGTGTGCCAACGTAGTGAATATATATAGTGTCTCCAAAGGTAGCGGTCGCTCCGTCTCCCGAGACGATATCAGTCACTTCAAAATCTTTCAGAGTTTGTTCAGTTAGATAGTGCGCAGCGTCCCCCGAAAGTGTTTCCGCGGAAGTTCCAATATGATTATCTAATGTTGTCGTAGCTGTGAAAATTGCCGGTAAAAACACAACAACCGTTGCCAGTGCTACCACAACTGCAATGCCTTCGTTCTGTGAGAGTTTCTTCATATCGTTACAAAAATAGTACTACAAAAACCTTCATGAATAGCAGTTATGCACATTTACTCCGAACTGCGGAAACAAGGTTTTTAAATAGCATTGCGACTGTTGCCGGACCAACGCCACCTGGTGTCTTTGCAACAAGTGATGCGCGCACAAAGCAGTCTGGATCGATGTCACCCACCACAGCACCACGCGCACTCGACGTCCCGGCATCAATGAGCACAACATCATCGTGAATCATGTCTGGCTGTAGCAATCCTGGCACTCCGGTTCCGGAGATAATAATGTCTGCATCATTCAGGAGTTGGCTGCGGAGTGTTTGCGGTGTTTGTGTGTCAACGACACGAACGTTTGCACCGAGACGCTCAAGTAATATCTTCGTTGGTAATCCGACGAGCCGTCCCTTTCCAATGACGGTGACGGGTACCGCATGTATCGCAATGTCATAGGCTTCCAGCATACGGATAATGGCACCGGCGACCGGGGGTACAAAGTCACTGGTCTCGCTTCGAAACGCATCAAACGCAGTGTCACTGAGTACATCAATATCCATTGTCGGAGGAACTGCTTCAAGTACTGCGGTGGTGTCTACCTGTTGTGGTAATGGAAGCTGCACCACGATGCCGTCTGCATGCGGTGCGACGTCTTGTATTGAAGCAATAAGCGTTTCGGTAGTTACGTTCTCCGGAAATCGTTTTTCTATCCATGCAACACCAATCGCCTCTGCAAACCGCTTCTTTACGGCTACGAAGCTCTCCGTTACCGAGTTGTCACCAACGATAATAATCGCCAAACGTGGCGAGACTGGTAGATGACGTATCTGCTCCGCCAATTCAGTCTCTATTTCCCTTGCCAATGCTTTGCCATCAATAAATACTGTCATAGTGTGTATCCTACTCTCCAATAAATAAACGCGCCAGACGTAGTTCATCATACTCATATTTGCCCTTCAGCTTGCGATGCAATGCAGAGAGTGACGGTGTTTTCAGCGCCTTTGCAGCCTGTGCTACGTCTGCAAGCAATGATGCTTCGGGTTGTATATGCGTAAGTGCTGCCGTTGTACCTTGTGCATGTAGTTTCTCAATATGCCCGATAATCGTTCCGGGTGTGAGGCTCCGAGCTTCAGCGATTTCGGCAATCGACTTCCCTTCCTCAAGAAGTTGTAAGGTTTGTACATGTGTCGGGGTTCGCGGTGTCTGTGTTGTCTCTGCCGGTGCCGAGTTTCCAACTCGTGTAATAAATTCCTGATGCAGTGATGCTACCTTCTCATTCGAAAACTTAGCAACCACACGCTCCCATTGGTCAGATTCAGCCTGTAACTGTGCGTCTCGAATTCCTACGTACGGATGTACCTGTAATGCCATTGCATTGAGCCCGGTAAGTACGAGTCCATCAAGTGTGCGAGCACGTGATAGTGCAACATATCCTTGTCCGGGAGTGAACGCTCGCGACAGATCAACCTCGACTGCATCAAGACTCATTCCTTGGCTCTTATGAACAGTAATCGCCCATGCAAGCCGTAATGGTACCTGCGTAACAGCTGCAAGCACTTTACCATCATCGGTCGTTTCCCAAGACACTGGGTATGCGGTAATCACCTTTCCATTATGTGTTCGCACTTTTGGATATTCACCATCAACATCAATAACCTCTCCAAGTGTTCCGTTTACATATTCTTGATCCGGGCTATTTTTAACAAACATGACACGTGCGCCAACTTTAAGAGTGAGCAGTTCAGGTGCCAGCACACTTTTCTTAAGTGTTTCCACAAGGTTTCCACGTCCGGATGAAATCATTTCATACGTCACGGCAGTACCCTCTATCTTGTGCAATTCTTCCACATTTCGTGCGTCAACATTGTCATTGTGAGTGTGCAGCACAACAGCATCGGGAATGCGCTGCACGTTATCGCCCATACGTGACTCAAGCGCTTCGCGTGATGATACGGAAATTTCACCATCTCGAATATCGTTCAAAATGGCAGTGAGTGCATCATCGTTTTGGCGATATTGCTCAGTAAGGTAGCATACGCGGAAATCTCCTTCCTGCCACGCACGCGAAGAATCAGCAAACGCATCTTCGTCACTCGAGCGCACAACAGGCGGCAACTGAAAGAAGTCGCCGGAAAGAATTACCTGCATGCCGCCAAAGGGCGTATCATTTCGCCGCAATGTACGAGCGACAGCATCAACCATATCTAATACCTCTGGGCGAAGCATGGACACTTCATCAATAAGCAATACTTGTGTCCGCTCCAAGCGCTTTACGAGTGGCTGGCGCTGCGAGAGTGCGTCTAAGTCCCACTCACTCAAATACTCTTTAATACCGATACCTGACCACGAGTGAATGGTCATGCCGCCCAAGTGCGTCGCCGCAATGCCGGTCGATGCCGTAATGCCGACACTGACGTTATGCGTGCGCAAATATTCAATATATCTATTGAGTACGTACGTTTTGCCGGAACCAGCAGCACCGGTGAGGTATACATTTCTTCCTGTTTTGAGAATAGTGAGTGCCGCTTCTTGCTTCATACGCTAAAAGGTAAGCGCGTTTGGTATGAATGTAAGCAATACACCAAGTACGAGCATCAGTACACCACCAATAAGTAATGACGCGCGTGAGTATTTTTCGGCAGAGTGGATTTTCTTCATACCAAAGAATGCGAGTCCAAAAACGATAAGGTCGTCAAACATATAGAATGCAATGTAGAGGAATGTATACCATTGTGTTTGAAGGAATGTGAGATTGTTGAGTTCAAGAATTTTTGTGAATGCTTGCGGAATACCTACCGAGCATGCAAATTCAATAATATTTACCGAAAAGGCAATGGCGATAATCCCCCCAATTGCAGCGAGTGTAAGTGGTGCGCTGGCAATAGCATTGATGCGTGACTGAATGTTTTGTTGTGTGTGCAAACTTGCGACGTCACACACCAGTGCCTGACGGCTTTTGTAATACTTATATAAGAAGTATGTACCTCCACCAATCGCCAGCAGGCCAACGAGCGGTGTCACAATGCGATCAAGGCCAACGAAGTCCCATGCCGAGTACCACACATTCAGAATCAATGCATACATGACTGCCTCGGCAAGAATGAACAACCCGGCAATTTGTAGCATACGCTTCCGATCACCGAGCTGAAGCAATACAAGAAGAAATGTAATGAGCACCCACATGGCACATGGATTAAATCCATCAACCAGTCCGAGTACAACGGCAAGCGTGGTAAGTGAAAATGTCCGTAAGTCAACAACTCCTAAGAACGGTAACTTGAAGCTAAACTCACCAATACTTACACCGGGAAGACATACATCACCACTTTCGCATCCTGCTTCAGAGCTTCCCTCAATCGTCGTTGTGCCGGCAGTAAACTCGCTAAGTGGCAACTCACCTACTTCATGTGCACGTTCAATTGCATCAATAATACGTGCACCGGTTGTTTCAGGTGCATCAAAACCTTGAATGAGCGTATCGCTGACGATAGTAATCGGTGTGATGCGTGGTACGCGCTTAAGTGTAGTGATTTGCTGATATAGCGCGTTTGCATTTTCGTCGGTCACGACGTCATGCCAAACAATAGTAAACTGCAAGTCAGGTCGCTCAGTGGAGAGTGTTTCAAGAAACTTTGCCTCGGCTTTACAGTATGTACAATCCTCGCGTTTAAATACATGTACCGAAACACGCTCATCACTCGTTGTCTGCGCAACTGCCAATGATGCAGGAACCGCAAAACTCGAAAGTGCGATACCTATGGTAAAGAATGCGGCTGCAAAACGGTACATACGAGAAAGTGCTAGCGCACTTCAACTCCGGTAATAATGACTGCAGAGACTGGTCGGTCATTTGGCCCGGTCTCTGTTGCGGCGATTGCTCGTACAACGTCCATTCCATCAACAACGCGTCCGAAAACAGTATGCTTAGTGTCGAGGAAGTTATTGTCTGCTACGTTAATGAAAAACTGACTTCCGTTGGTGTCGGGTCCCGCATTTGCCATTGAGATAGTACCAACAACATTGTGATTCTCGGCGTGAATCTCATCTGGGAACGTGTAGCCCGGTCCACCGGTACCCCAACGTTGCATCATTGAATCGTCTTTCGAGAGCGGGTCACCGGCTTGAATCATGAATCCGGCAATGACTCGATGAAATTTTATCTCATTGTAAAAGCCGGACCGTGCGAGATTAACAAAGTTTGCAACGGTATTGGGCGCGTGAGCTGCATCGAGTTCGAGCGTAATATCGCCGAGATTGGTTTGCATGACTGCAGTCACTGACGATGACGTAGCTGCCGCGTCAGGTGTATCGGCATCATTTGTGTTATTAGCTTCGTAAGGCATTGATTGTGTGGTGTCTGACATACTGTTTGTTTTGTCGGTATCAGTAAACGTCACATAGAGTCCACCGATAAGCGAAATAATGATAATTCCAATAGCAAGTAGATATATTCCCTTCATACAAATTAACTTGTTAGTGTTGGGTAGTATATCAGAGACACCTCAATTCTCTATGTGTAAAAGAAAGCGACGACTCTTGCGAGTCGCCGCTTCTTTGCTCGTTCTATCTCACGGCACCGTAATGCCGGGGATCTCGTATTCGCAGCTGCGGTAGCGATTCTTGCGAATTTCGCTGCACCGAAACTGGATTTCCGCGTCGCTGAGGTGCGGATATTTGCCGATAAGTGTCGGCCGGAAGGATGCGTGGGGCGGGAAGATTTCGAGAAAATACCTCCCTGCATAGTAGACCACCACGCCGACGATCACAGCAGAAGTTGCTGCGCCGCCGGATGCAACCACCAAGTACACGGCACCACCGGAAGCGGCACACGGAACCAGGCTGTATTGCACGAAACTTCCGACATCGACGACGTCATCGTCGAGCACTGCACTTCCTGCCATAGATGCGAGACTGCCAATGACGATGGCGCTGTTGCTGATAGCTTGCTCAGACGAATTGACGACCCCGGAGCTTCCGCCACCGGAACCGCCGCCGCCAGAACCACCGCCACCGATAGGGCCTCCGCCACCAGGCGGACCCCCGCCCGGACCGGTGAAGTCAGCGAACGCCGGGAAGGCGAACGCCAACGGGATGAGAACGAACAAAGTTCGCACAAGTTTGATCATGTTGACCTCCTTTCCTGTGCATTCGCATTATGCAAGAAATATCAATAGTGTCAACGTAGTTGATGTGCACTCTCAGAACTCTTTAAACGCAGAAAACCACCAAAACGGGCCCGTT
>DFRR01000006.1:8646-21405 GCA_002378745.1 Patescibacteria group bacterium UBA3458 | reverse complement strand
AACGGGCCCGTTTTGGTGGTTTAGGCTGCTGATTCAGCGTCGTCGCAACTATCCACTATAACCCATGCACTATTCCCTTGGTACATCTATCAACTGCCAACTTTGCGACTACTCAGCAAACCACACCGTAATTTCATGTGCGGCGTCATTTTCAGGAAGCCCTGATGGATTATCTTTCTGTAGTATCAGAGTACCACGGCGCATAAACTCAGGATCACCCGCCTTGTACGGACTCTCAAAAGTTACGGTTGAGGTGAACGGGACAAAATCCTCTGTCATCCAGTCCCCTTGTGCTTGTGCGTAGGTTTCCGCAATGATTCGTCCATCCCAGTCAGTAAGCACCACAGGGAATGACGCTTCAAAAAACCAATAGCCGCGTGCCTCGCCGGTGATGGTCAGCGGTGATGTAATCGTGTCGTCCGGTTGTGGCTGATCAAGCACCAACAGCTCATCGGTTACTGTCTTTCCTTCAACGACGACAGAATCAGTCGCAGAAAAGATACCGACGACGTTGTACCGCTGCCATGTATCAGCACTGAGCCGCTCTATTGGGGTCACCAAACCGTTCGCGGTAATTATGTCACCAAGTTCAATAACCGGGACGGACTGCGATACCAACATAAAGTCAATGGCGTAGTAGCTACCATCATCAATCTGGATGCCATATACACACTCACCAATCCCAACCACATCAACATCGTTCTTTAATGGTATGCACACATACTCACCCGTGAGCGTCGCGCGATATGGCTCCATCGTCTCGTTCGTTGCTTGCTTCTCGTCATATATGTATGCATTGAGTGCGAAGAAACCGAGCGTCAATAAACCAACAACCAATGCGATACCAAGCACAACAGCAACCACCGTCGCATTATGTGATCGAAATTTCATAAACATACTTCAACGTATAATTAAGCTACTAATATCTCACCGTTAGTAGAGCGAGAAGTGCATAAGCATATCAAGAAAGTCCTCACGAATTGACGAATCTTCCTGTGCATACGAGCCTGAAATCATATATATACGCCCATTATTTTCAGCAACAATGGTATCGTTCGTATACAAACCGTCAGTGGTATATCGAATGGCATCTACACCACTGATGGTGTACGTCCTGATGTCACCCTGCACGAGTTGGATGTTTGAAAGAATTCGCTCCGCCTCAATCCACTCTCGTGCCGTGAGTGCGTCCGGATTCTCAAAGACCAATATCGAAATTGCTGGTGGACCTTCGCGTGCCTCAGTGCTCTCAAGGAGTGCTGCGTACTCTTTCCGATCGAATAGCGAAACATATTCAATGAGCGTGTCGCTTGGAACTTGTAACTCGTCTTGCTCGACGAGCAAGTAGCCCTCCGGAGTGATGCGATATTCAAAGCGTAATCCGAGGTCATCATTGCGATACCGCTGCCACTCTTCACCATTGCGAGTAAAGAATTCTCTATCAGTTTCGAGTGTATCCCATCCGTCTGGAACATCACATGGTGTCGGGAAGGTTCGTACTTCCCCAGTATCTGGGTTTCGTGCATCTGTGATGACTTGTGCACATACATCATAATCTCCACCGCTAGTGAGTGATGTTTGTGCAGTGAGTACGTACCAGAATCCAAAGCCAAGTACAATAGCAACTCCAATAAGTGCAAGTATGTGTCCGGTTCGTTGTGGCATATGCGATAGTATAACAAGTTTATTCGAGTGTATGCATTGTTGCACGAGTAATAGGGCCATAATAGCCGACTGCAGGTGCTATCTTATGCGCTTTTTGGAAGCGAATAAGGCTTGCACGTGTGGCGGGTCCAAAGAATATAGTTTCGTTTCCTGGAGAGCCGCCACCGGTTGTCGCAACAGTAAAGCCCTTTTGATTTAGAAATTGCTGCAATGAACGCACTGCTTCGGTACGCATGCCATACTCAAGGTTTGTGTCAGGAATGGTTACTGTAGTTTTCGTATTTGGCGAACTTGTGTGTGCGGTAGTGTTTGTTTGTGCTGTGGAGTTTGGCGTGTGTAGTGTCGTTGCGGTACTTCCGATACTGTAACCAGGCACTACGTTCCAGAGTTTTTGGTCTTCCCCACCATCCACCTTAAAAATGGCAACGCCTTTGAGTCCTAGTTCTTGTGCGAGTTCAAACTTTTGCCGCACCGCTTCCGCATCGCTCCATGACATCACACGTGTTGCCTGTGGCAATGGAATGACTGGGTCGGGCGATTGTGAAGCTGGGTATGACAAAAACAGTTCTCCGGCACTGTTGCGAACGGGCTCAATGCCTGGCACTGCCGCACGAACCTCGTCAACATACCCCGGATTAAATGACCATAGCCGTGAGTACCGTAGCATACTGCCTTCATAGAACGTGTCATATTCGTATCCATACGTTGCTACACCAAGCACCAATTTACTTGGTTCAACCTCCTGCGCAATCAGACGCATCACTTTCTCAACCCAGTCAGTGTCTGCAACAGGTATATACGGATCCCCTTTTTGGTTGTTAAGCTTCAAGTCGATTCGTCCTTGGTCATACGCCATGATCCGAACACGGTCACAATACTTATTTATTTCGGTAAAGTCATTTGCATATTCAATATCAGCTGGAATCGACTCAGGAGTTGAATATCGTGAATCAAGCGGTGTACGTGATTCAATCGTACACATAATCCAACGGTCGTATCCGATTGCATCAGCAAGCTCCTTTAGGAAAAGCGAGAAGTAGGGTCGTGTTTTTGCATATTTTCCTTCGTAGTCGATATCGATACCATCAAGATCATGTGTATACACTTCACGTGTTATTGATTGTATATGTGCACGACGCTTTGTAGGATCACTCAAGATGTCGTGTATTGCATCAGAACCACTCCACATGATTGTTGGTATAAATCGAACGTTTCTTGCAGCAGCTTCCGCCTTTAAACGCTGCCACTCCGCATCAGTGAGCGCGTCTGCTTGATAGAGCTCTCCGGTGCTTTTTACCGTGTATAGAAAGGGGTTGACCTCGGTAAAGACGTCAATATTTTTGATCGCGCTTTGCACACCTGCCTCAGAGCGCCAGTATGGAATCCAACCCGATATCTCCAAGACCCCGGCAGCAGAACTTGTCCCGGGAATCAACAGTACACAAATCGCAACGGTTATCGCGGGTATATAAATGCGGTTTGTCATATGCGCGTAGACGATCGTGAGGCCGTTTCCATACACTATTTGATTTCGGAATCCCTCAACGGAAACGGGGTATCGAATGTGTGCAGTAGACCCGTAGCTTCTTTTTTCTGTTCGTCGGACAAATGATCTAGCTGGCCCGCAGCACGCGCAATTTTTCCAGCCTCCTTTTTTCCAACAAATCGCTTGGTGTCCGTGAGAAATCCGTCCTCATATCGTTCATAGTCTTCGGCTGCCCACTCCGGATATTTTCGCTCGAGCATCTCAACTGCTTCTTGATGTGTTTGGCCTTGGAAAATTTCAATGCCGGTATTCGAGCGATACTGTATTGCCGCTGCAACAATTTTCTCAGTCGGTGCCTCGCGTTTTTTAATGAATCGTTCCCAAATCATGTAAGAAGTATATGTCACTAATAATAAAAGAGCCAACACCCGTGCGGGTGTTGGCTCAGGTCTGGCTGAACGAGACTACTGAAAGTATCAGAAAATGCTCTTTGAGATACGTACTCCCAAATAGCACCGATGCTGCCCTGGCTTGTGCCACTTGCTCGGCGTGTTCCAGCCCAGCAGCTTCAACTCTATCAGTACCTGTTCGCCCGTGCTTTTCGTTACCCTCTTTGTCGAAGAGCCATTCCACTGTATACCACATTGTTCAATGTCTCCTGCTGGGATAGACGAATCGAGAGATTGCTCCATGCAAATAGATATGTCAAACAAGACAGGTCCGGCAACACGCTACTGCCGGACCTGTAATTATTTCTTACCCAAAAATACAAATTTTGGGAAGAGACGGACAATAAGCCACTGGATCGCAAGGTTTGCAGCAACTGCGCATCCAAAAGCAAGCACTACGTACAGCGTGCTGTCCAAAATTTCATTGGTGCTAAGCGATATGCTAGCAAGTGCTGGTGCGTACACGTATCCGAAACCAAAACTGACAGTCACGGCAATAAGTACCCCCTCAACGAAGAGATTGATGCACAGATGTCGTTCCACTGTCTCGCCTCTGCGTGCTGCCGCCCAGTCGCTCGCGCTCAGCAATACCGTTGAGACAGTTAATGTCCCAATAGTGATCGCCCCGAGTAGAAATACCCATTCTCCAGCAGTCATTAGTGCCTCCCAAAAAGAACGCAGCGGGTATCCTCCCGTACTTCATTTTAGAAGTCAATATCATTCACTCAGTTCAGTGACCAAAACCGTGAAATCACCTTTTGTGCAAGAATATGAAGTATGACAATGAGTGCAACAACTACTGCAAACGTGATGTGGATGTAGTAGGTATTTCCCTCAAGTGAACCGAGACTCGTTCGCGTAAACCAAATAATTCCCGCAAGGATTGCTGTGAGCAGAAAGGTACCACTGACACTAGGAACAATGAACCGTAAATATTCAATGTCACGAATACCAGAGCTCAGTTGCACGGCAACACGTGTTCCATAAATAAATTTTGAGGTAAATATAATGCGCCCCGCATGTACATCAAAAAAACTACCAAATGTGTCAATCCGCTGCTTCTGTGTGCGAATAAGCGGAAGGCGAGTTACTCGTTCATATGGCACAAAGCGTCCAATGCTGTACCACGCACTGTCCGCAACTATCGTCGCAAGCAATGATATTCCAATCACTGTCCAAACACTCAAATTTGTTGCGAATGCACTATATAGCGCAGGAACGAGCACAATTTCACCACCAATAAGTATTCCGATGAATAACGCAAAATAAAACATGCGTACGCAGTATATCACTACACCTCAGCACCGACGATTTCATCAACACACGTTCGCCTATCTGTTCCTAATCGTACGGGTATCGTTTTTGTCTCAATGAGACCGGCTTGCGATAGAGTGACCGCGACCATAAGCCCCTGCGTAACTGCATCATTCCAGTATTGATCAAAAATAAAATTCCCAAGTGAATAGTAAACCGGCACTGCACCAATATACTCTACGCGTTGCACAACATGCGGGTGGGCACCTAGTACCACGTCGGCACCCGAAGCAACAAAAGCATCTGCCCACTGTCGCTGAAGATCGTTTGTCGGAACATACTCGTCTCCCCAATGTGCAAACACAATAATGGGCATATGCGGTGCATAGCGTTCAATGTGCTCAATAGTGGCATCGTAAGAATTAAAAAACGCATTGAATCCGACAAGCGCAAAAGTGATGCCTCCAACTGACATAACAGTAGAGATATTTGTGGAATCATTAGGGTCGCCTACGAACTGAATACCGGCCGCATCCAGCGCTTTGCGAGTGCTTTGTATACCACCATCTCCAAAGTCTCTGATATGGTTATTTGCGAGCGAAACGGCACGGATATTATGTTGTGCAAGCACTGCTGCGGTACTGGAAGGCATCGTAAAGCGTGTATTATTGGGATCCCCTACCGATGCACCAAAACTTACAGAAGCTTCCGAAGTAATGGGTCCTTCCAAATTACCAATCACCACATCGTATCGTTGCAATTCATCGCTGATACAGGAAAAAATATATGTATCACCGTACAGCTCCATATACTGACGAACCGTCCGATCAAACATCATGTCACCCACAAAAAGCAATTGTATTTCTTGCGGAGCATTACTGATATACGGCTGTTCTTCATTTTCTGACACAATGGTGTACTCATACACAAGTGTCGGATGTTGCACCCAGCTGAAGAATAAGACCAAGATGATTATCGATGCATACATAGGAAGATGGTCCCGTGTGTAGTGCTTATTTTTTAGTTCGCGGCGTCATGCGCTAGGGTATGTAGTAATACTTTGATGCGGGATCATTATCGGGAAGCTTTTGTGATGCACCTCGTGGAATGAGCAACGTGAGCAATCCTCCGGCAATAATAGCTCCATTGGTGTTGCTGAACAAATCTAACCACGTATCAAAAATGTCATCGGTAAAGATGAGCCCGGTTGTTTGTTGCAGGAAGAACTCGAGTATTTCGTTGGCTACACCGAGAGCTGTAACAATCAAAAAGCCGAAAACGAAGAATTGTAATCGCGTAAGCGTCGTGTGTGTATCTCGAATAACAAGATACACCATGACAAAGGCAACAACACCACCCATGGTGTGCTGGAACCGATTTGCCCAAAATGGTTCAGGTATGAGCAATTGAAGGGCACTGAGAAGGATGTTTAGTGAGGCGAGAAGCAACAGTGAATAGAGTGAACGCAACTCAGGTCGCGCCAGTGCTCCATTATTAAAGAACGCAGGAATGAGCACAAAGAGCGCACCATAGGAAATCCAGAAAAGCAATGTTGCCGCCACAGTGAAAAGTAAGAATTCCATTATGTGCCAAGTATATCACTAGTCGAACTTACTTACGGCAATTATTGTTTATTTCTTTCGCTCCAAATCGAGCACCTCATCGACTCTGATTTTCGAAGTGAACTCAGGCACGTGAGAAACAAGAATCATCGCACCCTCATAGTCATGAAGTGCTTTTGCAATAACAGGAATGTGCCGAAAGTTAATGTGGTTTGTCGGCTCATCGAGAATAAGGAGCCCTGGTTTGAGAAGCACGAGTCGCGCAAATGCTACAAGACCTTTCTGCCCCTCCGACAAGTGACCAATTTTGCTGTATATAACATCTGATGTTAGCAAGAACCCGGCTGCAAGTGCGCGCATGTCTTGCTCTATTTTCTTCTCCATGGTGTTAAGCAAGCACTCGGCGACTGTTTGCTCAAAATCAAGGTTTGAAAAGTCTTGACGATAGTACCCAATAGTCACTCCTGGCGACACTTCCTCACCGTCTGCATGACCAGATGCAAGTGACTCTAGCAGAGTTGTTTTTCCGATACCGTTTGGTCCAACAATTTGTAAATGCTCCCCCCGACGCAATATCACGTCGCAAGCTACTGTTTTTGTCTCGTGATTCTTCACTATATTGTAAGAGGTGAGCTTCAACACTATGGAAGGAGTATCCTTTTGCATTGGGATTGAAAATGGACGAATCGTTTTATCCTCTTTACGCACGTCAACTTTATTTTCTTCATAGTCCTCAACCTTCTCGCGCATGCGCTTTGCGACCATGCGCATATTTCCTCCTTTGTTAGCAAAGAAGTTCGCTTTCTCTTTGTTCGCCAAAATCTCCTTTTCAAGTTGTGCATTCTTTCGTCGCTCCTTCTCTACTCGTGCTTCAATTTCTTTGAGTACGTCATCATAGGTGCCGTCATACTGTTCAACAGTGCGTGTTTGTACGTTTAGATACAACACGCCATGAGTAAAGGCATTAAGAAAGTCGGCATCGTGTGAGATAACCAACACTGTCTTATTATATTCTTGAAGAAACGTAGTGAGGTGTGCAATCCCGGCTGCATCAAGATTGTTGGTCGGCTCATCAAGTAACAGTACGTCCGGCTTTTGAATGAGTGCTGAGGCAAGCAGGAGACGTGCCTGTTGCCCACCAGAAAAACTTCCTACTTTGCGCTCTTTTAATGCAGTTTTCTGTGATTCCTTTTCTGGCTGAAGTTGCACTACTTCAAGCACCTCGTCAATCTTCGGGTCAATAGCGTACATCTTTTCCTTGAAACATTTACTGAAGAAATCACGTACGGTAAGCTCAAGTTCAGCTCGTGGAATAACCTGTCGCGAAAGTGCAATGGTAGTACGCGCAGCGATATTCACATTACCTTCGTCCGGAGTGTACGTTCCTGCAATAAGGCCGAAAATAGTACTTTTGCCGGCACCATTCTGCCCCATGAGCGTGAGTTTTGCGCCACGGCGTACGGAAAAACTGGCACCGAGCAAAATCGGTTTTTTCTCCTGGTGCTCATAGTACACCTCATCAAACGTTATAATCCCTTCGTTTCGTGCCATAAGCGGCTAACAGTACAGTATGGCGACTCGAGTATCAATCCTTTTACTTTTGGAATAGCGCTAACTTCGACTTCCGCGAAAGCTTCTTTATCGCAGCTTCTCGTTTGCTTGCAGCACTTCTATTTTTTTGTTTTTCTACGTACACAATGCGATGCGCTCCATTTGATCGAGTGTAATTGCTTCCAATACCGCGCTGATGTTCGTTAAATCTGCGTTCAACATCTGTCGTAATGCCGGTATACAAAGTTCCATTGTTACACTGAAGAATATACACGTAGTACATGTACACTATAGTATCAAATGCAATTGTTTTCGAAGCTCTTTGTAGTTAGGGACTTCACGTACCACACAATCCCAAAAGCGCTTTGAGTGATTCATTTCTGCCAAATGACATAGCTCATGAACAATTACGTAGTCTTGTAATGCTTCAGGCAAAAATAGTACCTTATAGTTAAAATTTAAGTTTCCTTTACTTGAGCAGCTCCCCCACGCCCGTTTCTGATCCCGAATAGTTATCCGATTGTATCGATACCCATATTTTTCAGCAAAATACGTTACACGTTGATGAACGAGCGTGCGGGCTGCTTCTTTGTGCCTTTGGTAATCTCGTATACCAAGGCGCGTAAGGCGAGTATCAGTGAATCGTTCATAAAACGACACTTTCTCCAGTAGCCACGAAGCCTTTTCATTGAGGAAGCGCTTCGCCGCAGTGTTGGTCGCATTTTTAGGAAGCGTAAGGGCGACTGTTCCATCACAATGCACAGTCAAACGCATTGTGCGTGCACGAGAGCTTCTCGCTACGCGATATGAGATGTGTTTGCCCCCAATATAAATCTGCTGTTCCATCCGCTAAAACTACCCGAAGAATGCCATTCGCTTACCAAAAGGAATGCCAAGGAAGTGGGCCCATGGATCTACTAGAAGTTCTTTTCCGTCAGCGGTTATTTTGAGATATTGATGCACAAAGAAGTTCAATGGTGTCGTTTTAACGATGATGTCTGCGTCGACAAAACGACCACTCGTCACGAGCATCGCACGCAAAATGTAATTTTGTCCGGTGCATGGTAGAAAGCCAAGCGGCGCAATCAGTGGATTCTGAAACGCTTTCCAGAATTGTGTAATTGTCTTAATCCGACTCCCAGTATACTTCTCAGTCACATACGTGTATGCCAATCGCACAAAGTCCACATCATCAACCGCCACCGTATTATATGCGGCAATTTTTTCAGTTAGCTCAGGTGGCAACGTCGTCGGCACGGGACTCTTATTAAAGCCAAGATGTGGAACGATGAGACGTAATACGCCCCATACAAAGAAAATATAAAGGAGAACAATAAACAGAAACGGCATGTGTTTCTCTACAGACTAAATGTCGCACGAACGGTCACCATTACTTCCTTGTTTTTGCTTTGTGTGTCGTACGAACCGTAATCGCTAATCTCAATGCCGCCCTCTGGCAATACTTGTACGACACCGCTTGATGCGTTGCGCAACGTACCCACAGAGCGTCCGGAATCACTGGCAATGGCTTCTGCGCGTGCCTGTGCATCTTTTATCGCTTCACTCAAGAGTGTCACACGAACCTCATCGAGTTTACTATACGTAAGCTCAAGTGACTGCGTGGTTACGTTGTAGTTACTGCCGGTAAACGGTTCAATAGTATTTGCGAGTTCGCTGATGCGTTCTACATCACTACTTCGAACAATGATTTGCCGACTCACGGTAAAGCCAATAAGTGTCGGTTCACCGTATTGTGGGTACGTATAATTCGTATAGCTGGTGATTGCTGGAGTTTCGTAACTGTCAAAACCTTGCGCCGCAAGATACGAAATGATTTTGTTGGTTGCATCTTCTAAGCGACGGTAGCCAAGCTGTTGATCGCCCACACCGGTGCGCGTATCAAGACTAAGAGTCCAGCGTGCAGTGTCAGCAACAACGGCCTGCTTCGCCGATCCGGTTACTTCTACACTGTCACGCGAGAGCTTAATATCATATGCGGTGTACGCACCAATAACAGAGACAATGACTGCACCAACAACAAGAATAGTAGCTGCAGCCACCATTGGCACTGAATAATCAAACAATTTGCCTACGTTCATGATGAGAAATTATATGAATACGCTACTAGTATAGCCTATTCATTAAATCTCGCACTATGCACAAAAGTGCGTTCCAACTGATTCTCCATTAGCAAAACGCTTGAGTGTCTGTTCATCTTTCCCGTTGGCAATATATACGGCAATCCCTTTTTCGGCCAATGCACAGGCAGTGGTAAATTTGGAACGCATCCCGCCCCGCCCGCCGTTTGAAATCTCAGGGCGCACATACTGCGCCACCTCGGTAGCAGTTTCTTTGTCTACGATACGTATCGTGTTTCCATCAGCATCCAGTATTCCATCACTGTTGGTGAGCAATACCAATGCATCTGCCTGCAACTGTTCAGTTACAAGACCGGCAAGTTCATCATTGTCAGTAAACATTAGCTCGGTGGTTGCTACGACATCGTTTTCATTTACTACAGGAATCACATTGTCCAACAACAATCCCTCAAAACAGTTTTTCATGTTTATGTAGTGTACTTCGTCGCGAAAATCTTCTTTCGTTACCAATACTTGCGCACAGTGATACCCATGCGCCTCAAATAAACGCGAGTAGGTGCTCATCAGTTTTACCTGGCCCACGGCGGCGAGTATCTGCTTGTGGACCACTTCAGACTCATTACCCCGAAGGGTTACTACACTTCTTCCGGCACCCATTGCACCTGAACTAACAAGTATCACCTGCATGCGCTGAGTACGAAGTATCACAAGCGCATCAACGAGCTGCGATACTATGTCAATATCGAGCAAGCCGTCGTCAGTAGTGAGCACTCGTGTGCCAACTTTTATCACTACGCGTGTGTAGTCTTTCGTCTGCTGCATACTATGCGACGACACTACATCGCTACTTCGACGACAAAACCACCGTAGGCAAAACGCTTCATATCAAAAGGCATTGGCATGTTATCTCCGTACTTATCCTCAAAGTATTTCATCGCCTTTGCATTCACTGATTTTCGGTGTGCCTTTGATTCATACACAATGTACGAAAACCACACATCTTCATCTGGCTTTGCTTTTGCCATCTTAGGAAATGTAAATGTTATGTATTCCGGCGTGGCGTCGGTAATACGACATTCTTTATAGTCGAGTGCGCCACATTGTTTCCAAATCGCCGCGGCCTCTTTTGCTAACTTCTTGTATTGTGTCTTTTTTGTCTTTGGGACAGAAAAAACAAAACCATCTACATATGTTCCAGCCATAGTTACAATTAAATATATAAATTCTTACTCAATGAAAGAATCACTTAAGCTTTACGGCAGTTCCATATGCAAGAATCTCTGCCGCACCAGCCATAATCTGCGATGTTGAGTATCGTGCAGAAACAATAGCGTCAGCACCAAGAGTTCGCGCTTCTTCAAGCATGCGATTCGTTGCCTCTTCCCGTGCGGCACTAACGGCTTTCACATAGCCTTTTACTTCGCCGCCAATAAGTGAGATGAGCGCAGCTACAAGGTGACTACCCACGTGCCGCGTCTGCACCGTACTTCCTTTAACCATTCCGAGTGTTTGAGCTATTTCACGGCCGGCAATAGTCTCTGTTGTTGCAATATGTATGTTGTTCATATGTCCCTATAATATCAGTAAACTGTTCTAGTAAAAGTTACCTCTGACAACTCATTACGCTGCTTTTTTGCCTCCCTTAAACAACAACCACAAAGCGAATGACATTTCGCCCAAGATGGCTGGAGTCGCAACAATCAAGAGAAAGATGGAAGCGTATGCGTCGTAGTTTGGCAACACAAAGTGAGCAATGGTATCTGCCATATAGAGTGCGCCGGCGATAAGGAGCAGAACTGGAATGATTCGGATATTTTTAAGAATGGTGCTGAGCACCATGAGATGTGCGCCGAAGAAGAAAAGACCGATGAGCCACAGTGTATTGAAGATTGTCACCTGATTTAAGATATCTGCTTCGGTTCTCAGTGAAAGTGTCATCAGTAGCGCAAACACCGCTGCACCCATAATGGTCGCGTGCATAATTCGAAAGTACGCACTAAGTCGCGAAAGAACATGCTCTTTATACAGTTCAAACAATCCCCATGCGACAACGACATCAAAAACTGCCGCGATAAGAAACGCAATCGCTCCAAAACGAATATACATACCATGCTGCTCAACGGTTATCAGCGGATTTCCTACAATTGCTTCCAATGCAAAAAAATTTGCATATATGGCCGCAAAGAAAATGATAAGATAGCTTACTCCAGTAACTATAGAAACGTGTCGATTTGTCATACAGTGGAGCGTATCAA
The DNA here is from genome assembly GCA_002378745.1 of Patescibacteria group bacterium UBA3458. GTDB lineage: Bacteria > Patescibacteriota > Minisyncoccia > Phycocordibacterales > UBA2100 > UBA2100. The sequence continues at coordinate 9,084 of DFRR01000006.1, read as the reverse complement.
GTGATTCTATTGTTTGAAACAAAGTTGTGGGGGTAACTCTCTCTGTTACCATAAAGAAAAAACACTGCGCAATGCAGTGTTTTTTCTTTAACAACGCAATAAGCTATATCGCTGCGTCGTCCCCAATGTTCATCTCTGCCTTGTAGCGCTCAATGACTTCTGGATGCTCCCCTGCTTTACACTCCGCGACGAATGCGTCTGCACTTTCCCCGTCTGGGAACGTCATGTATGTAAGCGCTGCTTCACACACCACGTCAATATTAATCTTCTGCTGTGCTGAAGAATCCATGACTTCCTCAGTCTGTGTTTCAGTTGGCATTGCAGCTTCCTGCTGTGTGTACCAGTAATACCCACCTCCTACTAAAATAATAACGACTACCGCAATAATTATGTTTTTCATCGCAAAATTATATCGAATGTATCAAATCTGAGAAATGG
>DFRR01000006.1:0-8423 GCA_002378745.1 Patescibacteria group bacterium UBA3458 | reverse complement strand
TTGTATCTCTTCCTCATAGGTAAAATGGTCTCGTGTGCCGAGTTTCTCCGTCAAAATTGCACTAATTTCATCAATGAATTGATGCTTCTCGGCATCGTTCAACACTTCATAGCTGGAAGCCGTTTTCATAAGACCCACCTGGTCTTCAACCGTATCGTTGTGTGTAAATGGCAATCTTACTGTATCAACATTCTGGAATCCATGCTCTCTAAAGAAGTCGGAAATGTAGTCGAGGCTACGCAAATGAGCCGGCACCTTTTCCCAGCGATACTTTCTGAACACCTCTGACGGGATAGAATCTTCTTCCGGTATATCTTTTGTAGTGAGTGTCCAGTATACAAAGAGGAGTCCATTGTCCTTTAATACTCGCTTAATTTCTTTCATCGCATTCTCATTTGCAAACCAATGAAATGCGGTGCCAACGGTCACGGCATCAAATGTAGCATCTTGGAACGACAGTTTTTCTGCCGAGCCGATTAAGTACTCTATCCCCAGACCTTTTTCTGTCGCTTGCTTTTGTGCCTCTGCAATCATCAACGGATCATGATCAATGCCGGTTACTTCAAACCCGCCTCGTACCAGTGGTTCGGTCGATTTTCCAGTGCCGCACGCAACATCTAGAATTGCGCCGCTCTCCTTTTGGATAAGGGCGAAAAATAAGTCATGCACTTCGGGAATATACGGCAACCGGTACTTGGTGTAGTTTTCTGCCTGAGTCCCAAACTTCTTTTTATGTACGTCGATATCCATGCCAAAAGGATAGCATAACTTGCAGCAAGCGAATTAAAGGAATGACTGAGTTAAACCTACTCACAAGTACCCTGGTCATGTATGGGCACTACATGGTTTCCCCTCATGCACTCTGTATAATGAGCAAGTATGTTGAGTGCACAAAACGTAGACTACGTCGAAGCTAGTTGTCACTGCGGTGCTGTTACACTGCGTCTGCCACATCCGCCCATGCGGGTGCGACATTGCAACTGTTCGCTCTGTAGACGCTACGGTACATTGTGGGCATACTATACTCTCGATAGCATTGACGTTTCTGGTTCGGAAAGTACCGAGACATACGCATGGGGAGACAAGAACGTAGACTTCTACAGGTGTCGCACATGCGGTTGCGTAACCCATTGGCTACCACGAAACACAAATCGCGACACTGTGGGAGTGAACGCTCGCCTTCTAGAGCCGGCGCTTTTAGAGGCTGCAGACGTTGAGTATAGAGATGCAGCGGGTACTGGTCTTTTCCATTAGACACCGGCTACGCATGCATCGGGACGTCTATAATAAGGAGCACTGCCTCACCAGATACAACTACTACGGTTGTGTCCCATACGCCGATGGCGTCTTTTTCAGAAAGTGCGTTACCGGCAACTGAACAGTTACCGGTAACGACAAAAATATAGGCACCGTTTTCCTTTTGCTTCAGGTGGTATTCAAACGACTCGTCGGTAAGACGCACGCGCGTAATCCAAGCATTCTGATTAATCATCAGCTCTCCATTCGTTGCCTTTCCAAAAGGAGTGACGAGTGGAAGTTCTGTTTCCACTGCATGTATGTAGTCAAAATTCTTTTGAGCATAATGCACTGTGGCACCGGTTATGTTCGGTGAAATCCAGATTTGAAAAAGCTTCAGTTCTTCAGTGGGCGAGTTGTTGTATTCCGAATGGAAAACGCCAACCCCCGCAGACAGTACCTGAACCTCACCAGAAGAAACACTACCCCTGTTTCCTTCGCTGTCTTCGTGTGTAACGGTACCACTCATTACCATCGTAATAATTTCCATATCACGATGTGGATGCCTACCAAACCCGGAGTTTGGGGCAATGGTGTCATCATTGATAACGCGGAGCGCTCCGAAGCCCATACGTTCTGGGTTATACCAATCAGCAAAACTAAAACTAAAGCGACTTGAAAGCCACCCGAGTTCAGACACTCCTCGTTCATGTGCGCGATGGATAACAGTATTCATGCCATAAACTATACCAAAACCCATGCATTTTTCTTAAACATTGGCCTAAAAGAAGAAGCCGCCTTGTGTTACCAAAGCGGCTTCGTTTCGCAAATCATATCCAGCGGGGCTGAATAGTGGTCTTTCCCACTCTTCTTCCTTCCACATGTTCATGGGATATCTGCGAGAACGCATTTATCCGACGACCGTGGAGGAATACTTGGTTGGTGAGCTCGCCACATACCGCGTGCTCTGCCATATCATACAGCCGAAGGTGATAGACTTCGATTGGATCACCGACAGGTTCACCTTCCTCCTCAGTCCCATGAAACCAAAGAGGCCTATTCTGCCAGCGGCGCCAATGGAGTGCCATGCGGAGCATCAAGCGATGGAGAGGGCTCTTCTTGTATGTGTTGACGATGGAGTCGATCTCTCCAGAGAACTCTTCGAGAGAGCTCATAGCAACAATACCTTCCTTTCGCCAGCGGACCTCCGAGACCTCTTTCTCGGCAGTCATAGCAACAAGAGGCCGAGAACCGCTCAGTCGCTCATCGCTATGACCGCTTTTTGTAAGTGAAGGAGCTAAAATCTGATTGGAATATATACCAAGAAGGATACTCCGTCTACGGAATATCCTTACAGGGACTAGGACTCGAACTTTTTCAACAAGAAAGAGCACTCAACTGAGTGCTCTTTCTTTTTCTATCCCGAAAATATGACTTGAAATGGTGTTTGCTGCCCTTCTCGGAACAAACCTCGAACTTTTTCCGAAAAGGCGAGTGTTCTCGGTCAGCAGCTCATCAACATCATTGTACCAAATCTGAAAGCAGAGGATGCAGCGTACACGGATCGATTGCGGAAGATACTTGAGGAGTTGGAAGAGATAGATGAGTAAGTCCCCAACGTCCCCAATCTCCCTGTAGCACAGCACCTCCCCAGCCTCTCGCATGTCACTGACGCAGATAGTAGAATGAGAAACAAACGTGCAGGGATACGAAAACTAATATGACACAGAAGCTCAGAATAAAGAGGATAGTTTTTAAGGCAGGTAGTGCCCCAGGCTCACCCGCTTTAGACGCGGACATCCCCAACGTCACGATTTTGGTAGGTCCGAACAACTCGGGAAAGAGTCGATCTCTTCGAGAGTTGGAAGTGTGGGCACAGGGACAAAATCCCGAGCTCAGTCTGATTGATCGGGTTGAGCTCGATCTCCCAGACACCTTTGATGATCTTCTTGCAATGTTGCAGACTCAAAAGGCGGCTCCACCTCGTGGGCAGTTAGACGAGGTTAACCATTTTTGGATTGCTCGCCCTATGATCCGGCATGGAGAAGATCCTCTTCACCAGCGCGTCAACATCGATTCGCTAAAACAGTGGTTCGACAACAACGACATCAGGCAGATTAGGCAGATCCTGGTTCGCACTTTCACACTGCGATTAGATGGAAGAACACGTTTCGATCTCGTAGAGCCGAAAGAGACAGGACCTCTAGAGGAGTACCCAAAAAATCACCTCTGGGCACTCTTCGCGAACGATGATGGACGAGAGAAGGTACGAGAGTTCACCGAAGAAGCATTCGGGAAGCACTTTGTTATCGATCCGACAGGAATGAACCAATTCAGAGTGCGATTGAGCGGAAGAAAACCAAAGACAAAGAATGAAGAACAAGCACTTGATGACAGGGCGCGAAAGTTCCATCAGAAGGCAGAGCTCGTCTCAGAACTAGGTGACGGCGTCAGAACTTCTGTTGGCCTAGTGTCAGCGGTTATGAGTTTACCCCATCGCATCTTGCTTATCGATGAGCCGGAAGCATTTCTTCATCCCACATTGGCGCGTCGAGTTGGAAGGGTCCTGGCACAATCTGCTCGCGAACGAGAAGCAACACTTGTCGTCGCAACACATAGCGCCGACTTCCTTATGGGTTGCATTCAGTCAGCGCCAAAATTGCGTCTCATTCGACTTACCTATACCGACCAGAAGGCAACCGCTCGATCCATCGATCCTTCTGAGATCGTTAATCTTATGAACGATCCACTTCTAAGATCTGCGAACGCACTTCGCGCATTGTTTCATCGCGGAGTGGTCGTCACTGAAGCCGACGCAGATCGAGCATTTTATGAAGAAGTAAATCACCGATTGTTGCACGACGACATGGGCATCGAAGACAGTCTCTTTATGAACGCACAGAACTGGCAAACAATTCCTCGTATTGCAAACCCATTGCGACATCTTGGAATTCCTGCCGCTGCTGTGTTCGATTTTGATGTTCTGATGGATAATGACTTCAAATGTGTGTGGCCCCTGCTTCACTTGAAGAAGGGTGCGAAGCTCACTGCACTACAAAGTGAACGTGCCGATGTGAAGGCTTTGATGGATAAAAAGGGACGGCTTGCATGCAAAAAAAGTGGATTGTCGGCTTTCAAAGGAGCTGAGAAGGCCAAAATCGAGAACTTTATCGAGTCTATGCGCAAGTTCGGAATTTTCTTTGTGCCGGTTGGTGAGCTTGAGTGTTGGTTGGCTTCATTAGGCATTCCAAAGATCAACGACAAGCCAAAATGGCTAGCGAGCATTTTTACCGCAATGGGCAGCGACCCTACCGACCCTGGCTATCTCAGCGCCGGCGCCGATGATGTCTGGAGTTTCATTAACTCGATCGAAAGTTGGGTGAATGATCCGAAGCGACAAGGAATACCGAGTTAGTTTGGCGGTACTCTAGTGCAGCTTCTTGCTTGCTTATGAGTTTTTCTTTTTTATGAAGACTTCACTCTATCTGAGTCTACGCACCCTTACAGACTCACTCATCCCGTCGATGTGGATTGCACTTCCATTGATACCATCGACAACAACAGCACGCGGGCGATAAGCGTAGTGATAGTTGTATTTGTATTCGGCCTGCTTCCAAATTCGTCCGTTTTGAAATTCAAATGTTGAGTCGCCGGAGAATCCTCTGAAGTCGGAGACGATGACTCCTTCTTCAAGTACGCTTACCCTCACGACTTCAATTGGTTCGTCCATACAATCGACCTCCATCATATAGCGACCACGTTCTTGATAGACACGCACGTGTGGGCGATATTTGTAGCGGTACGAGTATCGATATCGTTTCTGCTGCCAGACCTGACCATTCGTGAGTTTGAAGATGGCGGCATCATTGTACCCAGTGAATTCCCCATCTATTTGACTGTGAATTTCTTGTGTCATGTTAGCTTCTGCACAGGGATAGCGTGTTGCAATAAATTGATGAGAAACGGCTCCGCTATTTTTGATTGACGTTGTCTTTCTTCGAGTGGTCGGGGTTGTCGCGGACGTACTTTCTCCCGTTGATTTTCACCACATGATTGCCGGGATGTTTTCCCTGTTCGACCTCTCGGACGATTTCTGTCCGGGGTACGTTCTTTCGCTTCCCAACGTTATAGGTTTCGTTCCTCCCATTGGGACCGTCGTTGTTTCCTCTGATTTTTCCCATGATGTACTCTCCTAACGGCTAATAAATTCATATTACACCCAGACTGCAATTTTGTCTGTGTACAGATTAGTGGATGCGCTTTTTGCCGCCTCGTCACAACCCAGCACCATGTGCCAATGAGCAATTCATGGTGTAGTATTCCTCGCGTCGATATTAGCAAGACGCATTACATCCGCATCATGAATATTCCTGAGGGATGCTGTGGTCATACGTACCACAAACATGAACATGAATTTGACTATACGCCCCAACTAGCACCAGACGGGTCTAGGGCGAGTTTCATCCGTCAGTGGATGCATGACCGCACGGAAGATGAGATCCAGGCCGCAGAAGATAGATTTAGGCGCTATGTGGATGTCGTGCAGCGTATCTACGAGAGCACTCTGACTCCGGAGGAGTTGGAAATGCTTGAGCTAGTGAGGAGAAAGCGGCCTCCAGGACAAACCTCGAACTTTTGGAATTGAAAAAGAGCGCTCGATTGAGCGCTCTTTTCGTGTCCAGACTCAGAAATTTGCCATTTTGGCATCGGTGCTGCCCTTCTCGGAACAAACCTCGAACTTTTTCCGAAAAGACGAGTGTTCTCGGTCAGCAGCTCATCAACATCATTGTACCAAATCTTAAAGCAGAGGAAGCGGCGTACACGGAGCGATTGAGAAACGACGTACGTTGAAACTACATTTTCAAAACCATGTCGTATTTCTCCAAGGCAGCACCAATCTCTTTTTTCCTGTTCGTAATGAATCTCTCAAGAGTTGGATAGGCTTGCCATTGTTGATATATCCACTCGACGTCTCTTTTTGTAAGAATTTTTTCCAACCACAACTTTGTATTAAAACAAACGATGATATGTTCCCAGTAACTATTTGGGTATGTACCTGACTTGTTATGCTCCCCATCATCACGGTACTTCGTTTTAAGCATTTCCAAACACTCAGCGTAACGAGGATGCGCATCTACCCACCAGTGAAGTTGTTCATGGATTAGGACCTGAAGTAGTAATAGCGGCTCTTTGGTTCTGGTGTTTATTGTCAGGATTGGTCGTGAATGCGATATAACTTTACTTTCAATGACGATATTTTCTGTGTAGATGGGAATTGCATATCTCTCAACAAGAGAGTTCACAATGGCAGCAACCTCGAGTTCGGCCGGAATATTATTTTTTGAAGTAGCTTTTAAAGACATACCAATTAAGTGTAGCAAATCTCACGGACAATTCGTACGCACACGGAGCGGTTGCGGAAGATGCTTGAGGAAATGGAAGAGCTGGATGAGTAAGTCCCTAACGTCCCCAATGTCCCTGACGGACTCTTATCAACTCACAGCATCAGCAATTTGCTGTGCCAATTCGGCTGCATTAAGCGCCTCGGTATTTTTCAGACGCAAGAGGGGTATATCTGCGTTCCCGAGAATGCGTTCTACTTCCCTGTCTCGTTCTTTCCTATCGGGACGTTCATGTGTTCGATCGTCAAGTTCAATCGCGAGTTTGGGCGAGATATATGCTTTGTCGCACAGCAAGAAGTCGACGGACTTTCCGTTGATGTGTGCAAAAGCGGCTCTCCAACTCTGTCCTTTTACTTTATTATCAAGAATTGCTGAAAGGTGAACCTGGGCGAAGACGTAGTAGGTTTCACCGACAGCTGCGACGAGCATGTCGTAGCACTCATGCTCAGGACGAGTGAGGAAGAACTGCTTTCGTGTGTAGTGGTATCTCGGCTTGCTCTTTTCCTGAGTATCTCTATCGGCGAAAAGAATTTTCAGTACAGAAATTACGATGGCGACTGTTATGATGGTAACAGCGAGGATGTAGAGACTCATATCAGCCAATTTATGAACTGGGCAATCACAGCAAGTGCGCCAATCAAACTTGCAATTGTTGCAGCCCAGAACCACACAGGATGCTCACGCTTCATGTGCATAATTCTCGTGCGAACAAATTCATTCTCGACTCCGGAAATCTTCACGCGGCCACGAATCTCGGAATCGATGAATTTATTTCCTCTCGACGTTTCTGTGAGCTCAAGTGTTGTGCGATCATTACTCATAAATAAAGTATATCAGACGTCTGGCAACAAACGGGTGGGCCGCTCTTTCAAAAAAGAAGCTAGAAGTCTTCGACCAATGCGAGCTCGTTTCCTTCGCTATCGTAAAAGTATGCAATTTTTCCCCACGGGAATTCCGTAATACTTTGCTCGTCAACGCGTATAGCTTTTGGCCTATCTACCCCCAGGATGAACTGCACACCTTGCTCGGCAAGTGCACGAACTCTGCTCTCTATATGGTCAACGTAGAACTCTACGCTGTGCGTTACACCACCATCGACGTATAAATGAATCTCTGCATCTCCAACAGTGATTGCAGCCCAGTCAGTTTCATATACGCGACATGGCAATCCGAGTGCTTCGGTGTAAAAAGTCACTGCACGTTGTAAATCAGACACGTGTACGTCGATAATAAGTTTCATACGTGACTTACTCATCAATGTGATTTTTGTACTTCTTTTCAATTGCGTTGACGATTTCATCTCCCTTCATCCCCACAATCTCCGCAAGTTTCAGAGTGCTGATGATAGCCTTTGGAATATTCTCCTTGACCGTTTCGATATCCAATTCTCCTCCATGGTCCACATCTTCACTCACTGCTGCAACTTTTCCTGCTGTCTTTGAAAAGTGGAGGGCGGAGTGCCGAACAGCGAAAGCAAGGCGCTTCTCTTCGTTCGCACCTCTTAACTCAGGGTATATCTGCTCATCAAAAACGAAATGTCGCCCTACAAATTCGATGAGCTTATCCAAATCCCTTTTCATTTTCTGAAGTATACCAGATGCACCCAACAAGTTGGGAATGTCGTTTGTGCATGAACAGACTCGAACTTTTCCGACAAAAAAGAGCCCTCAACTGAGCGCTCTTTCTTTTCCGTCCTGAAAATATGCCTTGAAATGGTGTTTGCTGCCGGGCTAGGACTCGAACCTAGATAGCCAGGACCAAAACCTGGAGTCCTACCATTAGACG
>DFRR01000005.1:112066-112428 GCA_002378745.1 Patescibacteria group bacterium UBA3458 | reverse complement strand
ACGCGAGCTGGGTTCAGACCGTTCAGATGTGAAAGATGTTCACGTTTGAACAGTCTGAATCCCGAGGCTACACTTACCCAAAGTAAGAGTTAAAGACATCAATTCACGGCGGCACAATGTAGAAATATATTGTTGCTAACGTTGGCTATATCGGTAAAACCTATATCGTACAAAGCATAGGCAATACCGAGGGAAGTCGTCATTGACCCCGTAGAGACTAAACGCCAACCACCCTCACTCGAAAGAGAAGGATGAAGATATAGTCCAATTCTAATGACCATGAGAAAGCGTGAGACAGGTTGGTCGTAATCCGCTGCAGGCGTCGATTTTTGAGAAGATTTGTTCCTAGTACGAGAGGACCG
>DFRR01000005.1:101380-111764 GCA_002378745.1 Patescibacteria group bacterium UBA3458 | reverse complement strand
AAAGCATCTAAGCGGGAAGCCAACTTCAAGATAAGAAATCATTTGAGATCCGTAGGAGACTACTACGTTGATAGGCACTAGGTGTACGTGTGGTGACACACTCAGCCGAGGTGTACTAATTCATCGAGGAGTTTCCTGTATGGAGTTCTCTAACAGCTTTGTTTAAAAATCTGCATGTCGATTTCAGTGCTATGTGAGTTATGTATAAAAAATATACGTTCGAATATTGTGTGTTGGTGCTTCATCGAAGAGGGTACACCCGTTCCCATTCCGAACACGGCAGTTAAGCTCTTCTGAGGCGATGGTAGTCGCAAGGCGAGAGTAGCTCAGCGCCAACACAGAATATTTGAGCAATTCGTGTATACAGCTAGCGCTGTATGACACAACACTCAACCACCTCCTATAAAACGCGCGCAACAATTTTGTTGCGCGCGTTTTTGCACACGCATTTCTCTGTTCGATTAATCGAACAGAGAAATCACCAAAATGGGCCTGTTTTGGTGATTTCTATACTTTTCTCATCGGATAAAGCGGTTCGACACTGCTACAGAGACTACGGTATACTGAACCCACTATGGCAACATCATCGTGGGCTCGTCGACGACAAATGATATATGGCGGAGGATTATTTCTCTTCTTTGCACTTGTCATTGCACCGGTTATTTTTTTCTACATATATGAGCCAGCAAGTTGTTTCGACGGCAAGCTCAATCAAACCGAAACAGACATAGATCGTGGCGGGCCGTGTGCACTCTTGGACACACGATATATACAGCCACACGCAGTGCTGTGGTCTCGAGCGTTTCCTGTGCGCGATGGTTTTTACAACGCAGTGGCGTATATAGAAAATCCAAACCAGCAGGCGGGTGTCAAAAATGCTATCTACCAGTTCAAGCTCTACGATGAACGCAATATCCTCATTGCGGAGCGCTTCGGTCAGACCACAATTATTCCTGAGAAAGTCTTTCCTATTTTTGAGGGGCGCATCGACACCGGTAATCGCACTCCGGTACGTGCAACATTCAATTTCGTAAACGTCTTTACATGGGAACGAATGGTGGATGCTACAGCAGGACTCACGGTGCGTAACGAGCAAGTGAACGACCTGGAAACAGCACCACGTGTCTCAGCCGAGCTCGTGAACACTACCGTATCCCCGGTCGTTGACCTTGTTGTCATTGCAACACTCTTCGATGCGGAAAGTAACGCATTCGCATCTGCTCGTACGGTTGTTGAACGGATTGATGCGGGCGAAACCAAATCACTTGTATTCACGTGGCCAGAGCCGTTTACGGCAGCCGTTGCGCGCGTTGACATCATTCCGCTTGCGGCAACAGAAGCAACGCAGTAGGGTTCTCTATATATGGGCTTTGGCGTGCGCAGTTTCTTTCGGCAATATACGGGACACATTGATATTCCACTCATTGTCTCTGCCTTGCTTATTACGTGTGCAGGCATTGTAACCATGCACTCGTATGGCGATTCGAACATTTTTTTTGAGCGGCAAATCCTCTGGTTACTTATTTCACTCGCTGTCTTTTTCGTATTCAGTTTTATCGACTTTCGCTTTCTTAGACGAACCAACATCGTTGTGTTGTTATTTGCCATTACCGTGGTGCTTCTCATTGCGGTATTTATTTTCGGCGAGGTAGTAAAGGGAGCACAGAGTCGTTTCGACTTCGGTGGGTTCGCCGTGCAACCGGCGGAATACGCGAAGCTCGTCATTATCGCTCTGCTCGCGAAATATTTTACTCGACGACACATTGAAATCGCGCACATTCGTCACATTCTGCTTTCCGGTTTGTACGCTTTTATTCTTTTTGTACTCATTGCGCTGCAGCCTGACTTCGGGTCGGCCATTATGATTTTCTTTGTATGGTTTGGCATGGTGCTCGTGTCAGGTATCTCAAAGAAGCATCTCGCACTCGTGTTTGTTGCAGGTACGACCGTTGCCACAATGCTCTGGGTTGCGCCGCTGCACCATATACTTGGTACAGAGGAACCACTTCTTAAGGAATATCAAAAACAACGCATCATCACATTCTTGCACCCACTTGCTGACATTCGTGGCGCTGGATACAACGCATACCAGTCAACTATTGCGGTTGGTTCAGGTCAGGTACTCGGTAAAGGGATCGGCTACGGTACACAAAGCAAGCTGCAGTTTCTTCCTGAGTACGAGACAGACTTCATTTTTGCCTCATACGCCGAGGAGTGGGGCTTAATCGGTGTCATCTTTCTCTTTCTGTTGTTTGGCATATTGCTCTGGCGCATACTGGCGCTTGCACAACTCGGCGCGAGTAACTTCGAAACCCTATTTGCGCTCGGTGTCGCCATTTTGTTCATCAGTCACTTTACCATCCATGTGGGCATGAACATCGGACTTCTTCCGGTTACCGGAGTCACCTTGCCATTTATGAGTTATGGTGGTTCACACTTGCTCACTGAGTACGCAATGCTCGGTATTCTTATGGGAATGAATCGGTACGCACGTGCGGTACACCGAGACGACGCTCAGCGTGAATTTATCGGCGTGTAGTAGCCACGGAAGACGGTATCTATTGTACAGTTCTCAATTTTGTGGCATGGTTATGCGATGCATATATTGAGTCGCAGGGCATACCTCGTGCTGCTTATTGGTGATATCAGCATTTTGTATGCATCGGTATGGATAGCGCTTATCGCACGCCATTTCGCAGTGCCGTCGCTCGAGAGCGCAGGGGTACACCTCGTCTCATTTTCGTTTTTATTCCCGGTGTGGTTTATCGTGTATTTTATTGCCGGTCTTTATGGACGATACACACTGTTGTTTCGAAAGGAGCTCCCGAACGTTATTTTCGCAGCACAAGCAGCTAACATTCTCCTTGCTGCACTCTTTTTCTTCCTCATACCATTTTTTGAGATTACTCCGAAGACAGTGCTTGTCATTTATCTTGGTGTATCAACGATACTTCTCTTTCTCTGGCGCGTACACGTATTTCCGCACCTATTTGTACGCCGCGAGATGGGCGCGGTACTTATCGGCACGGGTGCTGAACTGACCGAGCTTGCAGAAGAAATTAATCGCGACCCACTCTATCCACTTGAGTTTCGTGCAATTATTCATCCCGAGCTCTCCTCAAACGAGGAGACACAAAAAACACTTCGGTTACTTGTCGAAAGTGGGGAAGTACAAACAATCGTTGCCGACATGAGCAACCATGCGATTGATCCGATTTTACAGTTTATCTACGATTTTACCTTTGTGCAGCACAGCGCGGAGTTCGTCGACGTACGACGGCTCTATCAAGAGATATTTGAACGTGTCCCGCTTTCGCTTATCGACGACAGGTGGCTTCTTCGGTACGTATCGCTTGATGGACACACTGTGTATGCAGCAGCAAAACGAACATTCGATGTAGTCGCAGCACTTGCCTTGGGAGTCGTGTCGCTACTGCTCTATCCATTCATTATGTTGGCAATACGCCTCGATACACCCGGGCCGATTTTTTACACTACGCACCGTATTGGCCGCGGTGGACGCCCATTTACCTTCGTGAAATTCCGCAGCATGACGGGAACTGACAATGGAAACGAAGCGCTGGAAACAAAGCATACTGTCACGCGCGTCGGTTCGTTCCTGCGACGGACGCGACTCGACGAGTTGCCGCAGCTGTGGAGCGTATTAAAGGGAGACATGTCATTCGTTGGTCCACGACCAGAGCTGCCAGCGCTCGTTACTACCTATCGTAAGAGTATTCCGCATTACAACCTGCGGCATTTGGTAAAACCGGGTCTCTCCGGGTGGGCGCAAATCCAGCATGAAAACCACTCGCACCACACAGTGAACACTGAAGCGACTGCAGAAAAATTGGCGTACGACCTCTACTATATTAAAGAACGTAGTTTTTGGCTCGACACATACATAGCGGCACTTACCCTCAAGACCATTTTGATGCGTAAAGGCTCATAAGAAAGGCGGCCCGCACGAAGTGCGGGCCGCTTCACACATCTTGCCTTCAGGGTCGTGTGCGGTATACTGCCACCACTTATATATGTGGAAAGACCGACTTATAGCGCTCGCAATCCTTGTGGCAGGGCTCGGAACAGGGTGGTTTGTATACAGCTCGCAAGCCCAGGTACTTTCTGGCGGACACAGTGAATTTCCATTCCGTCTCGGCCTTGATCTTTCCGGTGGTACACATCTCGTATACAAAGCAGACACATCACGCTTGGCTGCAGCAGATGTTGATGCATCGATGGCGTCGCTTCGCGACACTATTGAACGTCGCGTAAACCTCTTTGGTGTATCTGAACCAATTGTACAGACAGAAAAAGGTGGCGCGCTCGGCGGTGACGCACAAGACCGTCTCATCATCGAGCTCCCTGGCGTGACCGACACACAAGAAGCAATCGATCTCATCGGTCAAACGCCGGTACTCGAATTTCGTTTGCAACAAGCCGTTGATGTTTCAACTGCAACCATTGGCGAAGACGGTACGCTCGAACTCTCGGCTGATGACAACTTTGGTCCCGCGATACTTACCGGTGCGCACCTCGACCGTGCATCACTTGAGTTTGGACAAGTAAGCTCGGGCGGGCTCTCAAACGAACCAATCGTGGTACTCAACTTCACAAGCGAAGGCGGTGACATCTTTGAACAATTCACTGGAGAGCACGTTGGTGAAGTATTCGGCATTTTCCTCGACGGACAGCTTATTTCAAATCCGGTTATCAATGAGCGTATCGCCGGCGGCAGCGCCATTATTTCAGGTAGCTTTACGCCGGAAGAAGCACGTGAGCTCGTACGTAATCTCAACTTCGGTGCACTCCCACTCCCAATTGAATTGCTTTCAAGTCAGACCATTGGTGCGTCTCTGGGCGCGGCAACACTTGAACGTGGTATCGAAGCCGGTGTGTGGGGGCTGGCAATAATCGCGCTCTTTCTTATTCTCTGGTACCGGTTGCCGGGAGCACTTGCAGTATTCTCCCTTTCACTCTACATCATCATCATGCTTGCAATATTTAAGCTTGTGCCGGTTACACTCACCGCAGCTGGTCTTGCCGGATTCATCCTTTCTATCGGTCTTGCCGTGGACGCAAACGTGCTCATTTTTGAACGCATGAAAGAAGAGCTCTTGGAAGGGAAGTGGACACACAATGCAGTGCGTGACGGTTTCGCACGTGCATGGCTTTCAATTCGTGACGGTAACCTTTCAAGTATTATTACCGCTATCATTCTTTTCTGGTTTGGCACCTCGCTCGTAGAGGGCTTTGCACTCGTGTTCGGACTTGGTGTCATCGTAAGTATGCTTACTGCAATCACCATTAGCCGTACCTTCTTGCTTGCTGTTGGCGACCGTGAATACCGCGGCTTCACCCGGTTCTTGTTTGGGTCAGGAATAAAGTAATTGTATGGAAGAGTCACCAAAACAACCAACACACGAACTACCATCAGAAATACAGAATGCAGTGGAATCAATGCGTGAGCTCGAAGGCTATATTGCGGAAGTACAGGCAGATGTGAAATCAATCATTGACACCATAATTACCGTACGAGGTGATATTCAGGCATATAAAGCAGGTATTCAAACAATAGATGAGATAACGACAGAGGGTGAGGGACCTATGTTGGGGGAACAAAAACTACGAGCAGAAATGGAAGATGCACTTATGGAGTTCAATAACTATGTAGCAAAAATGCAACAGCTGATAAAAATCATGAAAGCAGATGCAGCCTCTGCGCAAGAAATGTTGCATACGTTGAAAACAGAATTGCTTAAAAGCGCTCATTAGTTTTATATGTTGATTGTTAAATACCGAAATATTTTCTTTGCATTCAGTGCTGTGGTACTCGCGGCGGCGATTGGTTCCATTGCGTTCTTCGGACTCAACTTCGGTATCGAATTTACCGGTGGTGAACTCATTGAAGCGCAGTACCAAGAGCGCCCTGAGAAGGCAGTCATTACCGAACAGCTCGATACACTCGACCTTGGTGCATACTCACTTCGCGCTGCAGGAGAGAGCGAATACATTCTTCGCGTGCGTCCACTTGAGGAAGCACAACGTGAAGCCGTCTTTGGTGCGCTTACGCAGATAGGTGATGGACAAGAAACAGTTGGTACCATCGAGCGCTTTAATGCAGTGGGACCAACTATTGGTGATGAGTTGCGTGCAAAAGCATGGATTGCAATTGTCGCGGTAGTGCTCGCCATCATTCTCTTTATCGCGTTCACGTTCCGTAAAGTAAGTGCACCGGTTGCCTCATGGAAGTATGGGCTGATAGCAGTGTTCGCACTCATTCACGACGTGCTCGTACCGACAGGAATCTTTGCCGCACTCGGATATTTCCTTGGCGCTGAAGTTGATGTGCTGTTCGTGATGGCAGTGCTCGCGATCCTTGGCTACTCAGTAAACGATACCATCGTGGTGTTCGACCGTATCCGTGAGAATCTTCGCTTGAATGCAGAAGGGAATCGAAAAGAAGACTTTGAACTTACGGTAGGCAAGTCACTCGGGCAAACGTTCACTCGCAGTGTAAACACATCATTCACCACGCTGCTCGTGTTGCTCGCACTCTTCTTCGTGGGGGCTGAAGTAACACAAAACTTCGCACTCGTACTTATCGCCGGAATCGTTGCCGGAACCTACTCATCGATATTCCTTGCCGCGCCACTATTGCTCACACTTGAGAAGTGGCAAACACGAAATAACTAGGGGAAATAAAAACAACCCCCGCGGCGCCAAAGCGCCGCGGGGGTTGTTTTATATACACGAAAATTAGAACCTAAAAATGCACCGCAATCTCCTGCGGACATTTAAACTTTGGCAGCAGCTCTTGCAATTCTTCCGAAACGATAATCATCGCAAGCGCTACTAATCCAAGTGCGAACGACGTTGCCACCGACGCGAGCATGGTTACCACACACAGTGCGGCAAGCGCGATAATAAGTTTACGACGAACACCAATCGTATTGAGTCCGTAGTACGCCATCGAAATATCAACTTCAGCAATACGCAGTAACGGGAGCACTGTGTAGTGGTGCACCAGGTCAGAAATAATCAGCGCCCAACCGATAATCCAAAGTGCGTGGAGTGGAGGGAAAAACGAAAGCGCTAACAGTGCGACACCGATGTAGCCGTGGTGAATACGCAGCACGTTGTATTTCCTTTGCCAGACCTTACTCTGGAGCTTAAACCCGAGGCGGAGTAGTACCGTCATTATTTCAAAGGCAACCGTAAGGAGCACAATCATTCCGAATTCCATCCTCCCTAAGGTACCACAGAAATCAAAAGTTGGCGGTTTAGAGCCGTTGATAACGGGCGTAAACCACCAAAATGGGCCCAAATTGGTGGTTTACGCCCCACTACGTATATCCGCACGCTACGCTTGACCTCGCGTAGTAAATCCGTATAATGGTCGCTACCGTCTGTTTTGGCGGTGTTTGTTTTTTGAAAGACTACCGAATGACGCATGAAGCGACACGTCGGTTACATAGATGAACATATATCCTGTGTACAAGCAGGGTATGTAGCAATCATCACTTTCAGTACCCCCTAGGAGCGGGTACTGGAAAAACATACAGGTATGAAAATACCTGTCCTTGAATATTCTTTTACGCAAAAGAAACCAAAATAAGAGACAAGAGAATGTATATTCTTTTGTTTCGTTCACTTACATGAATGCTTCGGCATTCTTTAATTAGAGTTTGATCCTAGCTCAGGGTGAACGCTGGCGGCATGGATAAGGCATGCAAGTCGAATGCATTTAGTTGCATGGCGAACGGAGTAGTAACACGTAGGAACGTACCTTCAAGTCGGGCATAACCCGGAGAAATCCGGAATAATTCCCGATAGTCCCGCAAGGGTAAAGATTTATTGCTTGAAGAGCGGCCTGCGCAGTATCAGCTTGTTGGTGTGGTAATGGCACACCAAGGCTCAGACGCTTAGGGGAGGTGAGAGCCTGACCCCCACTATTGGAACTTAGACACGGTCCAAACTCCTACGGGAGGCTGCAGTCGAGAATCTTCCGCAATGGGCGAAAGCCTGACGGAGCGATGCCGCGTGATGGATGAAGCACCTCGGTGCGTAAACATCTTTTATAGGGGAGGAAGTTATTGACGTTACCCTATGAATAAGAGGCTCCTAATCACGTGCCAGCAGGAGCGGTAATACGTGAGCCTCGAGCGTTACCCGGATTCACTGGGCGTAAAGGGTGTGTAGGCGGCCTAGTTAGTCGCACGTTAAAGCCCGGGGCTTAACCCCGGAATCGCGTGCGAAACGGCTAAGCTAGAGGGTGCGAGAGGTCTGTAGAACTCATGGTGTAGGGGTGAAATCCGTTGATATCATGGGGAATACCAAAAGCGAAGGCAGCAGACTGGCGCATTTCTGACGCTGAGACACGAAAGCGTGGGTAGCGAATGGGATTAGATACCCCAGTAGTCCACGCCCTAAACACTCCTCGCTGGTTTTTGGAAGTATCGACCCTTTCAGAGACGAAGCTAACGCGTTAAGCGAGGCGCCTGGGTAGTACGAACGCAAGTTTAAAACTCAAAGGAATAGACGGGGGCTCGCACAAGCGGTGGAGCGTGTGGCTTAATTCGTCGATAAGCGAAGAACCTTACCGGGGTTTGAAACCAAACTGCACGCCTATGGAAACATAGGTTCCTTCGAGGGTGTTTGGCAGGTGATGCATGGCTGTCGTCAGTTCGTGGTTTGAATTGTTCCCTTAAGTGGGGTAACGAACGCAACCCTCGTTGCCTGTTATATGTGTCAGGCGAGACTGCTCCCTTACGGGAGAGGAAGGTGAGGATGACGCCAAGTCAGCATGTCCCTTTGACATCCCGGGCTGCACACGCGCTACAATGGCAACTACAGCGGGGCGCGATCTCGTAAGAGTTAGCAAATCCTATAAAAGTTGCCTCAGTTCGGATTGTGGTCTGCAACTCGACCATATGAAGTTGGAATCGCTAGTAATCGTGGATCAGCTACGCCACGGTGAATACGTTCTCGAGCCTTGTACTCACCGCCCGTCAAGTCAGGGAAGCTGGGAGTACCCGATGTACACACTTGCTGTGTCCTAAGGTAAATTCAGTGACAAGGACTAAGTCGTAACAAGGTACGGGTACCGGAAGGTGCTCGTGGATTCATTCCGATTGGAACCATCATTTGCATACGTGTGAATGATTGATTGGTGATTTCTGTTCCTCGTACGAGAACAGAAGAGTAATAGTGTTGGAACCGTAAACTACACTTGGCAGTCGGGAAAGACCGATATGTGAACGAAACAAAAGAGCATATATTCATAGAATATAGAACACTCCTTCGTGCGTAAGCACGTACTCTGCGTATGCAATCTAGTTCTCCCGTATACGTCTCTTTTTTACACAAAACCCCGTGAACCATTCGGTTCACGGGGTTTTGTTCGTACTTAAAGAAAAAGGCGGTCGCTTGCGCGACCGCCTTCTGTACTCCACTCATCGTGTAGACGCTACTTCCCTGTAGGCTCGCTCTTGCCGGAGCCATTCCACTTTCGACCGCGGCGCTTCGGGCGACGCGACTTCAGGTTTCCACCGGACTTGTTTTCGCGCGGCCGGAACCGCTGCTCGCGAGCGTTTGCATTCAAAGGCAAGATAGTATCCTCCTCAGAGTTTCAACAGAAATCGCACCCGAAGGCGCGATACCGAGAGATACTACCAAAATCTGTATTTTTTTGCTAGTATTGCCGTCACGCGACTGTAGCTCAGCTGGTTAGAGCACTCGACTGATAATCGAGAGGTCCCAGGTTCGAGTCCTGGCAGTCGCACATTGAATGAATACAAAGAGCGCCCATAAGGGCGCTCTTCTTTTTACACAGTGTAGCTGCTGAAATACACACACCTTGCTATACTGCATCCATGACCCCATTCAGCATTTTTGTACTCATCGCAACATTCGTACTTGGCTACTTTCTCGGTAAAGGACGTCGCATGCCATTCAACGACCCTGACCTTGCACACGAAGCGCGCGAACTCGGACAGCGTGCGGTGCACAAGCGCATCGAGAAGCGCAAAGCGCGCATTCTCGAACGCGCGCGCCAGTATGGCGAAGTCACGAATGACGCCGTAGAAGACCTCTTCTGCATTTCAGACTCAACCGCACGCAACTACCTCAACGAGCTCGAAGCAGAAGGGAAGTTAGAACAGCATGGCGAAGCCGGTCGCAGCGTATTCTACACACCCCGTTAAAAAGTGTATAGTTTGTAGTTGTTAGTTTTTAGTGCGCGCCGTAGGCGCGTTACTACCAACTATAAACTTTCAACTATCAACTCTACATCCGGCAACGTACACCGTCCCTGAAGTATCAAATTCGTTCTGTACCGTAACCACATCTTATGGTACGCTCCTCCCCAGAAGCCCGAATCCCT
>DFRR01000005.1:100181-101210 GCA_002378745.1 Patescibacteria group bacterium UBA3458 | reverse complement strand
AGAAGCCCGAATCCCTCGGGCTGTTTTAGTACCTTCACACAGAAAGGGAGAAACAGGACCATGACTGAGCGTAATTTCATGGAGATGCTCAAGGCCCGCTGGGCCGAGGGCAAGTTCGTCTGCGTGGGGCTCGACCCCGATTTCGACAAGATTCCACGGCATATCAAAGAAAAGCATGTCGACAGTGGGTTTGTGAGCAAAAATACTGCCGTGAAGGAGTTCCTTCGTGCCATCATCACCGCGACCGACGATCTGGTCTGTGCGTACAAGCCCAATGCGGCCTTCTTCGAAGGACTGAGCGAGAATGGTGGCTCCACACTACGAGACGCCATGCTCAACGTGAAGTCTCTGGCACGTTTCGATGTGCCCATCATCTACGATGCCAAGCGGGCTGATATTGGCAACACCAATCGCGGCTATGTCGAGTCAGCCTTCGGCGTCTACGGCGCAGACGCCATAACTATCAGTCCCTACTTCGGCAGGGAGGCCGTGCAGCCGTTCCTCGACTGCACGAACAAGGGCATCATCGTGCTCTGTCGCACATCGAACCCGGGCGCCGATGAGTTCCAGGACTTGCTCGTGGAAGGGCAGGGGCCGGTCTACCGCGTGGTTGCGCAAAACGTCGCCAACGAATGGAACAGCAACGGCAACTGTTTGCTCGTCGTTGGCGCCACCACACCCGACGAACTTGCAGATGTCAGGGGTGTGGTCGGTGACATACCGATTCTCATTCCGGGCATCGGTGCGCAAGGGGGCGATCTCGAAGCCGCTGTCAGAAATGGCATGGACAGCGAAGGCAAGGGCTTCATCATCAACGTCTCGCGCAGCGTGCTCTATGCATCAAGTGACGAGGACTTTGCCGAGGCGGCTCGTGCCGAAGTTCTTCGTCTCAACAACGCCATCACCGAGGTGCTCGAAGCAGCTCGGTGAAATACAAGGGCGGGCGTCACATACAGCGACGCCCGCCCTTTCTTTTTCTTGCGTAAACATCAATATACGATACTCTTCTCCCCAGAAGCCCGAATCCCT
>DFRR01000005.1:97739-99969 GCA_002378745.1 Patescibacteria group bacterium UBA3458 | reverse complement strand
AGAAGCCCGAATCCCTCGGGCTATTTTAGTACCTTGAAAGGAAATAGAGGGATGGATGATATAGAACGGCAGGTGCTTGCAGCGTTCAAGTCAGCTGGAGCGCTGCATGAAAACACACACGTCGTGCTCAACTCAGGCAAGCACAGCAACTGCTATGTCAACGGAGACGTTCTCTTTGTTGATACCACGGCCATGCTCACGGTGTGCTCACTGCTTGCAGAAGAACTTAGCGCAGCCGATGTGGATGTCATTATTGCACCTGCCATCGGTGGCACGGTACTTGCATTTCTCATCGCGGACGCACTTCGTGCAATCCAGGGCAGGCGTGTGTACCCAGCGTATGCGGAGAAGGACGGCAAGGGGTTCATCATTCGTCGTGGCTTCGATGAGCTCATCATTGACCATCCGCGTGTCCTGGTCGTGGAGGACGTGCTTACCACCGGAGGTTCTCTACAGAAAGTCGTTGATGCGGTACGCGCTCTCGACGGCGTCGTGACGCACGCAGCGGCACTGTGGAATCGCGGTGGCGTCACGAAAGAGATGGTCGGCGTGCAGCGGCTCGTTTCGCTGTGCACCAAGCAGTTCGAGTCATGGCCTGCAGATGAATGCCCACTCTGCGCGCAGGGCGAGCCAATCAATATCAACGTCGGCCACGGCAAAGAGTTTCTCAAAGCACGGCAGCGCGCGTAAGCTGTTGTGCAACCTACAAAGCAGACGGAGCTGCTCACCACAGCACCGCCCGCTTTTTCTTTTCCTACTTAGGTCATCCGATGACCTAAGTTCACAAAGGGAGTCTTTGTGCAGAGTTTTTCAAAAACATCTAAACCACCAAAATGAGCCCAAATTGGTGGTTTAGGCTCGCCAAAACATACTTTTCTGGTATAATCTCGGCTACCAAATGGAATACGCCATAGTCATTATATTGCTCGCATTTTCCGCATTATTCTCCGGGCTCACTCTTGGGCTCATGAGCTGGGATACGCAGGAACTCAAACGAAAAGCCGAATCAGGTGATGCTGACGCCGCGGTGCTGTACCCCGTGCGCAAAGACGGCAACCTGCTACTCACCACGCTGCTTATCGGCAACGTGTTGGTAAACGCGATTCTTTCAGTATTTCTCGGTTCAATCACGACCGGTATTATCGCGGTTATCGTCGCTACTGCACTCATTGTCATACTCGGCGAAATTCTCCCGCAAGCAGTATTCAACCGTAACGGCATCGCACTCGGCGCCCGCTTTGCATGGCTCGTACACATCTTCCGGTTTGTGCTGTATCCGATTGCAAAACCGATCGCCTTTGCACTCGACAAAATTCTTGGCACTGAGCTTCCTAGTGTGTACTCAAAACAGGAGCTCATGAAAATCATCGAAGAGCACGAAGACGATCACAATAGTGAGGTAGACGAAGACGAAGAACGCATCATCAAAGGGGCACTCACATTTTCAGACAAAAAGGTGGAAGACATTATGACGCCACGTACGGTGGTACACGCGTTCGATGTTGAAGATATCGTCAATGACGAACTACTCAAAGAAGTACGCGAGTCAGGACTGTCGCGCTTCCCAGTTTTCGAAGAGGACATGGACTCAATGGTAGGTATGCTCTACAGCTCGCAGCTTATCGGAAACGACAACATCGGCGCAAAGGTGGGAGACATCGCCTCGCGAGAAATCCGCTTCATTCGTGAGGACACCAGTCTCGACGATGCACTCCAAATGTTCCTCAAGACTCGCAAACACCTCAGCATTGTCGAAGACGAATTTGGTGGCATGAGCGGCGTCATTACACTTGAAGACGTGCTCGAAGAAATCATCCGTACCGAAATCGTCGACGAGCGCGACCTCCACCCCGACATGCGTGAATACGCCCGCGCCTCAAACGTCGACTAAAACGCTACGCAAAAAAGTTTTTGTCGCGTGTCTTCTTAAATGCGTCCATACTGTCCACCAGCTCAAGGTGATCGTTGTTGATGCGCTCCTTTACCTCACGGTTGTGTTTATCTTGCAGCCACTGTGCACCATCCCAAAACTCCAGGTGTGAAAAGTTCGTCTTATATTTTGACTTGTCACCGTACGCAGTTCCGATATAGAAATACGCTTTCCCTGCAGATTGCGCCTGTCGCGCTTCGTTGAGTAAAAACCACATACCAAACGATGCCTTGGCAAACTCCGGCGCATAAAAGTAAAACCACACATGGCTCATGTGCTCGTCTTGTGCAAGGAACACGT
>DFRR01000005.1:94474-97581 GCA_002378745.1 Patescibacteria group bacterium UBA3458 | reverse complement strand
AGTGCAAGGAACACGTAGCCGGCGGTCTCGTCGTTCTTTGTGTACTCAACAATGTGGGTGAGCGCAGCTTCTTCGAGAATATGCAGAAAACGCTCACGCGGCATGGTGTGCGTGCCGTGGTGTCGCTCAAAGTATGACAAGCAGAAATCAACAAACGTATCGGTTACTGCAAAGTCCTTTCGTGCGTGTACGGTACGGGTAAGCTCATCGTCATGTGTACGCAGCACGCGGCGGTTCTCGCTGTTTGGCTCCCAGTTCGCAAGCGCAATACGTGCGCTACGCGCCATGTAGAAGGTGTTCCATACGTCAGCCGAGCCGGAGTAGGGCAGGTAGCCCTTTTCGTATATCGCACTGAGCGCATCGCCAGCTTCGTATTCGCAGTAGTTGCAGTACCCGAATGAGTACGAACCGTAGTTGTGTGCAAATTCACTACTAAAGCATCTCATATCTTATGTCGTATATATCATTTCTATACTCGGCACACTCCACTATTCACCTCTACATCCATTCTGTCTTTCTGTAGAATGCCAGAATGGATGTAGGAATGTAGGAACGTGTCTTGGGTTAGTATCATGCAAATGTTGTATCGAGCCACTCCGGTAGGGTATCGAGCACTCCATCAAGGTTGCCGGACGTAAGCACCAACAGCACGCTGTCTGCATCAAGTACTTGTTGCAGCTGTGTGTGCACATCGTCAACGGTGTGCACCGGTACCGCAGTAATGCCCGCCGCACTCACACGCGCCACAATCTCTTCTTGTGAGAGTTGTTCGTGTGTGTCAGCGCCTTGTGTTGCCGGATGGAACACGAGTACGTCACTGAGTCCTTCAAAGGCGGTGTCGTACCAGTCGAGTGCGTCGCGGTTACGCCAACTAAATGTGTGCGGCTCAAACAACGCAACCAGCTTTTTGCCAGGGTAGTGGAGCTGTAGCGCCTCAATTGCCGCCCGTGCTTTCTCATATGAAGAGCCAAAGCCCTCATATGCAGGCACTTTCGATGCCTGCGTAATCTTGTTCAGCCGTCGGCGCACACCACTAAAGGCTGCAACCGCAGCCGCGAGTTCGTCAGGAGTCACGAGTTCACGAGTGAGCAAAAGTGCTGCCGCACCCACAATATTTTGCACGTTGTGTTTGCCAAGCAGTGACGTCTCTAAACGCACCAAGAGCTCACCGTCGTGTGTGAGGTCAAACGTAGTGGTTTCTCCATACGCAATGTTCTCTGCGCGCCAGAGCGCGCCGTTGCTCAACCCATAGGTAATGTACTGTGGTGCATGATGCACTATGTCGAGTACGCCACCGTTGTCTGCACATGCGACGAGCAGCCCGTGCTCTGGCATACTACGAAGCAGCTCAACGAACGGTTGCACATACGCTTTATACGTCGGGAAGACGTTTACATGGTCGTGTTCAACTGCAGTGAGGAGTACATCGTCTGCATTAAAGTGTAGAAACTTCGAACGATCATCCCAGTGCGCGGTCGGGTATTCATCACCTTCAATCACCGCAACCTCACCGTTGCCTTTGTGCGATGTGTACTCCATATCAATAGGGTAGGCACCAATGAAGTACGTCGGGTCTTTCTGTGCGTGCAGGAGTATCCACGAGAGTAAGCTCGTCACAGTTGACTTACCGTAGCTGCCGGCAACAACCACACGGTGCTGGTCTGCAGTGAGCTCAGCAATCACTTCAGGGAACGACTTTATAGCAACACCCATTTCGTGTGCGTGTTCTACCTCTGCATTTGTTTCAGGTGTGAGCTTTGCGTTGCGCCCAATGATTACCAAATCAACATCATCGGGAATGTTTTTTGCAGTGTAACCAACATGGAAGGGAATACCGAGTTGTGCAATGTAGTCAGACGCCGGTGGGTAGCACTCGTCGTCGGAGCCACTTACCTCCCAACCGGCGTCCATAAGGAGTTTCGCCGTGGCACTCATGGCGACACCCGCAACACCGATGATATGTACTTTCTTCATGTGCTATGAATATATCACGCGTGATATTCGAAGCAACCAAAAACCCTTATTTTAGGTGCTTTTAACAGCATTTGGTATACACGGCACCGCCTCATGATATATTGACGTATTCATGTGTGATGGTATAATAAACTCCTCAGTAGCGTTCTTTTTGCAATCAAAGTGAGGCAACCAAATGCGGCGACATCTGACGAAGAGAAACATGCTTCTCGGCGTACTCATTCTTGGGTTGCTGGCGTGGATGCATTTCCCACTGCTGGCACACAAGTACGACGAGTCCATGTATGCGACGACGGCAAAGCCGCTCGCACGACCCATGGTCACCATCGCGAGGCCGCTTGCGAATCCCCGTGCTCAGGCACTCGGACAATACGATTGGGCAGGCATGAACGAGCTGTTCAGCGAAGTGATGGACATTCCCACACAGCAGCCGAAATCTCGCTACAAAAAGCAATAAGAAACTACTGACACCGGGCCGTGCGAGCAATTGCGCGGCCCTTTTCATATATGTACACAACTTGAATATGTGGTATAATAAAAACTGCACAACGACATTCGGAGGTTGCAATGACTAAGAAACACTTGCTCCTTGCGTTGCTCGCACTCGCGTCTGTTCTCGGTACGCAGGCTCTTGTCGACATGCATGCCGAAGAAGACATGCTGCGTGAACCGGTCGAAGGCTGCGACATGCGGGGCGTGTGTGAGTATTCGGAGCAGTACAAAGATGAGCACTACCAGGCCTGGTACAAGAGCCAAGGGTACGAATGACGTGCAAGAGGCCGCACCCCACGGGTGCGGCCTTTTTCTTTTAGTTGCTTCGCGGTATGCTCAGAGCAATGGAATCAGGCACACTACATATCGTCGCAACACCTATCGGCAATCTCGAAGACGTTACACTGCGCGCACTGCGTATCCTTGCCGAAGCAGACGTCATTTTTTGCGAAGACACACGCGTTACCCGACGATTGCTCGACAAGCACACCATACACACGCCGCTAAAGAGTCTTAATGCACGAACCGAAAGTGCAAAGGTAGACGAAGTACTATCACATCTTCGCAATGGCGAGCAGGTGGCATACGTATCAGATGCCGGCACGCCGGCGATCTCCGACCCCGGCACTATTGTAGTATCT
>DFRR01000005.1:92381-94280 GCA_002378745.1 Patescibacteria group bacterium UBA3458 | reverse complement strand
ACTATTGTAGTATCTCGTGCACGTGGTGAGGGTTTCTCGGTGGTTACCATTCCCGGAGCATCAGCTGTTACCGCAGCACTTTCCATCACCGGGCTACCCTCAGACGAATTTACTTTTCTGGGTTTCCTGCCACATAAAAAAGGCCGACAAACGCTACTCACTGAAATAGGGAGTATGACACGCACGGTGGTGCTCTATGAATCGACACATCGTATTCTCAAGCTACTCAAGGAGCTAGAAGCGCACCTATCAGAAGGACGGACCGTATGCATCGCACGTGAGCTCACCAAGCTCTTCGAGGAGGTACAGTGTGGCACTCCTGCAGAGCTCCACGAGCTGCTTAGTGCTCAGTCGGAAAAACAGAAAGGGGAGTTCGTAGTTATTATTGCCGCGCGCTAGTCGTATACTGTGGAAATAGGGTGGTTGGACAGATGTCCAAGCGCTGCGGTATACTTGGGCGTAATGAAGCACACCAAGATACTCATTGCGCTCGGCGTCGTTGTCGCCATCATCCCATATCTCGGATTTCCAAGTTCGTGGAAGAACGTCATATTTCTCGTTCTCGGTGTTGCCATAGCTGCCGTTGCGTTTCGTTTGTATGTCGACACACGCGGTACACTCATCGCGCAAGATTCCGACTACCGTTCCTACCAGCAAAACGACGCATACACCTCAGACATTGCCGGTGCACATGAATAAGGGTTTCTCAGCTATACCAATACTACTGACACTCGGTGTCGGTATCATCGCCGCGTTTGCGGTGCTCGTTGTGTTCGGAGCACCGGTACTTGGTAAAGGCACCAGCATCTACACGCGGGATGCAGATGGTCCAATTCCAGAAGTTATTACACAAGGTCCGCCGGCAGTCGAACATCTGCCGATACCCGCGCATGTACGTGCGGTGTACATGAGCCAATGTGCGGCATCGAGCAATGCGTTTCGCGACGAGCTCATGAATCTCATCGCAGACACCGAGCTCAATGCAATCATTATCGATATTAAAGATTTCTCGGGAACGGTTTCGTTTCCGCGTGCGGAAGGTGTAGAGGATCTTGGTGGCACCGGTTGTATCGTGCCTGACATGAAGGAACTCATTCAGGAATTTCACGATCAAGGCGTATACGTCATCGGACGCATCACGGTCTTCCAAGACCCACTGTATACAAAGGCATATCCCGAACTTGCTGTGCAGAGTAAGCGTACCGGCACTCCATGGAAGGACCATAAGGGACTCTCGTTCGTCGATGTTGGTGCGAAACCATTTTGGGACTATATTGTCGACATTGCACATGAGTCACACGCCATTGGGTTCGACGAACTCAACTTCGACTACGTTCGTTACCCATCAGATGGTCCAATGAGCGATGTACACTTCAACCACTCCGACTATAGCCAGCGGGAGCTCGAGCTCGAAAAGTTTTTCCGATACCTTGAAGAGAAAGTGCGTGTGCCTGATTCCAACGGCGTGGTACCGGTGCTCTCCGCCGACTTGTTTGGTATGACCACCACGAACTCCGACGATCTCACCATCGGGCAGGTGTTTGAGCGTGCCGCACCATACTTCGACTACATCGCACCGATGGTGTATCCATCACACTATCCTCCGGGCTTCAATGGCTACAGCAATCCAAACAAAAATGTCTACGGCGTCGTGAATTATTCTATGGAACGCGCCGTCGAGCGCGCGGTGGCGGCGACTACAACGATAGATTCGTTCGCACACACACGCATTGGTACATCAACGCCGGCAATATACAGCAAGCCGGTATACGATCCAAATATCTTGCGACCATGGCTACAAGACTTTGACTACGGCGGCGATTACGGTCCGGAAGAAGTGCGCGCACAAATCCAGGCAACGTACGACGCGGGGCTTCACTCATGGATGCTCTGGGCGCC
>DFRR01000005.1:43580-92184 GCA_002378745.1 Patescibacteria group bacterium UBA3458 | reverse complement strand
AAACCACCAAATTGGGCCCAATTTGGTGGTTTATTTCATCTTCGTCTTACTATCAACTACAAACTACCAACTCAAGCACTGGGCGGGTACGCTAGTGCCGAGTATACTGTAGCACACAGGTTCTTTAGAGAGGAGGAGACGTTGAGAAAGTCGAGAAAAGGGGATGATATCCCACAGAGGACGCCACGCCTTGAAGTAACCGCCGAAGACGGCTTCAAAAGCATGTTTCTGTGGTTCAGTCGCTTCGTTACCGTCTCAAGCCAGACTCTCAGTTGGCTTGCGCTGGTCGTACTCATCTTCCTGTTGCCGATTCTCGCCAGCAGATGAACCCCAGTCCCCGTCGACGCTTTGCGCCGACGGGGACATTTCTATACCGGTTCTATCAACTACAAACTATCAACTACCAACTCGAGTACGATTCACCCAGCACTAACTTAGTGACACTATAGTTAGTGCTGGGTATACTTACCACCATGGAATACGAGTACGACCCACAACGCGTCACGTACTTTGCGGCTACTGACTCACGCAACAAAAAGACGCCATTCGGTATTCGCGCCGTCGACCGTATGCGTCACATGTACGTCATCGGAAAGACGGGTATGGGTAAATCTACCTTGCTCGAAAACATGGCGATTCAAGATATCCAAAACGGTGACGGTCTCTGTTTTATTGACCCGCACGGCACCACAGCCGAGAAGCTACTCGAGTACGTACCCGAGTCACGCATCAACGACGTTATATACTTTGCACCGTTTGATGTCGACTACCCGGTAGGGTTCAACGTCATGGAGGACGTCGGCTACGACAAGCGACATCTCGTGGTGGCCGGGCTCATGAGCTCATTCCAGCGCATCTGGGTAGATGCGTGGTCTGCACGTATGGAGTACATCTTACAAAATGTGCTCTTTGCATTGCTTGAGTACCCCGACAGTACCCTCATCGATGTGAACCGTATGCTCGTTAACAAAGAGTTTCGCAACAAAGTGATCGAGTACATCACCGACCCAATCGTGAAGCGCTTCTGGGTTGAAGAATTCTTGGGCTACACCGACCGCTACACACAGGAAGCAACGCCGGCAATCCAGAACAAGATAGGGCAGTTCGCGTCCAACCCACTGGTGCGCAACATCATCGCACAGCCAAAGTCCACTTTCGATTTACGCAAAATAATGGACGAGCGTAAAATCTTCATCGTCAACCTCTCAAAAGGGCGCATGGGCGAGCAAAATGCCGATTTGCTCGGAAGTATGCTCACCACGAAAATCTATCTTGCAGCGATGAGTCGTGCTGAAGAGTCGGCACAAGGTATCGCAAAGTTGCCACCGTTCTATTTATACGTCGACGAGTTTCAGTCGGTGGTAAACGACTCGTTCGCCAACATTCTCTCAGAAGCACGTAAATACAAGCTCTCACTCACTATTGCACACCAATATATTGAGCAGGTTGAGGAGAACATTCGCGCGGCAGTGTTCGGCAACGTCGGCACCACCATCGCATTCCGCGTTGGTCCGTTTGACGCCGAAACACTCAAAACCATTTTCGAACCAACATTCTTCGCTGAAGACTTAGTGAACCTCGGGTTCGCCCAAATTTACCTCACACTCATGATAAACGGTATCGGTTCGCAACCGTTTTCTGCCACCACACTACCACCAGTTGAAGACCCGGCGGTGCATTTCGTAGATCAAATCATCGCGCGTTCACGAGAAACATACGGACGCTCACGCACAAGCGTTGAGAAAAGTATCGGCTCCATCGATGCATTGCTAAGTCCGGGCGGATTCGAAAACCTCAACAAAAAGAAAAAGAAGAAAAAGAAGAAAAAAGGTGGAGGAGGCGAACCGCAGGCAACGTCTGACGCTACCCCCGCACCAAAACCCGAACAAAAAGAGGGTAGCGTACACCATTCGGCGCCTGAGAAGAACGACCGCGAAAACTTACGCGCAGCACTCGCAGGTATCATACAAAACACACAGCAAGCCAAAGCCGTCGTCGATACCGAGCCGGAAGTAGAGATATCGAAAGAGGCAGCACAAACTAAGGCGAGTCAGTCAGAAAGCGATGCGCAACACGCAAGAGGGGAAGTGCCGCGCGACGTACTTAAAAAGCTTCTCGATACCGACGAGTAAGTATGCGCCGGGTGGTCACAGTGCTTACCCTGTGCGTTTTTGTAGCAACCGGTGTGCCTGCGCTCAGTCATGCAGCACACGGTGACGGCGCGCTCATTAATATCAATACTGCTGATGTAGAAACACTTAAAGAACTGGAAGGTATTGGTACGACACTCGCGGAACGCATTGTCGATTATCGTGAGGCACATGGTCCATTCACTACTATTGAGCAGATTATACACCCAACGATTGACCGACTTTGGGAATCGACATTCGTTAAGATAAAAGATCACATCACCGTCGGCGAAACAACACAGAATACCAGTGATGCTGCAACAACTACACAGGCGCAGACGCCAACGGAGACTGTGTTTAATACCATTACCCAGTACCAATACGAGACGGTCACCATTGAGCCGCCACAAGATGTATACCTGCGCGTGCCCGAGCACATCGTGACCACTGTCGGTGCATCTACCGAGTTCGTCGCAGAGAGTTACGACGCAACCGGTGCCGCCCTTACGGGCGGCACCGTCTCGTGGAGCTTTGGCGACGGCAGTGCCGGCACGGGCAGAGTAGTCAGTCACCAATTTGCATACGAAGGCGAATATACGGTAACCGCAACACTTGAAAGTGGCTCGCTCACCGACCAGCAACACATACAGGCGACAGTAGTGCCGCTTGTAGCAACGCTCACCATTGCCGAAGACGGCGAATGGGTAGCCATTGGAAACGGAAGCGAATACGAACTCAATCTTTCCAGTTGGCGCATTACCAGCAACGGGCAATACTTCATCATTCCTGAGCACACGTTTATTGCGCCACTTAAAGTAGTTCGGTTCGCCACAGATGTCACTGGCCTCAGTTTTCTTCGCGCCACCCAAGAAGCAGCATTACGATTCCCAGACAATGCAATTGCCGTAGTGGGCGAAGTAGCAAGTGACGAGGAAGACGTACTCACACAAGCGACCACCACCATTGCAACTACTACCACAACAACCTCAGCGCAAGCACAGAAAACACCGGCATCCACAGTGCTTGGCACCAGCGTGCCGCGATCAAATACCACTGACATATCAGCCAACACACCCCAAACGCCCGAAGCAGCACCTGTAGAGCAGGTATCGACAACCACTCAGCAGACGGCAGCTGCCGTAAGCAGTCTGCCTAAAGAATCGTCAAAAAATGACATATACTGGTATCTGGCGCTCGGAGCGCTACTTACACTTGCAGCAGGAGCGCTGCTATTGCTGCGTAAACAGCCACTTATCGTCGAGGGCTTCGAAGTCACTGAAGTAAAGAAATGACCACAACAAAACAGATACTCGTCATTGGTGGCGCCGGCTATATTGGCTCGGCGTGCGTTGCACGTCTCAGTGCAGAAGGACATCGAGTAACGGTATTCGACAATCTTTCCTCAGGGAAACGTGATGCCGTTTCGGAGGACGCAGCTTTCATTGAAGGAGATATTCGAGATGCACAGGCGCTCGATACTGCTTTTGCACAGAGTGTGCCGAATGTCGTTATTCATCTTGCAGCAGGGAAGTCAGTAGAAGAGGGTGAACACAATCCAGAGAAATACTTCAGCATAAATGTGGTAGGAACCATTAATGTTCTGGAAGCGGTTGCAAAACATGACGTACCGCACCTTATATTCTCTTCGACTGCTGCGGTGTACCAACCACACGCGACAGGGGTATATTCCGAAGAAGATGCAATGGAACCACTCAGTGTGTACGGAACCACCAAGCTCATTGCAGAAATGCTTATTAATGAATGTGTGCGCACACAAAAGCTCACTACAGCGACGATATTTAGATATTTTAATGTTGCGGGTGACGCAGGGCTGCGGTTCAAAGAAGAAAAAGCAGCAAATCTATTTCCGCTCATCGCGCAGGCAGTGCGCGAGGGCAGAGGAGCTACGGTGTTTGGAGACGATTATGAGACCACAGATGGCACCGGGGTACGTGACTACATACATATCAACGATATTGTTGAAGCGCACGTTCACAGCATTAACGAGCCACTGCACGGCACATTCAACCTTGGTATGAATCAGGGGCACTCGGTACTGGAAGTCATCAAGGCGTTTGCAGCAGCGCTGGGGTACGATGTACCGTATGTTGTACAACCACGACGAGCGGGTGATGCGGGCACAGCGATTGCCGATGTAGAAAAGATGCATACCGCAAGCGCATGGAGAGCAACGCATACGCTTGCCGACATGGTAACGTCAACACTCGAAACCTATGGAGCAAAAAACTAGAAATATCCTACTCGTAGTAACGCGCGGCACTGTCGGTGGTGCACAAGCCGTAGTACTCAATCTCGCTAAGGGTTTGCACGAAGCAGGGGAGAAAGTCACCGTCGCCTTCGGCGACGGTGACTACCTCGAAACAGAATGCACCAAGGCAGGTATTCGCACACATCGACTCACAGCGCTCCGTCGCAGCATGAACCCATTCAAAAATCTCTCCGCACTCTGGGAGATGAAACGCTATTTCGACTCAGAACAATACGATATCATCCACATGCACAGCTCAAACGCGCTGGTAGCAACACTCAGCGCAAAGCTCTCTCGGGCAAAGCCAAAAACAGTGTTCACGGTACACGGCCTTTCGTTTCTCGATGAGGGCGTGGATATTTCTTCGATGGTAAGAATCGTGTATACACACGTCATGCGGACATTATTGCGTTTTGTCGACAATGTGGTGTTTGTAAGTAATACAAATGCAGAAGCTGCAAAAAAGATGCGCCTAACAAAAACCACCACTACAGTGATACATAACGGACTTCGCACCGATGAGCTACACTTTCTCGATAGGACAACAGCACGTAGAAAACTTGCACAACTAGCAGAAGTAGAGATATTGGAGAGCGCGTTCCTTATTGGCTCAATCGGACGGCTTGATATGGCGAAAAACTACGAATTCCTTATTCAGCAAGTTGCATTACTGCAGAGCGAGAATCCAAGTATACAGGCCTGTGTCATCGGGGAGGGCCCGCTGCGGTCTAAGTTAGAACAGTATATACGCGCACAAAAAGTGCGAAATCGGTTCACGTTAGTGGGGGAGATGCCGCTGGCGGCGTCTTTCCTCAAGGCTTTTGATCTATTCGTTCTGCCTTCACGCTACGAGGGCTTCTCTATAGCCATATTGGAGGCTCTCTCTGCTGGAATACCTATACTCGCATCCGACGTCGGTGGCGCGCGTGAGCAGCTGCCATACACCGATCTACAGGTGTATCCTGCGGGAGACCAAGGAGCCTTTCAAGAGCGTCTCAAGTTTCTCATGAACAACGAGAGCGAACGCTCAAAGCTTGCCGAAGCGAATCAAGAACGCTCACTTACTTTTCACATCGGCGCAACCACAAAGGCATACCGCCGGCTGTATTATGCCAATGTCACAAAGATGCCGAGCCACTAGAAGTACGCTTTCAGAATACGTAGGTAGCCTTTTACCACCGCTGGGTAGTAGTTTGGATAACTATCTTTGTATTTGTGTACAATGGCAAGGTGGGTGCGACCGCCACGGAGTGCATCCTCTTTTGAAATATTTCCGGAGTGTTTTCGATATGCCGTCATAGTCTCAGTGAGGTTGGCGAGCGCGCCGCGGGTACCGAGATTGAGAATAAGTTCATAGTCCTCCCAGATGGGAACAGTTTCGTCATAGTGCACACCCGGGCACATACGGAAAACGATACTTGAGTGCGCGAACTCGTTACGCAGCAGAATGGTTTTGCGAATGTCCGCGTCAGCAATTTTGTATGCAAGAGCACCGACTTGTGCACCGTTTTCGTCAATTACCTTCACTTGTGTGCCGACGAGTAGTGCGTCAGGGTGTGATTCAAGATATGAAACCTGACGCTCCAGTTTGGTTGCATCGCACCATACGTCGTCGCTATCAAGTATCGCAATGTATTCACCGTGCGCCTCGCGCAATCCACGGTTGCGATTTTTAGTAATACCAAGATTTTGTGGGGTGGGGAGGTATTGTATACGAGAATCACCAGTGACAAAGGAGTCTATAACATGTTCCGTATCGTCAGTAGAAGCGTCGTCCAAAATCAAAAGTTCCCAGTTCTGGTATGTCTGCTGTAGCACGCTCTCTATAGCCTCACGTATGAAATGAGCGCGGTTGTAGGTAGTCATTATAATAGATACCAACGGTCTTGACTTTTTTTCTGATTCTTTTATCATAATTTTACAAACGCCTTCGGGCTTGCCTTTCTCTGAAAGGAGAAGGGACAAAATGTAAAAGCGATCAAAGCATATCTTTGATCGCTTTTATTATTGCGGAGAACTTTTTCTCGTTCAGTGTAGCAATTTTCTTATACAGGCGCTTGGTATCAACTAAGCGTAGCTGAGAAATAATAACGGACGCTTGTTGACCATCAATCTCTCCAATCTTGTAGTGGTAAGGATTTTCTTTTGTTGAGGTAGTAAGAGGGACGACTAGGCAGACGTGTTGGTTAAAGTCTTTTATCACCAGCACGGGCCGTGCAAAGCCGCTACCGGTCCCATCTTGTTCAAAGCCAATATTGGCACCGAGTGTACACCAGCGTATCTCACGCTTTTTGTATAAAAGACGGTCAGTTCGGCCGTCCGTCTCTTTCTTGATCTTGTTCCAACTGTCGAACTCCTTTCTCATACCCGAATCCATCTTTCTGGAATAATATCACGGAAATCTTTCTCTTTTTTACCGTGCGCCCAACGTGAAGGGGCGATGATTATCTTGTCAGGATTGGCATTGAGCCATGCACCCCACCAAGAGAAAGAGGAGTTGGCAATGATATTGTGGCGACAGAGCGACATCAAGTGTAGCTCCTCATAGTCTTGCATTTCTGTGCCGGAAACAAAAACCGCGTCTTTTGGGAGAGCAAGGTTGTTTCTACACCACTCGATGTCGTCAGAAAAAACATAAAAATGCGCGTGTGGCACTCGCTGTTGCATCTTCGCAACTGCGCGTTGGTAGTAGGAAACGTCGGCAATCCCACCAAATTCTGGGTGCGTAACGTAGTCGCCACGCCGTACATGTAGCGACACCGAGACGTCGTCGTTTGTAACTATCGAAGCGGTATCAGCGGCTGCTGCACCAAGCGGATCCTGTATCCGAAGCTCCCTTCTGATTGTATCAGCGTAGTCGGCAAAGTACTTTTCGGATTGGAAATAACCATTGAGGTACACCGTACCCTTCTTGGAAAAAAGGGACGGTTCAAAATGTACATAGAATCGACGAAGGACTTTTTGTTCGAAAAGGGAATACAAACGATGCCATAGAGGTATCTCGTTCTTTCCAATTACTTCTCCGGCGATAGCGAACTTTTGTAGCGAAAACGGGCGATAGAGGTCACCAATAGCGTTAGCTGCTTCTAGGCCTTCCGCAATAATCTGCAACTCATCACGGGTGCGTAACGCGAGTGCTCGACCGCATGCATACTGAAACATTTGATTCCCAAGCCCACCTTTTAGATTGACGATAATCATATTGGTTTGGTGAAGTGAAAACAGCCGCATGCGTAGTGTTCGTTCTCTAGCACTGCGGGCTCCGCATTACGGATGAGCCCACCGTTTTTTTCATGCTCTGGTATGAGAGAGAATTCGCTGAGGGTAAGTTCTGGGAAGAGCTCCAACACCGCTTCGTATGTATATATGCGGTGTGCATTAAATTCTATCACGGCGTTTTTCCCGATAGGGGCAACGAACAATAGTGAACCGCCAGGTGCGAGTACGCGGGAAAGTTCACGAGCCGCTTTTATATCTCCTTCCGGGTCAACAGGGTCACCGTATCTTCCAAGGCCAACATGTTCAACGGTGTGCATGCAGGAGAGCGACTTCACGCTGTTATCCGGAAACGGTAACTGAGTGAGGTCGGCACGCTCACTGGTGAGGTTCTGTAATTCCAACTTTGCCGGACGGTAGTCGTAGAATGTCGTCGGCACAAAGGCTGAAACAATTGCAGAAAAATAGAGGCTTGATGCAATGTCAGTATGCGTTTCGGGCTTGGTTTCTTGTAGAACTCGCGCTGCCCATGCAGTGTGGTAGACGTAATGCCTATCAAAGCCGGTTTGCATCGTTTTATCCTTCAAGCAGGGGTATGCGTTCCATAAGGCTAATGAGAAGCGCTCGTCACTACTTCTAGCGAATCGAAAGTAGTCCCTCAGGACAAAGGGCATTTGCATGAGCCTGACAAGTTTTTTAATAAACGCTCTCATATAATTTTAAGCAAGTTTTGGATGCTTGCACGATCAGATAATTCTTGATCACAGTAGTGTTTGGGGTGTAAAGAAGTTATCTGACGAGCTAGTTCAGGAATGTCTTGCACGTTCTCAAAAATCATACCTAATGCAGGGTGTAAATACGGGCAATTTATTTGCGAAGCCTGCCAAGACAGTCCGTTATTTTGCCAATTCGTGCTTTTATTTATAATTGTTGGCACATCATGTGCCCACGCCTCTTGCAAAGCAAGACCTTGGCTTTCTGAGCGCGAAAGATACACCATAAAGGATGCCTCGGTGAGCGACTTCAGATAGTCTTCTCTTTTAAAGGTGCCGTACGTAAATATCTTCGCTGAAGAGCCTATCTGTTGCTGTATTTGTGAGGTGAGCGCACGGTCGCCGAGCTTATCATAGAGTATTGGCACGCCAGTGCGTGTTGAAGCATTCTTGATTTCAACACCAGCTGCCCAAACAATCAACTTTCTTGATATATCTGGAGCTTGGTGTGCCCACAAATCTGCTACCCACTGCGAAGGAACGAGAATGTGGTCAATATATTCACTTTGCATAATGCCATGCTCGGCATCTGGTTGCATCACTACATTTGGTCCAGCAATCAACTTTTTCAATGCACCTCTCTTCTTTGCTGCAATTGCGTTCTTCAGTGCGCACACTCCTGAGAGCACCACTGCTGTGTCATTCTGACGAAAAAGTGGGTTATACAAAAACGGTACATTTAATTCTTGCAATCCGCGCACCACGCTACAAGCTACTGCGTCCGGACCGCTAAACTTTCGAGCCAGTTTCCTCACCACCCACTTCCAAAACTCCTTCGTGAGCGGATTCCATGTATGAGTATAGATAGTTATCATCGATTTATTTTATACCACTGAGAGTTAACAATAACTAGGCCAGTTAGAGAGCCACGCCTTGTACAAAACCATTCAGATTGATTACTTAGTCCGCGGGCACTCATTTTTTGTAAAAGTCCGAAATTCTTTTCGCCCAGACTCTAAATAACCAGTAAATCGCGTATGGGCGAATATCCACTGTTCGGTATAAGCCGCGCTCTCGGAATCTATTAAGTAGACAACTGAATTCTTTTATGGAACTGGCATTTTGAATTGCAGTGCGAAGAGCGTTGGCGGTGGCGTATTTTCTTCCCTTTGATATGTTGCCAGCGGAGCTAATATATTCGGTCAAGTTTATCATTTCCGGAATGTGCTCGTCATATTTCTGAGCGGAATCTTGTGAGGGGTGGATGCGGTAATTAACGAAAGGAAAATGAAATATTGCCGCCTGTCCACCACCCGCCGCGTCGAGCATAAACGGACGGTCAAGCCATTTGTAAAAACGAGTGGCGTTAGGTTTAGTGTTCGAAAGCGTTGATGTTCGGTAAATCACTGGGGAAAATCCGACCGGAAGATTGCTCATAAAGAGATCTGCTAGTTCGAGGCGGTTATAAGTGCACATCAGTACATTTGATGTGTCGTCCCAAAATTTCATCATATCAGCTGTTGAGTGAGTGTACTTAATGAAAGACCCTACCCAATAAATGTTTTCGTTGTGGTCTAACACGGGCAAGGCCTTCTTAAAATAATTTGGATGAATTGTGTCATCATCGTGGAAAATCATTACATAAGGCGTGTCGAATGGGTAGGTCATCACGCGCTCGAAGTTTGCCTGGTTGCCCATATTACTGGCGTTTTGTTCCAATGTAATTGATAGTGAGGGGAACAAGGATATCAAATGTTTTATGTCGTAAGAACTAGCATTGTCAAACAATATTACCTTAAAAGACTGTTCTGTCTGACCCTGTAAACTTTCGAGTGTTTGTCTCAGGTAAGTCTGACGATTATATGTAGGAATGGCAACCGTTAGTCTAGTTGAATTCATAAGATTTTATGAGGTTTATCACCTTTTCAATAAAAGTTTCGTAACTAAATTTATCGAAGGCAGAAGAAGTTAAGAATTCCTCACCAGCTTTTCGGTACTGTTCGTATATATCTTTTGACATGTTGCTCAAATATCTGTGTAGGCTATCTACATCTGTGAACTCACGTGCGTCGACAAAGATATTCTTTGGTATACTCTCAAAGATGTCGGGATCACCAAGATATACTGGCACGCTACCGGCTAGGAGTGCATCAAACAACTTTTCGGTCACATAACCAGGGAAAATGGCATTTTCAAAGCATAGTGTAAACTTATATTTTGAAAGAGTCTCTAATTTACCGTCGGCAGGAACTAATCCTTTATATACAGCACGGACTGACTCATTGCTATCAGTATCCCACCCTTTCCCGTATAAATCTATAACTTTCTTTGACGCTAGACCCGTTACAAACTTTTTTCGGACTGGATAGATCAATTTAACCTTAGTACCAAAAAAAAGTTTCATTAATACTGCCTTCCACGCTGGAGCACTCTTGTTACCTGCAATCAGTGCTATTAGCTTTTTTTCGGAAAATGGAATAGTTGGCGTGGCTCTTGTATCAAAATAGACAGGAAAGTGGAGCGGAATGAAATTAGTTTTAACATGAGCTCGCTTTTTCATACCACTGAAAGCTAGTGTATAAGCAAAAGGTTTTGACAGGTTGCGGAAATTTGTGTAAAAGCGCGTAGCAATCATTGGTGACTCTTGACATAAGAGCAGGAAAGGTTTTGCTCCCCTCGAAATAAGGTTAGTGGTGCGATTATTAACAAGGTGAGAAATGAGAAGTAATTCTTGGTCGCCTTGTGTAATTTCTTTACTCAGGACTACATCAGGTGTTACACACTTTATTCCTAATGAATCGCACATTTTCACCAGTTCATAAATAGGCAACAATGTATGGCTAATATTGCTTAAAAAATCACGGTCAAATAGTTTGCCGTCGCAATCGGGATTGCCTACGTCAATAACCAAAATAATTTTTGAATTTTTTTGCATGCTTTATCAATGTGGCTGGTGTCGCAAGAGCTACTAGTGATAAGAATTTAAGAGCAGACCTTCTTTCCAACTGTTTTCGTATTTCCTGGCGTACGCTAAGTGTATTAGTAAGTCCGTACAGCTTTGATGATAGTATCTCACGCGGTACTCTTTTTTGCATGGCACCAACTATTCTGCTTTTGATCTTTTGATCATATTCGTGTGGCAAATTCCGCATTATATTTAGTAGATTCATATATGTACGGAAAGTTTGTCCATTCTTGGCCCAGAGGCAGACTTCGCTCTCGGTACCACTTAGCAGCTCTCCGATACATACAACTGGGTTGGTGCGACCTATTTCTATAGCTAGAGACATATGGATCCAGTCATTTCCGTAATACTTAGTTAGGTCTTTGGGAAGAAGGTTCCGTGCGAAAATATTTCGTGATATTAACCCGCCCGGTATCCATGGCCACAGAAATTCCATTGCTGCAGACAATGATTCGAAACGTCGCGAGACGTCAACCCGAGAATCAGACTGGCAGATTAGTATATGGCCCACTTGAGGATACGCGCTAACAACCTGGTAGATATTTCTAAGGGCGTCGTCGGAGATGTTTTCATTGTCAGATAGTAACCAGCAGAAGTCACCCGTTGCCATTTTGAGGACGCGATCTACATTACGATCGTATCCGATGTTACTTTCATTTTGAGAATAGTTGATAACAATATCCAAGTTACTTTTATTGTAGGCAATCATCCGCTCGTTTAGACCATATTGGGAGTTATCAGATATACAAACTTCTATTCGGTCCATCAGCCCAAAGTCATTGGCCTGTTTACTCAGTATAAGTAAAATTTCGTCGAGGCCTCTCGAGTTATTGAACGTTGGTATACAGATGCTGAGTTTGGTTTCAAAATTCATGTCAAAAGAGGCAAAAGGTATAGTTTTTGCTCTAGTTCAGGCAAATCTAAGAGGTATTGAGTGCAGTAGTTTATAAAAAGCATAGGGACTGGCTTGAGTGAATACCGTTGTCAGTGATCCTCAGTTGTCAGTAAACTGATCAAATGTAATAAGGTACACGCCTGCAGTGACGTTGGATTGACGTACATACCCAGGGATTGTAGCACAAGCCTTGCTTGCGCATGCGGCTATTGTCGGGAGGCAATGTACGAAGAAATATGTTCTTGTACATAAGAAATCTGATCGCCAGTCAGTCCTTGGTGGCAGGCAAATACCAGCCCGCCGCGCATGACCGCTTCTGTGTTGGCGTAGGAGGTTTCTGCCAGACGGTGTGGAATGTTCTTGAAGGCTGGCTGCTTCAATATGTCGCCGGTAAACACTGGTCGGGTCTGAATACCATTTTTCTCGAGAAAAGTAGCCAGGCCTTTACGGTCAAAGGGTGCACTGTCCTTGATTACAACTGGGAAAGCCAACCAGTTGGTTTCAGAGTTTGGTGTCTGCTTAGGAAGAATGAAATATTCTTCATACTGTTTGAAGAACTCCAGCATGGCTGCAAAGTGCGCCTTGCGTGCTTTGGCAAAATCGGGGAAGCGAGTTAGTTGCACTAACGCAAAAGCAGCCTGAAGCTCTAGCGGCAAGAAGTTGTAGCCGATTTCGCTAAATACAAATTTGTTGTCGTAAGGTACTCCTTCGAGCTCCACCTCGAACCGATTTTCCAGTAGTTCAGATGTTGCGGTTTCTCCGTAGAGCGAAGATCGTCGGCCCCAACCACGAAGTACTACTAGACGTTCTGCAAGTTTTTGATCATGAACCATGATCATACCACCACCACCGGCACCGTTTATGATATGTGAACCGTAGAAGCTGGTGGTAGATATGTCCGAATACGAACCGGACGGTTTTCCTTTATATGTTCCACCAAGAGTGTCACAAGAATCTTCTACCAGCCATAGTTTGTGTTTGTCGGCGATTTCGCGAAGACGCTCCAGGTTTGGAATATTGCCCAAAAGAGACGGGATCATCAGGACTCGGGTTTTTTCGGTAACAGCTGCTTCGACCGAGTCCGGATCAACAATATAGGTACCCTCTTCTACATCGACAAAAACCGGCACCAGACCCTTCTGAATGATAGGTGCAACGACAGTACCAAATGTTAAAAGTGGAGTAATCACCTCATCACCCGGCTCAAGCCCCATCGCCTCAAAAGCAAGCAAGTTGGCCGATGAACCGGAGTTGACCATTATTCCGTACTCTTTGCCAAACATAGCGGCGATCTTCTTTTCAAATTCGTCGGCTTTCGGGCCGAGCGCCGTATTACCGCGTAGCACTTCAACCACAGCTTCTATTTCTTCTTCGCCGTGTACTGACTTCGCGTAGGGGACTTTCATAGTGAAATGTATTGATTTTAATGTGAATTCTAGACAGTATATCATGCTCGCTTTTCTTTTGACTATGTATGGTAACTCCTATATAAATAGGAGAACTATGGATGATAAAAGGTTGCAAGAATTCTATCGGGGCAAAAAGGTTCTCGTTACAGGACATACGGGTTTTAAAGGTTCTTGGTTAACTCATGTTTTGTTGCTGCTAGGTGCAGATGTGGTTGGTGTGGCACTACCGGTTGAGCCGGACAAGCGCATGTTCACGCAGACCGATTTGCAATCTCGTGTACGACACTATGAGTGTGATGTGCGAGATGCCGACGAAATTCAAAAGATAGTCTCTACAGAAAAGCCCGACATAGTATTCCACCTTGCTGCACAAGCTTTAGTGCGACGAAGTTACGAGGAGCCCGTATTCACTATTACAACCAATGTTGTCGGGACCACTAATGTACTTGAAGCGGTGCGTACAACACCAACTGTTACGGCAATGGTTGTGATAACCACAGATAAAGTATATGAAAATCAAGAGTGGGTATATGGGTATCGTGAGAACGAAAAGCTCGGTGGATACGATCCGTATAGTGGCAGTAAGGCCGCAGCGGATATTGTCGCAAACGCATATCGATTGTCATTTTTTAACCCAGCAAAGTACGGTGATGCGCACACTACGTTGTTGGGCATTGCCCGCGCCGGCAACGTGATTGGTGGTGGGGATTGGTCCGAAGACAGGCTGGTTCCGGACATCATGCGCTCAGTATTACATGGTGATGGCAATGTTTCTATACGCAACCCTCATGCGGTTCGCC
The DNA here is from genome assembly GCA_002378745.1 of Patescibacteria group bacterium UBA3458. Lineage (GTDB taxonomy): Bacteria > Patescibacteriota > Minisyncoccia > Phycocordibacterales > UBA2100 > UBA2100. Next base: position 77,788 of record DFRR01000005.1, on the reverse strand, counting down.
CGTGGGAGCATGTTCTTGAGCCGTTGTCTGGGTACCTATTAATGGGTATGCGTTTAGCAAAAGGGGACACTGAAGTTTCGGGAGCTTGGAATTTTGGTCCTCAGCATACTTCGTGGGTTACTGTTGGTGATTTTGCCACAAAAGCACTTGCGCAACTAGGGAAAGGTTCTGTACAAATAGCGCAGGACTCTGCTGTGGCACAAACAAAGCACGAATCTACCGAATTGGTCTTGGACACCACGAAGGCGTACCGCCGGCTGGGGTGGGCTTCACGGTGGTCATTTGAAAAAACTTTAAAAGAAACTGTTCGTTGGTATGCAGTGACAGCGGAAGACCCTGAGAGTGTATCCCGCATCACGCAAGAGCAGATACTGGATTATTTTAATTTCTCAGAATAGATTATGAAAGTAGTAATACTAGCTGGAGGATTGGGGACACGCTTGGCGGAGGAAACGCATGTGCGACCTAAACCAATGGTAGAAGTCGGTGGTATGCCAATGTTGTGGCATATTATGAAAATCTATTCCCACTATGGATTCAATGAGTTTGTTATCTGTTTGGGGTATAGAGGCGAATTCATCAAAGAGTGGTTCTCTCGATATCATTTATACACAAGTAACGTCACTTTTGATTTCACTACAGGTTCGATAGAAATGCATACTCCGGCACCTGAGCCATGGAAAGTTACGCTGATTGATACAGGATTAACAACCATGACTGGCGGACGCTTGCTGCGGGTGCGGGAGCATATCGGGAATGAGGCGTTTATGATGACGTATGGTGATGGCGTGGGAGACATCAATGTGAACAAGCTTCTGGCGCACCACAAAGAAAACGGACGTATAGCCACAGTAACCACAGTTATCCCAGACGGAAGATTTGGCGTCGTTGAGGTCGGAGAAAGCAATGCAGTAACAAACTTTAGCGAGAAGACAGATAATCAAAAACGCATTAGTGCTGGCTTTTTTGTGTTTGAGCCACAGATTTTCGATTCGCTAGAAGAAGGGGATGCCACGGTACTTGAACAAGCCCCGCTTAAAAACCTGGCCCACGAAGGTGGATTGTCGTCGTATTCTCACGACGGTTTCTGGCACCCGATGGACACTCTCAGCGATAAGCATAAGTTGGAAGAAATGTGGAGTAATGGAAAACCCCCATGGAAACTGTGGTAGCTAATTTCCATCGTGAATGTATATGAAATACCGATTAACAAAATTTGCCAATACCATTGACGGACAACCAATGTTCAAAGTGCTTGCTAAAGTACAGGAGATGCAAAAGGAGGGGAAAGATATCATTCATTTTGAAATTGGTGATCCCGATTTTGAAACCCCAAAAAACATCACAGATGCTGGCGTGAAAGCACTTCGTGAAGGAAAGACACACTATGCACCTTCGACTGGCATTAAAGAGTTACGCGAGTCTGTTCGTGCCACTACGGCACGCTCGCGCAAGTTTTTACCCGATTTAAACCAAGTACTAATCGTGCCTGGTGCTAACATAGGTATCTACTATGCAGTTCGCTGTCTAGTTGAACCTGGAGACGAAGTTATTGTTCCTGATCCCGGATTTCCAACCTACTACTCGGTCTTAAAAGCGTGTGGGGTCACTGCAGTCCGTGTACCTCTAAAGGAGGAGAATGCATTTCGTATGAACCCAGATGACGTGCGGGCGGCAATAACACCAAAAACGAGAATGATTATCATTAACTCCCCACAAAATCCAACAGGTTCCGTAATGACTAAAGAGGAGGTTGTAGAAATTGCAAAAATCGCGAAAGACCATGATGTATATCTATATAGTGACGAAATTTATTCAAGAATGTATTTTGCCGAAGGGGTATACTTTAGCAGCCCTTCATTTTTGGATCACTGCAAAGAGCGTACTATCATTGCAAATGGCTTTAGCAAGGCATTTGCAATGACCGGTTGGCGTATCGGTGCACTGGTTGGTCCGGCTGACGTGATCGCAAAGATGGACTTGCTCCTACAAACAACCTCCTCTTGTGTGCCCCCATTTATTCAGTATGCTGCAATTGAGGCAATTTCAGGCGATCAGAGTGCAGTTAACGCTATGGCCGATGAATATAAAATGCGTATGCAAGTGTTAGTCGATGGATTAAATTCGATCCCGGGCATTAGATGTTTGCCACCAAGTGGTGCCATCTACGTGTTCCCGAGCATTCGTGATACAGGTATGACCAGCGAAGAATTTACTGACTTTGCACTTGAAGAAGCTGGTGTTGCAGTGTTGCCGGGTACCAACTTCGGAAATTATGGCGAAGGCTATATTCGTATGTGCGTAGTTAGTTCGCGGGAGGATATACAAAAAGGAATAGACAGATTAAGAGCAGCGTTAACCGAACGATAGGTATGCGAGTCGTTGATTACATTACAGATCGTCTTTACAGAGAAGGCGCTAAAGACATTTTTATGTTGACTGGCGGTGGTATGATGTTTCTTTCTGACAGTGTATATGTGCATCCGAAACTTAAGGCAGTTTGTAATCACCATGAACAGGCGAGTGCGATGGCCGCTGTCGGGTACGCTAAGTATACGGGCGGTATAGGAGTTGCGTATACGAGCACAGGTTGTGGAGCGACAAACGCAATAACAGGTTTGCTCGACGCATGGCAAGATAGTGTTCCGTGCGTCTTTGTTTCCGGGCAAGTTAAGCGTAAAGAAACTACACATAATTCAGATATTCCGTTGCGGCAAATCGGTACGCAAGAAGCCGACATCATTCCAATTGTAAAGTCACTCACCAAGTATGCTGTAATGCTCAACGATCCACACGAGGTTGCATACCATATTGAGAAAGCTTTATATCTTGCAAAGACAGGGCGTCCAGGCCCGGTATGGATCGATATTCCAATGGATGTACAAGGTGCTTTTTTTGACAGTACAAAGCAAAAAAAGTTCGACCCAAAAGAGTTGAAAAAAGAATACAAAAAAGTACCGACTAAGCGCGAGTTATCCGCTCTTGAAAAGATGCTGAAAGAAGCCAAGCGACCAGTTATCATTGGCGGGCAAGGTCTGCGACTCGCAGGTGCGCTTCCCGAGTTCAAGAAGTTCGTTGAGAAATACAAAATCCCAGTAGTTGCTCCGTACCTTGGAGTATCAAACTTGCCGACCGACCACTCGAATTATATTGGTGTAATTGGAACAAAGGCAAGTCGGTCGGGCAACCTAGCGATGCAAAACGCCGATCTAATCATCGCGATTGGAACACGTTTGAGTGTAACGGCAATCGGATACGAGTATGAGTTATTCGCACGTGAGGCAAAGAAAATTGTGATTGACATTGACCCTGTAGAGCACAAGAAGCCAACAATAAAGATTGACCTTTTCATCAATGCCGACGCAAAAGAATTCATTACACGTTTTCAACCAAAACAGATGCCCGATGTACGTTTTTGGTTGAAACAATGTCGCGAATGGAAAAAGAAGTACCCTGTCTGTTTACCAGCGTATCGGACGCTCAAGGGCAAAATCAGTATGTTCAACCTGATTGATACGCTGAGTCGACTCATGCCTGCGGACGGCGTAGTTGTTTCTGATGCCGGGTCTTCGTTTTATGTCACTACTATGGCAGTAAACATAAAGAAGAAGCAACGTTACCTAACCAGCGGTGGCCAAGCAGATATGGGTTTTACTGTGCCGGCTAGTATTGGCGCGGCAGTTGCCAAAGGTGGAGAAGTATATGGGATTACCGGCGATGGTTCGCTGCAGCTAAACATCCAGGAATTACAGACAATTGTGCATAATAAGCTCCCCGTTAAGACCTTCGTATTAAATAACAGCGGTTATCTCTCGATTAGGGCAACTCAAAATAAATTCTTTGAAGGACATCTAATTGGTACTGGTCCGGAGTCGGGAGTATCAATCCCTAGCCTGGAAAAGATCGCCGGTGCGTACGGGATAAAATATTTTAAACTCTCGAACAGCGTCACGTTGGAAAAAGACCTTAAAAAAGTGCTGGCCTATAAAGGCGCGGCGCTAGTAGAAGTGATGTGTCCAAAGAATGAGCCGGTAGTACCTGCCGTGGCTTCAGTAAGGCGCGAAGATGGCACTATGGTCTCACGTCCGCTTGAGGACATGATGCCGTTTCTCGATCGCGAAGAATATCGCAACAACCTCTTAATTAAGCCTGTTGATGAGAAAGATTCGAAATGAAGGGACAACCTAATCCAAAAGTTGCGGTGCTAGGAGCGACTGGCTATATAGGTCGATCATTACTCGCGGGTGCCAAAGAATTTAGTTTTGAAGTGGCTGCATTTTCGCGCAATGTTATCCAGGCCAAAGCGTTTCTGGGAGCGCAGAGTATACATGCACCTCTGGTCTTACCCTACAAAGCATTGCTAAGTGGAGAATACGATATTGTTATTAACGCAACGGGAATCGGTAGTCCCAAAAAACTGTCCGAGAATCCATCGTTGGTATTTTCTGTAATCGAAGAAATGGATACCTTATTAGCAGAGTATCTAAAGAAACATCCTGATGCGCGGGTATTTAATATCAGTTCTGGCTCCGTTTACGGGCTGGCAGCCGACGGACCAATAACCGACACAACCAACGCTATTTTTAATCTCCGAAATGACAATAGTTATGCAGTCGCTAAACTTATGTCGGAAGTAAAGCATCGTGCAGACCAAAGATTAGCCATAATTGATTTGCGCGTATTTGCATTCGTAAGTCGTTTCCTGGATACGGAGGACTCTTTTTTAGTTTCTGAAATAGCAAAGTGTTTGCAAGACGGGACGACGCTGTACACGACGCCAGCCAATATGGTTCGCGATTACATTACTGCACACGACGTATGGCACGTGGTGCAGTTTTTGTGCGAGCAAGAGCCTCAAAACGAAGCATTTGACATGCAGAGTGCTAAACCTGTGTCAAAAATAGAGTTGCTAGAATATATAGGTCAACAGCTCGGGCTCGTATATGAATTCATTGATTCCATGCGAGTAGAAAGTCCTACGGGACAAAAGACTGCCTACTACTCTGAATCGGAAAAGCTTTCGAGCCTCGGCTATCGCCCAACAAGAACCTCACTAGAAATAATAGAAAGTGAACTGAGAGCGTTACTTAAGAAGTAGTGGCTCCAAGCTTTTTCTCCTGCATTATAAGTATGAGCACAACCGGGAAGGCCAATAACATGTAGGAAATAAAAGTAGACCAGGCAGCTCCATATATACCCAGATACGGTATGAGGATAAGGTTTAATAGAATATTAATCACCGCTGCAGCTAACGATGTGGTAAATATGAGCACTCGCTTATTCTCCGCGATAAGGAAATAACGAACAACAATGTCCAGTGATGCCCAGATGCCCGACCATACATAGATAGAAAATACCCCAGCACTCGCCAAAAACGCAGGCCCATACAGTAACCTCATGAGAGGTTTTGAAAGTAGCGATGAGGCAATCGCGACTACGGCAGCGAAGGTGCATAACAACACGCAAAGTATCAATAATCTTCGTTTATACTCCTGAATACTAGATGCTCTCGCGTTCATGATTGCTGGGAAGAGCGAGGAAACAATAATTGCTGGAATGAAAAGCCACACTTCGGCGATTCGCACTGCTGCATCATACAGACCAACGGCAGAAGCATCTAACAGATATTTCAACATAATCTGATCAATGCGGACGTATATGGTGGTAAAAGCAGCAATAAAGATAAAGGGCCATGAATCTTTTAATAAACTTTGAGCAACTGAAATCTTAAAGCGCCATGCAAATAAGGTTCCGTAGTATCTCCTGCGTATATATATAAACAGTGCGGCGTAGAGGATTGCTTCTAGAAGAAGAACAAGCCCTATGTACAAGACTCCCTTATCAAGCAAGATGACCAAGATCTTTAGTATGTTTAAAATAACAACTACTGCAAGAGAAACCAGTGAAGGATACTTTTGTTGAACATTTGCTTGAAACTCATATCCGATTACATTAAACGCATTAAATATAAAGGTAGTTGCGAGCATAAATATCACCATTCGTGATACGTCGCCTTGTGATAAGAAAAATGCGGTGACTATAGTTAGAGTTGCTGCAATCGTTCCAGCTACAAGCTTTAGTATGAAAGCGGATCCAAGGTAGTGATTTCGTTGGTCTGGATACTTAATGAGGTCTCGGTACAGTATGTTATCTAAGCCAAGAGATGAAATGATAGAGAAAACCCCCACAAATGATACAGCATAACTAAGCTGCCCGTAGTTTTCTGGACCAAGGTATCGGATGAGGTAAATGGTAACTAAAAAAGACAGCACTATACTGACAGTTCTGGTGAGCAGTGCCCAGCCCGTGTTGTAGGAGTACTTTTTGAATGCTCCCGTATTCCAGTCGCCAATAAAGTGTGTGTAAATCCAATTGGGCAACAGAAGGCGAGCGAAAGCGTTTAGGTGTGCGTACATATAATTTCGAAACCAGAAACGAGAGTGTTCGCTACCAATTTTTAAAGTACCAGTCGTACGTGCTCCCAATTCCGTTCTCAAGGTCTATTGAATGCTTCCAACCCAGTTTGTGCAGACGCGATACATCGAGTAATTTTCGTGGCGTCCCGTCGGGCTTTGAGGAATCCCACTCAATGCTCCCAGTATAACCAACGGTCTCTCGTATTAGTTCCGCAAGCTCTTTGATTGTAACGTCTTCACCGGTACCTACGTTAATGATATCGGATTCATCGTAATTATTCATAAGGAATACAGATGCGTCGGCGAGATCGTCAACATGAAGGAACTCACGCTTTGGTGAGCCGGTACCCCAGAGTGTGACCGAGGGGGCATGCATCTCTCTCGCTTCGTGAAATTTTCGAATCAAAGCAGGAAGAACATGAGAGGTCTCAAGGTCAAAATTGTCATTCGGACCGTAGAGGTTCGTTGGCATGAGGCTGATGAAGTTTGTGCCGTACTGCTTATTATACGATTGGCACATCTTAATGCCTGCAATTTTGGCAACGGCATACGCATCGTTAGTCGACTCCAGTGGTCCCGTCAGAAGAGACTCTTCTGTAATTGGTTGGGGCGCAAGTTTTGGGTAAATACAGGAAGAGCCGAGAAAGAGAAGTTTGGTTACACCACTGCGGTACGAGTTCTCAATAATATTATTCTGAATTTGGAGATTTTGATACATAAAGTCGGCAGGGAAGTCGCGATTGGCGACAATGCCTCCCACTTTGGCAGCAGCCAGAAAAACATACTCCGGTTTTTCAGCCGCAAAGAAATCAGCCACGGCTTGTTGGTTAAGTAAATCTAGTTCTTGCCGGGTTCGGGTAAGGATGTTTGCATATCCCTCCGTTGCCAGTTTGCGGACAATGGCCGAACCAACCAATCCTTGGTGTCCTGCTATGTATATTTTTGCATGCTTATCCATAACTAGTCGATTAGAGTGCCGTTGCTATAGAGTGTAAGTTGGGGTAGGAAGTGGTTATTAAGCGCAGACTTAAATGATGAAAAACGATTCGAGACGATCTTACTTTTAATACCAAAACTCACCGTTAGTTTTCTGCATTAATTCAAAATCAGCCTTGACCATTAGTTTGGCGAGTTCTGCAAATTTGGTCTTTGCTTCCCACCCAAGTTTCTCCTTTGCTTTACTCGGATCGCCGAGCAATACATCAACCTCTGTTGGACGGAAGTAGCGGGGGTTGATTTTTATGATTGGTTTACCAGTTTTTTTATCGATACCAATCTCATCAACTCCTTCACCGTGCCACTCAAGTTCGATATCGAGCTCCTCACAGGCTGCTTCAATAAATTCCCGCACACTGTGTGTTTGACCGGTTGCAATCACAAAGTCCTCAGGCTTTTCCTGTTGAAGCATCAGCCACATTGCCTCCACATACTCTTTAGCGTACCCCCAATCTCGCTTAGCATCGAGATTTCCAAGTTCTAACAACGTCTGTTGCCCAAGCTTAATCTTAGATAAACCAATGGTGATTTTCCGCGTCACGAAGTTGTATCCACGCCGTTCGCTTTCATGGTTGAAGAGAATGCCATTGCATGCGTACATATCGTACGCTTCGCGATAGTTTTTAATAATCCAGAAGCTGTATAGTTTGGCAACACCATACGGACTGCGGGGATAAAAGGGTGTATTTTCGGTTTGTGGAATTTCCTGCACCTTCCCATATAGTTCCGAAGTCGAAGCCTGATAAAATTTTGTTTTGTGCGTTAAGCCTTGTTTGCGTATAGACTCCAGAATTGTCAGAGTGCCGAGAGCGTCAGTTTCGGCAGTCAGCTCCGGTAAGTCAAACGAAATACGTACGTGGCTTTGAGCTGCTAGGTTGTACACTTCGTCTGGCTCGATATCACGAATCAAGCTTGAAATGTTTGTTGTATCAGTAAGGTCACCATGATGTAAAAAAAGTTTACGGTCGTGTATCTCCGGGTCATTGAATAAGTGGTTGATACGTGCCGTGCGTATGGAGCTGGATGGTCGTTGAACACCATGCACTTCGTACCCCTTTTCAAGGAGGAGCTCTGCAAGGTATGAACCGTCCTGACCCGTGATACCTGTTACCAATGCCTTTTTCATATGGTGGTTAGTATACACCATGGTAGCATCCATACATCCGTTTGCTATAATCCGCAGTAATGAATATGGAAGCATTATTGCGCGGAGTCGTCTTTCTGGGGGTGTTTGCGCTTCCTTTAGTGGTCTTACTGGTCGTCGATAACCTCTTTTTTCCATACATCGTTGGCAAAAACATCGCATTTCGCATATTGGTAGAGATTATTGTGGCAGCGTGGGTGTTGCTCGCACTACTCAATGCACAGTATCGGCCGCGTTGGACGGCACTGCTACTTTCAGTCACTGCATTCGTCGGTATATTGGCACTTGCGGCAACACTTGGCGAAAATCCATACAAGAGCTTTTGGAGCAATTTTGAACGCATGGATGGCTTCGTCACCATACTACACCTCTTTGCGTATACTATTGTCGCCGGTACGGTACTCGCCACCGATACGGCGTGGTTGTGGCTCTGGAGGACATCACTCGTTGTTGCTTCCTTTGTGTCGCTACATGCACTTGCGGAGTTTCTAGATACGGGGGCGTCACGTATTGCTTCGACTCTCGGCAACCCGATTTACCTTGCAATATATGCATTCTTTCATATTTTTATTGCACTCATATTGCTAGTACGGCGTGACGTCACACGAGGGGAGCGGCTTGCATATGTGGCGATACTGCCATTCCTGTTCACCACACTGTTTCTCACTGCAACACGTGGTGCAACGCTTGGGCTCGTCATCGGTCTCTTGCTCGCACTAACTGGTATAGTATTTTCACTGCGTCACGTGAAGCGCGTGCGTGTGTTTGCCGGGATCACCCTGATTGCGTTACTGGTAATGGTAGGTGGCTTATGGGCAGCACGCGACACAGCCCTTATTCAAGGGCAACCCACACTCCACCGCCTCACGAACCTTTCTTTTTCTGAAAACACAGTCTACTCCCGAACGGTAGTATGGAGCATCGCGTGGCAGGGCGTGAAGGAGAAACCTCTCCTTGGCTGGGGGCAGGAAAACTTTAACCTCGTGTTCAACAAATATTATGACCCGAGGATGTATGCGCAGGAACCGTGGTTTGACAGAACACACAACATTGTCTTTGAATTACTTGCAACGTCGGGATTCTTAGGGTTACTTTCGTATGCCCTCGTGTTCATCACGTTGCTGCTGACGCTCTACCAGACAGTTCATTTCACTGCGATTCAAAAATGGTTGATATTCGGTATGCTTGCCGGCTATGGTTTTCATAACCTCACCGTGTTCGATAACGTAGTGAGCTACATCCTATTCTTCAGTGTTATCGCGTGGGTATATGCACAGGCGGACGATGTGTGGTTCCTGCGGCGATGGGAGGCGCCCACTCTTTCGCGTACAGTCGTTGCATACGTTGGGATGCCTATACTAGCAATACTCTTGACCCTAGTTGTATGGACAGCAAACATAGTTCCACTCACTGTTTCAAGGAACCTCTTAGATGCACTACGAGCAGCATACGCAGCACCTGCGTATGCTGAAAACGGCGACACGACAACAGCAATTGCAAGCGCTGACGTCGCCTTTGCACTGTTTCAAAAGGCAGTTGCTGTAGGCTCTTTCGGTACACAAGAAGTGCGAGAGCAATGGGGCGAAGCAGCTGGCACACTTGCGGTTGCAGCGTGGATGCCAACCGAGAAGCGAAACGAATGGTACGCAGCTGCTGCGCAGGAGCTTGAAGCACAAAAAGCGATCGCGCCCGAAGATGCGCGCTTTCCATTCTTGCTTGGTGCATTGCATCACAAGGTGGGGAATTACAAAGCGGCGCAAGACGAGTTTCTTGAGGCACTTAAACTCAGCCCAACCAAACAAGGCATTCTCGTACCACTTGCAGTAGCCGCCTCAAACGCAGGGGACACAAACCAAGCTGTGAAATATGCAAAGCAGGCACTCGAGCTTGAAGAGTCAAACGGCAACGCACGAGCTACGTACATCCACATCTTGCTAAGAGCGGGCATGTCGCAAGAGGCATTCGAAGTAGTCACTGAGGCTCCTGAGCAGGCACTTGAACCAAACGTTCTGGCTGCGTTCGTGCGCACAAATGCAACGAGCTACGCACGGCAAGCGTGGGAGCTTGGCGTTACGCACAAACAAGAGCAGGGGGGCGAAATCAGCACCGACGAATTCTTCGCACTTGTACGCGTCTACGCACAGCTTGACCGACTGGAGGACGCAACCAACGAAATATACTATCTTGAGCAAAACTACCCGCAAATGAGCGCTATGCTCCAACAGGCTCTGCAAGAAATAGAACAGCTACGATAATTCCTTCGCGATGCTCCATTTGGTTACACGCGCACTTCTTCATGAATCCAATCCGCATCTACTCACTTAATATTGAAGCGTCAAAGCATCTAAATAAATTTCCCGAACACATTCGCAGTTTCGCGCCACACGTTGTTTTCTTACAAGAAGTCATCTCTTCTGAAGCCGAAGACATTGCTAGAATGCTCGGTATGCGCCTCGTGCAATATGTACCGATGGCACGCGCACTAAAATTTAATGAAGAGTATGAATGGGGGCTCGCATGTTATGTATCAGATAGTATGCATGTTGCCTCCTGTGAATCGACAGTGTATGCCCACACGGGTGAGGAGATACCCGTTCTCGATATGGTTACCGGTAAATGCAATCGCTATCTTCAGAAACTTACTGTTGTTCACGAAAACGAAACAATCACCCTCTTGCAGACTCACTTTACGTGGTCACCAAATGGTACAGTAACCAGTATGCAAGAAGAAGACTTCACTGTGTTTCGAATGCTTGTTTCTGATGTAACTGAGTTTGCTTTGTTTGGGGATTTAAATGCACCTCGCGAAAAAAATTATTTGTGGGGGGCTCTTGCAGAGAAGTACACAGATAACATACCTGTTTCTGTGCACACGACCCTTGACCCCACATTACACCGCGCAGGGCATTTACCGAGGGTGGTTGATATGTGTTTCACTACGCACCAATATTATGTACATACTATACTGCTGCATAAAGGAATAAGTGACCACCAAGGCATATTTGTTGAGCTATCAAGGGTTTCTGGCTAGAACCACTGACTTGCAGGACGTTTGCGTCTTGTGGCGTCCTATAAACTAAAAACTATCAACTATAAGCTCCATTTGGTATACTGCCGCCTACTAACGCAGGTACACCATGTTTGAAGGAATTAAGAAACTGTTGGGAGACGAAAACGCAGGGGCGCTCAAAAAAGCGTCACGTATCGTTACGCGCGTAAATGCGCTCGAAGAGGAGTACACAGCGCTCACCGACGAGCAACTCAAAGCAAAAACCGCTCACTTTAAAGAGCGTCTCGCTAACGGCGAAACCCTCGAAGACATCATGGCGGAAGCCTTTGCGGTGGTCCGCGAAGCATCAAAGCGCACACTCGGGCAGCGACATTACGATGTGCAAATAATCGGTGGCGCAGTGCTTCACAATGGCGACATCGCTGAAATGCGCACCGGAGAAGGAAAAACGCTGGTGGCGACACTCCCAGCATACCTCAACGCCCTTACTGGCAAGGGGGTACATGTAGTGACGGTAAACGACTACCTCTCACGCCGTGACGCCGTCTGGATGGGGCAAATTTATACATTTCTTGGCCTTAGTGTGGGTATTATCAACCACGAGGCATCGTACCTATACGATGAGGCACACCTGGCAAAAGATGAGGTACCGGAGGCCGACAAAGAGCGCGACACCAAGGGCTCGTTTGAAGTAGTAGAAGACTTTCTGAAAGTCTGCACCCGCCAAGAAGCGTACGCGGCCGACATTACCTATGGAACCAACAGTGAGTTTGGGTTTGACTACCTTCGCGACAACATTACGTACACGCGTGGCGAGCTTCGCCAGCGCACACCGGAAAACGGTGGCTACCACTTTGCCATCGTCGACGAAATCGATTCAATCCTTATTGACGAAGCACGAACACCGCTCATCATTTCGGCACCCTCGGCCGACGCCGAGAAGCTCTACGGGCAGTTTGCACAAATCGCACAGCAGCTTGCGCGCGAGACCGACTATACGGTAGACGAAAAACTTCGCGCCATTCAGCTCACTGACGAGGGTATCTCAAAAGCAGAAAAACTGCTCGGTGTTGAAAATATCTATACCGACAAGGGCATTAAATACGTACACCACCTTGAAACCGCGGTTCGCGCCAAGGCACTTTTTGAACGCGACAAAGACTATGTAGTACACAATGGGGAGGTCATCATTGTCGACGAGTTTACCGGTCGCATGCAGCCGGGCCGCCGTTGGAGCGAGGGGCTCCACCAAGCGATGGAGGCAAAAGAGGGGGTAGAGGTACAGCAGGAATCTCGCACGTTTGCGTCTATTACCTATCAAAACTACTTCCGTCACTACGACAAACTTGCCGGTATGACCGGTACCGCTGTCACCAGCTCCGAAGAATTTTACAAAGTATACGGCCTCAATACTGTAGCTGTGCCTACAAACAAGGAGATACGCCGTATTGACCACGACGACCTCATTTTTCAGACAGAACAGGGTAAATTCAAGGCTATTGCGAAGAAGGTGCGAGAACTGCACGAGAAGGGGCAGCCGGTACTTATTGGTACGGTATCTGTAGAGAAGAACGAACTACTCGGGGCATTCCTTAAGCGCGAGGGTATTCCACATGAAATTCTTAACGCAAAAAACCATGAGCGTGAAGGAAGCATCATTGCTGAAGCCGGTCGTCGTGGTGCGGTAACAGTATCCACCAACATGGCGGGGCGTGGTGTCGACATCAAGCTCGGGGGTGACAACCCAACACCTGAACAGCAAGAAGAAATTCGCCAACTCGGCGGTTTGTTTGTACTTGGAACGGAACGTCACGAAGCCCGTCGCATCGACAACCAGCTCCGTGGACGCTCAGGACGTCAAGGCGACCCGGGAGAGACCCAATTTTTCGTATCGCTTGAAGATAACCTCATGCGTGTATTCGCAAGTGACACCATTAAGGGCATGATGGGGCGTTTTGGTATTCCTGAGGATGAGCCGATTCAAAATAAGATCATCACTCGCTCACTCGAAACTGCGCAAAAGAAGATTGAAGGATTCCATTTTGATTCACGTAAACAGGTGTTGGCGTACGACGACGTACTCAATGCGCAGCGTAAGACACTCTACGCACGCCGTAACAACATACTGCTCGGCACAAATGAGGACATTGATGTAGAGCTTGCATCAATCACCGAGGGTAATGAAGAAGCACAAAACATAGTTGCCGACAAAAAGAAGGAAATAGGGGAGGAGGCATTTTACACGACAACTCGTCGTGTGCTTCTCCAAACGCTTGATATGCTCTGGGTGGAACATCTTGAAACCATGGACTACCTGCGCAGCAGCGTGAATCTCCGTGCCTACGGCCAGCGCGACCCACTTATCGAATACAAAAAGGAGGGGCTCCGACTCTTTAACGGTCTCGAGCTCTCCTACAAAGAAAACGTATTGCGACACATGCCGCAACTCTCTGGTGACATGTTTGTTCGCCAAGAGACACAGGAGATGAAAGAGGTGCACGAAAGTGCAACAGCACTTGGTAAGAAGGATGGTAATGCAAAAGCGCAGGCAGTACGACGCACACAGGCAAATGAAGTCGGACGCAACGACCCCTGCCCATGCGGCTCAGGGCAGAAGTACAAAAAGTGCGGTCTGATTAACTCAACAGAGCATCAAGCACGCACCGCACACACGGCAAGCTAGCAGTTTACGGAGTTGGTAGTCTTTAGTTTATAGAAAAGAAACCCCTCGCTCCTATTGAGAGCGAGGGGTTTCGTTCGTTTCCGTTTCTATCACCTATAACCTATTCACTATAATCTTTGCAACATTCAATCTTGACTCAAAATTCGAAACTCGTCATTCAAAATTCTGTAGCTAACAGCTACTGGCTGATAGCTCGTATGCTACAGCAGTAGTAGCAACTTTGCCCGCACTTCTTGGACAACTTTTGGTTTCGCCTTGGCGATAAACTGCACATTTCGTGCTTTCCAATCCAATGATCGAATATGGTCGGACAATACAACACCGGTTACCTTCTTATCGTTTACTGGTACTTCAAACGGGTATCCTTTCTGTACCGAGGTAATGGGGCACATAATGGCTAGCCCGGTCTTCTGATTGTACGACTTAGGAGACGCCACCATGGCAGGACGCATTTTAGCCTGCTCACGACCTTTTGTCGGATTAAGGTCTACCCACACTAAGTCTCCTCTGTTTGGGGTATAGTTTTTTGCTACCATACTTCATTCCCGCGAGTCCCAGCCCAGTCAGTCTCAGCGTGAACATTTTCACTCGAAATCATGGAGAGTAGGGAATTAAGCGAAAGCTCATCTGCTACAGGCTCAATCACAATTTGACCGTCCTTGAGCATCACCGAAACACCGACACCTTCTCGCAAGGCTTTTTGTTCAGTTATATTCTTAGGCAGTCGCACTCCAAGGCTATTGCCCCACTTTTGAATCTTTGTTTTCATATAATTCAAAATTAATTTTTAACTACACCAGTCAAACCCACGCGGACGGCTTAAAGGGGAAGTAGTGTATAGTATATACTTTGTATATACATTTGTAAACCCTCAGCAGCATCGCGCCGTCGGCGCGCACTACCAACTCCGTTTTCTATCAACTCGTCCCTACCAACTCCGTCTGCTATACTCCCACACATGAATACACGTATTGCAGTCGTCATCGGCACCGGGCGAGAAGATCGCCGCTCTGTACACATTGCCCAGTACATAGCAGAAGAGCTTAAAAAGCGCCCTGAAGCGCCGGAAGTACACCTCATAGACCCACGAGAGTACCTTATTTCACCATTTACGGTGCCCGCCTGGGTAGCAGATGAAAATGCCTCAAAATGGCGCAATATTGCCGCCCAAATGGACGCGTTTGTGCTTGTGGTGCCCGAATATAATCATTCGTTCCCGGGCGAGCTGAAGCTCCTGCTCGATAGTGCCTTCAAAGAGTATGCGGACAAGCCCGTGGGGCTCGTGGGCGTGTCCGATGGGCAGTACGGTGGCACGCGTGCGCTTGAGCACGTACTTGCACTCGTTGCGACCCTCAAGATGTACGCCGTGCCATACACGGTTGCCATCAGCAACATACCAGAAATTTCAGTGGGGGAGGGTGAAACAGTCTTCACCGAGCAACGGCAACAATTTTTATATATAATGTTCAATGGAATATTTAACCACATTAGCAAGTAACAGAAATATATGTTTATTCGATTTGCACTCGTTGTCCTTGCACTCTTGGCGGCAGCTCAATGGATACCTGGTATTGAGGTCACCAGCCTTTATATAGCACTCATCGTTGCCGTTTTGCTCGGACTAGCAAACATCACCATTAAACCATTGTTTACCATTCTCACGCTTCCCATTCACCTGGTTACTTTTGGGCTGTCAGCGTTCCTTTTGAATGCTGGAATCTTCTGGTTTCTCTCAACGTTTGTCGAAGGATTCACGGTGACAGGGTTCCTGCCGGCCCTCTTAGGCTCCCTTGCAGTGTCCGTTGCCAGCGCAATAGGCTCTCGTATAGATTAACAAAACACGGCAAAAGTCGTAAAATAAGCGCTTGTCCACACAGACAAGCGCTTTACTTTATGAAACGCTTTCATATAATGAAGCGATATGACAAAACACAAGTGGATAAATGATGACACCGACGAATTAATGCTCGCATTACTCGAGCTCGACAATCTTGCAGAAGCTCGAGCATTTCTTGGCGACCTTTTTACTCATTCGGAAATAGAAGAAGCAGCAAAGCGTTGGAAGGCTGTAAAAATGCTTAATTTCGGAGCAAGTTATCGCAAAGTTGAGCGCATTACTGGTATGAGTTCAGCGACTATCTCTCGAATAAAGCGCGTAATGGAAGAGGGAACAGGCGGTTACGCCCTCATGCTAGGCAAACTTCAGGAAACTGAAAATCGCACTAGTTTATAAAAGTAACAAGTCATAGAAAGTCACTGTCTTTAGCCGCTTAAAGCGGCTTTTTTAATGCTATTGGCACTTTTTCTCGCTTTGGATTATAGTAGTAAGGTCTCATTTTTGAAATTTTTCCCTCTACATTTTCTTGGAACATGCTTTTTGCATTTTTCGAAGTAGCGCATTGCAAAAATTTCAAAAAAGTATCGAGACATTTTATATGAAATTTGTTGATGAACTAATATTGGGAGCGGTTGCCGGTAATGGAGGCGACGGAGTGGTCCGTTGGAATCAAAGTCGGAGCAATCCACGAGGTGGTCCAGCCGGTGGAGACGGTGGTCGCGGAGGTGATGTCCGTATTCGGGCTGTTCGTGACACCTCACTATTGAGTAAGTATAGAGGGCACCCATCCTTCAGTGCACAGCATGGTGGCAATGGAGGAAAAAATAGTTTGCATGGAGCAGATGGGGAAGATGTAGTTATTGATTTGCCGGTAGGCTCTATTGTTCGACTGCAACAGAAGGGAAAAGTGTTCGAACTTTTGCACGAAGGAGACGAGCATGTTGTATTGCGTGGCGGTACAGGTGGTCTCGGCAACGAGCACTTCAAGAGTTCTCGGAATGTGCGTCCAACCGAGACAACCTCGGGACGAGCTGGGGAACGAGATGTACTTGAAATAGAACTGCGCCTTATTGCAGACCTTGGACTGGTCGGATATCCAAATGCCGGCAAATCTTCTCTATTAAATGTACTCACAAACGCCAAAGCAAAGGTGGGTAACTACGCATTTACGACTCTTGATCCGAACCTCGGTGAGCTATACGGCTATATCATTGCTGATATACCCGGAATTATTGAAGGAGCATCATCTGGGAAGGGTCTCGGACACAAGTTCCTGCGTCACATAAACCGCACAAAAGCCCTTATTTTCTGTATCTCGGTTGAACAAGATGAGCCAAATGTAGTATTTTCGGCACTCATGAAGGAGTTGGTGGCACACGACTCTGAGATGGAGAAATTGCCGTTTCTCATCGCTGTTACCAAAACAGACCTTGTCAGCGCAGAAGAACAGGAAGAACATGTACAGAAATTGAAGGTTATCACCGAGCATGTATACCCCGTTTCTATTCACGACGAAGCCTCTGTGAAGTCATTTCGAGACACCATACTCGCGTTTGTACGTGCCCTCGAGTAAGTTGGCATTTTGTAGTAATTCGTTCTACCATTAGTCTCATGTTTGAACCGACAATCGGACTCGAGATTCATGCTGAGCTTCGTACTAAGACGAAGATGTTTTGTAACTCCAAGAACGATCCCGATGAAAAAACACCGAACGTAAACATATGCCCAGTGTGTATGGCACATCCCGGAGTGCTACCCACGATTAACAAGGAGGCAGTGCGCAGTTTGCTACGCGTGGGTCTCGCGGTAGATGGTACGCTCGCCGACTATTCAGAATTCGATCGTAAAAACTATTTCTATCCTGACATACCAAAAGCATTCCAACTCAGTCAATATGAATTTCCTTTTGTTGAAGGCGGTACTCTTGCCGGAGTTGCGCTAACGCGTATCCATCTCGAAGAAGACACAGCTCGTTCGCTGCACACAAACGATGCTGAGTTTAGCTTGGTTGATTTTAACCGCGCGGGCGTACCGCTCATGGAGTTGGTAACCGAGCCGGTCATTCACACTGCACAGCAGGCAGGTGATTTTGCACGCGAATTACAGCTACTGCTGCGAACGTTGGAAGTGTCACACGCCAACATGGAAAAAGGAGAGATGCGCGTAGAAGCTAACATTTCCGTGTCTAAAAATAAGGGTGAATTGGGCACGAAAGTAGAAGTTAAGAACCTAAACTCGTTTAGAGCAGTTGAACGCGCGATTGACTTCGAGATTAAGCGACAAATTGCCCTCATCGAGGCAGGAGAGCGCGTGGTTCAAGAAACTCGTGGTTGGGACGAGAACAAAGAGGTCACGTTCAGCCAACGCCTTAAAGAGGAGGCTGCTGACTACCGGTACTTCCCAGAGCCTGACTTACCAAAACTCAAAATTTCAGAATTGCCGGAATTTTCACACGACGCACTGCGCGCAACATTGCCTGAGCTACCAAATGCGAAGCGCGAGCGGCTCAAAGAATCATACGGACTTTCTGAAGAAGCAATCGAGCTATATGTATCCGATGTACGACTAGCTACATTCTTTGAGGCAGTAGTGAATCTATTTGAGAATGCACAGGATCGTACAAAATTGGCAAAACTCACTTCAAACTACGTGCTCAACAATCTTGTTGCACAGCGTGATGTGCTTGAAAATCACGTAACGGAGTACATCACACCGCAAACGTTCTCAGAGATTATTATACTTGCACATGATGGCGATATATCTTCAAACGGTGCGGTGAGCCTTATTCAGTATGTCATTAGAAACGGAAATTCTGATAAAAAGGCCGTGCGGTCGCTCGCAGAGCAGGAAGGGCTCCTACAGCAAAGCGACGAGGGTGCACTTGGGCAGATTGTAGACACAGTGCTTGCCGAGAATGAGGCGGTAGTGGCCGAGTACAAAGCAGGGAAGGAACAAGCGCTTCAGTATCTTGTTGGTCAAGGAATGAAAGCCAGCCGCGGTTCTGCAAACCCGGGCAAACTCAAAGAGCTCATGCAGGCAAAAATAGGCTAACTCGTCTAAACGAGCTACGCTATCCACAGTGTTTTTTAGCCGAGATACCCTTTCTCGGCAGATATTGGTAGAATCATTTCATGAATGATCTTTTTGTGGGTGATGAAAAGCTTATCTCGACAAACCGAGCCTCTGAGCTCACGAGCTATTCTAAAGACTACATCGGCCAGCTCTGTCGAGAAGAAAAAGTGGAATGCCGGAGAGTGTCTGGCAACTGGTATGTCGATGAGGCAAGCCTCAAGAGATACCAAGAGACAGGAATCGGCATTACACCGAAGCCCGCAGCTGAAAGCGAACCGCAGGAAGAAGTAAAAAAAGTTGCGACGCACGGCATGAAGGTTGGCAATGTTCGTGACGACACATTCAAATATGATGGGGTTGAGTACATTGCGACGTCACGTGCGGCGGACATTACCGGGTATGCGCAAGATTATGTAGGGCAGTTGGCGAGAGATGGCGAAGTGCAGGCACGAAAAGTTGGTCGCCGATGGTTTGTCGACAAAGCTGCACTATTGAAGCACAAAAAATATAACGATGGACTGCTCGCACAAGTGCAAGCACAAGCTAGTGGCATTCGTCGTCCTGGTGAGGAAAACACAGAACATCTCAATGTGGCGAGCAAGGATGCTTCTATAGGAGTGAAGATTCATACAGACATCGAACCAGGAGACATCAATTTCAATGTTCGTTACTTTGCAGAGCCGGTAGAGACGTTCTCCCGACAGTTGCCGCCATCAATACCACCAGCAGAAACTCTGGGCGAGAAGGTTTTGATACAAAAAGCAGAAACTGAAGTGTATGCACCTCGTGATATACCGGCAGTTCCTGTTATAAAACGTATTCCGACAGTCACGAGCGGACAAACGCCACAAGTTGGCCGAGACGAGATTGCGGTACGCAATAAGTCGCTCAAACAAAGCATATCTCGGGAACAGGAAGTACAGAAACTAAGTGCGATATCTAAGGAAGCCAAGGAAGAAGCATACCACTTTGAGGAGCCAAAACAGAGAGCTTTATACGTTCGGATCATCATGTATGTACTGCCACTACTAATTATTGCCTCTGGGGCTGCGGCGTTCACCTATATCTATGGAATTCCGGAAATACACATCGATTCAAAAGCTTTTAATGAGACAATAGACGTACTTCGCGAAAAGTACGGAGAAGTGTTTCCTGGAGCAGAGTTTTCTTACACTGCTGAGTAGTACATCTCGGCTAAAATAGCTTAATAGAGCGTTTCTCGGATAGACCAGAACAGAGTTATTGGGTGACAATATTATAGCTGATAGTTTGTAGAGACCCAGGATTCCTCAGGAATCCTGGGTCTACTCAGTACCCACGCTTTCTAATTAAAAGCAGTGAGTAAAAACTCTCACGTTTCCAATGAAAGGGCATATAATGGTTTCTCTTAGTGCATAGAGCTTGTTTAGCCTACGATCTCTATCAATCAACAACTATAAACTGCGAACCCAGCACCCACGGAAGTATTCGTTGCATCTCTGTAAGGTGCTCACTTACTGCTGCGAGTTGTGATTCAATCGGTTCTGCCAACTGAAAACTAGTAACTAAAAACTCTCTAACCTTATCCCCAAAATTGCAGTAGGTAATTGCCGAAATAGCTAGTAATATGTAGTTACATCGCGTTTCCGAACAATCATTTGATTGTGAGTAAACACTTAACATTTAACAACCAAATATATTTCTCTTCTCAGGAGGCTGGCAAAACTGCCGGCTATACTTCTGACTACGTTGCAAAACTCTGTCGAGAGGGAAATCTTACCTGTGAGCGTGTCGGACGCTCTTGGTTTGTTGAAGAAAACTCACTGAAGGAATTTGTTATTGCTCGGGAACATGAAAAGGCTGCTCGCCTCCAACAACTCTCAGAGCAGCGAAAGAGTGAGTACTACGAACAAGAAATCGAAGAAGCAGAATTGCCAAAGGTTGCAGCTGCAGCAGCGCAGTCTGTTGTGCGCGTCGCACAACCGGTAGCGCGTGTCGCTTCTCATGCAGTACAAGCACAAGAGTACGCGTATTTCGATCCATACACATACACGTTTGCACAAGCGCCGATTACCGGCACCTACTTCCGCAAAGTGCTTGCTGAGCAAGAAGATCAGCGACGTGCACAACGGGCACTTATTCCGTACACACCAATTGTTCCTGCTGATACATTTCGTGAATTCGGACAGAAGACAGTTGCACTGCTTACCGCATTTGCAATCGTATTTGGAAGTACGGCAATAAGTGGCGAGCAGTACCTCGCCGCACCTGCTCGCATCGCACAGGCATTTGATCGTTCAGTACAGGTAGCAATGGCACTACCACAGACGCTCGCTACCGCAGACGAGGTATTTGAAGAAGCGCTCCTTGCTTTCGATGCCTTTACCGTGAACCCGCGATTACCTGAATTCAATCGCAATGTACTTGCTCAAGTAAACGCTATTGAATGGCTTCAGAATTCATACGACTCTGCTATTTCATTCTTCCGCGGCGCTGGAACCCGACTTGTTACAAACACCGGCCTTATCGGCTCGGGAAATGTGCGCGGCCAGGTAGACATACAAATTCGCGCTGTGCAGGAAACAAACACTGCAGTTGCTGACGCTGGTGCTGCACACAACACAACACCGGCACGGATTGTGTACATACCAGGCACAACCACTCAGGCGCCTGAGCGCACGACCATCGTGCAAAATCAGCCGGTTATCGAACGTGTTGTTGAGACAGAACGCATCGTTGTACAAAGCGGCGTTACACTCGAACAGTTACAACAAACAGAAAATGAATTACGAAAAGAAATCGCGCGTGTTGGAGCAGACAATGCTACGGATATCGGTGATAACTTCCACAGCATTGCGCTTACACAGCGTATCGACACATTGGGCGGCGTACTCATTACAAATTCACGTATACGAAACTCTTCGGTTGAGGCGACGTCACTCACGGTTGCAGATGACGCTTCTTTTGCTGAAGACGTCACTATCGCTGGTACACTCACCGTTACTGGCACGACAACCTTTAGCAGTCTTGTAGCCAACGATTTGACCTATACGGGCACCCTTACAACGCCGTTGAGTGCTGGCATTGCACACATTAACGGCTTCGGTGCACTTACTTCGGCAACAGGTACCGCAAACACTATTGCAAAATTCAACGCAACCGGCGTAGCGCTTGCAGACAGCATCCTCATTGATGACGGCGTGGTGGTCACCGTCGGTGGTGGCCTCGCCGTGTCTGGTACGACGACGCTTGCGACCACAACAATTACAGATGCGACCATTACAAACCTTTCAGGAACGAACGCTACACTTACCAACGCAACCAGTACAAATTTCTTCAGCAGCGTTCTTACCGCAATTACAGGTGCGTTTACAAACTTCAGTGCAACCAACGCAACCACCACCAACCTTGTCGCAACCAACGCTACAACGACGAACCTTTCCTCGTCTGACATCACTACCGACACGCTTACTGCAACAGGCACTACAACACTTGCGACAACAAGCATTACTAACGCAACCGTTACCGATATTACCGCCACAAACGCAACGAGCACGAACTTAGTTGTTACGGGAAGTACCGCACTTGCGACGACTACCATCACAGATGCAGATGTAACTCGTTTGGTTGCCACGTACGCAACCACCACTACGCTCTTTGGTGCAAATGCAACGTTCACGAACGCCACAACCACCAATTTCTTCACTAATGCACTTACGGTAATCACTGGAGCGTTCACCAACTTCACTGCAACCAACGCAACCACCACCAACCTCGTGGCAACTGACGCAACGGTAACTGACTTGTCTGCAACAGATGCAGTATTCACCAATGCAACCTCAACAAACTTCTTTGCAAACCTCCTTACTGCAGTCACTTCTAGCGTTACAAACTTTAGCGCAACCAACGCTACAACGACGAATCTTGTTGCAACAAACGCAACCACCACTGATTTGGTTGCAACAGGGACTACCGCACTTGCGACGACTACCATCACAGACGCAACCATTACCGATGCAGACATCACACGACTCATCGCGAGCTACGCAACCACCACCACGCTCTTTGGTGCAAACGCAACGTTCACCGACGCAGTCTTTATGAACGCAACGAGCACCAACTTCTACAGCAACCTTGTTACCGCAATTACCGGCATCTTTACCAACCTCACGGCAACCAACGCGACACTTACGAACGCAACCACGACAAACTTGGTGGTAACTGGTGACACCGCACTTGGCACCACAACCATTGGCGCGGTGTCAGTTGATAGTATCGATGCAACAGATGCAGTCTTTACCAACGCAACCAGTACAAATTTCTTTAGCAACATTCTCACTGCAATCACCGGTGCCTTTACAAACTTCACTGCCACCAACGCAACCACGACTAATCTCGTCGTTACCGGCAGTGCAGACCTCGCGACCACCACCATTAACGGCATCCTAACGGTTGACGGTGGAGCTATCGTTATCGGAAACACCAACACCGATACCCTCACCATCAACTCCGCAATCAACTCAGACATCATTCCAGACCAAAACGCGGTGCGCGACCTTGGTTCGCCATCATACTTCTGGGATGAAATCTACGCTGACAACATCAACGTAAACAGTATCTCGGCCGCTTCAACAACAATCGGTGGTACGGCAAACAACTCGTTTACCATTAACACCGACAACGTTACCTCGGACGATGAAGACGTAAACCTCGTATTCTTCCGCGGCACCGTGGTACCAAATGCTGTTATAGCCTGGGACTCAGATACTGAACGCTTCGACATCAACCAGCCGTTCTACATCCAGAATGACTCAAGCACCACAACGGTCCCAACGCTCCAGTTGGTCGGAAAAACAGGACAGACAGCACCCGTACTCGTTGCAGACAGTTCAGCAGGAGCTCGACTCTTTACCATAACCCACTCAGGAAACATTGGTGTAGGCACATCGTCACCATCTGCCAAGTTTGCCGTGTCTGGTAACGCATACGTATCTGGTACTACAACCTTGTATGGTGGTCTCACCGTAAGTACGGGAACCGTGTCGCTTCCAGCCGGACAAATCGACAACGCAGAACTCGCAAATTCAACCGTATCATACGGCGGTATAACACTCAGTCTTGGTGGCTCTGATGCAACCCCAGCATTTAATCTCATTGACGCAACAGGGCTTCCAATTGATGCGGGCACTACTGGCACGTTACCAGTGGCTCGTGGTGGTACCGGCGCAACCACACTCAACAATCTCATTACGCTTGGCACGCACACCACCGGCAACTACCTCGCAACGCTCGCTGATGCAGGTAACTCATTCTTTACCGTTGCAAACTCAGGTACTGAAAGTGCTGCAGTGACCCTCGACATCGTCAATGATTCACTTGATTTTGCACAGTTCAAAAACGCCCTCACACTTGATGCAACCACCACTGTTGCAATGAGTTACCCACTCAACTTTGATTCAAATACTTTGTACATCGATCCAACCAACAACAGGGTTGGTGTGGGGAATGCAAACCCACTGTACGATGTTGATGTAGCTAATGCAGCAGGTGGAGTGTTGTCTATCCGGAGAACCGGAGACTCAAGCATAAGTGAAGAGATCATAGGACAAATTTTATTCACTGCCGACACGGATGTGAATGGAGGCGACTCTGACGGGATCGGGGCAAAAATCATTGCTCGAGGTACTGGCGGTGGCTGGGGGTCACAGAGTTTGGATTATCCAACTTCTCTTGAGTTTTACACCCAGACGAATAGTGTTTCAAACGGTTTTGCTAGTCCGAGAATGATTATCACTGATTCCGGCAATATTGGTATTGACAATCCCTCACCGACGTCATTGTTGCAACTTGGTACGACATTCGACAATGATGCTACTACACCGACGCTCTCATTTGGCGATGGTGACACTGGTTTTTATGAAAGTGCTGATGATCAACTCCGCATCGCGCTTGCTGGCACCAATTACTTCACGTTCCTTGCTAGTCGATTTACTGCCCAAAATGGGGCAGCGGTAAGTAACTCAGCTTCTTCAGCGACAACCCCCGTATTCATCCCAAGTACTGGGGCACTAACAGCAGGAGTGGGCGGAAGTGGTGGAGACGTTAGTATCATTACCGATGGTGCTGCACGCTTGTATGTTACTTCGAGTGGAAACGTCGGGATCGGTACCACAAGCCCAAGCAGCTTACTACATGTATATGGGCCAAGTGGCGTACTTACCTTGCAAGATAGTAATTCTGCGCAAAATACAGCGGTTTCTCGAATCGATTTCAATTACAACACGGGAACAAATGGTTTAATTGGGTACAGTGGTAGTGAAGATTTGCTTATCACAAACAATCACGCAAGTGGAGACATACTACTCAGCACGAACGGCAACGTCGGAATCGGCGACACCTCACCAGCAGCACTCTTCACTGTAGGAAGTGGTGACTTGTTCCAGGTGAACTCAAGCGGAGCAATCGCCGCAGCTACCGGCATCACCTCAAGTGGTGCAATCAACTTCACCGGCACACTCGCAGTCTCTGGCACCACCACACTTGCTACTACCACCGCAACCGCACTCACTGTCTCAAACGGTCTCACCGTATCAGGTGGTGGTGCTGCAATCACCGGCAACTCAACCATTGCCGGTACACTCAGCTCTCTCACCGGCATCACCTCATCTGGCACCATTACCTTCAGCGCACTTACCAGCGGTATCCTCCGCACCAACGGTTCAGGAGTCCTTTCAACCACCACCATCAACGGCAGTGACGTCACTGCAGACACGCTCGACTTCACTGAGTTTAAAGATGCATTGACGCTTGATGCAACCACCACCATTGCAATGAGCTACCCACTCAACTTTGATTCAAACACCCTCTACATTGATCCAACCAACAATCGGGTTGGTGTGGGGACGGCGAGTCCGAACTTTTCGTTCCAGATAAACGACAATACCATTACTACAAAGAAGGGCTTATACGTAGCATCACGATTTGGACCGTCTGGAGCATATTTGCGACCAGCAAACTCTAGTGGACAAGGCAGCTCGCTTGAGTTGGTTGCTAACCAAAACACTACCCTTGCTCGCGCGTGGAGCATATCAAACCCTTCTGGAGCTTCCAGCAACTTCGGACTAGTCTTTTCGTCGGCTCCCTCTAGTGTGGACATAGATAGTTTCTCTTATACAACTCGAATGCAACTGGATGCACTTGGAGATTTCAGTCTCTTCGAGGAGGCGGGAGTAAATGCTAAATTCTTTTGGGACGCTTCTGCAGAGAAGCTTGGCATCGGCACCACGTCGCCATCGGCGAAACTCCACATACTCGGTGCCAGCGAACAACTTCGTCTCTCATATAATGCAAGTGCATACTGGACTGACACCATTGCTTCTGACGGTGGTCGTACCATTGCAGGCTTCGGTACAGACGCAGACCTCAATCTAAACTTCTCCGGTGCCACTGACGGTGACTTCTCGGTGAACACCGATGACTTGTTTGTTGATACGAGCACCGGACGCGTCGGCATCGGCGACACCTCACCAGCAGCACTCCTCACCGTAGGTAATGGTGACCTCTTCCAGGTAAACAGCAGTGGAGCAATCGCCGCTGCAACCGGTATCACCTCAAGTGGCACCATTACCTTCACTGACACACTTTCAGTGACGGGTACTTCAACACTTGCTACCACTACGGCAATACAGCTAACGACGACAGGGAACACGTACCTTGCAACAAGTGGAGGAAATGTAGGCGTCGGGACGACATCACCAAGTGCAAAACTGCACGTAAACGGGAATAGTATTTTTGAAGGTTCGACTACGTATATAAATGCGGCACAAGATTACGCTCTGAGTGGTACTAGCTCAGGATGGTTTGGTTTGGTCGGACAGTCCTCAGGTCTTGGTTCCGTCCTTGCAATCGCAAGCAACGATGCTGATGGCACAGATGAGTCAGGGCTCGTCGTATACGGCTTTGGTGGCATCGGTAGTGGTAACCGGGAACGCCTCATCGTGAACTGGGATGTTGCGAATAGTCGTTACGAAATTCAGAGTGAGGCAAATGGTACTGGCACATTGCGTGATATAGCTCTCTTTACAGAAGGAAATACCAACCAGTTGGTACTTTCAAGCTCCGGCAACGTCGGTATCGGCGACTCTTCACCAGCAGCACTCTTCACCGTAGGCAACGGCGACCTCTTCCAAGTGAATTCAAGCGGTGCAATCGCCGCAGCAACCGGCATCACCTCAAGTGGAGCAATCAACTTCACCGGTACACTGTCAGTGACTGGTACCACCACGCTTGCTACCACCACTGCAACAGCACTCATTGCATCAAACGGCCTCACCGTATCAGGAGGAGGCGCAGCAATCACTGGCAACTCAACGATTGCAGGTACACTTGGTTCACTCACCGGCATCACTTCAAGTGGCACCATCACCTTCAGCGGCCTCACCAGCGGTATCCTCCGCACGAACGGCAGCGGTGTCCTCTCCACCACCACTATCAACGGTAGTGATGTCACTGCAGACACACTCGACTTCACTGAGTTTAAAGATGCACTGACGCTTGATGCGTCGACAACCATT
Organism: Patescibacteria group bacterium UBA3458; assembly: GCA_002378745.1. Lineage (GTDB taxonomy): Bacteria > Patescibacteriota > Minisyncoccia > Phycocordibacterales > UBA2100 > UBA2100. The sequence goes on along the minus strand of DFRR01000005.1, from coordinate 50,078 downwards.
AACGTCACCGGTTCAAACGTATTCTCAATCACCAACACAGGTAGTGGTAACAGCTTTGTGGTGAATGACCAAGGAAGTGACAGTACACCGTTTATCATTGATGCAGCTGGTAACGTAGGCATCGGAACCACGCCAGGGGCTTATAAGCTATATGTAGATGGAAGCGCATACGTAAATGGTCTAATCACTGCGGGTGCGGTTGATAACAACGGATACAACATGTTGCGTGACCCAAATAACAAAATATTTTTTGGGCGAGCAGCATACAATAGTTTGTCTGAGAGCAATGGAAACTACGCTCCACTAGTACGTGGGTACACTAATAACTTTGGTGGTTTCGCATACTACTTTGGGTATAAAGGTTTGTATGCATCAACCACCGCAACAGGAGCACCGCAGGGCGAACTCAATAACGGTGCAAATGCAGCACTCTTCTTGGGAGTAAACACCGATGGCAGCACATACTTTAGTGCCGGCAACGTCGGCATCGGCGACACCTCACCGTCAGCACTTCTCACCGTAGGTAACGGCGACTTGTTCCAGGTGAACTCAAGTGGTGCCATCGCCGCAGCCACTGGTATTACCTCAAGTGGTGCGATTAGCTTTACCGGTACACTTGCAGTCTCAGGGACGTCAACATTTGCAACAACCACTGTAACGGGAGACCTTGCTGTAAATACGGATGACTTGTTTGTTGATACGGCTAATGGACGGGTGGGTATCGGCACTACAACACCATCATCAAAACTTACCGTTGCGGGTGCGGTAACAGCAGACTCATTCATCAGTACGTCGACAGCAACATCAACATTTGCAGGAGGTATCTCAATTGCCGGATCGATTGTACCAACGACAGACAATACGTACTCACTCGGTACACCAAGCTTGCAGTGGCAAGATGTATACATCGGACCAGGTTCACTCTATATAAATGGACAGAAGGTGATTGAAGAAGACGCAAGCAACATCGTTGTTACTGCTGATACAAATCAATCATTGCACCTCAAAACAGCTGGCTCGGGAGATATTGAATTGAATCCAACCGGTACCGGCATCATCGCGCTTAAGGGCAATATACAGATAACCGGCGGTAAGGTTATAAGCACCAGCGACAACAGCTTGCTTGAGTTCGAAGACGGTATCCAGGGAGGCAATCTTTCAGTATCAGGTAACGCCATTACAGCAACAAACCTCAATGGCGGTATTGCGCTTACACCAAATGGCTCAGGCAATACCTACGTGACTGCAAACAACTTTGGTATCGGCGACACTTCACCAGCAGCACTCCTCACCGTCGGTAACGGCGACTTGTTCCAGGTGAATTCAAGCGGTGCCATCGCCGCAGCCACTGGTATTACCTCAAGTGGCGCGATTAGCTTCACGGGCACACTGTCAGTGACTGGTACCACCACGCTTGCAACAACTACAGCAGCGGAGATTACTGCGTCGGGCAACGTAAACGCAACGCGATTTCTTGCGGCGAGTGGCAGCGGTGCAAGTCCTGCATACTCGTTTACTGACGACACAGACACCGGCATGTTCTATTCAAGTGCAAACGGGGGTACCATGAATTTTGTTATTGGTGGAGGCACGCGTTTCTACACACAAGGAACCGGTTCATACACCGTCTTTAATGGAAATATCTTTGCTGCCAATACTAGTGGGTGGATGCTCGAGAATGCAGCTTCAAGTCTAACTAATCCAACACTCGTGCCACATCGAAGCAGTAGCACTACCGGTATTGGTGGTGATGGTGCTGACAAACTCGCACTTATCACTGCAGGAACAACTGCTCTCACCGTAGACAGCTCACAAAACATTGGCATCGGCACCACGTCGCCACTTGCGAAGTTGGATGTATACGGTGACATGGTGCTCTCGGGAAGCGATCGCTATTTAAACTTCGGCACCGCAGTAGGCACCTCAAGTTATGGTATTCGCGATAATGCTGGGACACTGCAGTACAAAAACTCAGGCGGCAGTTGGGCAGACCTTGGTTCAGGTGGTAGCTCACTCACCGGTACCACCGGACAAATTGCATACTTTTCGGGTACTAACACCGCAGTTGGAACATCAACTATTTACCTTGCAGCAGACGGAAAAGTTGGTATTGGTACAGAGTCACCAAAATCGAAGTTAGATGTATTGTACTCAGACACACAGGCAAACCCTGCAGCAGCATCACTTGCGTATGAGCCAGGAACCTCGCATGGTCTTGAGGTATGGAACACTTCTAATAGTGCGAATTACTCAGGTATTTACCTTCGCACACGTACAACCGGTGCTAGCACATGGAGCATTAATAATGAGTGGAAAAGTAGTAATTCGGGTGACCTAACGTTTGTTACTCGTTCAGGAGGGTCAACACTTGACGAGCGAATGCGTATTACCAATGCCGGTAATGTCGGTATAGGTACTAGCTCACCGTTTGGTGGATGGACATCAGCACCCGACAAAGGAATTCATATTGAGGGAGATAATCCGCAACTCGGACTCTATGACACTGGTGGAGGTGATCGCTGGGGTGTACGCGCTGCGTCCATTGGGCTTTCGTTCTTTAACGACACGGACAACGAGCACAGGCTGTTAGTTGATAACGATGGAAACGTGGGTATTGGAACCACAAATCCGTCAGCAAAACTATCTCTTGGCACTGATATTACCACCATAAAAGTTGCTGCATATGACAACGGCAGTATAGCGTATGGAATGGGAGTAAACGGTGGGAAACTTACCTTCGGTGCAAATATCGCAGTAGACGGCACCCCGCAGGCGGTGCTAACCTCATCGGGAGACTTTGGAATCGGCGTGGTTACACCAACAAAACGGCTCTCAGTTACCGAGACAGTTTCAGATGCACAGTTCATCATTTCGTACGATGCTACTCGCTATACAACATTCCAGGTAGACTCAACCGGTGATCTCATCGTCGACGCCTATGGTGACGACGTACGCTTGAACGACGACAATCTCTGGGTCTGTTCAGGAGGCTCGTGTCCGGCAGGCACACCAAGCGGCAACGGAAACATCATCGCAGAAACAGCTATCGGTATTGGTACGTCAACACCATGGACGAGCCTTGCCATCGCGGCAGGGGGTGCCATTACCGTTGAAGAAGAGTTGCTCACTACATCAGGAACTATTGCGGTTGACTGGCGTGACGGTAACCAGCAGCTCATTCGCCTCACCACGTCGGCTGCAACAATCAACTTCTCGGGCTACATTGCCGGGCAAAAGCTCAGCCTCATTACCTGTAGTCCAAACGGTTCAACGGCTGGGGCTATTACCTGGGGCACCACTATTCGTTGGACAGGAGGCACAGCACCAACGCAAACCACCACTGCCGACAAGTGCGATGTGTGGAGCTTCCTTGCAACTAGCGCTAATGGAACACTTCGTATATTTGGTGCACAAACGCCAAACTTCACCGACTAATGAGCTTAAAGCTTAATTTGAAATTACCAATTATCAAAGCGGGAGCTTAATTTTAAATTACTAATTTTAAATTTTAATTTAATTTTCAATGACCGAAAGAGTGACTTAATTATTAATTAAGAATTTTGAATTTTGATTCAAATCTGAATGATAGAATGTTGAATATGGAGCAAGGGCGTCTGCGCACCAAGTCTTATAAAGTGAAAGTATAAATCATATGGCGACTACATCTGAGTATAATTTGGAGGAAAGAACAACAGTATTCGGGAAGCAAGTTGTCACCTTTTGTCGAAGTATTCCAAAAGATATTGTTACCACTCCACTTATTAGCCAGCTCGTTCGTTCCGGTACAAGTATCGGAGCAAATTACCACGAAGCAAATTCTGCCAGTTCAAAAAAAGACTTTAGAAATAAAATTCATATCGCCAAGAAAGAAGCCGGCGAGACGAAATATTGGATTGAAATACTTGCGGTCGCCAGCCCCAATACTAAAGATAGTGGGAGAAAGTTATGGAAAGAATGTCAGGAGCTCACACTTATTTTCGGCAAGATACTTTCATCATTACAGAATTCAAACATTAGAAATTGATTCAAAATTCAAAATTCTTCATTTAAAATTAAACCAACTATGTGCCCCGTAGCCCTCTATGAACAGCCACTATTCAACGATATACTATATGTATGAAGGACACTCTCATTGATATCGCACTCTTTGTGGTGGCGCTCATGATCATCATAGGCGCAACGTGGCATTTTGCGCCAGACGGCGATAGCAACGAGGCGCAATCGCAAGAAGATATTGCCAAAACTATCGCGGCGCGCGAAATTATTGACTACAGTGTTGAAGAGGGCGTGTTCTCTAATACCGTGCGGTACGCCTACCTCGGTGACCCACTGCCGGCAACTTTACACGAGAACGAGATTGTGAGCTTGCGCACCTCGTCTTCATACAGCATAGAAACGGGAATCGAAAACGAAGGAACAGCGGATGAAAAAGCAGTCGTGAGCCTCATTGCGTATCCGCAGGACGCGTTCATCCAGCGTGATGGCGTATGGTATTACATTGAACACGATGAGGCGCCACAGGATATTTTTGAGCGAGTGACCAAGCGACACAGCATACTCCATGCATTATTTGGCACCACCGCATACGCGGTTACCGATACCATATACACCGGCGGGGGTGATGGGTATGTGTATACTAGTCAGCAAACCAGTTGGGGCGGGGCACACGACGCTGCTTCAGGACTCTCGCTCGCTACCTCTTCTGACGTAATCTCAGTCTGGAGCTACGCAGGTGTAGGCGTCGGCAAGAGTGGTGCCACCACTTATGGTATAAGTCGAGCATTTTTGCCGTTTGTTACCTCTTCGATACCGGCAGACGCCACCATCACTGCAGCCACGATGAACGTACATGTTACAAATGTAACCAATAGTGACAATGACGGCGCAGACTATATCACCGTTGTACAAACCGACCAGGCAACACATACGATACTTACGCTTGACGACTACAACAACGCCGGCACCGTAACTAACCCGATAGAGGGTATCGATACTGCACAGCGTAAAGACCTCACCGGCATGGCCACGGGGACCCTTGCGTTCACTCTAAATGCGACCGGGCTTGGGTGGATAAAAAAGAATGGAGAGTCGAGCGCCTGTAGTGCCACGGCAGGGGTATCGTGCTTCGGACTACGCGAAGGGCACGATACTACAAATACAGTACCCGATGCACACAATCAAATGCAAATACATGCATCCGAATATGCAGGAACGGCAGAAGACCCGTATCTCTCTGTTACCTACACCGTACCTTCGCGAATGGCTTTTTGGATGTTTAGTGACTTCTAATTATGTTCAACAAAATCTCACATTTTATTCAATACAACAATGCCATTCCGATATTCCTCGGTGTCGTGTTCTTGGGTTCCGGCATGGCGTTCGCGGCAAGCGAGGAAGTGCGCGATACGGTATTGTCGTCACAACAAGAGCTGCGCTCAATTGATAACGGACGCATCGTACACGTCGACCTCGACACGTACGCAACGGCGATAGAAATAACCAACGTAACGGAAGACGAACTCTTCTATTTTGTTGCCTACAATCTGCATACCATCGACCTCGTTGACGGTGTGTGGCAAGACGTGAGCAAAGAGCAGCTGCTGAAAGTAGCGAAGGATGCAATAGTGGGGAAGGACTTGGGTACGTATGCGACCAAAGAATTAGCGCAAGTGCGTGACAGCGAGTTGCTTCGTCTGAAGGCGACACAAGAGATAGAACGAGCACAAGGGCTCTCAAGCAAAACGGTTGCTACCGTATACACCGGCTTGGTGGGCAAGTTTCTTGACGAGAAGTCAGAGACAATACCCGGGTATGTTCCTGTCGTGGAGGAACAGCCAGCTGCACCATACCCGGGAACAGCAGCAGACGCTGCAACGAACGCTACTGCAGATGCACAAACAGGAGGTGACGCCACCACCGGCGGCTCTGTCATAGCAGGTGATCCGTCCGACATGGTACCACCGGTTATCAGTGTTCTTGGAAGCAATCCGGCGTACATTTCGTTACGAACTCAGTACTCAGACCTGGGGGCCTATGTGTACGATAACAAGCAGGGTGAGCTTGGCTACGAGATATTCCTTGACGGGGTGAAAGTGCAGTCGGTGCAGATTGACACGGCAACCACCACAAGCTACACGGTAGTATACAAAGCAAACGACCAGGTTGGTAACACCGCACAGGCGACACGCATCATCAATGTGTACGACCCCGCAGTGACCACACCGCCGACGAGTAGCCAACAGCCAACAGCTGGTAGCTTGCCTGCACAGACCGGCTCAGAGCAAACGACGACGGGTAGTGGAGAGGGAACAACAGATAGCCAAGAGCCGGCTGCACCAACAACGACAGATACCGAACAGCCAACAGCAACGACAACAGATAATCAGCAGCCAGCAGCTGACGGCTCGCAGCAGACCGCAACGACAACAGATAGCATTCAAGAACCAATACCGACTACTACCAGTGAAGCGAATGCAACCAGTACGCCACCGGATAGCG
>DFRR01000005.1:28043-43434 GCA_002378745.1 Patescibacteria group bacterium UBA3458 | reverse complement strand
CAGACCGCAACGACAACAGATAGCATTCAAGAACCAATACCGACTACTACCAGTGAAGCGAATGCAACCAGTACGCCACCGGATAGCGGGCAGCCAACGGTTGATAACTCACCACAGACCGCAACGACAACAGATAGCATTCAAGAACCAATACCGACTACTACCAGTGAAGCGAATGCAACCAGTACGCCACCGGATAGCGAGCAGCCGGCAGCCGACGGTTCGCCAGCGACCACAACAACTGCAACCACTACTCCTGCAGAATAGGAATGTCTACATAGAGCACTGACGTCTGGCCACGGTGCGTCATGTTCACAATTTCACCATACGGGTTTAGCACAAATGACGGAAAGCCGTTCGATGTTTGTATAAAATATTTTCGGTGTTGTACTGCATGCACTTTCGCCATTTGCAGTACCTTGCTAAATAATACTTCCGAGTCGTTAAACCAAGAGGTGTGAGAGAGGTTAATGAGCACCGTTGCGCCATGCTCCTGTACCAATGTGCGGTACAGGGTTGGCGAGAGAATTTCCGAACACAGCAAACCTCCAAAGACAGCCCCTTTGTATGGCACAGACACCACGTGTGTACCTCGGGCAAGCGTCGCACCAAGACTACGGAAGTGAGCGTCTATGTCATCATCATTAAATATCGCAAACAGAGGCAGAGAAATATACGGTGCATATTCGCCGTGTGCCATCAGATACATTTTCTCATAGACGGCGAGCCGCCCGTTCGTTGTGCTATCGTAGTAGAGGAGTGAGTGCGTTGCGCCCGAAACGTCCGGTGGCGTGTAGCCCGAACTTATAATCAGTACTTCCGTATCGCCAAACAATTGAGTGAGTGTAGCTCTTCGCTCTGATGCATCTGGAAACATATGGGCGAGACCACTTCCTTCCGGAAAAACGATAACGTCTACCGGGTTGCCACTCTCTGCAATATCCCTGAGCAGCTTTTTGTGAGTTGCTATGACGGTATCTTCAGCTCCAACCGGAAATGATGTTCCTATGAGCGCAATGCGTAGGGTCGTATCGGTACGGTGGTGCGTATCCGTATTCCAGAGTGGTACAGAAACAAGCGTACTAAACAGCAGTGTAAGCAGCACGGCACGAGCATATGCTTTTTTTTGCACTACCGAGTGACTAACAAAACATATAGTGGCTGCTCCGGCGATAACCACCGTATTGAGCCCGTAAATTCCAAACGTGTCGGCGAGCTGTAGCAAGTACCCATGCTCCGCCAGCGTATAACCCAGTGCGGTAATCGAGAAGTGTGCTCCGGGAAGAGACGGATCACCCAACGTCACGATGTAGTAAATCCACTCCTTGGCTATCTCTTGTGCAACCCAGCCAACGATAACAAACAGAGGAAGAAATACGCGTGTGCGAGCTCGCCAGACAAACCACGCATACACCGCGGTTGCACAAGCGAGTGTAAGCGCCACGTGTCCCCACGTTACGAAAACACTCAACCACTGCAACACAGGGCTTTCAAGCGGTACCCACGTAAGTGGTAGTGTGTCCCACAAAAACCAAATGCCGGCACCTGTTGTTGCAATACCAAAGAGCATGCCGGTTGCAAGTGCATGTTTTGCAGATTGTGTATGAAAGCAGAGTATGTACAGGAGTGCCGCAAGTGCGGGCACAGCAAGGAACCAGACTTCAGGTAGCGCAACCGCAGCTCCTGCGGCTAGCGAGATGAGTATGACACTAAAGTTTCTCATAAACCAAGTAACTTGGAAAGAGTTTGGATACTTTGGGCGTCAGAAGGGGAGAGAGACTCACTGTTTTGAAACACATCGTATTGTTCATTAGGGTCGTTGTGCATATCAAAGAGCTGCATTGTTCCGTCAAATGTTCGTATGAGGTGCCACTTTCCGTATATTCCGGATACGAAGGCGGGTGTATCTGTAGTAACACCTTGAGCTTCGGGGATTCTAAATGCAAGATCTGTAAATTCTTGTGGCGCTGAGCGTATCACTGCATCACGATGCTTGTATGTTTCCAGGAGTCCTTCCTTGTCGACTGAGGTGGAACTCAGTACGGCTGTATGTTGTGTAACACGAAAGAGCGACGGTGTTTCAAACGCGGATGTGTCAATGCCGAGTGCGTCAACAATCGTTTTTGGGATCATGTTGTTAGCAACACTGAACGTATGAGCACGATTCTTTTGATTTGGATGAAATATGATCAATGGTATGTGGATGGTTTCTCGATAGGTGTTGATGCCATGTAGGCCTACCGAACCGTGCTCGCCAAACTCTTCGCCGTGGTCACTGGTCACTATAATGATGGTGTTTTCAAGCAACTGTTGTGCATCAAGGAATTCGTACAGTGCTTGAAAGGACGCATCAAACTCACGTATTCCTTTATGGTACAGCGAGAGCATTTCCGCAACAACTTCCTCGGATGGTTCTTCGTTCGCTTCCACGATAGCTTCCGCACCAACTTGGTCGTACGGGTCGTGCACATGAAACGGCCGGAGAAGCAAAAAGAACGGTCGAGCGTCTTTACGAGTACTTATCCAACCGGCTGCAGTCTCAAAAAGTTCCGGGAGGTCATCCCAATCTTCCTCGACCCCCACTGCTCCGTCGAATGTCTCGAATCCCTGCCCGAAACCCCACTGCGGTTGTACGAAAGTACCTGTTGAAATGGCATGTGTTTGGTACCCGGCGTCGTACAGTGCTTCCGCGATAGTATATGCAGCTTCCGGCACTACGTTTGCGGCCATAGCTTGTGAGTAGTCTGCTCCCGTAAACATTGCAATATGCGATGGGAGTGTCCAAGAAGCCTGAGAAAAAGCCTCGTGGAACATAACGCCGCGACTTTGTGCAAGAGCAAGCAAAAATGGGGCAGTCTCTGCTGTTACGTGTTTTGCCCCAAGTGTATCGACTGATATAAGAATAACGTTACAGTTCTTGCAATCCCACGTATTCGGTGCAAGTGTTACAACAGTTCCGAAGAATAGTACGCACGTTAACAAAAAGAGAAGCGCTACTTTCTTATCCCGTGTGCGTATTCTAGGCATGGCTTGAGTTCCTAATGTTATTAATACAATAGTGTTGCTTCTTGTTCGTCAACGATGGTTACGTCGTTCGCGATGTACCCAATCTCTTCATAGTATATCCAATCAACAACTACTTGTGTAGCTTCTGTAAGGTCAGCATAGGAAGCCTCTCTAATCTCTCTACCATAAATTACACCGTCGTCTCGTACGAGTGGTTTGGAAAAATGAAAGGTCGTTTCCTTACCAAGGATAATTTTTACGTACAATTCTTTACCACTAAATGTATACTTGAGGATTAAGGCATCTTGCTCAAGCTTGAAGATAGTACCGAGAGTAACTACTCTGCGCGCCGGATCAGTTTTCGGAGTAGCAGGCGGAGACTGCAAAATCGTCGTCACGACGTACAGACCCAGGATACATGAGACCAGGAAGACTACACTATTTACAGCAAAAGCATATTTTCTCATTGGCATTGGTTCATTTTACAGCGCGGCAATAATTTCTTCAGCCACCAGTATGGACTCGTGCAATTTATAACTCACTATAACAATTTTATTACGTGCGCGCGCTATGGGAATCGGTACGAACTTTCCCCATTGGCGTGCATTGTTGTTCCGTGCATCGGGAAAAGAAAATCCAAGGACCGTAGTTTCCGGTGTTATTTGGAATTCTACAAGATGTCCACTGTACGAAACGATAACGTAGTCTTCGCCCATTTCTATGGCTCGACCGCCTGAGTCAACGGCCGGATGAGCAAATGTTAGATATACAGGCGTTTCGTTAGTGTTCGTGTGTGCGTGTGTACTCGTGAAGGCTTGCAGACCTAGTACAGCACCGCATGAAACACCAATAAACGCCACCAATACAGTTCGCATACGAGAATGGTACCATTTTTTCATGTATAATTTGCTCGTGACTCTTAGGATTTTGAAGGCGGGAACGTGGGTACTCACAGTGGGAGCAATCACAGCCTTGCTGTTTACACCCACTTTTTTTGGGCTCTCCGATGAATTACTCCGTTCCATTATTTTGGTGGTAGCCGCAGTAGGCATAGGATTGTTTCTCGCAGTTCATTTTTTGCTCAGTGAGAAGGTACGCATTGCACCTTCGGTGATTACAGTCGCGTTACTACTCATTGCCGGCATGTTGGTACTTTCGACAGTGTTCTCTTTTTCGGTGCAGCATTCGCTACTTGGTTTTGGTATGGAAGTAGGCACCGTCGCTTCTTTCTTGGCTCTCTATGTTTTGTACATTGCAGGCAGGAATTCTTTTGCTACTGAACACTCCATTACTTTATTTTTGCGTATCTTGGACATAGCACTGGTGGCACTTGTATTGTTCACCGTAGCCTTTGGTTTTATTGGTGTCACACAGATGCCCTTTGATGTATTCGACATTGGCGTGTTTGCCGGGCTCATATTGTTACTTTCCATACTACGGTTTGAGCACACAAACAATGTGCTGTATTCAGTATGTATTGCCAGTTTCGCCTATGTCGGGCTACTCATTGGCAATGATCGTTTCTTGCAAGTTGCAGTAGCGTTGGGCATTTTGTTCATAATTGCGTTAACGGTTATCATACGTGGTGCATCGTTCCGCATGCCGTTTTTTTCGGCGTTTGCATTTGTGTGTGTATCAGTCCTCTTTCTGTTTCCGGGGCAGCCGGTCATTTCATTTGGGCAAACATCAGACATACGACCATCTTGGGAGGCGACGCGGACGGTTGTTGCGCGTGCGGTAGTTGATAACCCCGCGCGTGCCATGATAGGAACAGGGCCGAATACGTTCGGTTATGCTTGGAACTTATACAAGCCTGAAGCAATTAATGCCACTCCGGTATGGAATGTTCCGTTTCGCGCGGGAGTTAGTGGGTTCGCAACTCTTGTTGTTACTCTTGGATTGCTTGGTAGTGTCGCGTTAGGCACGCTCATGGTAAGTGCTGGTTACGTGGCAGTGCGCAGTTTGCTTGTAAGGTCTGATTCTGCGAAGCGCACATACTTTATCTGCATTGCGTTGGTAGCGTTTGTGTACGGATGTATGTGCTTCGTATTTCAGACGCCGAGTATTACGTTACTTGCGATTGCGTGTGTGTTCTTGGGACTCCTGCACTCTTTGACAGAGTCACGGCTTTCGGTGCAAGTACCAAACATCATTAAAATCCTACTTGGGGTGATGCTGATTGCAGCCATTAGCGCAGCAAGTTTTTTCGTCTTTACAAAAGCCTACCATACGCTCCGTTTTGAACGACAGGTTCTTACGTTTAATGAAACAGGAGACACGCAACAAGCACTCGATACGATTACGTGCGCAGAAAAATACATAGACCATTCCGTATGCTATCGATTTCTTGCTGAACTTGAGAGGAATTACATACAAACAGCGTTTGCTCCGGGGAGTAGTAGTCTGACAGAAGAAGAGGCATCAACACTTTCAGCCAGCATGTTGCGCAATGCGCAGCGAGCAGTTGCTATGAACGAAGCTGATTACAGAAATTGGCTTGCCCTTGGAAATGCATACACGCAACTTGCAGTTATGGGTGCCGGCGACGGACTGGAACGGGGGACAGAGAGTTACGATAGGGCAATAGCGCTTGCGCCGAAAGACCCGTTCGCTCTCTTACTGAAAGCACAGCTCATATATTATATGGGTGGCAACGAGAACGGTGCTCGACAGGCTGTTCAAAAGGCACTTGAGCTGAAACCAGAATACGATCTCGCACTTTCTTTTTTGGAGACTATGAATAACGCGCGCGAACAGTAGTGTAATCCTGTGAAAGATATGAATGTGAAGGCACATGCGGAACACATGTTACGAAACGTCGGCGTACAGCTTGGGTCGCAGCATCCCTGGGACATACAAGTGCATGATCAGCGCTTCTACGGGCGAGTGCTTGCCGGAGGCTCTTTAGCGCTTGGCGAATCATACATGGATGGGTGGTGGGACTGCGATGATATTCCTGAGCTTATTTCTCGACTAGCGCGTATGACCAACCGACCAGTCGGTCTACGAGAGTCTTTCTTGGCGCTGCGATATCGAGTTTGCAACTTGCAGCGAAGAACCGAGGCAATAGCCGAACACTACAACTTCGGAAACGACTTATACGCGGCATTTCTTGATCCGTACATGCAGTACTCAGTCGCAGACTTCACCAATGTACACAATGTCCGTGATGCACAAGAACAAAAGCTTGCATCCATCTGCAAGCTACTAGGACTCCGTGAAGGAAAGAAAGTTTTGGACATTGGTGCCGGCTGGGGAGGGTTCGCAAAATATGCTGCGCAGCAATGCGGAGCAATGGTAGTAGGGGTCACTCTTTCTCAAAAACAAGCTCAATACGCTCGGGAAATATGCGCAGCATTGCCGGTAGAGATTCTGGTGCAAGACTACGAAAGCATCACCGGAAAGTTTGATTCAATCGTTATGTGTGAAATGCTTGAGCATGTCGGGCATAAGAACTATCGCGCTAGTATGCAGAAAGTGCACAATTTACTGACTCCCGGGGGAACGGTGTTTGTGCAGGTAACAACAGGTAAAAATACACAAAATCGTGGCTTCGACCCATGGCTGCACACATATATTTTTGAAAACGGGATGATTCCCAAAGTGTCGCAGCTCACTGATGCATTTGAGGGGCTGTTCACATATGAAGAGACCACACACAGGGGACTAAGCGGCGAACGTACGTTGCTTGCGTGGGAAGAGAACTTTACTGCTCACTGGGAAAACATTGCACATCTATACGACGAACGATTTTTTCGCATGTGGCGATACTACTTACTGTTTTCTGCCGGCACTTTCAGGGCAGACCGTAACACCACAACCCAATTCGTGCTCACAAAGAAGTCCTCACAAACTTAGGACATCCGATGTCCTAAGTTTCAATTGCAGCACTTGCTGCGGCCTCGTCGATGTCCGATATGATTCGTGCGATAGTGGCTTTTTGGTTACGAGAGGAACCAAGCACTTCTTCCAGTTCTTTCGTATATAAAATAGAGGGAAAGTTATGAACCTCGTTATAATCAAGATAACTACTCCAACGGTAGCGTTCGAGCGCCGCGTACGCCTTTTTGGTATCACTTACAGACCCATTTCTCCACTGTTTTAAAGAGTAATCCAAGGGGTTTAAATGAATGTAGTAGGGGATATGGTCATAATGCGGGCTTTTGGTTATAAGAATCTTTTTGTACTTACCCTGCCACAATGCACCACTTCGGTCGTACTTTTCATTAAAAAACTTCGCATATCCCATGTTTAACTTTTTCATAAAAAGAGAAAGGTTATTCGGGTCATCCTCAGCGGGAGAGAGTAGCAAGTGATAGTGATTTTTCATAAGGCACCACGCATGGATATATACGAGCTGATCACGTTTCTTGCTTTGTTCTTTTGCAGCTTTTGTTATTGCGTTTGGTGTGCTGTTCCGGTCGTTAAACAAAAAAAGACTGCGCACAAAACGTTGCCGGTCGCCGTCATTGAGTACAACGGCGCGCTTATCAACGCCCCGATTAAAAACGTGATACATATCCATATGCAATATGATAACACTTAGGACATCGGATGTCCTAAGTCTGGACTGAGGCTGTGCATAGGCGGCGATTACTTCTCGAACGACTCGTTGATATACTGTGGCGATATGGAAAGAAAAAAAATAGCGATAAACGGGTTTGGTCGGATTGGAAGAGCATTCTTTAAGCTTGCCGCTCGTCGGTCAGAGTTAGAAGTTGTCGCAATCAACGACTTAGGAGACAAAGAAAACCTCGAATATCTGCTTCGCTACGATTCAGTCTATGGAAAAACAAGTGAAAGTATCATTAATGCATTCCAGAATGCACAATTCCTACAAGAGCGTGACCCAGCGCAGTTACCATGGAGCAGTTTGGACGTTGATGTAGTCGTCGAATCTACCGGCGTATTCACCAGCTATGAAAAATCAAAAGTACACCTGAGCGCGGGTGCAAAGCGTGTCGTTATTTCGGCTCCCGTAAAAGACGACCCAGCCGCTGCGGGAGTGACTGGCGCAACCATACTCATGGGTGTTAACGAAGAGCGGCTTGCAACGTGTCAGATAAGCTCGAATGCATCGTGTACGACGAACGCCGGGAGCCCTTTGATTGGCATACTTGATGCGGCGATCGGCATCGAAAAAGCAATGCTTAATACAGTCCATGGATATACGGCAACACAGAGTGTCGTGGATGGCCCATCCGGTAAAGACCCGCGGAAGGGGCGTGCAGCGGCAGTTAACATCATTCCTACTTCAACCGGTGCGGCAGTTGCAACCACGCAGGCACACACGCAACTCGACGGAAAGTTCGATGGTATTGCACTACGCGTGCCTGTTCCTGCCGGCTCAATTGCAGACATTACGTTTATTGCCAAGCGAGACACTACCGTTGAAGAGGTTAATGCGGCGCTCACTAATGCCGCCGGAAACCCACTCTGGAGCAGTGTGTTTGGTGTAACCAATGAGCCGCTCGTCTCGACTGACATCATTGGCGATACACACGCATCAATTGCGGATCTTTCAATGACACGCGTGGTGGGGGGAAACTTGGTGAAGGTGCTTGCGTGGTACGACAACGAAGTTGGCTATGCAAATGCGCTTGTCGAACACGTAATTAAAAGTGCATCCCACGTATAGCTATGAAAGTGTATTTTGCGTCTGACCATGCCGGTTTTGAGCATAAAGAAAAGCTCTTGAGCTTTGTGAGTACTGAGCTTGGCCTTGAGACGGAGGACTTAGGTGCCTACGCATATGATGCCGAAGACGACTACCCTGACTTCATTGCCCGTGCGGCAGAAGCGATACATCGTGACCAACAGTCAAAAGCAATTATTCTTGGTGGCTCAGGGCAAGGAGAAGCAATGGTGGCAAACCGTTTCTTAGGTGTGCGCGCTGCAGTCTGGTATGGCGGCAGCCAAGACATCCTTACGCTTTCTCGCGAGCACAACGACGCAAACATTTTGAGTATCGGCGCTCGCTTCGTTTCGCTTGAGGATGCGCAAGAGGCAGTGCGGTTGTGGCTACTCACACCGTTTTCAGAAGAGGCAAGACACACTCGCCGTATTCAAAAGCTGGATGCTGTTTTCCACACGCAGTAGTTACAGAAATACTGCGGATGCTACTATTACCGTATGCCAAACAATAACAAAGTTCAATTTGATGAACCGGGGATGGCGTATAATCAAGGACCTCGTGGTCCGCGGCAATCGTGGCCAACCAAGCTCGTCATTCGTTTAGGACTCGCGAAGGATGCAAAGCAGGCGGGTGTGGTAATGCTCGTTATTGCAGTCCTTGCAATAGTTATTGCATTTATCTTCTGGCCGCGGTCGTCAGGATATGAAATTGTCCCACAGCCGGGCTTGGAGCAAGATCTTTCATACCTCAATAACTAGTACGTATGAAGCGACCACAGCCGGTAATCGCGCCAGCCATCATGGCCGATGAGTGGGATGTGCTCGTCTCAGAAATTGAGCGCGTTGCCCCAACGGCTTCGCGTATACAGATTGATGTTATGGATGGACATCTTGTTCCATCTTTTAGTTTTCCATACAATAAAACAATGCTGAGCAATCAGCAATTGCCACATAAAGACACAATCACATTTGATGTGCATCTCATGGTGCAACATCCACAAGAGGTGGGGCACCGCTTCATAGATGCGGGAGCTTCATGCATCACTGCTCAGATTGAAGGATTTCGCGTGGGTGAGGCGCAACGCGTGTACGAAGAGTGGAAGGATCGCGGTGCGAACGTTGGCGTCTCGCTACTACTCGATACACCGCTTTCTGAAATCGTTCCCCTCATCGAGAACGACGCAATTTCTTTGGTGCAGGTAATGAGTATTGCACGAATCGGGTATCAAGGAGAAGCGTTCGACGGCCGGGCGATATCCCGTGTTCGTATACTTCGTGAGCGCTATCCAGATGTTACAATTGCAGTTGACGGGGGAGTACATGCAGAAACACTTCCGACATTGCGTGCTGCAGGAGCAGACATCTTCAATATCGGCTCTGCAATAATGCATACAAATAATCCCGAACAGAGTATGAGAGAGCTGCAAACACTTCTTGATTCGTATATCCACTAGTGTTACAGCAGCAACACATTGCGAAATCTATGTTATCAGATTCAAAAATAGCAGAGCTTACTGAGACAGCAAACACCATTCGGCAGGATATTATCGAAATGCTTCTTGCTGCAGGGAGCGGACACACTGCTGGTCCACTTGGTATGGCAGATATTTTTACATTACTCTACTTCCATACCATGCAACACGAGCCACAGAGTCCAGAGTGGGATGGTCGTGACAGACTGGTACTTTCAAACGGACATATTTGCCCAGTGCAGTACGCAACAATGGCACGAGCCGGGTATTTTCCGGTTGAAGAGCTCAAGACACTGCGAAAGTTCGGTAGTCGATTGCAAGGACATCCACATCGAGAGTACCTACCGGGTATTGAGGTAAGCTCCGGTCCGCTTGGCAGTGGGCTTGGCCAGGCGGTTGGCATGGCGCTCGGGCTTCGTATGAACGAAGGGCGGCAAACTGACAACTATATATACGCCTTATTAAGTGACGGAGAGATGGACTCGGGTATTATCTGGGAAAGCGCCATGCTCGCCGGGCGGGAACAGCTACAAAACCTCATTGCGATTGTTGATAGAAATGGTATTCAAATCGATGGATATACGTGGGACATTATGCCGCTTGAGCCACTTAAGGATAAATGGGAAGCATTCGGGTGGCACGTGATTGAAGTTGATGGTCATAATTTTGAAGCACTGGACGCGGCAATAGGAGAAGCGCAGTCAGTGAATAACAAGCCCTCGATACTCATTGCCCACACCATACCCGGGAAGGGGGTACATGAGTTTGAGCGTGATTACCAGTGGCATGGGAAACCGCCAAGCAAGGAAGAGGCAGACATTGCACTTAGGGAACTACGCACGTTAGGTTCAAAAATTGAATGTCACGATTGTGATTAGATAAGTTGGTAGTTTTTAGTTGATAGTTGATAGATTTGATTTTTATGTTGTTAAAAAATATAAACCCAGAAGTTTTTTCAGAAGACGTGGAGCAGATACCGCTTCGTAATGGCTTCGGAGAGGGATTAGTGGAAGCGGCTGATGCTCACGAGAACATCGTCGGGCTCTGTGCTGACTTAACTGAGTCAACACGTATGCAGGCGTTCGCTAACAAATATCCTGAACGTTTTGCACAAGTGGGTGTCGCTGAACAAAACCTTGCGGTTATTGCCAGTGGTTTGGCAGCTACAGGAAAAATTCCGTTTATTACGTCCTACGCAATGTTCAGCCCGGGGCGTAACTGGGAACAAATACGCACCACCATTTGTTACAACGATAGGCCGGTTAAAATAATTGGAAGCCATGCGGGTATCTCGGTCGGCCCTGACGGTGGCACACATCAGGCGATAGAAGACATTGCTATCATGCGCGTTATTCCGCGTATGGAAGTCATTGCGCCATGTGATACGCATGAAGCACACCGTGCAACGCGGGCTCTTGCACAAACACAATCACCAACATATATGCGACTGGCGCGTAACGATACGCCCGTACTGACAACTGAGGAGACGCCGTTCACTATCGGAAAGGCATATGAAATGTGGAGAGGCAAAACTCCACAGGTTGCCATTATTGGATGTGGCCCACTGCTTTATCATGCACTTCGAGCGGCTCAAGAACTCGCAGCAGAAGGAATCGATACCGTTGTACTAAACAGTCACACTATCAAGCCACTTGACGATGATACAATCGTTGCGCTTGCCCAAGAAGTCGGTGCGGTGGTATCTGTCGAAGAGCATCAAATTGCTGGTGGGCTAGGTAGCGCAGTTGCTGAGTTACTCGCACGAACGAAACCTGTGCCGATGGAATTTGTTGGCGTCAATAATCTATTCGGGCAGTCAGGAACTCCTGAAGAATTACTCACACACTATAAGCTGGACAGTAACGCTATTGTTGAAGCTGTGCGAAAGGTACACGCGCGAGCTTCTAGCCGATAGCCACTAGCCTTTAGCAAAAAAACCACTAGCTTTTAGCTAGTGGTTTTTTTAAAAGTTCTTTATTAGGGCTTGAAGCTAGTGGCTAGTAGCTAACAGCTATGGTTGGAGACAGTACACAGCGTCAGCACAGTTCACTGAACCAACAGTTCCATCGACATCGCTATTCAAGGCACCATGACTGCTGTTTTCAAGGTTTGCACCAAGTACATAGCTTACGCACACTCCTGAGGCAATGGCACATGCGCCGCCGGCACTGGTGAGGTTGTCGTAGTAATACGCATCACCGGTACGAGGATCAGTTGCAATAGATGCAATGTATCCTCCTGATACGAGTGACGAGAGGTCGTCTGGATACTCAGGTGGTGCAGCATCATCAAAACGTAGCTCAAGCGCAGTCTGTAATTGCCGCAAGTCAGCAAGGCGACGAGCATCGCGTGAGCGTTCACGTGCAGAGTTGAGAGATGCAAGCACCACACTGGAGAGCATGCCAATGATGGCGATAACCACTAGCAATTCAATAAGGGTAAACCCAGCACTATACTGTGCCGTGGTTCGTATACGCGTCTGTTCTTCAGTGTGATTTCGGGACACACTCTTTGAAGTCCTGATCCGTTGCGATAATGACCATATGAACACGCGTACTGGCACAGTTAGTGCAGTTAGTGTCTGGGTAAACCCGCGAGGCGCCTTCCTACTCATGATGCAATAGTAGCAGAAACTACTATTCGTCAATAGGTACCACACGTTTATAACTTTCTACGGCGCAAACGCCAGTTGCGCACGGTGCGGTGAATCACGACGCCACATAAATCCTTCAAAGTAATAGTGGGTGAAGTTTATTATGATACCGGCATAAAGAACTCCTGTATATATGTTCAGTTCGTAACGAACGATGTACGCAATAAGCATACCAATCGCTGGTACAAGAACGAACACGGGTATCTTTAGTGGAGCAAGAAGTCGGTAGATTTCGTTTTTAAATGACCCTGCATTACGATTTACATCGTGCGTAATATAGAACGCAAAGGCAGTGATGTCGTGAGAGAAACGCAGCACGAATATCGAGAAAAATACATAATCGAGCAGGAAAAAAAGGATACCCGACAAGAGCATTAGTGTGGTTGCGGCAAAATATTTCTTCCCGATACCACTTTTCGTTTGCATGTAAATAAAGGCGCTCACAAGCACAAACAGGAGCACTATTGCCCAAAAGAAGGAGTATTGATAAGTAAGCGGTATGTAGTTAAGAAAGGGGAGCTTGAGTAGATACAGTTGAATCGCTATCGTAACAACCACAGCAGACATACGCCACGGTGTGTGCAACCAGTGCTTCGCGCCTATCATCATTTTTGCGATTCCGGTCTGTTGCGACACAACGTGGTACAAGGTGTACCCAACGACGAGGGCAACGCCAATTTCTGGGTTCATCGCAGTTATCAAAATACTCGCTCCCAATACTACCGGCAGTTGGTACAGTATTTTCTTTCTGTACGAACGTAAGTACTCACGGTCGGCAAAAGTTACGAAGCTTGCAAAAATATGAGGGAGTTCAAAGAAGACAAGATAGAAAAATGCTGTAGTGAGATTCACTGAGACAAACGGGCGCAGAGCATTGTCAAAAAAGAAACTATCCACCAAGACAACTGCTAGGAGTGCCGGGACGATAGCGTAAATGGAAAGCAACCAGTGAAAAGAAAGGTGTAGCTTTCCGGACGACGCTTGTTCAGCATGCATGTTATAGCTCTAGTAACCGATAATTGGTTGGGGCAGCAATTAGGTATTCTTCTAGTTGCGTACGAGTAAGGAGGCCTTTCTGTGCCCCTATGTGTTGTACGACCGACATTGAGTTAATTGGTCCACGCCTGAGTGCCTCCGGTAGAGATAGACCCTCTGCAAGCATGGCAGTGACGGTACTCGCGAATGCGTCGCCAGCACCAGTGCGGTCTACCGGTGGTGCGGGATCTGGATACATCGGCATACTCCAATACCCAGTACCATCCGAAGCAAACGCACCAGCAGGTCCATCGGTAATGACTGTAGTATTTGGACCAAGGGCACGAACGCCGTCCAGGAGTACCTTCATGTCTGATTCGTGAGAGTTGAGAATACGTTGTGCTTCTTCTTTGTTGCAGAAAAATATCTCCGCTACTGCATACACATCCTTCAGTTCTTCAGCGCCGAGTGATATTTGGAAGCTACCCGGTTGAAAGGCAAGTTTCACACCATTCTCTTTGCAGTATGTTGCAATCTCATGGTGGTACGGTAAACCGTGCTCGCCGACGCTTGAGAAGTAGATCCACTCTGGCGCTTCGTCAAATACAGGCACTGCATACGGGTAGGGATGGTGCTTAATGAGAATGGTTCGCTCTGGCCCAAAGCGAAGTACGTAGTGGTAGTTGCTCTGCATGCCCGCATGCACATCTACAAAGTCAGTTGCAATACCTTCTGCGCGAAGTGCTTCAAGCTTTTTGTTGCCGAAATCGTCATCCCCGATGTCAGTAACGAGCGCTGTTGAAAGACCCAAGCGGTGCGCTGAAACACCGGCGTTAGGAGCGTTGCCGACCGCAGGCACTATGGTCACATCTTCGTACTCAAGTTTGTCACCAAAATTAATACATAATTCTTTCCCAGTCGGCTCGTTCTCGATGTGGACGCCATCTTTGAGCTTGATGAATGCGTCAGTTACGATGTCGCCGAGAGCTACAAATGTATACTTCATACGCTACAGCTTACAGGAAAGCCTCTGGAGCGTACAGAGACAGAAACCCACAGCTTCCTGCGCGTTTGGCATAGTTTGATATACTAACAACATGACAATACTACGAGAAGTAATGCAGGATGCATTGAATCGCAACGTCGCGATTGGCCACTTTAACATTTCAGACTCCAGTCAACTTAATGGTATCGCTGCTGCCGCTCGAGAATTAGGCGTCCCAGTTATCATTGGCGTTTCAGAAGGGGAGCGAGAATTTGTGGGGCTCAAGAAAACAGTAGCTATGGTGCAGGCGGCACGCGAAGAATTTGGAATTGACATCTTTACCAATGCTGACCACACAGAAACTGTAGAGGGTTGTGTCGCGGCAATTGATGCCGGTTTCGATTCGGTTATTTTCGACGGCACCAAGCTTTCAGTTGAGGAAAATGTTGCAAAAACAAAAGAAGTGGTCGCCTACGCACGCGCGAGTTCGCGAGATGTGGTTGTTGAAGGGGAGGTCGGTTACATTGGCACATCAAGCAAAGTGCTCGATGATGTACCCGACGATGTGCTTAAGAGTGTATTGCCAACTCCTGAAGACGTTGTTTCTTTTATTGATACGACTGGTGTAGACGCTGTTGCGCCCGCGGTAGGGAATTTGCACGGTAT
>DFRR01000005.1:0-27900 GCA_002378745.1 Patescibacteria group bacterium UBA3458 | reverse complement strand
TAGGGAATTTGCACGGTATGCTCAAGGGGCGTGCAAATCCGAATCTCAACATTGAACTTATTACCGTTATTCGACAGAGCATAGGAAACGAGGCAGGAATGGTACTGCATGGTGGCTCAGGTATTACCGATGAAGATTTCGTCAAGGCGATTCAGGCAGGTATGAACGTCGTGCACATCAATACTGAGATACGCGTTGCATACCGCAAGGGAATAGAAGCGGCACTCGCCGAGAATCCCGATGAGGTCGCACCGTATCGGTACCTCAACAAAGGGCGTGACGCGGTTACGCAAACAGTGCTCGAGCGATTACGATTATTTAGTGATCTTTAGAAACAACTGTGGCACATATTTATGTAACACGACAGATTCCCGATACGGGACTCGTCACCCTTGAGGACGCAGGACATACGGTAGCAGTCAGTGCTAAACGGGATGCGCTCACCAAAGATGAGTTGTTGGAAGCGTTGCGAAAGCACAATCCTGACGCGCTTCTGTGTCTACTTACGGATACTATTGATACGGACGTATTTGATGCGGCACCAAACATACGAATAGTCGCGAATTATGCGGTTGGTTACGAGAACATTAACCTCAGTGAGGCTGCCAAACGCGGCATTGTAGTAACCAACACACCTGATGTACTTACCGATTCAGTGGCGGAACATACTATCGCACTTATGCTTGCAGTGTTGTCTCGTGTTGCGGAAGGTGACCGCTTTGTTCGTCGTGGGGCATATAAGGGCTGGGATCCTATGTTGTTCCTCGGGACAGATGCAAAAAACAAAATACTCGGTATCGTCGGGGCAGGAAGAATTGGAAGACGCGTTGCAGAAATTGCTCAGAAGGGACTCGGCATGCGCATTGTGTACACCGACATGCAGCCGAATGCGTTTCTTGACGATGAGCTGCATGCAGAGTATTGCGACGAACTCGAAGATGTATGTGTACAGGCAGACGTGTTGAGTTTGCATGTGCCATTGCTCGAATCCACGCATCACTTGTTGAGTGCTGAACGGATTGCACGAATGAAACCGTCGGCATATGTGATTAACACTTCCCGCGGTCCGGTTATTGACGAAGCGGCGCTTACCACAGCATTAATTGAGAAGCGCATACGCGGTGCAGCACTTGATGTATTTGAGCACGAGCCACAGCTCACTCCAGGACTGTCAGAACTCGAAAATGTAGTCCTTACACCGCATATGGCTTCTGCAACACAGGAAACGAGAGAAAAAATGTCAGAAATTGCTTCAGAAAATATACAGATATTTTTCGACGGTGGCACACCACCGCAACAGGTTACCACTCACTAGCAGCTTCGTGGTATACTAAAAAAACAATTTATTAAGAAATTAGAGATGTAGTATGAATACCGGACTTATTATAGGAATTATCGTAGCTGTGCTCGCAGTGTGGATTATCTGGGCGTACAACTCGTTCGTGCGTCTCGTAAACCGCACCGATGAAGCGTGGGCAGACATCGACGTGCAGTTAAAGCGTCGGTACGACCTCATTCCAAACCTTATTGAAACCGTGAAGGGGTACGCTGCACACGAGAAGTCAACATTTAGCGAAGTTACTGAAATGCGTACACGCGCAATGAATGCAACAGGTGTACACGACAAACAAGAAGCAGAAAACATGCTCACCGGTGCACTTAAGTCGCTGTTTGCCGTTTCAGAAAATTACCCTGACTTGAAAGCGAACCAGAACTTTGCTGAACTACAGCGAGAGCTCACCGATACTGAAAACAAAATTCAAGCAGCTCGCCGTTTCTACAACACCAACGTGCGCGACTTGAACACCGCAATACAATCATTTCCGGGCAATGTCATTGCTGGCGGATTTAAGTTCAAGGAACGAGAGTTCTTTGAGCTCGACGAGGTTGATGCTGCAGCACGTGAGCCGGTGAAAGTACAATTCTAACGCAGATGGCAAAGCGGTACGGAAAACTCGTTCGTGACAACATACCGACTATCATTCGGGAAAATGGCGAAGTGCCAAATGTGCGGACGATGGATACCGATGAGTACCGACGCGAATTACTCTATAAGCTGATAGAGGAAGCTGAGGAGGTTCGACAAGCAGGGTACGATACCGAAAACCAAGAGGAGCTTATTAAAAAGCTGGCAGATGTAGCGGAAGTCTTTGACGCCATTCTGGTTGAATTCGGTATTTCTCGCGAAGAGCTTGCGCGCATTCAGGAAAGTCGACGAGCAAAACGCGGCGGCTTCACCGAGCGGGTCTTTCTTGAGTCAGTACAAGAATAAATATGGCATCACTCTACACACATCAATCACAAAACATTAGAAAAACATGGCTGCTCATGGTCATCTTTTTTGCGGTGGTTGCTGCCGTTGGCTGGTTTGTTTCAGAATACTTCGGCAATCCTGCGCTTCTCGTTGTCGCAGTCGCATTTGCACTCTTCATGAATGGAACGTCGTTTTGGTTTTCCGATAAACTCGCAATTGCCTCAGCACACGCCAA
This sequence comes from Patescibacteria group bacterium UBA3458, assembly GCA_002378745.1. Classification (GTDB taxonomy): domain Bacteria; phylum Patescibacteriota; class Minisyncoccia; order Phycocordibacterales; family UBA2100; genus UBA2100. Next base: position 25,411 of record DFRR01000005.1, on the reverse strand, counting down.
GCTTGCACCGGATGAACAGTATCCGGACTTACACAACACAGTGGAGAATCTCGCAATCACAGCAGGGCTTCCAAAGCCAAAGATTTACATTATTGAGGATCCGGCGCCGAATGCATTTGCAACCGGTCGCAATCCTGAAAAGGCGGTCGTTGCAGTAACGACCGGACTCTTGCAAACACTTAACAAGACAGAACTGGAAGGCGTACTCGCGCATGAGCTCTCACACATCGGTAATCGTGACATTCTTGTCATGTCGGTCGCCGTGGTACTCGTGGGCTTCATCGCAATTATTACCGACATGCTCTGGCACATGACGCTCTTTGGTGGACGCGGCGAGCGAAATGACAATGCACATCCCGCGCTTATGATTGCCGGCATCGCACTTATTGTGTTGAGTCCGGTTATTGCGCAACTCATGCAACTGGCAGTGTCACGTAAACGAGAATATCTAGCAGATGCGTCAGGCGCACTCCTTACACGATACCCGGAAGGACTCGCTTCAGCATTGCAGAAAATAAGCAGCTACAAGCAACCGATGAAGCACGCGTCCGGTGCAACCGCACACTTGTTCATCAGCAACCCATTTGGGAGCAACAGCAAGGCAGGGAAGAGCATGCGTAGTCTTTTCAGTACGCATCCACCAACTGAGAAGCGCATCGCCGCACTGATGCAGCAGCGCGTATGATGCTCGTAGAAGTGCTGTATCTTGCACTTCCGGCATTTGCCGCAAATATGATGCCGGTTGTGGCCGCACGTTTGAAGCTTCTCTCTGCACTCGACCGACCAATCGACGCGAATCTCTCTCTGCGAGGAAAACCATTGTTAGGAAGAAACAAAACGTGGCGCGGCGTTGCCGCTGCTGTTATTGGAGGAGTGGCCGTTTCCTATATACAGTATCTCTTTGCAATGCCACTGGAGACGGTATCTACAACAGCCTTTGCGTCGCTTCCCGTGGCACTTTTCTATGGTTGCATAGCCGGTATACTCGTTATGGTTGGCGATGCACTCGGAAGCATCATGAAGCGGCAGCTTGGCATAGCAAGTGGTGCACCGTGCATTCCACTTGATCAAATAGACTATATCGTGGTGTTTATTCTCGGAACCGCCTTTTTTATCTCATGGAGTATACCTGCAGCAGCGCTGCTTATCGTAACCACGTTCTTCCTTAATCTTGTTGCAAACGCACTTGCATATGGAATCGGAATCAAAAATACTTACTGGTAATAAACGCTACTTCGTAGTGATTCATAGCGACCGTGCCGGGCGGGGTAACAGCGCACGGGTGCGGGAGCGCATTGAGCAGTTTTTCACCAAGCGAGAACTGCCGTACACGATTACCGACATGGAGGGATGTTCTTGGGATGATATCTTGCAGAAAGTGGCGGAATACGACGAGGTACGTTTTATTGCCGCTGGCGGCGACGGCACACTGCGGCTGGTATTCCAGAAGCTCTGGGAACACGACTTGCTTAAAGTCTGTCCGGTTGCGTTTCTGCCGCTTGGTAGTGCGAACGTAACCGCACTTTCATTCAAACTTCCATTCGGACTTCGTCGCGCGCTGTCGCGCGCAGTGCATGGTGTACCTAAACCGGTAGATCTCGGGCTCGTAAACAATAGATACGTCTTTTTCATCATGGTGAGCTTTGGGACACTGTCACGTATTGTGGTGGAAACCAAACGGCATACAAAAAAACGCTTTGGCGCACTCGCGTATCTATTGTCTTTCCCATCGTTATTCAGACACTCATACGAGAAAGAAAAATTTACAATGGCAGGTACTGACAGGCAGGCGATAGAAACGCACAGTGTCATTATTTGTAATCATCTTAATATTGCAGGGTTAACACCGGCACGTGGCATTGCACCAAACGACACCAACTTGCATTGCATCACACTGCATAACAGAAACCCACTTGGTTTATTACGTGGGGCATATGACTTTTATCTCACCACCGGAAATTCACAGACGTTGCGACACACACGGTTTCAAAATGAGTGTTACACACTCACCAATTTCACCGGCGAAGTCCACATTGATGGAGACGCGTTTACCGATTTGGGGAATACGGTGACGTTTTCCGTATTGCCAAGCGCTGCTACACTGGTTATCTAAGCGTATGTATACACAGATTCCAAACATCCTCACGATTTTACGCATTGCACTTACTATAGTCGCAATTGCATTGGTTCCGTTTGCGCCGACTAACCTCTATGCGTATTTACTTGCACTATTCATAGTAGCGGCGCTCACTGATTTCTTCGATGGGTATCTTGCTCGTCGTTTTCATACAGAGTCTGACTTTGGGAAGATATTTGATCCGCTCTCAGACAAAGTGCTCACCTTCGTATTTCTTATATTGTTGTATCCAGCAGGAGTGATTGCGCCAGTGATTATACTACTGCTCATTGTGCGAGATTTAGTAATTGATGGTGTCCGTGCGTCACTCGCATCAAGCGTCGTCATTCCGGCAATCTTTACCGCAAAAGTGAAAACGACACTGATATTTTTGACTGTTATAAGTGCACTGCTTGAACTCGCACTCGGAACAAACGAACTATTACGTGCAATGACGATGCTGCTTTCATTAACAGCACTCGCGTGTGCGTATATAAGCGCAGGGCAATATGCGCAGATCTTTTATCGAGTGTACCAGAGTCGCACGAGCGAGTAGGCGATGTCGTCAAGGAGATACGTAAGTTTTATAACAATACGGTCTTTTGGTGATGTACGTCGATGTAACATAACCGGCTCAGCACCGATACGAAGCGCAAAGATGCCGTCGGTGAGTAACTTGTCACCGATAACCAGCATTGGTTTTGCGTGATCGTACTGCATGTAGTTGAGAATACTCACGCTCGGCTTCTTAAAAGGGGAGTCTATCCATGGAAGACCAAGTGCTTCTGCAGCATAGGCGCAGCGCGCATCACGAAAGGAGTTTGATACGATAAAAATATCATTATGTTCTTTAAGAGTAGCGATGTAGCTGGCAATCTGTGGATCTATAGTACTCTCGGCATCAGCCATGAGAACGCCGTCGATGTCGAGTATGATAGTGTGATCACGGATGTCTCGCTGCATAACTTCGTGCCAGCTGTATTTCTTGCATAGCGTGCGCATATATACCCACTATACTAGAGCATTTTGGTCTCTAGAGCACGCGACAAAACCTCTCCCTGCCTGTGCAACCCGTGGTCTGGTTGCGGCACACTCGCTTCGACCTCACTGTAGCGCGGCTACACCTCGGTCTCCAGCTCGATGCCTCACCGACGACTACGTGTCGCTCGGCTCGGGAACCCGGATTTTGACACGTGCTCTTTTAGACGAGTACTATATAATCCGACCACGGAGAGGTGGCTGGGTGGTTTAAGGCGTGAGATTGTTCTCAATGTACACAGGAGCGAAGTGATTGTAATGTACATTGCAATCCCTTCATAAAGCGGAGGAGTGGCAGAGTGGTTGAATGCGCTCGCTTGGAAAGCGGGTATACCGCAAGGTATCGCAGGTTCGAATCCTGTCTCCTCCGCTTTGTGTGGGAGAGAGCGAGTTAGGGGCAATCCTACGCAGGTTCGAATCCTGTCCTCTTCGCCGTATGTACGCTAAGATATCATGAGACAAAAGAGGGAAAAGCATATGTCAGGATTACCAATGCCAAAGAAAGTGCCCGAACCAGGGTTCTATTGGCACTATAAGCATGACCCTGAAGGGGCGATAAACAATTTCGCTTACGAAGTGGTCGGTATCGGCTTTCACACGGAAGACAACGCACGAGAAGGCGAAGAACACTTCCTCGTGTATCGCCCTTTGTATGAGTCGTCCGTCTATCGAGCTTCAAGAGAGCTTGGTATCCCGTGTTTCGACAACCGCCCGCTTGATATGTGGATGGGTACTGTCGAGAAAGATGGCAAAACGATCCCACGATACGTGCGCGTTACGGACGCAGCTACACTCGTTGAACTTGAGAAGATTCGCGACACAATGTATCCGTAACAATAACCCCGCCGAAATCGCTGATTTCGGCGGGGTCTATTCTTTCGTCCGGCTGCAACGTAGTACAAGAGACGTACATCACAAGGCTTCGGTGCGTCTGCGAAACTTCTCGATTCCAGCTCGAAACTTGCGCGCAGAGATTCTCCCTGACCCCACCAATTCCCTTGGAAGAGGAATCGGGTAGTCCATAGGAGACTTTCTGTTCACATCGATTTCCTTTTCTCGAAGTGGATACAGCGCAATGCAGAGCCATATCCATTCGGGCCGCATGTTGGTGGGAACACATGTCGGGCTGAAGAACATGTGTAGAGCAGCTGAATCCTCCTGGGAGCGTATCCAGCCACGCTTCTTGTACCGCGCCATGGCCAGGTCTTGTTTGTTGACACCTCCTTCGATTGACGTATGTTCCAAGCCAAAGATTTTTTGAAAGAACCCCATTTCAACCTCCTGCTGATTGATGGTATTGAGAAATGTACTTCAACCACCCAAAAACGCAATCTTTATAGTATACTCTATCCATATGTTGAGAGAATTTAAACAATTTTTACTTCGCGGAAACGTTGTTGATTTGGCAGTCGGTGTTGTCGTTGGAGCAGCATTCACCGCTGTAGTGACTGCACTTGTATCAGGGCTTCTCACTCCATTAATTGCCGCTATTGTAAAAGTACCGGACTTTAGTGAGCTCTCTTTCACCATAAACGAAAGTCAGTTCTTATACGGCAACTTCATCAACGCGCTCATCTCATTCTTGCTGAGCGCGACGGCAATATTCTTCTTTGTGGTTAAGCCGATGAATATGCTGGTGTCTGCTGCGCGCAAGCAACCGCCAGCTGACCCGACAACAAAGAAATGTGGCGAGTGTCTTAGCCAGATTCCGCTTGCAGCAACACGCTGTGCATTTTGCACCCAACCGGTTGCGTAGCTATACTATTTAATACTATATATAATCACTATGCCAGAAAGCTTTAATGAAGAAATACCTGAAAAGAGAGTGCATCGTGTGCGGATAGAAGGCTTGTTCAAGCAACTTGAAGACGCACCGATAGAAACAGAGCAAGATATAGTACATGCACTAGTTCTGTCTCAGCAACTTGAAGACGCAATCGTTGATGCGGGGAATGCTGGTGATGAAACTCTGTATACGCGAGAAGAAATTGATCGACTTCATAGTAAGCGTTTTGAAATAGAAAGGAGGACGCTCATACGAGAAGATAAGAACAAGCCAGCTGAAGACTTGCGTACACCTGAGCGTTTGCGTGCAGCGCTTGAGATACTGAAGAACTTATCTAATCCGAACTCCTCGAACTAGCCGCCAGGCTATGAATGCCACAAAAAGCACCACGAACACAAACCAGATACGCAACAAAAATGCAGCGACGGTAAGTAATACACCCGTCGCTTTTTTCCATAATGGGATGTCTGTACTCTTGGCAATATTTTTAGATGTTGCAAGGAGATTCTCCGCAGCCGCTTTCGTACCCGAAGCCGTACGTTTCGTTGTTTCTGTTGTCAGCTCATTTTCGCTTTTGCTTGAAGTGCCATGCAGCAGTGCATCGCGTAATTGCTCGACACGACCTGCAGCAGCTTCGGCTATCGGCTCGGCAGTTGCCAATACTGACTTTCCAGCATCGACGACAGCATTCGTTGCTATGTGTACTGTGGATGATGCGTGCGGCGTGGCGGTAGACTGGGTCTCTATGTCTTGAGTTTTGCGAGTTACAGACACAGACGTCTTTGGTGCGAGCGTGTAAGTCACACTTTGCTGCTCTTCCACAGCGCTTATGTACGCACTCACGTTAAATGTACCACCCGGGAAGGTGTAGGTGATTGAAACAGGAATCACATCGTTACTCGCGACCGAAAACGCTTTTGAGCCAACTACTGAATCATTTACGAGAAACGTCACAGTGCCGGAAATAGTTTCGTTACTTTGATTTTGCACTGCGGTAAAAATGCGAACTACCTCACCTTCTTGCGGGTTTGGATTTGAAAACCACACGCCATTCACCACACCGGCGTTTACCGCAGCGTGTGCAAATCCAAGCGGTAGAGAGAGTGCAAAAAACAACACACAAATCGAAACGACGAAAGAGGGAGAAAATTGCAGTTTATGTATTCTATCTTTCTGTAGAAAGATAGAATACATACGCGAAGGCGCATTCGCGATATTGGCTACTGTTGTGGTTTTTACGCCCCTTTCAGTCGAATTTTTTAACATATACATGACAATACGGTGCACCACCAGTTTTTTCATAATATTTTTGATGACGCTCTTCAGCTGGATAGAACGCTCCGGCAGGAAGCACTTCAGTGGTAACGCGACGCCCAGTGCTTTCAAGCTCAGCAATCAATCGTTCAGCCACTTCTTTTTGCGAATCGTCATAGTAGTACACTGCCGACGTATATTGCTCGCCAATATCTGGTCCTTGTCCGCCTACTTGTGAGAAGTCATGCGTTTCAAAGAACAGCTTTGCAAGACGCTCGTATGTCGTAACGGCAGGGTCAAACACTACTTCAATGGCTTCGCGATGCCCGGTGTTACCCTCACACACTTGTTCGTATGTTGGGTTCACAACTGAGCCACCGGTATAGCCAACGCGCGTACGCACTACACCCTCGTGCTTGTCGAAATGGTATTGGACTCCCCAAAAGCAGCCCGATGCAAACAGTGCCTTTTCAGTTTTCATTGGTACTTGGGTCAAAGGTTAAAGAAATCGAATTTACACAGTGCCGCACGTTTTTTTCAGTGAGTTGTTCGCCTTCAAACACATGCCCGAGGTGTCCACCGCACTGTGCACAGGTAATCTCAGTTCGACGACCATCTACATCAGGTGTGCGCATCACAGCACCGGGAATTTCATCGTCAAAGCTTGGCCATCCACATCCGGAGTCAAACTTATCTTTTGATGCATAGAGCGCAGCGCCACAGTTGCGACAGTGATACGTGCCGGATTCAAAGTGCGCGTCAAACGCACCCGAGAACGGCGCTTCAGTGCCTTTGTGTTCGATAATGCGCGCTTCTTCCGGTGTTAATGGGTGTGTTTCAGCAGTCTTCATACGCACAGTATAGCATTCTGCACAAACTCATTGAGTATTTTTTACACCGCCAATGGTTAGCCATGGGAAGGAGCGTGGGGTAGTATGTGAGTATGATATCTATAGAATCATTCATACAATTCGCCACTTCGGCACATCCATATATACAAGTAGCATTACTATTCGCTGCAGCGCTCTTTGCCGCACTGGTAGTATTGCCATTCATTGCTGGCATCGTTAAATACTTTACAAGACAGACGAAAACCGATATTGACGACAAACTCATCGCTGCACTTACTGCTCCCGTTTTCTATATTATGCTTGTTGTTGCAGCAACCATGTCTCTTCCACTGCTTGGATTTTCGCAAGGAATAGTCGCCATTGGACAGTCGATACTACACACACTTACCGTGCTCATTGTTGCGCAGATAAGCATACGTATTACGCATGTTTTGCTTATTGCAGCTTCAAACACGGCACGATTGAAGACAGTGAGCGAACAAACATTACCACTATTTAACAACACGTCGCTTGCAATCATTGGTGCTGCCGCATTGTACGCAATTTTTCTGATATGGAATATCAATGTGACCGCCTGGCTTGCAAGCGCAGGTATTCTCGGTATCGCAATCGGATTTGCGGCAAAAGACACACTGTCAAATATTATTTCCGGCGTCTTCATTCTTGCAGACAAACCATACTCAGTGGGTGACTTCGTGGTGCTTGGCTCTGGAATCATGGGTATCGTGAGCGATGTGGGGTTGCGGAGTACACGCATTCGCACATTTGATGACGAAGAGGTAACGATACCGAATGCAGCCATCGCAAACGAAGCAATTACGAACAAAAGCACAGGACCCCATACCGGTCGCGTAAAAGTCGAAGTTGGTGTTGCCTATGGAACCAATCTCGAAAAGGTTACAGAGCTTCTCCTAACTATTGCACGTGAGCACAAGCTGGTGCTTGATAATCCAGAGCCGAGCGTAAGTTTTGTAGGATTTGGTGACTCATCACTCAATTTCCTCTTATCGTGTCGCGTAGAAGATCCGCTTACTGTATTTAGTACAAAGAGCGACATCAGATATGCTATCGACAAGGCGTTCAGAAAGCATAAAATAGAGATACCGTTTCCTCAACAGGACGTACACCTTAAAAATAAATAACACCATATATATGAAATGGATATCAGTAGTCATTGCACTCATTATTATCGCAGGAGGTGCGTGGTTGCTTTTTGGTCCGCAAAGTGCAGACAGTCCTGCGATTGAAGAAGCACAAATAACCGATGATACATCGATTGAGAATGCAGATGAGAACACAGACAACTCTTCTGTAGAAGTAGGAGTCGAGGCACGCGCCTTATTCACTGACGACGAACCAACGGGAGACCCGATTTTTCATGCACTGGTTACCTATGCCGGGAACGGATTCGAACCAGCAACAGTGACTGTCCGCAAAGGAGAGACTGTTCGTTTTGTAAACCAAGCAGCTAGTGGTATGTGGGTTGGTAGTGATAATCATCCAACCCACACCCAATACGACGGCACTTCAACCAAAGAGCATTGTACTGAGGGTGCAGCGCCTACTTTTGACACATGCCGGGCGCTTGAGGCGGGTGAATTCTGGGAATTTACGTTTGACCGAGTGGGCGAATGGGGATACCACAACCATGTCCGCGCACGAGATACCGGCACTATTGTTGTAGTTGAGGAATAGTCATGCGCACGTTCACGAGTGAAAAGATACTTCGCATCGGTCTCGCCTTCGCTTTTTTGTACCCGGCGGTAGCCGCATGGCTCGATCCGTTCGCGTGGATAGGCTACTTTCCGCCGTTTCTTCTCACGCTTGTCGATCCACACGAAATGATATTGCTCCACGCATTTGGTGTCACTGAGATTATCATCGGACTCTGGCTTCTATGGGGACGAAGTATTACCATTCCTGCGACTGCCGCAGCGGTATACTTATTTGCAATCGTTGTATTTAATCTAAATCAAATAGACGTCATCTTCCGTGACATCAGTATTCTTGCAATCGCAATCGCGTTACTCATTACCGAAATGCAAAAGCGCAGAATCGCTCAAGCGGAGTAACTTACTGTTCGTAGCGTGCGACCGCACGAGCAAGGCGTTGCACTCCTTCCTGTATTTGTTCCGGTGTCGCATTCGTAAAGTTGAGACGCATTGTATTCTTTTTTTTCTCGCCGCTAAAGAATGACTCTCCCGGCACAAATGCAACACCTTCTTTCACCGCTTCGGGAAAGAGTTTTCCGGTGTCGATTGTCTCAGGTAATGTAACCCAGAGGAACATACCTCCTTCGGGGTTTGTATACTTGGCTTCGGGCAAGTGTTCGGTGAGAGATGCAATCATTGCATCTTTTTGCTGTTTGTAGTGGAGTGCAATAGTCTCCACATGTGCCTGTGTGTCGTTGTCACGGTAGTATCGATACATAACATGCTGTGAGAATGTACTGGTATGCAAATCAGTTGCTTGTTTAGCGACTTTTAGTCGCTCGTACAGTGACGTGTCTCGAGCAATAATCCATCCTAGCCGTAGACCCGGAGCAACAATCTTCGAGAACGAACCGAGCAAGACGGCGCGGTCGGTATATTTTGCAAATGGTGTCTGGCGAGTCCCTTCAAATCGAATTTCTCCATACGGGTCGTCTTCGACAAGCATGGTCTCTGTATCATGAAGCACTTCAACAACACGTCTTCGTGCTTCATTAGAATAGGTGATACCGGTAGGATTTTGGAAGTTTGGGATGGTGTAGAGCAGCGTCGGTGCTTCCTCTGCAACGACTTGTGCGAGCGCACTGCTATCGAGTCCGTCTTCAGCAAGGTGCACTCCGACAAAGCGGGGTTGAAAAAGTGAAAACGCCTGTATTGCGGCAAGGTATGTCGGGTTCTCTGTTGCTACAACGTCGCCATCGTTTATCAGTACTTTTCCGAGTAAATCCAATCCTTGTTGTGAGCCATTGGTCACCAAGACTTGGCTCGGGTCAATATCGATGTTGTCTTTCACCTTATACGACTGCGCAACGATTTCTCGCAGTTCACGCAGCCCCTCGGTCGCGCCATACTGCAGTGCGGTACCGGCACTTTCTTTCAGGGTGTCTGCTGCTGCTTGTGCAAATGCATCTGTCGGGAACAGATTCGGATTCGGGAGTCCCGCTGCAAAGGAAATGAGGTTTGGGTCGTCAAGGAGATTAAATACTTCACGCAGAAACGATGGAGGTACATGTTCAATCCTTCGAGAAAAGCGATGTGTCATTGCGGCAATGATAGCACAGCCTCATCCACAGAAAAAAGCATGCACATATACGTTGCTCGCGGTACAATTCCTGCATGAATGTGCTCATTGTCACCGCGCATCCTTCAAAGAAAGGATTTACTCACACTATTGCTGCACAATACGCGCACGAAAAGGAGGCGCGAGGCCATGACGTGTTCATCATGGACTTATATAAGAAGAAGTACACACAGCCGTTTCTCACATACGAGCACTCTCAGAAGGAAAATAAAATATCAGCAACACAGCGAACAATACAAGAGCGGATTATTTGGGCAGACGAGGTAGTCTTTGTATTCCCGATATGGTGGTTTGGTCCTCCGGCGATACTTAAGAACTTTCTTGATCAAAATTTCACATCAGGGTTCGCATATAAGTACAACAAAAGCGGCGTTCGTCGCGAATTATTAGAGGGTCGCACAGCACGTGTATTTACCACTGCTGACGGTCCATATTGGGTATACACCGCATTTCGCATCGGTGCGTACTTTCGCTGGAAGTACGGAGTGCTCGGCTTTTGTGGCATTGAACTCTTGTCGTTTGATACGTTTGCGGAGATGTTCAAACGCACCGAACCACACCTTAGAGAGCGAATGCTTGCACGTGTGAGCGAGCGTGCCCGTGCATATGAACCCATCACGATATCTCGATCGCGAAAGAAAAAATTGCATAAAGAATAGCATGGCATTGTTGGTTGCCTTTGCTACACTAGTAAAACCCTCATTGTTTTGAAGAATATATTTAAAATATTGGCGTTCCTTTCATTTGTTGCACTGATTCTTGCTTCGGGCTCAGTGTTATACGTTCTTTCGTTTTATAATGAGCAGAACACCGAACCGTTTGACTGCGCGGTCGTATTTGGTGCTGCGGTATGGCCGGGGGGTAACCCATCACATGCATTAGCTGACCGAACAAACACGGCGATTGACAGATACGAAGTCGGACAAGTTCACTGTCTTATTTTCTCCGGTGCCGATTCAGCGTATGACCGACATGAGGTTGATGTCATGCGAGACATTGCAGAAGAACGCGAAATAGACATGACTGATATTAGGTTCGATTACCGTGGCGACAACACACGACAGACAATTGAAAATCTTAACCCCGAATATTCATACCTCTTTATTTCAAACGACTTCCATCTCGCACGCATCAACTTACTTGCGCGACAGGCTGGACTCAACGATGTTGGATTGTATCGGAGTGACTACCAACGTGGACGCTATACACGAGAAACATTCTTTGTGTTTCGAGAAGTTGCAGCGTTTTGGTACTACGCATTTGTGACCCAGTAACAAACAGCCCGACGAGAAATGTCGTCGGGCTGTACGTTACGCATGAGTACGAGTTGGTTTGAATGTCCACGTGTTAGGACAAGAAAGACATTCATGCTTTGAAAGGATGCCGCATAGCGTGACACGCATAAGCGCTCCGCATTCTGGACATCGCGGCACCTCCTTACACTCCTTTGAGGAATCAGTTCCAACTGAATTTTTCACGCAAGACCTCCTCTGTTATGCGTGATGCGTATAAAGAACAAACCCCTCTCTTGCGAGAGGGGTTTGATTTGATGGATAGGTGCAGCACTCACTCATCGTATTCCATCAACGCAAACCTCTCGCGCAAGAGGTGCGTGATAGAACCAGAAGAATCGACTGCTGTGTGTATGCAACTGCATGATCAAAACAGTATACCCAACGCTTATGAGTGTGTCGAATGTGTAGCGAGGATGTTCGTCATGTGTGTAGCGTCGTGGACAATTGCAGCACATGCGTCACAATTGAAGGGTATTAGTAGGAACCCTTAGTTTATATGATATTTGATATCCATTTTGTAACAGTTCTGATGAGTGGTCTCACCGCCGTTGTTATCGGTTCTGTATGGTACGCACCATTTGTGTTCGGAAATATCTGGATGCAACACATTCAGATGACGCCGCAGAGTGCTGAGCGCGCAAAGAAGCTCATGCCGTTTATGATCCTTGCCGGGTTTGTGTTTGCGATGGTGCTCGCATGGGTGCTAACACAATTTGCTGCAGTGTGGGGCGCTGTCACGCTTGGGAGTGCACTTGAGCTTGGCTTTTGGATATGGCTTGGCTTTATGGTGCCACCACTGCTTGCGCCGGTGTTGTGGGAGCAGAAAAAGGTTACGTACTTTGCGATAAATGCAGGGTATTGGCTCCTTACTACGCTGGCAATCGCCACTATCGTGAGTCTTTGGGGGTAATACCCGCACTCGCGAGCAGCTGTGCCGTTTCAGTTGCGGTAAGTGCTCGGTGTTTTCCGCTCGGTACATCAAGTGATATATGCATCATACGGATGCGTTGCAAATCCTGTACTTGGTATCCCAGTGCTGCACACATGCGACGAATCTGATGTCGCTTACCTTCGGTGAGAGTAATGGTAAAAGTGTGTTCATCTATCCGCTCCACATACGCCGGGCGTGTCATGTACCCTTCGATATTGACGCCACGAGCGAGTTTCTTTAAGTCAGATTCTTTTATGTATTTGTCGACGCGTACCTCGTACTCACGTTCGTGTGCGTAATCGGGATTCAAAATTGCGTTCACAATGCGTCCGTCGTCGGTGAGCAGCATGAGGCCGCGCGAGTCTTTATCGAGTCGTCCAACACATGCAACCGAATCTCCCAGACCCGAGACATCTGCAACACTTTGTTCGTCTCGTTGTGGGTTATGGCTCACGATGCCACGTGGTTTGTTGTAGACGTAGTAGTGATATGTGCGGTTCGCCGCGTCTTGCGCAAGTTCTACACGGTCACCCTCATGCACTTGCTGACCTAAAACCGCAACAACGCCATTAATGGTCACTTTTCCTTGTTCGATGAGTCGGTCTGCTTCACGTCGAGAACAGAACTGTTTGAGTAACAGGTATCGATTAATGCGGACCGGATATTCTATGTCAGTCATAGACACATTCTATACCGAATACGGTATACTGAGTAGGTATGTACGATGCGGACAAACCAATGCTGGTAGGGCTCATCCTTATTGTGTCAGTATTGCTCGGGTTGCTTGCAACCGGCATCTGGAGTGGCACCGTTTTACCATATGAGCCGGCGGGAATGTACCTAAAGAAGATTGAAGTTGATGGTACGCCATTACGTGTCGAGGTTGCCGACTCAGAAGAGGAGCGAATAAATGGTCTTTCCGGACGTACACGCATGGCAGAAGACCGTGGCATGCTTTTTGTGTTTGAAGAACCCGGTAAATATCCAATCTGGATGCGCAATATGCAGTTTCCGCTCGATGTATTTTGGCTCGACGGGAGCGGGGTAGTGGTTGATATATGGGAAAACGCGAGCCCGGACTCATATCCGCAAATTTTTGAGCCGCGAGCTGAAGCGTACTACATCTTGGAGACCGTTGCGGGATTTTCCGAAGTATATAATGTCAAAATTGGTGATAGGGTCACCGGTTTATAGGTCTAAAACAGAAAAAATATCTAGACACTCATACACTTGTGTACCGTGCTGTGCTGTCCACAGCGTTTTGCGTTTGTAGAGTGAGCAGCTGAGAGTAAAATGTGACACAGAGCTCAATTTTTGAGACATTACCAAATAGCATCGACACGCGCATGACCACAAAATCTTCCACACAGAAGAAGGCGGCAGCGACCCGTTCACGCTCAAAGGGTTCGCCGTCAAAAAAGAGTGATTCGGGGAAATACAACAAGTTTGTACCGAATATTCGAAAGCGAAATGGCGATATTGTTCCTTTTGATTTCTCAAAAATTGAGCGTGCAATAACTAAGGCGATGGCTGCAACCGGTGAAGGCTCCGCAGAGGAGGCAACCATGGTTGCCTACCGTGTGGTAAGCGACTTAGTACGCACATCTCGCAAGCACAAAGACTTTATTCCAAGCGTTGAAGGAACGCAGGACGAAGTTGAGCGTCAGCTCATCCTCTCAGACTACGTTAATACCGCAAAAGCGTACATTTTGTATCGTGCTGAACGATCAAAATTGCGATATGACGAAGGAATTCAAGTACCCGAGCACGTCAAAAAGCTCGTTGCTGAAAGTAAAAAATATTTCAAGAACAATCCACTTGGTGAGTTCGTATATCTCCGTACCTACGCACGCTGGATAAAGGAAGAAAACCGTCGAGAGACGTGGATAGAGACGGTTGATCGATATGTGAACTTTATGCGTGAGAATCTCGGTAAGAAATTGACCGAAGCTGAGTACAAGGAAGTACGTGAAGCAATTCTTAACCAAGAAGTGATGCCGAGCATGCGTCTTATGCAGTTTGCAGGAGATGCTGTTCGTCGATGTAACGTTGCCGCATACAATTGTTCGTTCATTGCGCCAACAAAACTCAAAGACTTTGCTGAAATCATGTATGTTTCAATGTGTGGTACCGGAGTAGGGTACTCAGTTGAGAGCCAGAACATTCAGCAGCTACCACAGATTAAAATCCAGACAGGTAAAACACTCAAGACACACGTCGTTGGAGACTCAAAAGAAGGGTGGTGTGATGCACTCACGCTTGGGCTTGAGACCTGGTACGACGGAAAAGATGTCGACTTTGATTTCTCACAAATTCGTCCTGCCGGAGCTCGCTTGAAGACGATGGGAGGAAAGAGTTCAGGTCCTGAACCACTTCGTAGCTTGCTTGGTTTTGCGCGTGAGCGAATCTTGGCAAACCAAGGACGCCGCCTCACGAATCTCGATGCACATGACATTATTTGTAAAATCGGAGACTGTGTCGTTGCCGGCGGGGTTCGTCGGAGCGCCATGATTAGTCTTTCTGATCTTGATGATGATGCAGTACGTGACGCAAAGAAAGGGCAGTTCTACCAGACACACCCACATCGCTCAATTGCAAACAACTCCGCAGTATATGAGTCACGCCCAAGCAATGAACAGTTTGTAGAGGAATGGGTAGCATTGATGAAGAGTGGCACCGGAGAGCGCGGTATATTTAACCGCGGCAACCTCAAGGAAACATTGCCACAACGTCGTATCGATATTCTTAAAAAGAAGTACAAAAACGTTGAGTGGGCTGGCGAAATAGGAAACCTTGGTACCAACCCATGTGGTGAAATCATTCTACAATCAAAGCAGTTCTGTAACCTCTCTGAAGTAATTTGCCGCAAGGGCGATGATGAGAAGACACTGCTTCGCAAAGCGCGTATCGCGACTATTCTTGGTACATACCAGTCATCGCTCACGAAGTTCAATTACTTATCAGACGATTGGAAGGAAAATTGTGAGACGGAGCGACTACTCGGCGTATCACTTACCGGACAGTGGGACAACGAGACAGTACGCAAGCCGGATGTACTTCGCAAGCTCAAGGCAGAGGTAAACAAGACCAACGAAAAGTATGCAAAACGCCTCGGTGTACAACGCTCAAGTGCGACAACGTGTGTGAAGCCGTCAGGAACCGTGTCACAAACATTTGACTGTGCATCAGGTATGCACCCGCGCAACTCAGCGTACTACATCCGCCGCATTCGTATCTCAGCAACCGACTCGCTCTTCAAGATGCTTCGCGACCAAGGCGTACCATACTACCCGGAGGTGGGGCAGAGTATGGACGGCGCAAACACGTACGTGTTTGAGTTCCCGGTTAAAGCGCCGGCTGGTGCAATCGTGAAGGACGACATCAGTGCTATCGACCAGCTTGAACACTGGAAGGATGTAAAGATGAACTACACTGAACACAACCCATCAGTAACCATCTCAATTGGTGACGATGAATGGATTAAGGTGGCAAACTGGGTGTACGAAAATTGGGACATCATCGGCGGACTCTCATTCCTACCACGCACCGACCACGTCTACCGTCTTGCACCGTATGAGGCAATCAATAAAGAAACATACGAGCGTCTCTACAAGACTGTAGAAAACATCGACTACTCAAAGTTGCTTACCTACGAGCAGCGAGATGAGACGGATGTGAAGAAGGAACTTGCCTGTGCTGGTAACGTCTGCGAAATCGAGATCTAGTTTCGGCATTCGTTTTTGACGCATTTCTTTGTCGCGTTTCAGAAAGTAATACTCGTCGTATGCACGATACGCTTCACATTACTTTCTTCACGACTCCTCGAACTGCATTCAAAAACGAGCACCTCATGCCCGCTTGGTTGGCGCCTCGTACTTCACTCAAAAAATAAAACTTTCGAAGACTACGCCTGATGTACATTCAAAGACACTTAGTTGAAATCTATGAAAGACATTGAAAAAGAAGCACTAGACTTTCTTCAAGAACGCGGTTGGGATAAATTGCGCCCCTGTGACCTTGCGAAGTCTATTAGTATTGAAGCGGGGGAGTTACTCGAATTATTTCAGTGGACAAGCAAAAGTCTTGATGAAGTAAAATCCAATCCGGAAGAAGTAAAAGCGATTGCAAAGGAACTCGCAGATGTCTTGCTGTACTCATTTTATCTCGGCTTGTCTTTGGAGCTTGATATTGAGCAAGTCATGAAAGATAAGCTCGCATATGCACGTGAAAAGTTTCCCCCTGAGTTAGTAAAGAATAGTGGTGACGTAGAGCCAGGGACAGAAGATGTCTATAAAGAGATTAAGCAAAACTATCGACGAACCGGTCTTAGTTAGACGCTTCGAGATGTACTAAACCACTAAAATCAGCCCGTTTTGGTGGTTTAGCAGGAACATATTCCCATATCAGGATAGTGTGGTATAATATTTTTGCTCGTGTTGGGTAGTCGCGCTTGGTACATTAGTACTGAGTGAGGAAAGTCCGAGCACGTACTTGGCGTTTGCCAAGTAGCACGGTAGCGGGTAACGCCCGCCCAGAGCAATCTGAGGGATGCGAGCAGTGACGCCAAGGCAGAGATGCTGAGGGCCCCTTCGGGGACAATCGTATGGCAACATACGGGTGAAACGGCAAAATTCCTACCTACGTGCAAGGCCGTGTCTGGTCGTACCTCATTGCATTCGGTACGAGGGAATAGTGAATAGGTGATAGTGGATAGAGCAACGTACGCAACTATACCCTATACCCTAACACCTATCCCCTTGAGCGCCGAGCGTAGCGAGGTGCGACTGGAAGTGCCGCATGAGGCGGTTGGTAACAGCCGTCCCAGATAAATGACTACACACTGTGCGTTCGACATATGCACAGGGACAGAACTCGGCTTATAGACACGAGTTGTCACATATCAGAAGGCTCACCCGTATAGGTGGGCTTTTTGATATGGCATAGAGAGATGCATTCTTGTGGATATAGAATAGCCAGTACACTGCTATAATAGGTACATATTTTATAAGCCACATTTTAGTATGGATACACACATTGAAAGCACCCACACACTTTCAGCACGTCTCGATTCTGTCGCACGAAGTATCATTGTCGCGGTAGTATTTCTGCTACCACTCGCCGTTTTCCCGGCATCCTGGGTATCTCTGCCTATGGCAAAGATGTCGATTTTGGCGTTTGGAGTGCTTGCGGCATTATTGGTATGGACAGCGGCGCGTTTTGCAGAGCATAAAATTCAATTTCCAGCATCACATGTGCTCGGCACAGTCGTATTGCTTGTTGTTGGGTACCTGGTCTCTGCCATACTATCAAGCAGTGTATTGCAGTCTCTCATTGGATTTGGATTTGAACGCGATACGGCACTTGCAATGTTTGTATTTGGCTCAGCGTTAGCAGTGGTTGCACTTACCACCAAGAAAGTTGCACACTTCATACGTTTACAAAAGGCGGCATTGGCTGCGTTTGCGCTCTTGGCGATTTTTCAGATTACACGCGTTACTATCGGAGCAGATGTCGTACTCCCAACACTGTTCTCATCTGATCCAACCGCAACTGTGCTCGGAAGCTGGAACGATCTGGCGGTGTTTAGTGGGCTTGTCGTCATTATGGCACTTTCCGGACTCGCACTATTCTCGGCGCGTGTCATTCGTGCCGGGTTGTATATTACGCTCGCCATCGCACTATTCTTGTTGGTTCTTGTAAATCTCACCGCCGTATGGATTACGCTCGCTATTGCGACGCTCATGTTGATGATCTACATCTTTTCTGACGCCTCATACGATTCCAACGATGGCACATTCAAGATGCACATTCCGTGGCAGCGTCTACTCCCGAGCGCGTTTGTTATCTTGCTCAGTATTATATTTCTCGCCAGCGGAAGTGCGCTTGGGCAACGTATTTCGGAAACATTTAACATCGCATATGTCGATGTGCGCCCGTCATGGGAGGGCACTATGAACATCGGTGCCGGAGCACTGCAGGAACACCTGCTCTTCGGTGTTGGACCAAATGCATTCGAACGAGCGTGGATAGACCACAAGCCGATTTCCGTGAATGAAACAAACTTCTGGAGTACCGACTTTAGTTTTGGTATTGGTTTAGTACCAACTGCATTCATTACCGGAGGAATACTGGTTGGCGTGTTCTGGCTGCTCTTTTTCGGAGCGTTTGTGTATCTTGGTTCGCGAATGTTAGCGAAGCGTTCAACGGCACCGGCACATATGTACCTTATCGCGTCTTCACTATTTGGCGCAGGGTACTTGTGGGTACTTACGGTTGTCTATGTGCCGCACATCGTCATGCTTGCATACGCATTTATGCTCACTGGTGTTGTTATTGCGGTAGCCTACAGTGCAGGAGTGGTTACCCAACGCGAAATTCGTGCCCAGCACAGCTATACTTCCGGATTAGTACTTACCGGCACCATCGTGCTGCTTATGGTAGTAAGTGTTGGCGCGATTGTGGTACAAGCAGAGCGTCTACGCACGAATGTTATTTTGTCACTTGCGGTAGCGGTTGCAAACGAGGGAGACCTCGAACGGGCGAGTATCATGACAGACAGTGCTTCACTCTTCGGCAGTGATGTTCGCGCGGCGCAGTTGAAAACCAATATTGAGTTTGCACGTTTCTCAGCACTGCTTAATGAAGAAAACGAAAACACACAAGAACTACAAACGCAGCTTGAAGCAGCACTCAGTAGAGTGGTCGCTGCCGCACAATCAGCCGTGACAGCGAACGACACCGACTACCAAAACTGGTTGTTACTTGGTGACGTATACGCAAGTCTCGTATCCCTCGAAATCGATGGTGCTATGGAGAGCGCACAACAAGCATACGAGCAAGCACAACAGCGAAATCCAAATACACCGCTTGCTATTATGCGGCTTGCACGACTTGCATTCGCTACAGAAGACCTTACCGCGGCACGCGCGTATGCCGAAGATGCACTTAAACTCAAAAGCAACTACACCGATGCATACTATTTGCTATCTCAAATAGCAATCAGCGAAAACAATGTATCTGCCGCAATTACGTCGACTGAATCAGCAGTATTACTTAATCCACAAAATACCGGCTTGTTGTTCCAGCTCGGTGTCTTGCAATACAACAACGAAGCGTATGATCGAGCAGTTGCTGTGCTTGAGCGCGCAATAGCCATTAATGCCGACTACGCAAACGCACTGTACTTCCTCGGGCTTGCACATGAAAAACTTGGCAATATGGAAGCGACGCTCGCTGCTTTTGAGCGAATTGCTCTATTGAATCCGGAAAATGAACAAATACAGACGGTGGTCGCGTCGCTCAAAGATGGTGGGTCAGCAGCTGCAATTCTTGAACAGGAAGTGCAGGCAGAGGCAGGTGCCGGAGAGCTGCCGCTTTCTGAAGAGCAGTAGTTTGTGCTAGTGTGTGCGTGTACCGTTACAACTTATATTTCAGCATGTCTAACAAAAAGACCCTCTCAAGCGCCATACACCTTTCTTTTAAGAAGGATGGGGCGCGTTAAGTTGTAACAGCACTAGCTATGCGACGCATTTTTCGATTTGTAGAAGGGGAGATACGCGGTCTTCACGAAGCCGCGTATCTTTTGGGTTTATTTGCGCTCCTTTCAACATTTCTTGCTCTATTTAGAGACAGACTCCTCGCATCAACCTTTGGTGCGAGTCAGACGCTCGATATCTATTACGCTGCATTTCGTATCCCTGACGTTATCTTCGTGTCAGTTGCGTCATTGGTGTCAGTTTTCATTTTAGTCCCATTGCTCACACAAACGGAGCGTGACTCAGACAGACACGCTATCATCGGTAACATTATCGGTGGATTCTCTGTCTTGATGCTTGTTAGTACAACCATCATCTGGTTACTACTTCCACGATTAGTTGAACTATTTTTCCCGACATTACTTACACAGGAGCAATTACTTGTTTCTGTAAGCAGAATACTTCTCATACAACCAATCTTGCTGGGACTCTCTGGAATACTCGCAAGTATCACACAGGTACACGGGCGCTACATCATCTATGCTGTTGCACCGTTACTGTACAACCTTGGTATTATCTTCGGAATCGTCTTCCTGTATCCATTATTTGGGTTACAAGGAATAGCGTACGGTGTTGTTATCGGAGCAGTACTGCACTTCGGCATACAGGTACCGTTTAGTGTCCGAATGGGTTATTTTGCACCAAGAACTATCACACTTCGTCTCAAAGAATTCATGAGAATTACCGCCGTGTCGATTCCCCGAACCCTCTCAATTACCGCAAATCAAATCGCTCTGTTCATACTTGTTGCGATGTCCGCTGCGTTAGGAGTCGGTGCGGTTTCCGTGTTCTCGCTCGCGTTTAATCTGCAGTCAGCGCCACTTTCAATCATTGGTGCAAGCTACTCGGTAGCAGCGTTTCCGACACTTGCGCGCTTTCTTGCCCGTGGAGAAAAACTCGATTTTCAAAACCAGATGCTAACCGCGGCACGACACATCATATTCTGGTCGATTCCGTTGATGGTGCTGATAATGGTGTTACGAGCGTACATCGTTCGTGTGGTACTTGGCAGTGGTGCGTTTGATTGGTCTGACACACGTCTCACTGCAGCAGCGCTTGCCTTGTTTATTATTTCACTCACCGCACAGGCACTATCACTGCTCTTTGTGCGTGGCTACTATGCTGCCGGAGAGACAGTGAAACCACTTGCCATTAATATATTTACTGCCACGGGTATCGTGGCAGGTGCATACGCACTACTGAAACTGTTTGAATACTCAGCAACATGGCGGTTCTTTATTGAAGACTTATTCCGCGTTGAGGGGATTCCGGGCACACAGGTACTCATGCTTCCACTTTCGTATGCACTGTTCTCGATACTCAACATCGTTATTTTCATCGCCCTCTTTGAACGAGACTTTGGTTCAATTACGCATGGGCTTCGAAAAGCGTTCTTTGAGAGTTTCTCTGCAGCGGTTGTGGCAGGGTTTGCTGCGCACCAGTCGTTACGGTTGTTTGATGACGTCTTCAATATTGAACTGTTCACGGGGGTGCTCGCAATCGGTGTGTGTGCCGGCCTGGTTGGTATTGCTGCCGGCGTACTCGTGCTCTATATGCTTGGCAGCAAAGAGTTACATGAAGTTTCTGTGGCTGTGCATCATAAGTTTTGGCGCTGGCGACCAATCTTTTCAGGAGGAACGGAACGTGGTACAGATATGTAACCGTTGATACACCACTATACAGTGAGACAAAAGGCTGAACAAAAATGGATGCAGCGCGATGCTGTGGACTGAATAAAAATATGAGATGTAGCGGCGCTATGGTGAATATTTTTGTGAGGGAACGACAAGCGATGCGCCCTTTTTGAAGGCAGGGTGTCTTGTTGTATAGTGGTGTATCAACTAATATGGAGCAGATTCGAAATTTTAGTATTATCGCGCATATTGACCACGGAAAGTCGACGTTGGCTGACCGCATGCTTGAAGTAACCGGCACCGTGCCGGAGCGGAAAATGCGCGACCAGGTGCTCGACAAGATGGATCTTGAGCGTGAACGTGGTATTACCATCAAGATGCAGCCGGTACGTATGCAGTGGACGTCCGGAGGCGAGCACTATGTACTCAACCTTATTGATACGCCGGGGCACATCGACTTCTCGTACGAAGTGTCGCGTGCACTAAAAGCCGTTGAAGGTGTCGTGTTACTTGTTGATGCAACGCAAGGCGTACAGGCGCAAACGTTGTCAGTACTTACCTTGGCACGGGAGCAAAACCTCGTGGTCATCCCGGTGCTTTCAAAAGTTGACTCTCCATTGGCGCGCGTAGATGACATTCGAGCAGAGCTTGCACTGTTGTTGGATATAGACGAGAGCACCATTTTGTCATGTTCAGGAAAGACGGGAGAGGGGGTGCCTGAGTTGCTTGATACGATTGTGCAGACAGTTCCACCACCAAGAGATGGTGACAATGCACTGCGAGCGCTCATCTTTGATTTCCAGTATTCAGATCACCGCGGTATCGTGTTGTTCGTCCGCATTTTTGACGGAGCGCTTAAGAAAGGAGAGAAACTCAAATTTGCAGCTGCCGGTGAACAATTTACTGCTCTGGAGATAGGGGTGCTTACACCCGATGAAGAGCAGCGGAGTGCACTACGTGCAGGCGAAATTGGCTATATTATTACCGGCATCAAAAAGCCGGGTATTGTAGGTGTCGGAGACACGGTACTCGACCTGCGTTCTCAGGCGAGTCCACTTTCGGGGTATATGGAGCCGCGTCCGGTAATTTGGGCGAGTGTGTATCCGGAGAGTCAAGACGACCTCGCATTGCTCCGACAATCGCTCGAACGCCTTCGTCTCATGGACTCATCACTTTCGTATGAAGAAGAGTCGTCCGGCATTATGGGACGAGGATTTCGATGTGGGTTCCTCGGAATGCTCCACATGGAGATTATCACCGAGCGTCTTCGTCGAGAATTCGACCTTGAATTGATCGTGACGCTCCCGACGACCGTATATGAAGTGATACGCAAAGACGGCAGTATTGATACCGTGTACACGCCAAATCGTTTCCCGAATGATGGTGAGGCAGCTGGTGTTCGTGAAGAATGGGTATTGGCAAATATTCTGGTTCCGGGCGAGTATCTCGGCGGCATCATACAACTACTACACGACCACGAAGCAGTTGTGTCATCAACTGACACAATGCCGGACGGCAGAACGCAATTGCTCGCAGAAATGCCGTTGCGTGAGATGATGCGCAACTTCTTTGATAAGCTCAAAAACGTATCTTCGGGCTTTGCTTCGCTTTCATATGAACAAATTGGCAAACGCGATGCGGACGTCACTCGCCTCGACATTCTCATTGCCGAAGAGCTTGCCCCGGCGTTTAGTCGTATTGTTGCTCGTCGACGTGTAGAGGAGGAGGGGAGAGAAATGGTTGCAAAACTCAAGGATCTACTCCCAAAGCAATTGTTTGTAGTGAAGATTCAAGCAAAGACGCAGGGACGTATTATCGCAGGAGAGAAGCTCTCTGCGATGCGCAAGGACGTGACTGGTTACTTATACGGTGGAGACGTTACGCGCAAAAAGAAGCTTTTGGAGAAACAGAAGCGGGGTAAGAAGAAAGCACTCGCACGCGGGAAGGTACACATCCCGCATGAGGTATTTATGAAAGTGATGCGTAGTGACTAGTCGCTACTAGAACACTCCCGGCATATAGAGAACCACCATACTGATGATAATCAGTACTGCGATGACAATCGAAATCCATCGGACTGTCTTCCGGGCTTTTTCGTTAAACATGAAGCTCATGGCTGATAGTATATACCATTTTTACCGGTGCTACAGGGCCTCCTTGTGCGTTATACTGTATGTATGATGCGTCCGAGCGATAAACACCTGTTACGGAAGATACTGTATGGAAAGATTGGCCTGGTCGTACTGCTTGTCATTTTTGTATTGTTTGCAAAGGGTACGTGGAGTGTGTATCGAAAGGCAAGTTTCGCAAAGGAAAACCGGGAACAAGCCGAAGAACAGCTCAGAGAGCTACGTGAGCACGAAGCAATGCTCACCGACGAATTAGAACGACTCAAGACCGACCGTGGGATGGAAGAAGCAATCCGGGAAAAGTTTGATGTGGGGCGTGAAGGGGAACAACTCATCGTGCTTGTCGATGCTCCTGTGCCTGAAATTGCTCCCGAGAGCGAAGAGATCACACTTTGGGCACGAATTATCGGATTCTTTACGTCCGACAACGAATAATTGACAAACAATAATATTCAATGTATAACCTTCATTTGTAGCGTACCTTCAAACCCCATATTTCACGAGGTACAAAATGGGCTATAAGAGAATGTCGGTACTGAAGGCATTCGGTTGGGCGATTACCTTGCTCATTCTCGGTGCTCCGGTCGTTGCTCTTACGACCTGGCACATGATCAACGGTATCGGCGAGATGGAGCAGAATGATTACGTGACCTACGCCGTGGTCGCACTCTTCTGCATCGGCATCTGTACCGTTGCCATCTGGTCCGCGGTGAATGAACTGTTGACGGCCGCATATGTCGACGGGATCGACGTTGGCGTAGCAGATGCTGAAGAAGAGCTGATGCACAGTACTCAGCAGAACAAACCTGCTACCACAGTCGTCGACGACGGCAGCGCCGAAAAACCAATCGGCGAAGAGTGAATGGGGAAGTGCCCCGGATACAATACAAACGTGTCCGGGGCACTTTTATCATTTTAGACACGTCGCCTCGCATGGTATACTAACGGGGTTACAAAATATAAACGTCCGTTCTATGAGCGATAAAACAGTAGTCATTTACAGCACTCCGACCTGTCATTTTTGTCAGCAAGCAAAGGAGTTTTTTACCGAAAATAACGTAGCGTACACCGAGCACGATGTTGCAGCTGACCAGGAAAAGGCACGAGAGATGGTCACTCGCAGCGGACAAATGGGAGTTCCGGTGATTCTCATCGATGACGAGATGGTTATCGGGTTCGACGAAGGCCGCATTCGAAGCTTGCTTGGTTTGTAGTCTGCACGCATTTGATACACGCACAAAACCCGCTCAAAAAGCGGGTTTTGTGATAGAGTATGCACATTGCCTCTGTAGTTAAATGGATATAACAGTCCCGTCCTAAGGGATAGTTCTGGGTTCGATTCCTGGCGGAGGCACTAGAAAACCAGAGTCGCAACACGATGAGTGTTGTGGCTTTTGGGTTTCTTGCATCTGCGGGAATCACCACAAGGGCACTTCTTGTTTTCTAGCTCCTTCGTCGCAACAAAACAAAGTCGCGAAAGACGGAGGCGGTATACAAGACGAGGCGATAGCCGAGCGCTTGTCACCACGAGAGTACTTCCATTTTCATACT
>DFRR01000011.1 GCA_002378745.1 Patescibacteria group bacterium UBA3458 | reverse complement strand
GGACTCGGCGACAAGCACTCGTTTTAGAAAGTGACCCCATCACTTTCTAACTCCTCGTCTTGTATACCGCCTCCGTCTTTCGAGTCCTACCGAATCGGATATACAAAATCACCCAACACTCAGCGTGTTGGGTTCGTTTGTATATTGTCCGCCCGGTAGGACTCGAACCTACGACCATCGGCTTAAAAGGCCGCTGCTCTACCGACTGAGCTACGGGCGGAATTGAAAAAATATAGCACACATGGGCTATTTGTGCAGTCTTTGTGTATAGTATGCGACATGCAAGAGTCCGTCGTCATATTACACAATATTAGAAGTACGCATAATGTTGGCTCCATTTTTCGCACTGCCGACGCTGCAGGCGTGGCAAAGTTATATCTCACTGGGTATACGCCAGCACCAGTGGATCGTTTCGGGCGAGTACAAAAAGAGATTATAAAAACCGCGCTTGGTGCGCAGGACTATGTGCCGTGGGAACAGGGAACAGTGCAGGCAGTGGTGCGAAAGCTTAAAAAAGAAGGGTACACGGTCGTTGCTGTGGAACAAGATGCACGCGCAGTGTCGTTGGCAACATACACTGCTCCTAAACGCGTTGCATTCATCTTTGGTAATGAGGTACGCGGTGTGTCGCCACAACTTCGCGCTCAGTGTGACGAAATTGTAGAGATTCCTATGCGAGGGAGGAAAGAATCACTTAACGTAAGTGTGACTGCAGGTGTTGTACTCTTTCACACTCACGTGACAAGCGCGCACTAGTAATTGATGACATCAATGGTGCGATGCTCTTCGTCGAGAAGTCGCACCACTTCGTAATCCTCGCGCCATAGTGGCGCATCTTGGTTGAGAAAGATGCGCCATTCTCGTGGTGCGTAGAAGTCCGCATCACTTGCATGAATGCTAGTGCAGTAGTTTTGTGTGAGTCGCGGCTGAATACGGTCGCGGCATGCTTGTGAAAGCGTGTCTACTCCGCGAGTATCGGCCGTCACGTACGTACACGAACGAAGGTTGTGTGTGAACGTTACACATTCGTCCCCATACGTGCGTATGTTTTCTACGGTAGCAGGAAGAAGTTCTGTGGGAACGATACATCGCGTTCGCAATGGTGGTTGAAAGTCCTGTGTGTCTTCAAGGAATCCCGAGCAGCGATTAACGTGGAACGAAAGCCCGACAGGTGAACGGCGGGTTGCGATAATGGCACGCTCTCCGGGGCGAAGGTAGATATCTTGCAGTTCATTTACTTCCCCCACCGCAAACACTTCGACCCCTTGTGGAAGCCCAATCCATTCATCACTAACCATACTCTGCAGTGACCAGTTACTGATATTAATTGGTCGCGCGTTATTTGGATTCGCGTAGAGTACAAGATACTCGGCTTTAAGATCATTTGTGCGCAGCGATGCTGGTTTCTTTTCGATCTCAACAAGTCCAACAATCGGAGAGAGTTCGCCCAATGCTTCCATATCAACACGCGCCGGCGCTCTTGTGTCAGTAAAGCTCAATCGTCGTAAGAAGTCATCAGGAACACCAAAGAAAAAACCATCTCGTGAACCAATCGTTCGCTCCGGGTTGCTCGTTGGGGTTATGTAGTTCTTCACGGCGGTCAACAGCACCCACCCAAGTAAAATGACAAGAAAGATACCAGTGATGACAAGTACACGTTTTAACATAGTCTATATACTAGCAGTAGTTTGATTGTCGCCAAACACAGCCGTCAATTCCTCCCGGGCAACACTGGCGTCACTCCACACTTCTCGCGCGCCGTTGGTGCGCATAATAAAGGGATCAGTTCCTTTGCCGGTAATGAGTACTGCGTCTCCCTTGCCAGCTGAGGCAAGCTCAATTGCGGTACGTATCGCGCGACGGCGATCCATAATAATCGTAGGTGGTTGCTGCATACCAGATGCCATCTCTGCAACTATTTTCTCCGGGTCCTCATCGTACGGATCCTCATCAGTGAGAATAACGCGAACGCAGTACCGCTCTGCCAACGCTGCCATTTGTGGGCGTTTCCACGTGTCACGTCCACCGCCTGTGTTGCCCAGCACACATATCTTCCTGCGGTTTGGGAATGCCTGGTATAACTTCTCGAGCGATTCAATCGTGTGTGCATAATCAACGATTACTTCAAACGATTGCCCTACGTCTATGTGTTCTACACGACCAGGAATGACTCGTGTTGCCTCAAGTCCGGTACGGATTTGTTCGGTTTCGATACCGATACCGAGTGCAAAGGTTGCAACAGCGAGCATATTGTACGCAGTGAATTCACCGGGAATAGGCGAGTGTATGGACACACCATTGAAAGTTATATCCGTCCCTTCTTCAGTAGTATGCCATGGCTGTGCTTGTGTAAGTGTGTAGGGAATCGCGACGTCCACGTGTAGTGAGAGGAAGCGATGTCCATGCTCATCATCGCCATTTGCCACCATAATACGAGGACGTTTTGACGACTGCACCAGTGCGTCACCAATAGAGAGCTTTGCATTTAGATAGTTTTCGAAAGAACCATGGGATTCTATATGCTCAGGTGCGATGTTGGTGAAAATAAGGGCATCGGTATCTATGTAGCGATGACGAAACTGACGTGCACCTTCAGATGTCATCTCTATAACCGCCCAGTCACATCCGGCGTCGACTGCTTCGCGCAAGAAACGCTGCAGGAAGAATCTTCCCGGCATGGTCATTTTCAGTTTGTTTGGCCGAGTGGTGCCGGCAATTTTAAAATGGATGGTACTTGCGACTGCTGTCGTATACCCACCAGCTTCAAGAACGTTTGCTGCAAATGCACACACGCTCGACTTTCCCTTTGTGCCGGTCACTGCAAGGATATGGATATGGCGTGACGGATGTCCGAACCACCAGTCACCGAGCCACGCTAAGCCGCGATGGTAATATGGAACCAGTGCACTTTGGAGGGAACGGGGAAGTAGTCGTTTGAGATAATCCATATACAGTAACTAGGTTGCGAGCGCTTTGAGTGCATACTTAAGACGCTCGTTTCCGCCGACAATATCTTTAGGTACTTGTTTGAGTGCGTCGCGCGCTTCACTAACTGAATATCCCATGGCCGTGAGCGCGTCGAGTGTATCTGCGTCTTCGCGAAGTGATTGTCCTTCGACGCCTTTTCCAACCTTGTCACTTAACTCAAGCACAATCTTCTTCGCGCTCTTTGCGCCAATCCCTGAAACTTTTGTAAGATACGTTGTGTCGCCTTCTCGCACCGCGCTTTCGAGTGTTGCCACATCAGCGAGGCTGAGTATTGCGAGCGCTGACTTTGGACCAACGCCGGATATACCAATGAGCAATTCAAAGAAGACCAAGTCTTCACGTTTTAAGAACCCGTACAAATCGAGTGCGGTTTCTCGAACTGCTAGATGCGTCCATAGGGTCACGGTCCTTTCCTCAGATGTATGTGCCAAGGTTTCCGGAGTCACAAATACTTGGTAGCCAACGCCGGCAACGTCAAGAACGATGTATTCTGGATCTTTTGCCACCACCATACCGCGCAATTGTCGTATCATGCCCAAATGATACCATGGGCATTGCGTTTATGAGACAAATGCAGTATTATCCGTCGCTATATGGCAACAACAAAGTCAGGAAAGAAAGCAGTCGTACAAGCGGAAACCCGTCGCGTCTTTAACATGCGTCGTCTTCGCGCTATGCGTAGTGCCGTAAAAGAAGTTGTTAACTCAGTACAAGCAAAGGACAAGAAGGCAGCAGAGGAGCTCCTTCCGCAAGCGTTTAAGTCAATTGATAAAGCTGCAAAGCGAGGCGTCATCAAGAAGAATAACGCCGCACGAAAGAAATCAAATCTTTCTCGCGCAATCGCACGCATTTCATAAGAAAAACCCGCCTTGGAGGCGGGTTTTTCTTTACGTTTTGTGCTCTCGTCAGGATTCGAACCTGAATCGTCGGCTCCGCAAGCCGATATTCTATCCATTGAACTACGAGAGCAAAAACCTTCTCTTACAGAGCAGGTTAGGCACTACTATACAGAATTGCAGCCATTTTGCCACATTCGATCGATATTAAATACCGAATTTTTCGAGAATGCGTTGTCCGAGCGGTTCAAAAATCTCTTCTTCAGGAAGGTACGCAGTCAGGTATTCATGCACAGCTTCGACATCAACATTTTCGAGGGGAGATATGATATGCGGGGTCATGAAGCGTCGAGCGTCAATAATGAGCTGCGCATGATCGGTATCACGGTCTTGTATCCAAAATGCGGCGAGCATTTCGTATGGATATAGCGCGTCGTCAATCATGAGCCCGCGTGGTGTGAGCGTAAACGTTCGCTTCTGTGGCGGTTTTGATGAAAGCAACGAGAGTGTGAACGCGCCAATAAGTATCAAAAGAGCAAACAGGAAGTTCTTAAACAGAACAGCGACGATAGCACACGATACGGCGACGATGCCGAATGCCCAAAACCAATCAGACCCTTTGTCTGTATGTGCGTGTTCGTAAGCTGTCCAGACGATATTTTGTGGCATAAGAATTTATGCGCAACGAGCGTCTAACTACTGCGGGACAGTGTTGGAACATCCTTGCGCGTAGTTGGGAATCGAGTCGGTTTCAAGACAGAACGTGATGGTGTAGTCACCAACGCCTGCGGACTGGTACATGTATTCATACGTTGGACGTACCGGGTCACCACTAATACCTGAGATAGCTCCGCTTTGTATCAATATCGCAGAAATCTCATCAGAACCGTCTAATGCGACTGCAGTTTCAGCAGCAGGGTAGTGGTTTTTGTCGACGTAGTACATGCCGAGCGCTTTTTGTATTTCGCGAACATCTTCGATACGTCGCGTGTCACGGGATTTTGCCTGGAGTGTAGAGAAGGTGACAAACATAATAGACGCAAGAATGCCAATGACCGCCATGACCACCAAAAGCTCAATAATAGTGAATCCTCGTTTCATGCGTTCATTGTATCGACATACACACTTCTATTCAATAAGATTACTGGTATAACACATATGCAAAATACGGTGGGAAAGCGGAGCAATAGGCGACCACGAGTAGTGACCATTGGCGGCGGTACCGGCAGTTTTGTGTTACTTTCCGGACTAAAAGAGTACCCGGTGCATATCTCAGCAATTGTAAGTATGGCAGATGATGGTGGCTCAACCGGTATACTTCGTGATGAGCTTGGTGTGTTGCCGCCCGGTGATGTACGCCAGTGTCTTGCTGCTCTTGCACGTTCAACTCATGAAGTGCGCGAGTTGTTTAGCTATCGATTTGTGGAAGGAGAGTTGCGCGGACACAACGCTGGCAACCTTTTTTTGTCTGCACTCGAGAAAATCACCGGTAGCTTTCCGAAAGCGGTTGCGGTCGCAGGGAAGATACTCAATGCATACGGTCGTGTCATTCCTGTCACCGAAGGCAATATGCGTCTTATGGTAGAACTTAATAACGGCGTTGTGCTTGAAGGCGAGAGTAAGCTCGATGACGATCCACAAGTACGAACAGTTGGAGTGCGCACCGTCTCACTTATGCACCCGGTGCAAGCGTCGGCAGCAGCGCTTGAGGCAATACGCAGCGCAGACACCATAGTGCTCGGACCGGGTGATTTGTATGGAAGTATCATACCGAATCTACTCGTTGCGGGTATCGCCGAAACGCTTCGAGATACACACGCACGCCTTGTTGTTGTTGCCAACGTGACAAACAAAAAGGGTCTCACTGACGGATTCTCTGCCGATGACTACGCACGTGCACTAGAAGCATATCTGCTGGGCAGGCGAATTGATGCATTAGTGTGTAACACCGGTGTACCACGGATGAATCTACAGAAACGATACGAAGAACAGGAAGGTGCCGGCGCATTCGTACATTGTGATAAGACAGCAAATGCTCCATATACACGTATATCAGGGGACTTCTTACATACCGAAGAAACAGAGAGTGTAGATGGCGATGCACTTGCGCATATGCGGTCATTCATTCGGCACGATAGTATGAAGCTCGCGGATGGTATTATGAAATACACGACTCATGCTAATACGTAGTACCTACCACATTCTTACTTTTATGCTTGTTGCTATGCTTACGGCAGGGTATGCGGCTGCGGCAAACAGTGCCGGTTTAGTAAACGGGATGTGGTTTTCAAAAAACCCGGTTACTGATTTTTCTGAAACCGTTGTGTACTCAGTGGTACACAATCAAACC
This sequence comes from Patescibacteria group bacterium UBA3458, assembly GCA_002378745.1. GTDB lineage: Bacteria > Patescibacteriota > Minisyncoccia > Phycocordibacterales > UBA2100 > UBA2100. The sequence goes on along the minus strand of DFRR01000011.1, from coordinate 1,381 downwards.
GATGAAGTGTTGGAAGGAATCGCAACGCTCGTTGTGGATGGGGTTGCAGTAGGTGTGCAAGAAGTTCGTGTCGGGAAAGCAAATATTGAGCGCATCGCAATCCCATACACGTTCACTGCCGGGACACACACCGTTCATATGAATTTCACGGCAACCGGGGGTGTGGAAGCAACACATACTAAATTGGCACATCGCACCATACTCGTGTCTGTTGATACTGACGGAGATGGCGTGCCGGATAATGCCGACACAGATGATGATAATGATGGACTACTTGATACCGAAGATGACGAGCCACTAGTGAAATACGTTGCGCCCAAAGAAAGTATTGATTTAACTGAAAGCGGCAAGCTTTTATTAATGAAAATTACCCAACGTAACGATTCACAGGGAGAGTCAGATACTGAAACAACCGAAGTGAGAGAAGCTGCTGACTCATCACGTGCGACAAGCACGATTGTTACTGCTGTACGAGAGACTATTACTAGTATCGAGGATGTGCGTACGCGCAGCGCAGCAGCGGTGCGTGCATACGAGGAGGAACAACGAGCGGAATTGGAAGCATTCACACGAACGCAAGAAACAATGCCTGCCATTGAAGGTTTTGAGCCGCCAGTGGCAGAGCAAAGTAAAAAGCGAGAATTACAAATCGCGGCAGCTGGCGCATCGATGGCAGGGACTATGCTTGAAAAGTCGTGGTTGTTTTATAGCGAACTTGTGGTGTTGACGCTTGGCGTGCTGCACTTGCTCTGGGTTGGATTCCAACGACGGTTTGCGAATGTCGGGATAGATGACGAGGAAGAGTAAGAATAACCGACTTCGCGCGTTTTGTGCCCACGTATATGTGCACGTGACGCATGTATCTTGATACCATTGAAACTATGTACTTAAGACGAAAGGAACGAGGTTTTACACTCATAGAGCTTCTTGTCGTTATTGCGATAATTGGACTTTTGTCTTCGGTGGTACTCGCTTCGTTGAGTTCGGCACGAGAACGAGCACGAGATGCACGCCGATCGGGGGATCTAAAGCAGTTACAGATTGCCTTCGAGCTGTACTACGACTCTAATGCACAGTATCCGTGTGACCCTTCAAACACACGCGTAGAACGGATGAATACGGGGTGTAGCAACATTACTCCGTACATATCTCCAATACCCAAAGATCCGACCAATACTGGTTCGAACGGATATCGGTATCGGATTAGTAACGTTAACGGACGAGAGTCGTACACGTTGCTTGTAAAGCTGGATAAGAATGAGGGATCCTGGTGCTCTTTGAGTGTGTCTCCGGGTCACACACAATGGATAAATTCATACCCGCCGTGTGATTTCTAATGGCTGATAATAGTAAAAACCACCAAAATGGGCCCATTTTGGTG
>DFRR01000013.1:62456-62916 GCA_002378745.1 Patescibacteria group bacterium UBA3458 | reverse complement strand
AAATCATTTCGTGCTGACGACATCGAAGAAGTGGGTGACAACCGGCACACCACTTTTTTCGAAATGCTTGGCAATTGGTCGCTCGGCGATTATTTCAAACAAGAGCAGCTCCCATGGGTTTTTGAATTCCTAACTAAAGAATTGGGTATCGACCCACAGAAGCTCTACGTGACTGTTTTCGATGGTGACGCTGCGTTAGATATTCCACGCGACGAAGAATCTATCGCACTGTGGCAACGGCTTTTCTCGGAAGTCGGCATCACTGCTGAGGTCGGATTCATTGGTTCCGAAGCAGCAGGGTATGAGCGCGGCATGAAGAAGAACGAGCGCATTTTCACGTACGAAGCAAAGAAAAACTGGTGGAGTCGCTCCGGTGTTCCGGCAAACATGCCGGCAGGAGAACCGGGCGGTCCGGATTCTGAAATTTTTTATGATTTCGGTACCGAACACGACACTGCGT
>DFRR01000013.1:61243-62249 GCA_002378745.1 Patescibacteria group bacterium UBA3458 | reverse complement strand
CCGAACACGACACTGCGTATGGGACGCACTGTCATCCAAACTGTGACTGCGGACGATTCATGGAAATCGGAAACTCTGTATTTATGGAGTATGTGAAGAATGCTGACGGTACGTTTGCAAAGCTCCCACAAAAGAATGTCGACTTCGGCGGTGGGCTTGAACGAATCGTTGCGGCTGTCGAAAACGAAGCTGATGTATTTCTCGCAGTCGATGCACTCGCAAATGTCATCGCGCATCTCGAACGCGCAAGTGGCAAAGTGTATGCAGAACATCGCAAGAGCTTTCGGGTTATCGCCGACCACTTGCGTGGTGCCATCTTTATGATGGGAGACGGTGTCCGCCCGTCAAATACCGAACAAGGATATTTTGCGCGCCGTCTCATCAGGCGAAGTGTGCAGTATGCTGATGCACTTGGCATTGCAGAGGGAACGCTCAAAGAAGCTATTTCAATAGTGACTGCAGCATACCGGGAACACTATCCGGAACTCACCGAACAACAAGCAGCTATTGAAGAGTTGTTCGCTGCAGAAGAAACAAAGTTCCGAAAAACACTCTCAAACGGCATGCGTGAGTTTGAGAAAATCGCAGGTGCCGGAAATATTAGTGGTGAGCAGGCATTTCTTTTGTTCAGTAGTTACGGATTTCCTGTTGAGCTCACACAAGACCTTGCGGCACAACGCGGACTCACTGTTGATGTTGACGCATTCCAAACACACATGCGTGAACACCAAGAAAAAAGTCGCTCCGGAGCCGAGCAAAAGTTCAAGGGCGGACTTGCAGATCACTCAGCAGCAACGACACAACTACATACAACACACCACATACTGCTTAAGGCACTTCAGTTGGTGCTTGGCGACCACGTAAAACAGCGGGGAAGTAACATCACCGGTGAACGACTTCGTATAGATTTTGCACACGACCAAAAGATGACCGATGAGCAAAAGCAGGAAGTTGAACGTATCGTCAACGAACAAATCACCGCACAACTACCGGTAGTTAAAACAAT
>DFRR01000013.1:52623-61065 GCA_002378745.1 Patescibacteria group bacterium UBA3458 | reverse complement strand
AACTACCGGTAGTTAAAACAATCATGCCGCGTGAAGAAGCTGAACGACTTGGTGCTGAGAAGGAATTTGGACAAAAATACCCCGATATGGTCAACGTGTACTCAGTTGGTCCGGTTGACGCGGTGCCGGGAAACCCGAAAATCGAACAGGCATTTTCACTCGAATTTTGCGGTGGTCCACACGTCACCAACACAAAGGAAATTACCGGCACATTCCGTATCGCAAAAGAAGAAGCATCCTCTGCCGGCGTCCGTCGCATCCGCGGCGTCCTTGAGTAGAGAGTAGAGTGGTTCCCGGCACAAGGGGTTAAATATCATCATCGGCAGGCACCTTGCACTTTTTGTTATACTGAAACTATGAAGGAAAAATTTAAAATTGTTGTGTACGTGCCGGTAGAAAATGCTGATGCATTGCGTGAAGCAATGAGCAACGCCGGTGCCGGAGTTATCGGGAATTACACGCATTGTTCTTTTTCCATGCGAGGAGTGGGGCGCTTCAAACCACAAGAGGAAGCAAGTCCAACAATTGGGAAAGTTAGTGAATTAGAACAGGTGGAAGAGGAACGTATCGAAACCATCTGCTCTGCTGAAAAATTGGAGGATGTTCTAAAAACCATCAAAGAAGTGCATCCGTATGAGGAACCGGCAACAGATGTGTACAGACTGGAAGATTTTTAGCATAGAAAAGTTCCGACACATTTCCAAACACCCACCTACACACATAATCTGCATTCCACTCGCATAGTGATGTTGCTATACTACGTACACGTATGAACGTTCTTTCTCTATTTTCGCGCGCGCATCCCACACATACCGTACTCTTTGATATCGGGAGTGCCACTGTCGGTGTCGCTATTGCAAAGTATCATGCAGGGCATCCTATCGAGATTCTTTTTACGCACCGCGAATTTATAAAATATACTGACGGGGTGGATGTTGCTGAGTCACTCCGTGTTGCCGTTGAAAACGCCGGTAACACAGCTGTTACCGCATTGGGCGCATTAGGGCGCCATGGCGTGCGCACCTACAGCGTGCAAGCGATTGCGCATGCGCCGTGGATAGATTCCTATTCAACGAGAATTGAGTCTGGCTTAAAAACAGAAACAACGATTACTCGCGCACTGCTTCAAAAGTTTATGCGCGACAAATTACCTCAAACGCAGGTCGCCAATCGCATTCAGTGTGACTACCACGTGACTAAAATTGAACTGAACGGGTACCACACGATGGATCCGTATCAAAAGAAGGCACAGCATGTCGCACTCACTATTTTACAGAGCACAATGGCAATCAAAGTACACGAGGCACTGCGTACGGCATATGGCAATGTATTTCCAAATCATGAAGTGCATATTGATGCGTTTCTTTTTGCGATAACACAACTGCAGGATGTTGTGACGCAGAGCAATGCGCTCTCGATTCTCGATATTGGTGGTGAATATACGACCCTGCATGTGATTCAAGACGGGGTCGCGGTTGCAAGTATCGGTATTGATTTTGGTACTGAGCACGTACTGCGCACCCTCATGGATGGAACGCAATTAAATCGACAAGCCGCATTGTCTGAGCTCGGGATGTACTTGGCAAATACATGTACACCGTCACAATGCCGAAAAATAGAAACGGCACTCGAGCGAGCAGACGCTGAGTGGGTCCGCGTGTTTGGCGACGCGTGCACGACATTGCATAAGACACATCGTATTCCAAACACACTGCACATCGTGGGCAACACGCGCGTGACCAAATGGTTTACGGCTATTTTAGCCCGAATGGATTTTGCAACGTTTACCACAACCGGACAGCCACTCGAACCGTCTCTCGTATCGTTGGGTGCGCAACACCGGGAAGTTGGGTTCAGAGGGGGCGCAAAGGCAGATACGGTGTTAGCCTTGCTAGCGCTTTTTGTGGATAAATAGCACATGCACAAATACTAGTTTTATTATTTCTTGGTATACTTATTATCACTTATGGGAAACGCAATGTTTGACGATATACGACCACCGCAGGAAGACACTACTCCTGAGGCACCACAAACACCGCCGGCTACACCATCTGCCGCGGACCACTCAATACGAAATATCTCACCGCTTGAGACACAGGAACGAGAGTCACGCCGTGCAAAACGTGCAGAGCGCCGACGACTACCCGGATTTTCTTCGCGTGAGGGTGACAGCACAACTCCTCGAAAGCGTTCTCTGTTTGCCATGAATGGACTTGGGGTGTGGGTGCTTGCCGGAATATTGCTCGTTGGCACACTGTCACTCATTGGGTTTGTCTTTATTGGTAAGACAACCATCACCATCGTGCCACAACAAGAGTCAGTAACACTCTCACCAAATGTGGTATACACCGCCTATAAACAAGCAGAGAACGGAGAGCTTGGGTATACGATTGTGAGCACATCGGTAGAGGCAACAAAGAATGTCACGGCGACCGGAAAAGAGTCAGTTGAAGAAAAGGCATCAGGAAAAATCATCGTATACAATAACTTCGACACCGCTCCGCAACGACTTATCAAAAATACGCGATTTCAGGCGCCAAACGGAGAGATTTACCGCGTTCGAGACTCAATAACCGTACCGGGCAAGAGAAGTGACGGTACCCCGGGAACACTTGAGGTCACCGTGTACGCTGACAAAGCGGGAAGTGAGCAAAACATTACCGCCCTTGGTACGCGCTTTACTATTCCGGGTCTTATGGGCGACCCGCGCTATGACGCATTTCACGCTGAGTTGAGTGAGCCGATTACCGGTGGATTCATTGGTGAACGAGCTATTGTTGACGAGAGTCTGCTGGTTGCGACTCAGACTCAACTTCGCGAAGAACTCCGCACACAAGTCGCAGATGCGTTGAATGAAAAAGTCGCAGATACCGACGTACTGCTTGAAGGTTCTCTCTTCACAACATTTGAGTCACGTCCGGTGGCGTATACTGAAGGCGATGTGGCACAAGTCCGAGAAGTCGCGCTCGTGAATGCAGTTGTCTTTAACGAAAGTGACCTGGCGCGCATCCTCGCAACCGCAGCGCTCGCAACTCCCGAGGATGGTCCAATAGCACTCGACAATCCTAAGAATCTCACGATGGCTATTGTGAACAAAGATGATGTCGATATTGCTAACGATGCACTTATTCAATTTACGCTCCAGGGTAGTACCAGTTTGACCTGGATCGTAGATACCGAGGCACTCAAACACGACCTCGTCGGAAAGCACAGTGGTGCGCTTAACACCGTAATGAGCGGGTATCCAGGTATTAAGAGTGCCCAGGCAACGATTCGTCCATTCTGGAAGAATGAATTTCCATCGGAAACAGAGCGCATTTCTGTAGATCTGAACCCGATGACTAAGTAATCAAATACCCCCTCCCAGTCACGCCGGTAACCAGACCAGGCTGAGAGTTTATCAACACTACCCTCATAAGACTTGTCAACACGGATACATTCTGGTACGATACCCCAGCACTGTGAGTGAAGATACGAAGGGAAACAATGACACCGTAGAAGGGGTTGTCACAGAGGCGCTACCAAATGCGCTTTTTCGTGTTGAACTCAGCACAGGGGAGGAAGTAATCGCCTACCTTGCCGGCAAAATGCGATTACATCGTATCAAAGTGCTACTTGGAGATTCTGTTCTTGTGAAAGTTGACCCATATGGGGGGCGCGGAAGAATTGTGCGACGTGTTTAATAGTGCGCACGTTTTTAATTATATGAAGGTTAAAAGTTCAGTAAAAAAGCTGTGTAAAGAATGCAAGAACGTTCGACGCAACGGACGCCTTTTTGTCATTTGTGAGAACTCACGACACAAGCAGCGACAAGGTTAATTTTGAATATCTATACTATGCGAATTTCTGGTATTACAATCCCTGACTCAAAGCGACTTGAAATAGGACTCACTGCAGTGTTCGGTATTGGTCGCGTTCGTGCACGAAAGATACTTACCGAGGCAAAGGTTGATTTCGGTAAGAAGCCAACGGAATTGAGCAGTGAGGAGGAGAGTCTTATCGGTAAACTCGTGGGAGCATACCAAATCGAAGGTGAGCTTCGCCGCACCATTAGTTCAAATATCAAGCGCCTTAAGGACATTAAGAGCTACCGTGGTTCTCGACACTCTCGACTCCTTCCAGCACGTGGACAGCGAACAAAGACGAACTCTCGTACCGTTCGTGGTAACGTCCGAAAGACCATGACCAGTGGACGCCGTAAGGTAGAAAAGAAATAACATATGGGAAAGAAACGTATTGTCAAAAAAGCTGGTGGAAGCATTAACAAGGGATTGCGATCTCGCTCATTGAGTAATGCACCAAAAAGGAAGATGCTTACCGGTGCATTGTACGTACATGCAACGTACAACAACACAAAGGTGCTGTTGGCAGACACTGAGGGTAACACCGTAATGTGGTCATCATCTGGTTCACTTGGTTTTGCCGGCGCAAAGAAGGGTACACCGTTTGCTGCGGCAAAGGTTGCTGAGCTTGTTGCCGAAAAAGCACAAATGATGGGTGTAAAGTCAGTCGCTGCGATTATCAAAGGAGTTGGTGCCGGTCGTGAATCTGCACTTCGTGCATTTGCGGGCAAGGGAATTGATATTACGAGTATTTCTGACCAGACACCGGTTCCATTCAATGGGCCGCGACAACGTCGACCACGCCGCGTCTAATTTTTTCTTGTTATATGTTGACTAAACCAAAGTACAAAATTTGTAAGCGACTCGGCAACGGGGTATACGAAAAGTGTCAAACACAAAAGTTTGCATTGTCAGAGGCTCGTGCAAAAAAGACGTTTAAGCACCGTCGTAACTTGAGTGATTTCGGACGCCAGTTGCTTGAAAAGCAAAAGGTTCGCTTTGCGTACGGTATTTCTGAGAAGCAATTGCGTAAGTATGCAACCGACTCAATGAAGTCTAAGGAGCCAACAAATGAGTTATTCCGTTTGCTTGAGACACGTCTCGACAATGTTGTGTATCGCCTTGGGTTTGCACCGACACGTCGTGCTGCACGACAGATGGTAAACCACGGACACATTCTTTTGAATGGTCGCAAGATGACCATTCCGTCACACAAAGTACAAAAGGGAGACACTGTCAGTGTAAAAGAGAATAGTAAAGGAAAAGGTGTTTTTGCACTTAAGAAAGATGAAATCGAGGGGCACATGGCGCCAAAATGGCTTGTAGTGGACACAAAGAAATTGAGTGCTGATACAAAATCATTGCCTGAATTCGTTGCTGGCGACACCGTTTTTGACCTTCCTGCGGTCTTCGAATTTTACAGCCGTTAATTTTTAGACGTATACACGAGATCATTAATAACTTTTAAGCTAATTCGTATGTCAGATCACCAAGTCACTGTTCCATCAAAGCCTCGCGTTATCAGCGAGAAGGATTTTGCCGGCACCTACGAGATAAACGGTCTTTACCCAGGGTATGGTCACACGCTCGGAAACTCACTTCGTCGCATCATTCTTTCATCGCTACCGGGGGCAGCGATTACACATGTGAAAATTGATGGTGTACCACACGAATTTTCAACCATCGAAGGAGTTGCTGAAGACACCATCATGTTGCTTCTTAACTTGAAGCGCGTTCGCATCAAAATGCTTACTGAAGAACCTCAGGTGCTTTCATTAAGCGTTAAGGGTCCAAAAACCGTCACTGCGGCTGATTTCAAAGTACCGGGGCAAGTTGAGATTCTCAATCCAGAGCAACACATTGCGGAAGTTTCAGGAAAAGTTGAATTTAATGTTGAAGTGACCGTTGAGCGCGGGCTTGGCTACGTCCCAAAGGAAGCACATCAAAAAGAACGTGTAGACATCGGTAGCATTGCACTTGATGCAATCTTTTCTCCGATTCGCCGTGTAAACTATGAAGTTGAGAACATGCGTGTTGGTGATCGAACCGACTTCAACCGCTTACGTGTATTCATCGAAACAGATGGAACACTCACTCCGCGCGAAGCATTGGAGGATTCTATCGCAATCATGATTCACCAACTCAAGGCAATTATCGGTTTCCAAGAGGAAACTGAGACTGTAGCTGTTGAAGAGACAGTTGCTGCTGCGCCTGAGTCAACAGACTCAGACAAGAAGGATGCCGACAAAGAATCCTTTAAGATTCGCATCAGCGAACTTGAGCTCTCAGCACGTGTAGAGACCGCACTTGATGAATCAGGTATCCGCACTGTCGGCGGTCTCGCACGTAAGCACGAGGAGGATATTCTTGCGATTGAAGGGCTTGGGCAAAAAGGATTGCAGGAAATTAAGCGGGCATTGTCAAACCTAGGTATTACACTTCGCAGCTAAACTGTGGTAGGGTATCAGCGCTATGAAGCATCACAAAGCACAACGAAAATTGGGACGAGAGCGAAAGAGTCGCACAGCTCTGTTGCGTAGTTTGGTGCGCAGTATGGTTTTGCACGAGCGTATTGAAACAACAATCGCAAAAGCGCGTGAATTGCGCCCGATTGTAGAAAAACTCGTGACACTCGCGCAGAAGGACACACTTGCAACGCGCCGTATCATTGCTGCGCGTCTCGGAAATGACATCGAGGTATCGAAGAAACTTCACGAGGTACTTGCACCACGATATAAAGAGCGACCGGGTGGGTACACACGCATTAGCAAGCTTGGTACATTTGCAGACGCAAAGCGAGATAAGGCAATTATAGAATTTGTATAATATGGCTGAGAAACGACAACACACAATTGATGCAGCAGGTAAGCGACTCGGACGAGTGGCGTCGGAAGCTGCACACATACTGCTTGGAAAGGACACGACTGACTTTACAAAGAACACTATTGCAGGAGTTACCGTGACCGTCACCAATGCAGATGGACTTGATATTTCAGAAAAGAAAGCACGCACAAAAGTGTACGATCGATATTCGGGTTTCCACGGCGGACGCAAAGAGGAGACACTCGAAGAAGTTATCGAGAAGAAAGGAATCGCCGAGGCAATTAAACGAGCCGTGTACAATATGCTTCCCGGCAACCGCCTTCGCAACGAGCGAATGAAGAATCTCATAATTAAATAATATGGCTACAGAAGAAAAATACACAGAAGCAGTGGGACGACGAAAGACAGCGACAGCTCGTGTACGATTGTTTCCTGCACAGAAAACAACTTTTGTCATCAACGGGAAAAAAGTTGATGAATATTTTCCAACACTACAACTTCAGAAAACCATAAAAGATGCAATGACAACAGTTGAAGGTGCAACCTTCAAGGTGAGCGCGAAAGTTCTTGGTGGCGGTATTCCAGCCCAGGCTGAAGCAATCCGACTCGGCATTGCGCGTGCACTTGTAAAAGACGACAAGACGCGTCGAAAGGAGCTCAAGGTTGCTGGTTTCCTCAAGCGCGACCCACGAAAGAAGGAGCGAAAGAAATTTGGTCTTCGCAGCGCCCGACGTGCACCACAATGGAGCAAACGATAATTCAAAAAAGCGGCACTCTGGTGTCGCTTTTTCCGTTCATGCTATAATCCGAAACCTATGACCAAAAAGAAGCAAACAAAACATGACGAAGACGAAATTGTATATGAGGAAGACCATGGTGCGGCACTAGTAAAAAAGTTGCGTGCGCAACTCAAAGAGTGTGAAAAAGAGAAGAGAGAGTATCTCGATGGGTGGCAGCGTATAAAAGCGGACATGGTCAACGCACAACGGCTACACGCAGCAAACACGAGTACCACGCAACATCGGGCAATTCAAAACGTGGTCCAAGAACTATTGCCGGCACTTGATAGTTTTGACATTGCAATGCAAGGTGAGAGCTGGGGATCTGTTGATGCAACCTGGCGCCAAGGTATCGAATATGTACATGCACAACTACTCTCGAGTTTGAGAAATGTTGGTGTTGAAACTTATGGCGCGGCAGGTGAAGTATTTGACCCAACACTGCACGAAGCACTCGGGCACACCGACGGGGGAGCAAGTGATACCATCGCACGCGTCGAACGACGTGGATACAAAACTGCGCAGGCAGTCATTCGAGCAGCACAAGTTATCGTTTACAATTAATTTGCAGTTGCGTCAATATTGAACGGGTACATTAATGTAGCTACAATGTAGCTACATGTCAGTTCGTAGGCATTACATTATTATTGGGAATCGACGCCACGGATACACGTTGCAACCAGCGCGGAACGTGACGATGCTCATCTGTGAAAGCGCAAATATTTCAGCGCGTTTTCCAAATAGTGAGATTCCAAATATCCTTGCTGAACTGCCGCGCATCATACTTGAACAATATGGTGATGGTAGCAGTGAGCCTCAAACAGAGGTGCTTCGGTTTCGTGTTTCAGAGTCCGAAAAAGAGCAGATTGAACACAATGCATACGAAGCGGGGTATGAGCACGTTTCTGCCTATTTGCGCGACGTTGCACTACAGCGCGCACAACAGGACACAACTGACACAGGAGACGCACAAAAGTATTAACAGTATTAGTTACTAG
>DFRR01000013.1:48193-52501 GCA_002378745.1 Patescibacteria group bacterium UBA3458 | reverse complement strand
AATTAACAGTATTAGTTACTAGCGAAATAACACTACGAATATGTCTAAAATACTAGGAATCGACTTGGGAACCACAAACTCTGCAATGGCTATTGTTGAAGGTGGTGAGCCAAAAATCATTGAAAATAACGAGGGAGCACGTACCACGCCGTCTATCGTGGGTATTTCTAAGAATGGAGACCGGATGGTTGGCGTGCTCGCAAAGCGACAAGCAGTGACTAATCCAAAAAACACCATCTTTGGTGTGAAGCGCTTTGTTGGTCACAAATTTGCTGATGCATCAGTGCAACGCGACAAAGACATCGTTCCTTACGAACTCAAAGCAGGAAAAGACAACGGTGTGCTTATTACGCTTTCCGGCAAAGACTATCGCCCTGAGGAGATTTCAGCGATGATTCTTCAAAAACTAAAGAAAGATGCAGAGGAGAAGCTTGGCGAACCTATAACAGAAGCAATTATCACTGTGCCGGCATACTTCGACGATGCACAACGGAAGGCAACCAAGGACGCAGGTAAAATCGCCGGACTTGATGTAAAGCGCATCATCAACGAGCCAACAGCGGCTGCGCTTGCGTACGGATTTAACAAGAAAAAGGATGAGCAGATTGTTGTATTCGACTTTGGTGGTGGGACTTTTGACGTCTCAGTACTAGAAGTCGCTGATGATGTTATTGAAGTTAAATCAACCGATGGTGACTCGCACATGGGCGGTCGTGATATCGATCAGAAAATTATTGGTTGGATAATTAATGAATTTAAGAAAGAAACAGGCATTGATGTCAGTAAAGATCCGCTTGCGCTTCAACGTCTTGATGAAGCAGCCGAGAAAGCAAAAATTGAGCTTTCAAGCGCGACTGAATCAGAGATAAATATTCCATTTATCACCTCTGATGAAACAGGACCAAAGCACTTGCTTCTAAAACTCACTCGCGCAACTCTAAACAATCTTGCTGAAGAATACGTGGACCGTGCTATTACTATCGCAAAGCGCGCAGTTGAATCAAGTAAATTTGAGATACAGGATATCGACGAAGTGATTCTCGTTGGTGGGCAAACACGCATGCCACTTATTGTGGAACGTGTTAAGGAACTCTTTGGCAAAGAGCCGAACAAATCGATTAACCCAGATGAAGTGGTTGCGCTAGGTGCGGCAATTCAGGCCGGCATCATGCAAGGAGACGTAAAAGATGTATTACTTCTTGATGTTATCCCGCTTTCCCTTGGTATTGAAACCATGGGTGGCATCGCAACTAAGCTCATTGAACGTAATACCACCATACCAACGAGTAAGTCACAGGTCTTCTCAACCGCCGCAGACAATCAACCGTCTGTTGAAATCGTCGTCACGCAAGGAGAGCGTGAAATGGCAGCAGACAACAAAACACTCGGTCGCTTTGTACTCGATGGAATTGCGCCAGCCCCACGAGGAGTGCCACAAATTGAAGTGACATTCGATATCGACGCAAATGGAATCCTTAACGTCCGTGCAACAGACAAGGGAACCAAGAAAGAGCAATCAATCCGTATCGAGGGGAGTTCGGGTCTTTCAGAGGAAGAAATCGAAAAAATGAAGACAGATGCGGAAGCACACGCCGACGAAGACAAAAAGAAACGAGAATTGGTTGAGGTTAAAAACACGGCTGAACAAATTCTCTACGCAGCTGAGAAGGCAGTAAAAGAGCACGGTGACAAAGTTGACGAAGCTGTCGTAGCTGACGTGCGTACAAAGATTGATGCACTCAAACAAGCTCGAGAGGGAACAGACGTTGCAGCAATCACCACAGCTTCTGAAGCACTCAGTGCGGCTATGAGCAAAATTGGCGAAGCGATGGCACAAGCGCAGAAGTCAGAAACCGAGAAGACACCAAGCGCATCGTCTGATACGCAAAAACAAGAGGACACGACAACGCGAGACGCAGAATTTGACGAGACTGATGAGAAGAAGTAGTCTTGGGAGACGATGAACACTGTTAGAGATGCTGCTGTTATGTTTTTGTCTCTAATGATAGTATTCAAAACTGATTCAATATGCTTACCAACGATCTAACAATGTATAGCTTGCACAAGCTATCTCTAACGAGATGAAAGATTACTATGCAATTCTCGGCGTACAGAAAAATGCTTCTGACGCTGAGATAAAAAAGGCATTTCGTACGCTCGCACAGAAATATCATCCCGACAAAAAAACGGGCGACGAAGCAAAGTTCAAAGAGGCAAGCGAGGCATATTCCGTGCTCGGCGACAAGAAGAAACGTGCTGAGTACGACGCCTATGGACGTACATTTGCTGGTGGCGGTGCAGGTGGCGGGTTTAACGGATTCGACTTCTCGCAGTTCCAACAGGGGTTTGGCGGCGGTGTTGAGTTTGACCTCGGTGATATCTTTAGTGAAGTATTCGGTGGAGGACGTGGTCAGTCACAACGAAGAGGGCGCGATATCTCAATAGATTTGGAACTTGAGTTCACTGATGCTGCATTCGGAGTTGAACGAAAGGTGTTGGTGAACAAGGTTGGCTATTGTAGTGAGTGTGAGGGTAGCGGCGCAGCAGATCCGAAGGATACGATCACGTGTGCAACATGTAATGGTAATGGAACAGTGCACGAAACCCGCCGCTCAATACTGGGAACCTTCACGAGTGCGCGACCATGCGGCACGTGTCATGGAACAGGGAAAGTTCCGAAAACACCATGTAAGGTGTGTTCGGGTGCAGGAGTACTTAAACGACAAGAGGAGATCACGTTGGCAATACCGGCAGGTATCGACAACGGAGAGATGGTGCGTCTACCGGGTAAGGGCGAAGCAATCCGCAACGGCACACCGGGAGATTTGTATATCAAAATCCATGTAAAACCGCACGCTGTATTTGTGCGCTCAGGTAGTGATATTCGTATGCATCTTGACGTAAAGCTCACCGATGCGCTCCTGGGTGCAACATATACAATCCCAACTCTCGAAAAAGATATTGAATTGAAAGTCCCGGCTGGGGTGTCTCATGGCGAAGTACTCCGCATACGCGGCAAGGGTATTCAGCGCGCTGATAAAAGCCGCGGTGATCTTCTTGTAGCAATTCGTATTGATTTGCCAAAAAAACTATCACGCAATGCTCGCAAGCTCATAGAAGATCTTCGAGCCGAGGGTGTGTAGCATCTAGGTAGAGGGGATAATCAATGCCCTGTGTGTTTCGTACTGCTACAATAAAGCCGTATGGAGCAGTTCCTTGCTGGCGGCATACTGACCGACACGGTATTTATCGCATCTCTCATTGCGATATGTATTGTGTATGCCGTATGGCGTGGTACAGACCTACTCCTCTCCCTAATACTCGCGCTACCAACGGCTGCATTTATATATAGTATTTTCCCGTACCACCACGTATTCAACACTTTTTTCTCAAGTGCTCCAGCATGGGTGGCTCCAGTGAGTATCTATGGTTTGTTGGTACTCGGTATACTTTGGATTTTTCGCCGAGTATTTGGAAGTGCACATGGCGGAGAAGGGGCAGTGCATGTCATTGCCGCCTCAGTGAGTCTCACAGCGCTGCTCATTGCACTTTCCTATGTGCTGACGCCTTCTGTAACTTCATATGTTTTCAGTGCACCGATTGCAACACTGTTTGCAGAACCTATCTCACTGTTCTGGATACTTATTGGTATCTTCGTTGTGATTTTATTTACATAACACGGTATACTCCTTCGCATGAAGAAAAAAATGTACGCTATTCCGACAGTACTCCAGGCACTGGCGTGGCCGCTCACAAACGTGCTATTTCGTCTGTTTTGTCGGTTCACCGTTCATGGCGTGCAGTACCCGCTCCAATACACCGATGCACCTATCTTATTTGTTGCGAACCATCGCTCTGAGTTTGATCCAATCGCGGTACGCGCGGCGCTGCCACTTTTTTGGCGCCATGCACCACTTTTTTATGTCACCGCACCGTTGAAGAATTTCGAGGGAGAGAAAAAGTCGTGGCGCTTTAAATTGTATAGTTCATCGTGGTTCTTTGCTGCATGGGGCGCCTTTCCGGCAAAATCGAAGACGGGAGACTACGCCACCGCGCTTGCCCCACACAGCACACTACTAACGCAACAGAAGGGATGTGTACTTATTTTCCCTGAAGGAAAAATTGTACGTGACGAAAGTGTGCCTCCGCGCATCCACGGCGGAGCAGGATACCTCTCACAATTGGAAGATGTTGTAACTATTCCTGTATCAATCTCAGGCTTTGCCAATATGACACCGCGATCTTTTTTCTTGCGAAAACACCACGCGGTAGTTCGGTTTGGCAATCCAGTCACACTTACTAACACGG
>DFRR01000013.1:38237-48032 GCA_002378745.1 Patescibacteria group bacterium UBA3458 | reverse complement strand
CTAACACGGATATTGAGGCGGGTGACGAGAATAGGTATATCAGCATTGCACGCCGTTTGATGGAGCCAGTCTATCAAGGCGTTGCGGTAGATATCATGTAACCACTCGGTATAGTATTATAATCAGTATGTTTGCTCTTATAGCCGGTATCATCAGTGATGTCTTTACCTTGTATTTCCCAAGGAAGCGCGCTCAAAGTAGTTACTATTACGCGTTTCTTGTTCACCCGCGGCACCCCAAAGATATTTTCAGGAAATTCCCATTTCTTAAATACCTTCCCACATGGGGGCTCCAGATGTTTGAACGACACTGGTGGCCGACGACTGTTTCAGAAATAACCGGACTTACCCGACACGGAAGCAACGAGCCTATTCGTGGCTTTGTGATATCTATACCGATGACTGCCGAATATATGCTGCGAGATCGCGAGCACGCGCTGGCACAAATTAGACGTGCCACAATACTTGCACGAAACAAAGGTGCAAAAATTATTGGTCTGGGAGCTCTCACCGCTTCGCTTTCTGCCGGCGGTCGTTCGCTCACAGATATCAAAGGTATTTTAATTACCACCGGCCATACCTACACGGGCTATACGGTTACGAATACACTTCTACAAACATATGCAGACATGAATGTGCGCCCAGAAAACGCAATCGTTGCCATTGTCGGAGCAGCTGGCTCCATTGGTTCCACATCGGCAAAGTTGCTCGCGCAAAAGGGAGTTCCCCGATTAATTCTTATTGATCTTGAACGAAAGCTTGATGCTGTGCATGCAGTCGCGGCTGAGGTCAAGAAAAAAAATCCTGCGATATCTATCAGCGTTACTGATTCGATTGCTGCAGCAAAAGAGGCGACGGGCGTCATTACCGCGACAAATGCACCAGATGCACTCGTGCGTACTGAACATATCGCCGACGGCACAGTCATCGTGGACGACGCACAGCCAAGTGATATCTCTGAAGAGTTATTTACTCGAGAGCGAGTACTTGTACTTGAAGCAGGAGCTGTGCGCACACCCGGCATTAGCACCAATTTCAATATGGGACTTGTACATCGGGAAGATAACTTTTGCTGTCTTGCTGAGGTACTCATTCTTGCTTCACACGAATGGAAGACGAGCACCGTTGGCGCCGTTTCTATCGACACTGTAGTAGAGATAGCACGCATGGGCGACGCATTAAACTTCTCACTGGCGCCTCGCCAGAATGAGCATGGCCTCATTACCCCTGAACAATTTGACGCCGTCACCGCTGCGCTGGTGCCACGAGTGACAGTGAATTAAACAGATGCGTCTATGGATGTTACGTTCGATGCAATAAATATCCTCATAATTTTCGCTTCAATCGGAAGTCTGATTTACGGATGGCTCGTATACACACGCCTGAAAGACTCAGAAAGTAACCTGCTCTTCTTTTTGCTTACTATGGCAGTAGCCGGGTGGGGTATCGCCATGGTGTTCTACCGGAGTGTTGGGACCGCAGAGCTAAGTGTGCCGCTTGCGCGCTTACTCTACGCTGCTGCTGCTGCAATCCCGGTACTCTTTTTCTTGTTTGCCTCTGTGTTTCCATCTGCGCAACGGGCATTGCCGCGCGTGGCATTCTGGGGATCACTTGCCATGCTTGGTGTCATGTGGTGCATAGCACTGCTTCCGGATGTGCTTATTCATGACGTATTGTACCAACCGGGAGAAGAAGCGTTCATTGTGTTCTCACAAGGTCTACACATAGCCTACGCCATTTTTATCGTCTCGTTTTTCTTGCTTGGATACTTTCAGTTGATTCGCACCTACATCAGTAGCGATACTCTCGTTAAGACGCAGGTATTTTACATCTTTATTGGAACACTCGTACCAACGTCATTGAGTTTAATTACAAATCTACTCCTCCCGCTGTATGGTATCTTCGACTGGAATTGGTTCGGCCAAATAAGCACCGTTATCATGTCGAGCCTCATAACCTACGGTATTTTCAAACACCGTATTTTCAATGTGCGCATTATCTTTACTGAAGTACTCATCTTTTTTGTATGGCTTATTGCGTTTTTGCGTATTGTATTTTCCGAAACCACACCGGCAGTTGTGTTCAATACACTCGCATTTGGCGCGCTCCTTTTTATTGGATACCTCCTTATTCGAAGCGTTACTCGTGAAGTCGAATCTCGTGAGAAGCTTGAGCAGCTAACTACCGAGCTACAGTCAGCAAACAATCGGCTTCGTGAGCTGGATCGACAGAAATCAGAATTTCTCTCTATTGCCACACACCAGCTCCGCGGACCACTCGCCGGCATTCGTGGGCATCTCTCGCTCATTATCGATGGATCATACGGAAGTGTGCCGAAGGAGACACTTGAGGTTATAAAGAAGATATTTAACTCAAGCGGGGTACTGGCTCAAACAATAAATGATTTCCTCAACGTCTCACGTATTGAGCAGGGTCGCATGCAGTACGACATGGAGACGGTTGACTGTAACGAACTCATTACCGGCATCATCGAAGATCTACAACCGATAGCGCAGGAACGCGGCCTCGCGTTAACGCAAGAAACAACTGTACGCAACGCGACTATTTACGCAGACAAGGCAAAGCTGCAGCATATCTTCACAAACCTTATCGACAATGCAATTAAGTATACCGAACATGGATGGGTGAAGGTGGCCGTAGCCGACGGGTCTGACGCACATACATTGCGCGTCACTATCAGCGACAGTGGTATCGGTATTAGTGAGCAAGAAATTCACGGGCTGTTTGAAAAATTCGTTCGGGCACGCGGAGCTTCGGGCATCAACATACACGGTACGGGACTCGGATTGTATGTCGCGCGACAAATGGTAACGGCACACCACGGCAAGATCTGGGCTGAGTCTGATGGAAAGGGGAAGGGGTCCCGATTTATCGTTGAGTTGCCTAAAACCGCACCCGACAATCAGACCGCAGCTTCTGCGCAGTAGTGCTTTCCAAAGCCCTAAAATGCTGTTACCATTGGGCCTATTATGGCGCACAAACAAAGACTTCTAACCGGATTACAACCATCGGGAACACTCCATATCGGAAACTACTTTGGCGCCCTCAAGCCGTTTGTCGACCTCTATACTGAATATGAGAGCTATCTCATGGTTGTTGACTACCATGCGCTCACCACTATGCGTGACCCCGAGGCACTCCGCGCTGCTATTTTCAATATTGTGCGCGATTACATTGCAGTGGGTGTTGACCCGTCACGTGTGGTCTTGTTTAAGCAATCAGACGTACCGCAGCACACCGAACTTGCCTGGATATTCGAGTGTTTGGTAACCGTACCATTCCTCATGCAAGCACACGCGTACAAAGACAAAGTCGCGAAAGGTCTCGAAGCAAACGCAGGACTCTTTAACTATCCTATGCTCATGGCGGCGGATATCTTGTTGTACGACACCGACATCGTTCCTGTTGGAGAAGATCAGCGACAGCACATTGAGTATGCGCGAGAGGCGGCAAGTAAATTCAACAACGCATTTGGCGAGATATTTACTCCACCAACCGAAAAGATATTCGAAGGTGTTGGTGTTGTGCCGGGAATTGATGGCAAGAAGATGAGCAAGAGTTACGGCAACACTATTCCACTATTTGGCACTCGTGAAGAAATTACCAAAGCAGTTATGGGTATTGTCACCGACTCAACAGGGGGACGGCCGGAAACGGTATATGCCATTCATGCACTCTTTAGGGATGCGCAAGAACTTGATGTGCTGTATGAGAATAACACCAACAACTATAAAGCATTGAAAGAAGCGCTTATTGAAGACATTGAGGCAGTCGTCGCACCGATGCGCGAGGTGCGAAACAGCATCTCTGACGATGATGTTCGCACTATTTTAGCAAACGGTGCGGCAACCGCGGGTGAGCGCGCAGCAGAAAAGATGCAAGAAGTGAAAGCACGTATTGGAGTCACAGTATAAATTAACGAATGCAACATAGACGTATGGAACGAACGACACTTGGTGAATTAGGTACAAAAAAAGGGGAAGCAGTGAGCGTCTCTGGATGGATTGATGTACGTCGCGATCATGGAAAGGTGCTCTTCCTTGTACTGCGCGATCGTAGCGGTACCGTACAAGCGGTAGTTAAAGACGGGTCAGATGCGTTTCCCGTTGCACAATCTGTTCGTGAACAGTGGGTGGTGCAAGCCGAGGCCAGCGTTGTTGAACGTCCAGAGAAAATGCGCAAGGATGAACAAAACGGTGATATCGAACTGGTGATTTCCACACTCACGGTACTCTCACAAGCACACGAGCTTCCATTTGATATGGATGCCGAATTAAATTTGGATACGCTTCTTGATTACCGACCGCTCACACTGCGTCGCGACAGAGAACGAGCTATCTTTAAAGTACAGGCAGCGATAGTAGCCGCATACCGAACATTCCTCACCGCTGAAGGTTTTACCGAATTCCAGGCGCCGAAATTTGTTGGGGATGACGCTGAAGGCGGCGGTAATATTTTTAAAGTTGAGTACTTTAAAGATCGGTACGCGTACCTGGCAACCAGCCCACAGCTATACAAGCAAATAATGGTTGGTGTTTTTGAGCGCGTCTTTTCAATTGGGAACGTCTTTCGTGCAGAGAAACACGCAACAACACGTCATCTCAATGAGTACACTTCACTCGATGTAGAGATGGGATTCATCGAAGACCACACGTCTATTATGAACATGGAGGAACGCTATATGCGCTTTCTTATGCAGCATCTTGAGGAAACCTGTGTGCATGAGTTTGCACTTCTCGGAGCAACAATTCCTCGCATCCCGGCAACAATACCTCGAATGAAGTTGCGCGAAGCACAAGCATTGATAACCGAGCAAACGGGCAAAGACTGTTTGAATGAACCAGACCTTGAGCCGGAACACGAGCGGTGGTTATGTGAATGGGCACAAAAAGAGCACAGTAGTGACTTTATATTCATCACACATTATCCAACCGCAAAACGACCGTTCTATACGTATGAGGACGAGACAGACCCGGGATTCACCAAGAGTTTTGATTTGCTCTTCCGGGGTGTTGAAATTACGACCGGAGGGCAACGAGAACATCGGCTTGATACACTCATCGAGAAACTCACTGCTAAAGGACTGAGGCCTGAGAACTTTGGCTTTTACCTACAAGCCTTCAAATATGGACTTCCGCCGCATGGTGGATGGGGTATGGGGCTTGAGCGACTGACACAAAAACTTCTTGGTCTTGAAAACGTGAAGGAGGCAACACTTTTCCCTCGCGATATGAACCGTATCGACTCACGCTTATCAGAAACAGATGACGCATTAGAAAACTAACCATACACACATGAAGCATCAACCATACACACCGGCACAAAAGTATCTCGACCGATATGCCGACATCCTCGTTAACTTTGCGCTCAACGGTGGCAAGGGGGTAAAGAAGGGGGAAGTCGTGTACCTCATCGGTGGAGAAATCACAAAGCCACTCTTCATTGCCACTCGCAACGCCATTCTTGATGCGGGTGCGCACATCATTACCAACTACATGCCGGACGATGACGAGAACTTCAATGTCGCTCGTGACTTCTATCTGAAGGCTGATGGGCACCAGCTCAAGTTCTTCCCGGGTAAATACTATAAGGGGCTCGTTGATACCATTGATCATTCCATCTACCTGATTGCCGAAACAAACAAAGAATCCCTCAAAGGTGTAGATCCAAAAAAGATTATGGAACGCGGCCTTGCCATGAAGCAGTTCATGGATTGGCGACGCGAAAAGGAAAACAAAGGAAAATTTACCTGGACGCTCGCACTCTACGGGACTCGAGCTATGGCAGAGCAGGTTGGTATGACCGAGAAAGAATACTGGAACCAAATTATCAAAGCATGCTACTTGGATGAGAAGAATCCGGTACAAAAGTGGCGCGATATTTCGAAGGGTCTTGAGAAGCACCGAAGTAAGCTTTCAAAAATTACTGAAAAAACCGAGAAGTTCCACATGCAAGGTGTTGATGTTGATTTATGGATTACTCCGGGAGAGAAGCGAAAATGGCTCTCAGGACGTGGTGCAAACATCCCAAGTTTCGAGATATTTACTTCACCGGACTGGCGAGGGACTGAAGGATGGATTCGTTTCAACCAGCCACTCTACCGATATGGCAACGTTATTGACGGCATTGAGCTGTGGTTTGAGAAAGGGAAAGTGGTAAAGAGTAAAGCGCGTCGTGGCGAGAAGCTGCTTAAGCAAATGATTGCGACAGAGGGTGCGAACAAAATTGGTGAATTCTCTCTTACCGATAAGCGTTTTTCTCGCATTACCAAGCCAATGGCTGAAACACTCTACGACGAAAACATGGGGGGTGCGCAGGGAAATACTCACATCGCGCTGGGCATGTCATATCATGATGCGTTTACCGGAGATGTAACAAAATTCACTAAACAACAAGCTGCAAAACTCGGGTTCAATGACTCAACCGTGCATACTGACATTATCTCAACCGCGAAACGCACAGTGACGGCACATTTGAAGAATGGTGATACCGTAGTGGTGTACGATAACGGGCAATTTTTGCTCGACTAGTACTCCTATCTATACACAGGAAAACACACGCGTATCGCGGTATACTACGCATATATGCCGCGAACGTCAGCATTTACACTCGAAATAGGCGAGTTTAGAGGTCCTCTTGAGCTCTTACTTGACCTCATTGAACAACAGAAGCTACAGGTAAACGATATTTCTCTTGCAAAAGTAGCCGATGAGTACGTATCGTTCATCGAGAAGAATGCGCACGTAGCGCTTGCGGAAACTGCACAATTTGTAGTGGTTGCGTCTACGCTACTGCTGATCAAATCACGTTCACTACTACCATCAATTGAACTTACAAACGAGGAGGAAGCTGATATTCGAGAGCTTGAACACCGACTCAAACTATATGCGCACATTCGTGACGCCGCAAAAATGCTCAGACGCCGATGGGGAAAGCGCGCATACCTGCCACAGTACGTGGCACCGCGTGAGATTGTATTTGCACCATCGAATGACATCACGGCACCACACCTGCACCAGACACTTGCACAATTGCTTGCCGCACTGCCGTCTGCATTTGCCAAGAGTCCGACCGCGCACATCGGACGCGAAATACGTCTTGAAGACGTTATTGAGAGTTTAACCGAGCGTATGCGAACCTCTTTTACCGATTCATTTAAACGCGTCACGTCAGGTACTAATAGAGTTGAGGCAATTGTGCATTTTTTAGCACTACTTGAATTGGTTAAACGCGGTGTACTCGGGGCAAACCAACAAACGAATTTTTCTGACATCACACTGCAACACGAAGAAATAGATACACCACACTATGGATAATACCGCTCAAAAATTACAAGCGCTTTTGTACGCACATGGCGGCGAACTCAAAAAGAGTGATGTAATGACTGCACTCAGTGTGGATGTAGACCAATTGAGTGCGATTGTTGCAACGCTGCACAAAAGTATTGCTGAACAGGGCATTGATGTGTACGAGACCGCAACCACACTCTCGCTACGCACCGCAGCAGCCCATGCTTCATTCATTCAAGATCTCCAAAAGAAAGATACAGAAAAAGATGTTGGAACTGCTGGACTTGAAGTGCTTGCTATTGTGCTTTATAACGACGGAGCGTCTCGTGCAACCATTGATTACATCCGTGGGGTTAATTCGAGCGCAACGCTACGGCAGTTGGTTCTTCGCGGACTTCTTGAACGCGCAAAGGATCCGAATGACGCTCGTTCGTGGCTCTACACAGCCACTCCTGAGCTTCTTGCACATATTGGAGTTGCGACCCCCTCAGAATTGCCTGAGTATGATACGCTTTCAGAAACATTACACACCACTGCGATAATAGAGACAGATGACCATGCCAATGAACAGTAATAAACAAAGTGTCCTTGGATACCTCGCGTTGGTGTCTCTTTTTGGAGTAACCGGATTGGCTGCCGGGGCACTGTATACGCCAACAACTCAGGCGCAAAAACAACAAGCGAGCGCCACTGCGGCGTTATCTCAAGAGACTGTCGTAGAACAAACTAATGTCGACATTACCGTTATTGCACGTGCGGCGTATCTATTTGATAGTACAAATAATAGTGTTGTCTTTGCAAAGAACGAAACGACACAGCTCCCACTTGCATCACTCACGAAACTCTTTGTGGCATTGCTCGTTCATGAACACCTCGACCCGGATGCAATGGTTTCCATCTCTGCCACCGCGCTCGCTGTCGAGGGTGAGTCGGGATTTGAGCAAGGAGAGTTATGGCGCGTGCAGGACCTGCTTGATTACACGCTCATCACATCATCTAACGACGGAGCTGCAGCACTCGCTGAAGCAATTGAGCGCACTACCGGAACGGACATCGTCACACTACTCAATGCACTTACCGGCGAGCTTGGTCTATCACAGACATTCTTCTTGAATGAAACCGGACTCGACAGCAATACGGCACTTGCCGGTGCCTACGGATCTGCACGCGACGTCGCTCTGTTTTTGCAACACGTCTATATAACTGATCCTGCATTGCTTGAAGCAACAGTGCACGCACAAGACGTGTTCACGAATGTGCATGGAAAAGTATATGAAGCAACAAGTACAAACAGGGCCATCACCAAGCTACCCGGACTCGTTTTGGGAAAGACAGGATTTACTGATCTTGCCGGCGGCAACCTTGCTGTGATAACCGAATCTGAGCCCGGACATCCGTTCATTAGCGTGGTACTCGGCTCAACAATAGACGCTCGCTTTGATGACGTTGTTCGTCTCACACACGCGACACTGCGTGAACCGGAGCAGTAGTAATCATTATGGAACTTGCAAACTTTATTAAAATCATAACTCCGGCACTCATCGCATTTGCCGTAGGAATCGCTATCACTCCGTTCATTACGCATCATTTATACGCACACAAAGCGTGGAAAAAGCGTCCCGGAAAGCATACGCTCAGTGGTGAGGAGGCGACTGAATTTAATAAATTGCATAAGGAGCGCGAACGGCACGTGCCACGTATGGGCGGCATTGTGATATGGGGAAGTGCAATCATAACCATTCTTGGTACGTGGTTCATATCACTTATATGGCCGACTGCCGGGACCGTAAAAATGGACTTTCTCAGTCGAGCACAAACATGGATTCCACTTTTTGCACTCGGTGCTGGCGCATTTGTCGGACTTATTAACGACATCTTAGATATTCACTTCAATGGCAACGGGCTCTCACTCCGTCGACGACTCGCGTTTGTCGTGCTTATGTCTACTTTCATTGGCTGGTGGTTCTATGCCAAGCTCGATATTGTGTCGGTTGGCATTCCGTTTGCGCAGCCACTAGAAATTGGATGGCTCATCATTCCATTCTTTGTATTGGTGAGTCTTGCCTTGTACGCAAGCGGCATCATTGATGGCATTGATGGACTTGCCGGCGGCGTGTTTGCTATTATCTTTGCGGCGTACTCTGGTATCGCGCTTGCACAAAACCAGATTGACCTTGCTGCATTTGCCGCAATGATCGTGGGGGCAATTCTCGCATTCCTCTGGTTTAACATTCCACCAGCTCGCTTCTTTATGACAGAAACGGGCACCATGGCGCTAACTCTTACATTGGCGACAATTGTCTTTATGACGGATACACTCGGCGAAGGTATTGGTATTGCGGTACTGCCCATTATCGGTTTTCTACTCGTCGCAACCGTTGGAAGTACTATTATTCAGGAAATTGCTAAACGCGTCTTTCATAGAAAAGTGTTCCGTATTGCACCATTACATCACCATTTTGAAGCACTCGGGTGGCCGAGTACGA
>DFRR01000013.1:37069-37984 GCA_002378745.1 Patescibacteria group bacterium UBA3458 | reverse complement strand
CGAAGGTAACGATGCGTTATTGGGTGCTTGGTTCAGCATTTGCGTGTCTTGGTGTCCTTCTCGCACTTGTTGGCTAGTACACTATCGCTATGCGAGGCATTGGAAACTCAATCGATCGACCACTCATCATCATTCTCGGGCTCCTTGTCGTTGTTGGTTTCTTCTTGTTTTCGTCAGCATCTCTGGGCTTGCTCGCACGCGATGGAGCGCGGTTCTCGTCGGTTGCCTTTAGTCAGCTTGTGCTCGGTATTGGACTCGGTACACTCGCACTCATTGTAATGAGTCGAATTCATTACCGGTTTCTTAAAGGATACACGCTCTATTTTTTTATATTTTCCGTCATTTTGACTCTCATGGTCTTTGTTCCCGGTATTGGATTCTCTGCCGGTGGTGCGACACGATGGATTTCGCTCGGTCCCATTTCAGTGCAACCGGCTGAGATACTAAAAATTGGAACTATTTTGTATTTAGCGCACTACCTGGCGAGTATGCGCACCAAGCTCAGTTCGTTCCAAACCGGCATTGTTGCATTTATCGCAATACTCGCGGCTCCGGCTGCAGCACTTCTGCTACAGCCGGACACGAGCACACTAGTAGTCATTGCTGGCGCCGGGGCTGGTATGTTCTTTGCTGCCGGAGCACGATGGCGCGACGTCGGCATCCTTATTCTTATTGCGATTATGGCACTGTCCGTGCTCATTGCATTTCGTCCATACGTACTCCAACGTATTACTACCTTTATGAATCCTGCAGCGGACCAACTTGGCTCAGGATACCAAATTCGGCAGTCACTCATTGCCGTTGGATCAGGAAAGATAGTCGGGCGAGGATTTGGGCAAAGTGTCCAAAAGTTTGGCTATTTGCCGGAGCCCACAGGTGACTCGGTGTTCGCCGTTGCCGCCGAAGAATTTGGTT
>DFRR01000013.1:0-36861 GCA_002378745.1 Patescibacteria group bacterium UBA3458 | reverse complement strand
CCGCCGAAGAATTTGGTTTCCTCGGCGCGGTACTTATTATCGGGCTATTTATCGCATTAGCTGTTCGTTGTTTCTGGGTTGCAGTGCGTGCGCCTGACTACTTCGGTGGATTGCTCGTCATTGGTATTGCCTTGCTGATAATCCTACAAGCGTTGATAAACATTGCCTCAATGCTTGGTGTGATACCGCTAACCGGTCTGCCACTGCCGTTTATTAGCCATGGAGGCACCGCTATGATGGTTATGCTTGCGAGTATGGGAGTGGTACTCAATGTCTCAAAATACGCACGATAGCGGCTTTTTACTGCCTCATTTTCTGCGGTATACTAAAGGGGCATGAAAATTGTTTTTACCGGTGGGGGAACAGGCGGGCACTTCTATCCAATAATTGCGGTTGCCGAGGAAATCCACGAAATTGTGCAGGAAGAAAAGCTTCTCGCGCCTGAGCTCTATTACATCGGACCGAGCGTTCTCGACTACGAAGCGCTCAGTGAACAAAATATTGTCTGGAAGAAAAGCAGCGCGGGCAAAGTACGACGGTATTTCTCGATACGCAATGCGTTCGACCTCGTTAAGGTAATCATCGGAACCATTCAGGCGACGATTCAGCTCTTCTTTTTGTATCCTGACGTCATCTTCAGTAAGGGGGGCTACGCGAGTGTGCCAACAACATTTGCTGCGCGCCTTCTTCGTATTCCGGTTATCATCCATGAATCAGACGCGCACCCGGGCCGCGCAAACGTCGTAACCGCAAAGTGGGCAAAAGCAATCGCAATTTCATTCCCAGGAGTCGTAGAATATTTTAAGGGGGTCGCTGAGTCGAAGTTTGCACTTGTTGGCAATCCTGTCCGTCGCGTACTGTTCCGTCCGGCACGCGAAGGTGCATTTACATATCTCAATCTCAAAGAAGATGTGCCGACCATTCTCATTCTTGGTGGCTCACAAGGAGCACAGGCGATAAACTCAGCAGTACTCGATGCATTGCCACAACTCCTTGAAAAGTATCAAGTTATTCACCAGGTTGGTGCAGACAACATCGAAGAAGTGCGTGGGCTCGCAAATGTCATCTTGAGTGACCATCCGCACAAAGACCGATACCGCAGTTTTGGATTCCTCAATACCCTTGCAATGCGCATGGCGGCCGGAGCAGCGTCGCTCATTGTCACACGCGCCGGGGCAGGGAGTATCTTCGAAACTGCCGCATGGGGACTACCGGCTATTGTGATTCCACTGCCGGAATCAATTTCACACGACCAAACCATGAACGCCTTTGCCTATGCACGCGAGGGCGCAGCCGTGGTTATCATGCAGAAGAATCTCACTAAAAACATTTTGGTCGCTGAGATTGATCGTATCCTTGAGAACGAAGAAGTTCGCGCAGGTATGGAAGAATCGGCAAAGCGCTTCGCGCAACCTGATGCCGCACGAAAGATTGCGCGTATGCTTATTAATACCGCACTCAAACACGAAGAATAAGAATATGGCGAATACAATAATCACACGCTTTCCGCCGTCACCAACAGGAAATTTACACATCGGAAATATTCGTACGTTGTTGTTCAACTACCTTTTTACGCGTCAGCAGGGAGGAGAGATTGTGATGCGTTTTGAAGATACTGACACGCAACGCAGCAGTAAGGAATTCGAGGTTATCGCGCTGGAAACACTCACTGCACTCGGACTTGAGTATGACCATGGTCCGTTTCGACAGTCAGAGCGCACCGATCGCTATGTTGCTGCACTACGGCAACTCATTGAAAAAGATGTCGCTTATGTTGCAGAAGAGTCGGAAGGGGAGCCGGGGAAACACATCATCCGTTTCCGAAATCCAAACAAGAAAATTACCTTTACTGATGTTATACGAGGAGAAATCAGCATCGACACAACTGACTTTGGCGACTTTGTCATTGCACGTTCTGAAACAAACCCGTTATACCACTTAAGTGTCGTTGTTGACGACATCGAAATGGGTATCACGCACGTCATTCGCGGAGAGGATCACATCACCTCAACACCGCGGCAGATGCTTCTTATTGAAGCGCTCGGCGGCACCGTGCCGATATATGCACACTTACCACTCATTATTGGTCCTGACAAAAAGAAGCTCGGAAAACGCCACGGTGCGGTGACGTATCAAGAGTTTAAAGAACTCGGTTACATTCCTGCCGGCATCATAAACTACCTTGCACTGCTTGGCTGGCATCCGTCGGATGATAAAGAATTCTTCACAAAAGAAGAGCTGGTAAATGCATTTAGTTTGGAGCGCGTGAATAATTCGCCAGCAATGTTTTCGTACGAAAAACTCGACTCAATCAACAAACACCACCTGCTACAATTGCCACGTGATGAATATCTCGCACACCTACGACAATTCCTGCAGCAACACTCCTTTGGCGCGTGGCTCCTTGACCATCCGAAATTTGAACTACTGGTTGATACCGTGTTGCGTGAACGTATTGAGAAGTTTTCAGATGTGCTCGTCATGATTGAAACTGGAGAACTCGACTGGTTACACCAGCTTGAGACTCTCGATGCTACCGAACTTGTCTGGAAGGACACACGATTCGAGAAAGTTCGAGGACACCTAGACCACGCTGTTGCATTGCTTTCAGAAAGCTCAAAATGGAGCGCTGAGACACTGAAGGAGCGTATCTGGGCATATGCCGAAGAACAGGGGCGCGGGGAAGTATTGTGGCCAATCCGCTTTGCACTAACTGGGCAAAAGAAGTCACCCGACCCGTTTACCGTAGCAGCACTGCTCGGTAAGGAGGAAACGATTAATCGTCTACACAATGCAGTGACACTATTGAAATAACCATGTCTACCGTTGCACAAAATAGTATTCTCTCAGTTCTTTTCGTCGCTTTGGCGTGTATACCGTTGTTTCTATACGCACAGACGGAAGACGAGATCCGCGGCAAGATTAACGAACAACAAAGCGAGATTGCAGCAATTGAAGCAGAGATTAAACAGTATGAACAACAACTTGTCTCAATCGGGCGTGAGAAGCAAACACTGGAAAGCGCGGTCCGTGAATTGGATGTATCGCGCCAGAAAGTAAATGCGAGTATCACCCTCGCACAAAAACAGATCAATGCAACGAGTGCTGAAATTCAAGAACTTTCAGCAGATATTGCTGCAAAAGAAACATTAATTAAAAACAATCAACAAGCACTTGCAGAAACACTCCGTCGTATACATGAATCGGAATCAATGTCATTTGTCGAGATCATTCTCGGATCAGACGATGTCTCAAACCTTTGGAGTGATATCGAAGCAATTCAACGTTTCCAGCTTGTGGTGCGTGGCGAAGTTACAGAATTAGCAACGCAGAAAGCAGCGCTTGAGGTAGTAAAGCTGCAAGAGGAAGCAGAGCAACAAGATCTTGTCGCACATAAGACAGAACTCTCAACACAACAACACGCGCTTAATTTGAACCGGCAAGCGAAAAATAATCTTCTACGGGAAACGCAAAACAGGGAATCAGCATATCAGGACTTGCTGGAAGAAAAGCGACAAGAGAAAGAGGAGTTCGAGGCACAGTTGCGTGCGTATGAGGAAGAACTGCAATATATTCTTGATCCCTCAAGTATTCCGCCGGCAGGGAAGGGTGTCTTGAGTTGGCCACTTGCAAACGTCACCATTACACAATATTTCGGTAATACTGAATTTGCACGCTCCGGCGCCTATAATGGGCGTGGGCATAATGGTATCGACTTCCGAGCATCACCAGGAACCCCAGTGTATGCAGCGCTTATGGGGGAAGTTGTTGAAGTAAACCACGGTGTCGCTCCAAACTGTCAGTATGGTAAGTGGATCCTCATTAAGCATGGGAATGGCCTTACCACACTCTACGCACACCTTTCGGAAATAGAAGTGGTTAAGGGGCAGCGTGTGAGCACCAAGGAGCTTATTGGCTTCTCGGGCAACACGGGATACGCAACCGGTCCGCACCTTCACTTCACTGTGTATGCGTCTGACGCGGTATCGTTCAAACAGTATAAATGTAATAGTGGACCAACCGTCTATGTTCCAATTTCTGCATACAGCGGTTATCTCAACCCGCTCGACTTCCTATAAGAAGCGTGCGGTGTCACACATTACTGGTCTTTAGTATAAAAAAGCGACCCTGGGGCAAATACGCAGCCCCAGGGTCTTCTTGTTGGCATCAAGGAGAACACCACACTATGCAGCGCAGGAACTCCCCAGCACCACACTGCACATCGTTATATTAACAAAAGAGAGGAACAGGACAAGACAATCAAAAAATATTTTAAAATATATAAAAGTGACCCCAGAGCAAATCGAACGCCGCTCTGGGGTCTTCAGTCGTCGGAAAACAACTCACAGTACCGAGCCTACTGCGAATAAACTCGGACTGCCTCCCAATAGTAGCAAACAGAGGTGCTACAGCAACCGAGCTGACGTTGCAAAAACAAAAAGAAAAGGCCCGAGTCTTACGACTCGGGTCTTTTTTCGTCCTCGCCCTGTCGACTCAGCCCATGGACGAAGTAGTGATATTGGGCAGCAGCGGCTCAGGCGAGCACTTGTTGTCGATTTGGGTTATGATGAGCACCGTCATGCCCAACATAAAAAGAGCTGTCGCGAGGAAGTGCAGAACAACGAATTGAATCGCTTCAGTAGGCATTTTTCTCATCTCCCAAAGGTTGTGCCAGCAAAAACAATGCCATAAATAGGCTTATAGTGTCAATAAAAAAGGACCCCGAACGCGTGAACGTTCGGGGTCAAGGCTTTGTGGGGTGAACCTCTCAAGAGGAAGAGGCCGGCTTTATACTAGCACGTAAGGGAAGTGGGGCAAGGAGTTTTAGGGTAAAATGCCGTTATGTCTACGGTAGACCCACTTAAGTATAAAGAGGCTGCTGATGAAGTTGATGCGGACTTAGCGTCAATTGTTGACGAATTTACAACTGCACTTCTTGCACTCAACGAGGTACAAGAGGGAGAAGATAAAAAGGTGACCCGTATACGTATATTGCTTGCGTTCTCACTTTTGGAAGTGATTGTAAATGCTTATAACTGCTACTTCGGATTCAACCTAAAGCCGCGCGATGCAATGGAAAAGTGGCTGGCTGATTATTGCTTTACTAACAGAAACAAAACGTTCGTGGAGCATCCTTATCTTTCCGATGCTACACCAAAATACATGTACGAATTAAGGAGTTCGATGATGCACGCTTTCGTATTGCCAGAATCTCAAAACAATATGACTTTCTCTATTGTAAACGGAGATGAGAATCTAAGCGAAGAATTACCGATGCTCCGGAAGGGTCTTGAATCGAAAAGAAATTGCAAAATAATTTTCATATCTCCAACGAGTCTACTCAAGTTATTTCTTGAAGGTTATGCACTAATGCACCCGCAAGTTTTTAAAAAACCAGAAGAGGCTACTCCTAGTGACTTTACCTCGATGCGTAAGCTAAAAAACGAATTTCACCGGAGAGGAGCAAAATATATTTCTTTGGGTGCTTTCTGAACAGAAAATTTCTCGATTGCTACCCCTAATGCCACTCGCAGCTTCTTCCCAGGCATATCATCGTCCACACAACCCAAACGTCGCACAATATCAGAAGCGTTTTCATCAGAGGGTAGAGTAGAGCAGGGTCGTTGTGTGAACCACATGTAGAACAGACATCTGAATGAGACTCAGAACTTGAAGCAGATATGTTTTCCAATGACATATCTTTTGCTTCGTTAACGTAAACCATTTCAAGCCATATAAAAGCCGGGAACTTGAGTCGCAAAAGAAGTCTAGTGCGCGAAGGCTTTATCTATGGGGATGTAATGATATTAAACGTCGGAAAAGATATATTGTGCGACACATACCTATATAGTATACTTACCACTAGAGAATGCAAGTATGGCTCTACTCCCTCCTCTCTTGTGAGAATTGGGTGAGAGAAAAAGATTTGCATTTAATATGTTCTGTCATTCTCATGTGCGACTGACACTTCTTGTGGCTTAGCTGCGTTGAGAAAATGAAAAGAGTGTCCGATTATAGGACTTTCAGGACATACCCCTACCCTAGAGAAGCATGAGGACATAGTTCCACCAGACACGTGTGGAGTAAACTTTTCTTAACTCTTATTCCACGGGAACTGGTAAGGTCTAGGAAAAGCAACAGGCTCCTCTAGAGGCATTTCCTCACCATGCTGGTAGTATTCGAGCGGTTTGAAAAGTATTAGTTCCTCCCGCATCTGATTTATCAATTCGTCACGCAAGTTACGAATATGGTTGCACTCCTTATTCAATTCTTCTTGTGGAGTCGGTATATCGGAATCAAAACAACTTATCACTGTATGTGCCTTTGCAAGCAGTTCTTGGTCAGCGTATAAAGCCAGTTTTCCTACCACGTTTGATATCTCCTCTATCTCAGCCGATGTTCTGGCACTTTGTTTGGTTTCCTCTCGAAAAGTTCTTTTTACTATAAAGCGGTTAACGAAGTGTAAGAACTCCTGATAGCTATCCCTCTTAGTTCGAAAGATGAGGTCTCTTTCAAACTTCTCTCTCTCAAAATGCAGTTGCTTTGAGATACTTAAATAACTTGTAATTGCCGTGACTGAAGCGCCGATTAAACCCGATACCGAACCAGCGATAAAAATTTGTAGTATTGAACCACTTTCCATATATTCCTGCGCAATACTATTATATCAAATTTTCCACCGAGCTTTCAGAGACGAAAGCAGTTGCCTTTCCCCCACCCTCTGCTATTGAAAAACCACCCTACTCCGGGTGGTTTTTGCATACTAAAAAATATATAACTTAAGGAGCTCGTCCTTGCTATAATGTTAAGTGATTAGTACTTACTTCGAGTACCTTTCTGGCTCCGCTAGATGGATACCGTCCCTGAAAAGGGTGTCATTTCCCTTTCAAGAGAAATGAGGGTGCCTGAAAAGGAGTTAACCATCAAAATTTCTTTCAACCGAAAGAAAGAAAGGTGCTCGAAGTAAAATACGAATCACTCTTGTAAACCTTATACAAGGTCTAATTTAAAAAGAACCAAGTACACTTGATACTCGGTTTCTACCTCACCAAATTCTCAGAAGGGGTATTGTGCGACATATATATAGTTACTCTTGCTATACCCCCACCTCTTAGGGTACTGTGGTCGGGCGGAATTCCTGACCAGTGTCCGCGCTCTCCTAGTATGGAGCAGCGAGTGTTTGGTTATCGCGCAGCAGGAGTTGGGCTTTGGGAATAATCCCTTAACGTGTGCTAAGTCCTCTCCTCTGCGCGATTTTTATAACATCCCCTATCATCAAGGAGGATTACAGGGATTCTCTTTTTATATATGAAATACCCCCGGGAGAGTCATGCTGTGTGGCTTGCAGCAATTCTCAATCCCGGGGGTGCCAGAGACGCGGGCTCCGAGGGGTTACACCCACCCGCATATCCAGCGAAGTGAATATAGCATGTGGCGCATCTATTTCAAACGCCGGCTCTCTTCCCTTTTTCTAACCCGTCAAGACACACCTACTGAGATATCTACGCAGATATCTCAGTAGGTGTTGTCCCTATCAACTATAAACTACCAACTATCAACTCACTTTCCCTCCCCTTGCCTTCTGCAGAAACCCTAGGTAGCATAAATACTCCAAGCTAAGAGGAGGAGGAACGAATATGAATCGCGTTCGGCGGAAGTCCTCTGGCGGATGGCGTACCTTTTTCGCCTCAGAAACCACCTCGTGGATCCTTGTGATTCTTGCCATTACAGCGTATGTCGTTTTGGCAATTTACCACAATGGTTCCGTGCTCTACTAGTTTCGGAATGGCCCGTGCTTCGGCACGGGCCTTTTCTATATATGTAGAAATAAAAAGGGCGGAGCAGCTGGGGTACAGCGCTCCGCCAAGTTGGCCGCCGCCAACGGGAGGCTAACCCAGGGCGACAGCAGTGTTTCGTAGTCTACACAAATATAAACACTTGTCATCCCCCTACCCTCTGTAGTACTATCCCGCTATTCCAGACGACAAAGGGGTACACTCTTATGGATGCAGCCACACAAGCGGCACAATCCAAGAAGAACCTGCGGTTCTGCGTTGGGGTTCTCGCGATTTCAGCATTTGCATACTTCGCGGCCATCGCAACTACTCAGTTCTTCTAGCCGTCGGGACAGGCTCAGCACTTCGGTGCTGAGCCTTTTCTATTTGTTGACACACATCCTAATTCAATGCACAATGCGTATCTACTCATCTTAAACAGGAGGACTACCCTATGGGGCAAGTAGTTCGTCTTCGGAAGGAAGAAGGAGCAGGAGAGCAAAAAACAGATGGCCTGACACTGGAGCATGTCCTCAATGACATGCGCCCGTGGCAGATAGTCGCGATCATTGCAGCTATTCTTCTGGCCTCAGCCGCCTTTCTCACCAGACTTTTCACTTCCTTCCCCCTCTGATGAGCACGAGCCCTTCCCTTCGGGGTTGGGCTCGTTCTATTTGACACTATGTATGTTTCGGGTGCACAATGCGCATCCCAACCCACAACAAAGAAAGGGTCTGCACATGACCAAAGAGGACACCGAAGCGGCAGCAACCGATGAGGGACACGAGGAAGAGCAGGTGCATACGCACACGCCGGAATGCGAGCATGAGGAGTCATCTGGGACGGAAACGCACCACGATGAATCCGACGTCGTTCGCCCCAAGCGCCGGCGTTTCTGGACTCTGAAAAGAGTCGCCCTGCTCATCTCTTCCGGCCTTCTCCTGGGCTTCCTGCTGCAGGCTGTGGCAACCTACGGCGGCTAAGCGGCCATCACTAAGTTGAGTTGGGAGGGCCTGGGCTCTCCACTGCGTTTTGCTACGTATGTTGGAGGGTTCGGGCTCTCTTTATATTTGCTTGACGAAATCCCCTTCCCTATGGCACCGTGTACTTCCCGAGTACGAGAAAAAGGAGGTCAAAAGATGACTGGGAAACCAGGGTTTGAGAAAGCGATGGACGTCCTCTATGAGGGCATTTATGCAGCCTTTGCTATCGGCATGGCAGCATTCATCGTCTGGTACTATATCGAAAATCCGGACCAGATGCAGAAGCTTTTCGAAATGATTTTCGGCTAACGCCACACTCACACTTCGGGGAGCCCGGCTCTCCAATCGAACGCCCGTTCAAAAGAGCCGGGCTCTTTTTATATATGCATATACACTCGTGTCAGTACGATTTGCATTCTGCCATTCTATAGAATGGTAGAATGCAGATATTTCACTTAGTTTGTTTTCCGAATATACGACACGATGTCGAATTTTGGATGCACTTTCTTGCCCGGATTAAATATGTCATTCGGATCAAACGCATGCTCAATTGCTACAAAAGTAGCGAGCATATCTTGTGTAAACAATTGACTTAAATATGGCGTACGGATAATACCATCATTGTGCTCCCCGCAAATATTTCCTTTATATCTTCTCGCCAACGCAAAACAATCATCTGCCATTTGTTTAATCTTTCTCGGTGTCTCAGGATTCGTGAAGTCGAGCAATGGATAGAAATGAAAGTGTCCATTTCCCCCATGCCCATGCATCGCATACTCGGCATCGTAAGTGCGTAGTGTCTCGGTCAATTCTGCAAGAAATTCAGGCAAAAATCGTGGCGGAATAATCATGTCCTCAAGAAACGCCGCCGGTCTTCGGTTTTCCTTTCCCAGCTTTGCCAGCGAATAGCTTGCAAACCGAATCTTCCAAAACATTTCGGTGCGCCCCGCGCTGCGAACATACCATGCGCGCCTACCTTCTGCGTGCATATGCATATACGCGGCTTTGAGTTCTTTATTTGCTTGAACTTTTGTGACGCCATCAAAGGTCACGAGTAATACAAACGATGGTGTACGTTGTTTGAAACTGAACAATTCATTCATCCAGAAGTGAAAGAGAAATCGCATGTATTGTGTGAAGCTCTGTGCATAAAATTGTGTCTTGAAGAACGATAAGTTGCTACGAGCAAGTTTGTAGGTACGATCGTCAAATATTTCAATGTTACGAGGATTGTGCTCAAGTAGCGTCTGAATACCCTCTCCGATACTTTCGATATGTTGTATCGGTACGACGAGCAAGTCAGACACTTCGGTTTCAGGTATAACTGAAAATACAATATTGGTGATAATCCCGAGCGTTCCTTGGGAGCCGGCAAACAGCGGAATGAGCGAGAATGTCCCCTGCCCTGTTTTGAAACTCTCGATAGAATCGGCTTTGAGCACATCCCATATCGCATACCCAGATGAGTTCTTTGATGACTCCGGTTTCCCTGCTTGTAGTATATCCAGTGAATTCTCGATTCTCATCCATACATCACGGTACACGGCACCCAAGGCATTATCTTGTCGAATCGCATCGCATAATTCGTCAAATTGCAGCGGCTTTAACGTATACGCCCACCCATCATGAAGTACTACTTCCAGCTCTGCGACATACTGTGCCGTATGCCCATACTTGAGAGAGTCAGGGCCAGCCGCATTATTCGCTACCATGCCACCGACCGTGCAAATATCGCGCGATGACGGATACGGAGGTAGAAAAAATCCGTGCTTTTTCGTATATGCATCAAAATCACGGAAGAATGCCCCGGGTCGCGCAGCGATACGCGCCGTCCCATCGGGCAATATTAGGAGCTCATCAAAGCCACTTAAGTACTTAGCGGTATCAATGATGACCGAGTCATTGAGTGAACCTCCAGACAAACCGGTACCCGCTGCTCGTGGAGTGAGCGAGAATGCATTTCCCTGTTGATTCAGTTCACCCACGGTACGTACAATGGTCTGCACCTGTGCCGTGTCTTTCGGAAAGACTATCAACTCCGGCATGACCGCAAACACACTTTCGTCGGTTGCGTAACGCGTGCGCGTATCAAGTGACATATCACACTCTATGCCGAGTGCCTGTAGTGTTTCTGCAAGGTGCGTATAGTCTGTGGTGTGTGTACTCATGTACTACTTCGTACTATGCACGTACCGTGTTACTTCCCTCCCCCAATTTTTTCAAATGCGCGTAGTACTTCTATTGGCGTCGCGAATACAACGGTATTGCTTTGGTCAGAACTCAAATCGTTAAGTGATTGCAAGGTGCGCAAATGAAGCGCACCTGGTGCACTTCCAAGAATTGAAGCGGCTTTCGCCATGTTTTCCGCTGAGAGCACTTCCCCTTCCGCCTTGATGATAACCGCTCGCTTTTCTCGCTCAGCTTCTGCTTGCTTTGCAATGGTTCGTTCCATATCAGCCTGGAGAATCACATCTTTGAGCTCCACGTTCCCCACTTTAATACCCCAATCATCACTTGCTTCGTCAACAATCGAACGAATGCGCTCCGATATTTTGTCGCGACCGGCAAGTAGCTCGTCGAGTTCGACTTCGCCAACCACATTTCGCATAGTTGTCTGTGCGAGCTGACTCATCGCAAAGAAGAAGTCCTCAACATTAAGAACCGCCTTATCGGCATCTGAGACTTTATAGTAAATGACGGCATTCACGCCAACCGCAATGTTGTCTTTTGTAATTGCTTGCTGTTGTGGTACATCGACTGCTTTTACACGCATATCAACTTTATGCATCCGCTGAAATACAGGAATGACGATGCGCCATCCCGCTTCACGGATACCGGTGTATCGTCCCATGGTGAACATCACACCGCGCTCGTATTGGTTAACCTGTCGAAGTATCGCAACTGCAATAACGATGAGAAGAATAAGAATTACAATGATTTCCATACGTTGGTGGTTTTAGTTTCTAAACTCAGAGAAAGAACAGGTACAAGATACACTGATTATACCGCGTCTGACTACTTCTGCCATGGAATATCGTACTGATCAAATTCAGGAAGTAATTTCTTGTCATACAAGAGACGTGAGATAACCTCCGCATGACTCAACGCCCCGGTAAGCGCATTGTGTGGGTGCGGTTCTTCAGGAATGCCTGTGTAGTTTAATACAGCATCGAGATTCAAAGCGCTGCGCTTATGCTCAGCATCAATCGGAGGTACCTCGCCTCGCTTAATAATGTGCATCCACGCTAGGGAGTGACTATCGATAGTGCGGTATGCAAACGTGTAGTTGAATCCGGCGCGTTCGCATGCTGCTTTCACAAAATCTCGGTCAAACGAAACATTCTGTCCACCAAAGGTTTTGTCTTCCAACGACTCTGCCCATGCAAGAAACTTTTCTATAAGCTCCCCTTCTGTTTGCTTTGTTGGGTCAGTGATTTCTTCTTCGGTGAATCCGTTCACTTCAAGTGCACCTTCCATGATGTGTGCACCATCCCAAATACGACACTCCTCGTAGAATCTGTTTTGTGGGTTATGCAAATCAAGCGCACCGAGACTTACGATTGAGTGTTTATGATATTCAGTCCCTGACGCTTCAACATCTAAAATCAACATACCATAACTATAAACTAAGCTGTTCAAACCTCAAACTTACCGCAGTCCGCGACAATTCGATGCGGGAGTATACCCTGCAGTCCGAGCTGCCTCTTCCGAGTCAAACCATACTTTATTTTCTTCATTCATTGCTTGGGCACCTGCACACCACGGGAAGTGATACTTGGTGCCGTTTCTCGATGCTACTATTTTCCCACCTGCCTGCAGTGGCTCCCCGCTATAGACAGAAGCAGTAAACTGTTGTACTGCCGGTCGTTGCGTTTCGATATTTGATAATCTACCCAGTCCGAAGGCGGAAAACCCGACACAGAGGACGATTGCGACCGTTAGTAGGTCATTTGACTCCAGTACGTTATGGCCCTTGATTTGCAGGGCTCTTTCGCGTATACTTTCCCACCAGTTCGCCATTGCGGACATAATACCTTACATTTGAAATATGGCACATAGAAAAGCTGGAGGGACAGCCAGAAACCTACGAGATTCAAACCCGAAATACTTGGGTACGAAGATTGCTGACGGTCAGAAAGCGCAGACCGGCTCTATTATTGTGCGCCAACGTGGGACTAAGATTCTTGCTGGCAAGAATGTGGGGCTCGGCAAAGACCACACTCTTTTTGCACTTACTGATGGCACGGTAAGCTTCCGAGAGACTCGCAAGACTCGATTTGATGGCAACGTCACCAAAAAGAAAGTCGTGGACGTACTTTAAGCTCAATTGTTTAGTTTGATACAAAAAACGCCGCTGATATCAGCGGCGTTTTTTAGTGTCTATTTTAGTGTCTATTCGCGCATTATTCGCTTTTTTCGACAGCAATTTGCACCGGTACTTTTGTTGCACCGACGGTAACGTGTACTGTAAAATCGCCAACCTCTTTTATAGGCGCCTCAATGAGAATAGCGTCCGGATTAACAGTAACTCCCGCTACCTCCTTAAGTTGTGCAGCGATAGCCTCTGCATGTACTGCTTCAAACAAGTGGTTCTTTTCGTTTGCATTTGCACGGATAGTCAGCGTCTGCCCCTTCAGAGATGCGAGTCCTGCCTGTAAGGATTCCTTTGCTGCCTCTTGTTTCGCCAAGCGATCCGCTGCTGCATTTTGTGCCTTCTGCACCTTGGCTATTGTGGCAAGTTCAGCAAGTCCCTTACGAATAAGGAAGTTCTGTGCGTATCCATCGGCAACATTTTTGACTTCATTGCGAAGTCCAACCCCTGCTACGTCTTTTAAAAGTATGACTTTCATCCCGCTAGAAATTTATCATTTATAATCCACATGCTTCTCGAAAATTCACCGTATCCATAATTCGAGATGATCCCAAGAAGAAACGTCTTTCTAACGGGATTCATGACCGCAATCTTACTCCCCCACAATCAGAAATTCAACAGCACGTTCCAGAATGTAGTCGCGATCTGCTTCAATATCCTCATCGTCTGGGAACTCGACTACGATGTCGGGCTGAATGCCATCTCGTGTAATAAACACGTCTCCCTTGAGCAACCAACGCGCTACCGTGACCTTAAGCGATGTTTCCGGAGTGATGTCTATCAATTCTTGTACTGACCCTTTACCAAAACTTGATGTACCAACGAGTGTTGCAACGCCATGTTCACGTAGTGAGCCAGCAAGAATTTCTGAAGCAGATGCGGAGCCACCATCAATGAGAATGACTAGCTTCAAATCGTCAGTGAATACATCGTATCCTCGACTGCGGTGCACACGCATCTCTTGTTTGCCACCATAGTCTTCAGTGACTACGATTTTACCACTCGGCAGGAACCAACTCGCCATATCAACCGCCGCATCAAGATACCCCCCTGGATTACCCCGCACATCAATGACGAGTTTATCATAATTGGTCGCTGCAAATTCTTTCAACGCGAGGCGGAATAACTCAGATGATTTTGCCGAAAAATTGTATAGCTCGATTACGAATATACCGTCGTCTCGTCGAGTTGTCTCAATTGTCGGAATTTCAATGACATCACGTACCACAGTAATCTCAAGTACCGATGCTTCTCCTTCGCGAATAATGGTAAATGTGACCGGGGTGCCCCGCTCTCCACGAATGAGCCCGACAGCAGTGTCGATGCTCATATCTTTCGTTGAGGTTCCATCAATCGTAATAATTTTGTCTTCCGCCTTAATGCCTGATTTTGCAGCCGGAGTATCCTTTAGCGGCGACACGACCGTTAGCACACGGTCGCGAATTGAGATTTCCATGCCAACTCCTTCAAAACTTCCACTGATATCGCTTTGAAATATTTCAGCTTCCGAAGGTGGTAAAAATACTGTATATGGGTCTCCCATTGATTCAGCAAGTCCACTGATCATTCCCCACACACGCTCTTGGCGTACGGCTGCCATATCGGTAGTGGTTGATCCCTCTGTGGTAGTCGTTGCATATGCATCAATAAATTGCTGCTCAAGAATATTCCATGCTTTCCATACCGGCGTAAAGTCAACGTCCTCCGGTTGTGCGCCAGAGATAGCTCCGGCGGCGAACGCAGAGAGGCCATAGCGGTTAAGCTGCTCTGCAAATACGCCTCGATCCCCAACGAGTACACCGGCAGTAAAAATGACCACTACAATAAGTGACCCACTGACTATTGAACGGATTGAAACGCCAAACATCGCGTCATTATGCCATGTGCAGCGCCGGGTTCAAAATGACTAATGTGATATGCAAGTGCTCCGTGTTATGCACGCGTTCACTCTATACGCACCCGAAGATACACTATAAGCTAATAGGTACTAACTGATATACATATGCTCCATCGTCACGAATATAAAAAACTTACCTGGATTGATTTGGAATCACCAACCGTTGATGAGGTGCGTCGTGTTGGAGCTGAATTTAATATCGACCCTACGGTGGTAAATGAACTCCTAGCACCATCACTACGACCACAAACACAGCGATACGATGATTATCTGTACCTGATGCTACACTTCCCCACGCTTCAGCATGGTGCGCATTCGGCAACAGCACCAGAACACGAGGTTGATTTCATAATCGGCAAACATTTCATCATCACCACGCGCTACGAAGAACTCACTACCTTTGTCGAATTTCGAAAAGTCTTTGAGGTAAATGCTGCTCTTGAGGAAGATCACTTTAGCGATAATGCATTTGATATCTTCTTACTGCTCACAAAGCGCTTGTACCGTATCGTTGATGTCGATATTGATAAAATACGAGAGACACTCGAATACATCGAGGTAGAAATATTCAAGGGGCGCGAACGTGAAATGGTTGAAGCGCTTTCACGGGCCGGACGCGACATCCTCAACATTAAACAAGGACTCGACCCCCACCAAGACGTACTCGCCTCTTTGCATGAACTTACCGGTGAATTTGTTGGTAAGGAGTATGTAGCACGAGTACAGTCAATCGAGAACACCTACTACCGTTCACGGAAGCATGTAACTCGTATCTGGCAAACGCTTGCGGAACTTCGTGAGACGAACAACTCGCTCCTGAGTACCAAACAAAATGAAGTTATGAAAACGTTTACTATCATAGCGTTTGTTACATTCCCACTCATGTTGATCTCGTCGGTATTTGGAATGAATACAACATATACACCAATCGTTGAAAATCCTCACGACTTTTGGATTATCATCAGCATGATGTGTTTTGCGACACTGAGCATGTTCTTCTACTTCCGCTATAAGCATTGGCTCTAGTACAGCCCTATTCCCCTTCGCCCTCTCCGATGCTACTCTAAGCTCGTATGCAGCAGCGACAACCACTGTATTTACACAACACACTGACTAATGAGAAAGAAGTCTTCACCTCATGGCGAGACGGTGATGTGCGTATGTATAGCTGTGGCCCAACGGTATACGATAGCCAGCACATTGGTAACTTATCTAACGTGGTGTTTGTCGATACACTCAGACGTACACTCGAATATAACGAGTATGTTGTCACACAGGTTATTAACTTTACTGATGTTGGACATCTTACATCTGACGCCGATGAAGGTGAAGACAAAATGACAATCGGGCTACGTCGCGAAGGACTCGCACTTACCATTGGTAACATGCGTACACTCGCTGATACCTACATCACAAATTTTTTCGCTGATATCCACGCTCTTAATGTGCGAACACATAATACGCA
The DNA here is from genome assembly GCA_002378745.1 of Patescibacteria group bacterium UBA3458. GTDB lineage: Bacteria > Patescibacteriota > Minisyncoccia > Phycocordibacterales > UBA2100 > UBA2100. The sequence continues at coordinate 20,369 of DFRR01000013.1, read as the reverse complement.
ATTCCCTCGCGCAAGTGATTATATTCACGCACAAATTGCATTGGTGCAGACCCTTGAACAAAAAGGATACACGTACGAAACGAGTGATGGTGTGTATTTCGATACTACACAATTCCCTAACTACGGAGCACTCGGTGGCCAATCAGCAACCGAACAGGAAGCGGGTGCTCGAGTAGCAGTCCGCGCCGAAAAACGAAATTTCCGTGACTTTATACTTTGGAAAAAGGACGAAACTATTGGGTGGGAGTCCCCATGGGGCATGGGTTTCCCAGGGTGGCATATTGAATGCAGTGCGATGATACGCAGCTGCCTGGGGAAACAAATAGATATCCATACCGGGGGTATCGAACATATCGGTGTTCACCACAACAATGAAATTGCGCAATCAGAGGCAGCGACCGGAAAGAGTCCTCTTGCTCGCTTTTGGTTACACCGAGCCCATATTCATATCGAGGGCAGGAAGATATCGAAATCAATTGGCAACACTATTTATCTTCGACAAATTGTTGACCGTGGATACTCCCCGCTCAGCTACCGATACTGGCTGTTAACCGCACACTACCGAACACCTTCGAACTTCACATGGGATGCGATTGCCGGAGCACATACGGCACTTAAACGATTGCATCGCTATTTTGTTGATGAACTCTCTGACACAGAAGGTGTCGTGCAGGAAGACTACGCAAAGCGTTTTCACACCTGTATCAATGACGACCTCGACACCCCGAAAGCTATTGCACTACTCTGGGAGCTTGTGAAAGACGAGTCTGTGTCGGCAGCGGATAAGCGGGCTACACTGCTTACCTTTGATACCGTCCTTGGACTTGGCTTGAATGAGTCAGACGACACGCTGTACCGACTACTCCACGGCGCAGGACAAAAACTAAGCGTTTCAGACACACCACCTGAAATTCAAGAGCTGGTGCAAGAGCGCGAACGTGCACGAGAACAAAAGGACTTTGAGCGTGCTGACGCACTTCGCGAAGAGCTCAGACAAGAGGGGTACCTCATTGAAGACACGGAAAAAGGACCGAAACTCCTCAAACAATAAGCCCTCTAGGCTATCCACATTTTGTCCCAAGTACCCACATGCCCAGTCCTGACGCACACCGTGATAGAATGCCCAAATGGCTGAGAGTCGTATTCCACCACAAGATTTAGATGCCGAGCGCGCACTGCTTGGTGCAATAATGTTGAAACCGAACGCAATGTACGACATTGCGGATATCGTCATACCTGACTCGTTTTATGCAAGCAAGCATGGCGACATTTTTGAGGCGATGCTTGCACTGTTTAACAAAGGTGAGCCAATAGACCTTGTCACGTTGTCCGGTAAGCTCAGTGCGCAAAAGAAACTTGAAACCATTGGTGGTCGTGGATATCTCTCTGAACTTGCAAACGCTGCGCCCGCTGCAACAAATGCGATGCACTATGCGCAGGTCATCAAAGCAAAGCAGATTCACCGCGACTTGATTCAAGCCGCAGACTATATTGGCGAGCTTGGATACCGAGAAGACAGCGAGGTTGAGAAGCTGCTCGATGAGGCGCAATCAACCGTGTTTAAGATTGCGAACACGTCAACACTACAAAAGTTTGTATCGATTGGCGATGAACTTAAAGAAGCATGGAAACGTTTGGAAGCGCTGCAGGAAAACAAAGACCAGATTCGTGGTATCCATACCGGGTTTCGAGATCTTGATAACTTGCTTGCCGGATTTCAAAAATCTGACTTGATTATTCTTGCGGCTCGTCCATCTATGGGTAAAACAACGCTCGCACTTGATATCGCACGGCAGACGGCGATAAAGCATGGTAACCCTGTCGGTATCTTTTCACTCGAGATGTCATCACAACAGCTTACTGACCGTATGTTAGCGTCTGAATCAAAAGTTGATTCTTGGCGTCTTCGAACCGGGAAGCTCGCATCTGACGAAGATTACGAACGACTTCGAAACGGTATGGACAGACTCTCCTCTGCTCCTATCTACATTGATGATAAGTCTGAGCGAACAGTACTACAGATGCGCTCTATTGCACGTCGCCTGAAAGCAGAAAAAGGATTGTCGCTCATCATTGTCGACTACCTGCAGCTCATTGTGCCGGGCGCCACTCGACAAAGTGACTCGATGGTACAGCAGGTTACTGAAATCTCCCGCTCACTTAAAGGTATGGCGCGAGAGCTCGACATACCGGTACTCGCACTATCTCAGCTTTCACGTGCCGTCGAGCAACGTCGCGACCATCCTCGATTGTCTGACCTTCGAGACTCGGGTTCTATTGAACAAGATGCCGATGTGGTTATGTTCATCCACCGAGAGGACAAAATGAACGAAAACTCAGAACGACCGAACATTGCAGACATTATGGTTGAAAAACACCGAAATGGACCGGTTGGTCGTATTGAACTCTACTTTAATGACAAGCAAGCAACATTTAGTACTATTGAAAAGAATGACTTTAGTGACTTTACTGAGAGTCAGGGACAAAATGATGACGATGATTTTTAACCATGAATGAAGTCGACAAATTAACTGAGCTTTTTACGCAATTTCCCGGTATTGGTCCACGACAAGCTCGCCGCTTTGTGTTTTTCTTACTGCGCCAAAACACGGGATATCGAGCAATGCTCATTCGTGCCATTCAAGACGTCGCAACACACGTAAAGCAGTGCTCTCGTTGTTTGCGCTATGCGCCGCTTCATGTGAAAGAGCCGTTGTGTGATATTTGTGCAGACGGAAACCGAGATACAACGCAGCTGATGCTTGTTGAGAAGGATACTGATGTTGAACAAATGGAACACAGTGGAGCGTACGCAGGATACTACTTTGTTCTTGGCGGTTCACTTTCGCTCACTGGAAAGAAATACGCCATTCGCGAAAAGGAACTCGTCCAATATCTACAAAAGTACGGTGCTGCACTTTCTGAAATCATCCTTGCGCTTTCGGCAACTCCGGACGGAGAATACACTGCTGATTACCTTGCAACTAAGCTGAAGGATGATGCGAGTGTACAGACAGCACGTGTAACTACTCTTGGTCGCGGTCTCTCAACGGGTTCAGAACTTGAATATGCCGATGCACACACGCTGGTGCAAGCACTAAAAAACCGCGCCTAGGCGCGGTTTTTTAATTATGCAATCTTTGTGATTTTTACGCGGCTGTATGGTTGTCGGTGTCCGCGGTTCTTGAAGTAACGACTTTTTGCCTTAAAGCGAATGACTGATATCTTTGCAGCTCGATCATTCTCAATAAACTCTGCAGTTACTTTTGCGCCCTTTACTGTTGGCTCACCAACCTTTGTTGTCTTTCCGTCGTCGGTAAGAAGCACCTCGGTAAACTCAACTTTTGCGCCTTCTTCATATTCCCCGTTGAGTTTCTCAATGTTTAGTGCGTCTCCTTCGCGAACAACGTACTGCTTACCACCGGTTGCAATAACAGCAAATGGACCGGTCTTCGGCTCAGCTTTTTTTGAAGCAGCTTTTTTAGGCGCAGCTGCGTCTACAGTCGCCTTTTTCGCTTCCTTTTTCTCCTCTTTGGTTGTGACCTTCTTTTCAGCCATAATGGCGCATATACTACCAAAATGGGCTTAAAAAGCAACTGTCCGACGCCGTCAGGATTTTGGACCGTCCAGACTCACCGATATCTCGGTTTCTTCAATTTTAAGAATATCCTTATTTATCTTCCCGAACTCCTTTACCGAGTCCTCATAGCGGTTATTGACTTGTTGGAGCGCAGTTCCCATCTTTTCCTGAAATGTCTCGTACGCACCAAGATGTTTGGCGAGCTTCTCTACGTTTCGCCGTATCTCCTGTGCCGACTTCTCGATTTTGTATGCATTAAACCCAAAGAGAACTGAGCGAAGGTATGCAGAAAATGTCGTTGGCGACACGATAACAACATGCTTATCAATGTATGCGTAATCGATGAGATTACGCGTATTAACCTTGATTGCGCCAACTTCATTTACCAACAAGTCGTAATAAATACCTTCTGCAGGTATATACATGAACGCAAACGGCAGCGTCCCCTCTTTGGGATTAATATATTTTGCGGTTTCATCGATACGCTTCTTCAAGTCATTCTTGAACTCGCGTTCAAGCTGCGCACGTCTTTCGTCATCCTCTTCATTAAGCAGTCGCGTATAGTTGTCGAGTGAGAACTTTGCGTCGACAGGGATCACTCCGTCTTTGGTCATGATCGCAGCATCAACTCTCCCATCGCCTATTTGATACTGCAGCTTGTACGCATCAGGCGGCAACATGTTGGAGAGAATGAGCTCGAGACTTGCTTCGCCAAGACTCCCTCGCTGCTTTTGGTTTTTCAACACTTTCTCAAAATTTTGTAACTGTTCGCCAAGAGAAAACACTTGTTTACTCGATTCTCTTGTTTCGGCCACCCCTCTCTCTACATTCAAGAGGTGCTTTGTTATCTCATTTGAAAGCTTCTGTGACTCTGACAATTGTGTCGTTACCGAATCATGAATTGCCTTGGTGCTGTCACCAAGTTTTCTATCAAATGTTTCTCTGAGTCCTTGCAGCTCGCGGTACAAGTAATCTCCGTCGGTACCACCCTGCTGTCGTTTCAGCACATAGAGTACATACACCAGTGCAATGACGTTTCCGAGCAATGCAACGGCTGCAACGATTCCTAGTATGATCAGCGTTGGCGTCATATACGCTTCAGTATAGCAAAATTGCCACAGCTACGCTTATTCCTTTTTTCCCTTAAATAGGAACATTTTTGCTATTTCAACAGCAAATAAGTTTGCGATACCAAGCCCTACTAGGACCGCAATTTCTTGTATAGAGAGTGGTGTCAGAGTTAGTAGCTGTTGTAGTGGCTTGAATGAAAGTGCAATAATGAGCAGTGAGAAGTTCGCACCAAGTGCCAATAAGAGTAACTTGTTTGAGAAAAGTGATGTACGCCATAATGGGCGCGACAGATCTTTGAATGAGAATGCAAAGAGCATAGAAGCAATACAGAGTCCGGCAAATACAACGGTGCGCGCCTCGTCCACCGGAATACCGCCTCGCAAAAGTATCTGATACAGCCCCAACAGCAGTAGTCCGGTTATGGCACTTACGCCAAAAATGAACCATCGAGCCCGAACGGTCAAAATAGTCTCGACGCCACGACGTACCGGACGCTTTTTCATTGCATCTTTCTCCTGTGGCTCAAACGCGAATGGAAAGCTCATAAAACCTTCGCCGATGATGTTTGCCCACAAAATCTGTGCCGGAAGTAACGGAAGCGGTGAACCAACTGCAAGTGCGCCACCGATGACGACAATTTCGCTGAAACTTGTCGAAAGCAAAAACATAACGATTTTACGCAAGTTGGCAATAATGCGACGCCCTTCAGCAATAGCGGCGGTGATGATGGCGAAGCTGTTATCAATTAGTACAAGGTCGGCTGCTGCCTTGGCAGCATCGGTACCGCTTCCAACCGCAATGCCAATGTCGGCAGCGGCAAGCGCCGGTGCGTCATTCACTCCATCTCCCGTCATTGCGACTACCTCGTTATTATTCCGCAGCAAACGAGCTACTCGGAGTTTTTGTTCAGGTAATACACGAGCAACCACGTTGTGCGTATTGAGAGCCTTGAGTAAGGCGGTATCGTCCATTTTCTCAATCATGGTGCCGGTAAGTACCGGTGCGTTCTCCTGCGTATCAATCCCTACCTCCCGCGCAATAGCGCGAGCCGTTTCCGGATAGTCTCCAGTTGCCATAATGACTCTGGCACCAGCTTCCCGAACCGTTGCAATAGCTTCCCGCACATCCGGTCGAATTGCATCAGAAAATGCGAGTAGTCCAACAAAAACGAAAGCGGTCTCGTCGTTTGGATGCAACACGCTCTCAGGAATGGTTTCTTCATCCGTCTTCAGGTACGCAATTGCAGTAAAACGCATCCCTTCAGCAGAAATGTTTTTCTGCGTTTGTAGGAATACGTTTCGTGTCTTCTCATCAAGTTTGCGTTCGCGGCCATTAAAGAAATATTTGTCTGAACGTGCAAGAAGATGCTCTGGGGAACCTGACACAATTGCTCTATTTTTCTTCTGCGGGGTCGCATGTAAAGAAATCGCATATCGTCGAGACGATTCAAACTGTACAAAATCGAGACGATTCCATCCGTCATGAGTAAATAGTGCAGACTGTGAAAGTCCGGCTTCAAGTCCGGCTTCAGTGATTGCTTTTTCGAGTGGACGGCCGCGTACTAATAGCTTTCCCGCTTCTTCTGGGTCTTCTTCCACAAAAGCGTCAGAGGCGAGCACTGCCATCTTGAGCAGTTCGCGGTTGTCTGCTGTCGCACTAGTGTCGGCGTTCTCTATACCCCACATTGAGTGTGCACCGTTGAGTAACATGCGCCCCTGTGTGAGGGTTCCTGTTTTGTCAGTAAGAATAATGGTTGTTGATCCGAGCGTTTCAGCAGCAAGCAAGTTCTTGACGAGCCCCCCCTTTCGTAATATCGCCTCCATGCCGACTGCGAGCACTACGGTTACCGCAGCTGGTAGTCCTTCCGGCATAGCAGCAACAGCAACCGCTATAGCAAGCAGGAGCATTGCCGCCAATGTCTCACCACGAAATAGTCCCAACACAATGAGCACAACAAGAGCCACGGCAATAATGAACATGAGGAACCGTGCGATGTGTTGAATGTTCTTCTGCAGCGGCGTCATCGCACCAAGCGCATCCTGTGTACTCTTAGCAATCTTTCCAAATCGGGCATGCTCACCGGTTGCAACCACGACACCCACCCCGCTTCCTTCGGCGATGAGTGTGCCCATCCATACCATATTGCGTTGTTCAGCCGGTGAAATGGAACGACCGAGTGCACTATGTATTTTTTCAACCGGCAGCCACTCTCCGGTCAACGCGGCTTCGTTTGCTGACAAGTTACTCGCATCAAGCAAACGAATGTCGGCAGGCACCATACTTCCCCCTTGCAACATGACAATATCACCTGGGACAAGTGACTCAGAAGGAACGAGTTGTCGTTTGCCCATACGAAGCACCGTTGCATATTTTTCTTGTGATTTTTGAAGTGTGTCGAATACGCGAGCAGCTTTCCCTTCTTGAAGGACCCCAATGCAAATATTTATAACGAGCGCAACAAAAATAACAACCGTGTCCAAATATGAACCGAGAAATATTGTTGCGATTCCCGCTGCGATAAGCACGAGCGCGAGCGGGCTCTTAAGCTGCCGCAGTGTTGCATCAACAATTGTAAATCGCTCGTCTTCAGGAAGCCTGTTCGCACCGTATCGAGCAGTCTGCGTATTAAATTGTTTTTGTGTAAGCCCGAACGTTCGGTCCGTACCGAACACCGCAAGCACTTTATCAATTGGGAAGCTATGCCAAGCTTCATTCGTTTGCATGTTCATCATTGTACCACTCACCACCTATCAGTCTAAAATGGTATACTGGACAGGTATGTTACACGCAACGATAAAAAACGATATGAAAGCGGCGTTGAAGGCTCGCGAGGAGTTACGTCTTACAACACTGCGCGGCATTTTGAGTGCCATTACCAACGAACTGGTTACCAAACGCAAGAAACCTGATGAAGTACTCGATGATGATAGTGTACTGCAAGTAATTAAGCGGGCAGTAAAACAACGGAAGGATTCTATAGAGCAATTCGAAAAGGGTGGGCGTGATGATCTTGCGCAAAAAGAAAAAGAGGAACTCGTCGTTCTTGAAGGGTACTTGCCCGCACAAGCAACACGTGAAGATGTTGATGCGGCAGTTGATGCGGTACTTGCTGAACTTGGCACTGTTGAACCGGGAAAGTCGGGTGTCGTTGTTGGTTTGGTTATGAAGAAACTCGCCGGCAATGCCGATGGAAGTCTGGTAAAAGAGGTAGTTGCTGCGAAACTCAACTAGCGTACTTGAGCACTGCGATTAATCACAAGCATACATAGTGCGATAAGTGCCGCAAAGACGAACGCGAGACGTAAATCGAGTACCGAGAGTACCGCTGCCATGAACAGCAGCATGACGATTCTTCCGACGGACAACGCCATCTCTTTTAGTGCAGTGTATTCGTCTACGTACCGCCCATTATCTGCTGACTGCTCATATGTGGTGGCATCAAACGAAAGCGTGTTCACCGTTCGTCCGAAGTTATGGTAACTATCTGCAGCAAATATTTGGAAGGGTGTTTGTACAAAGACTTTTGAAACCCAACCGGTAGTCGCCATAATGACACCGAATACGAGCGTTCGTCTCGGACTCCAGGTATCAAATAGCCGACCAACAAAATATCGCAGAATCATGACTCCGACTGTGGTAAGAGACGTGATGATACCAAGTACGGTAAACTGTTCATCGAGTAACATAAACACGTAAATTGGCCAAAAAATCATAATCGCCATGCCCTGTGCTCCGTTTGCGGCATGTGCTAAGACAATCGTCCGATTCCCTCTCGCAAATAAGTGCCTGAATGTTTCTATATAGCCCCAGCTGAATCGCTCATAACTGTGATGCATAAATCGAAGCGGTATCAATGCAAGCAGCATGATAATGATTGAAAAGACAAAAATTGCAGAGAAACCTGATGTTGTAATAATAATTCCACCCAGTGTCGGCACTCCAATTAGTACAATACTTGCAATGTTGTCCAATGTTGCAAGCTGCCTGCCACGCATTGTCTTGTCGAGTGCATTTGAGAAATCGACATGATATGGAACCCAGTAGAGTGCGCGGTATATCGCAACAGAGATTGCGTAGAGTACCGTTGCATATGCAGGATTGTGTGGAAAGTAATACAGTGCGACGAGCGAACCGATAACAAACAGTATACCCAACGAAATCATACGACGTGTGCCAAGTACGCTGAGCAAACGTGCACTCCACGGTGTCAAAAGTAAGTGGAGACCAAATATCGTGAGGTAGATCGCGATAACCACTTGGATGTCTTGGTTAAATTCTTTGAAGAAGAAGATCGGCAGGAAAACACCAAGCACACCGAGTGAGATGCGCATGAGCGTGCGACTACTGTAGAGCGCGACCATGTTACGAGAGAAGTGTGTCCGTCGATAGAGTGCTGCAATAACTCTCTGTGCTTTCTCTTGAAGCTCATTCATTGCGTTTCATTATATCGCACAGGTATGCGTTCGGCGCGGTAATGCACACAGCTCCACATAGTAGTGGAGCTGTGTGCTACCTATGTACCAATACCTTAAATTTTCCCGACAAGATCAAGACCCGGCTCTAGTGTATCGTCTCCCGGATTCCAGTTTGATGGGCATACCTTGCCATCGTGTTCTCGAACAAACTTTGCCGCTTGAATCTTTCGCAATGTTTCGTGTATGTTGCGCCCAATACTGTTGTCATGAATCTCAGCAACTCGAATCACTCCTTCTGGGTCGATAATAAATGTACCGCGTAGTGCAACACCTTCATCTGCTACATGCACACCAAAAGCGTGTGAGAGCTCGTGTGTTGGATCTGCCGCCATTGGGTATGTGATTGTTCCGATTGCTTCAGAGGTATCATGCCATGCTTTGTGTACATATACTGTGTCAGTGGAGACTGAAATGACTTCGGCATCCTCTTTTTTGAATGCATCGTACAGCTTCGCAAGGTCTTCCAACTCAGTTGGACATACAAAGGTAAAGTCTGCCGGATAGAAAAAGAGCACCAACCACTTCCCTCTAAAGTCGTCTATGCTCATCTTCTGTATCTCCTCATTTTGAAATGCCTGGAAATCAAAGTTAGGAACTGTATCTCCGACACTTAATGGTCCAAAGAGTTCAAATTCATCGTATGTTTCTGTACCTTCCATAGTTTTGTGTGTCTACTATTGTGTATAACGCGCATATAGTACCATACTCCATATGAGCATCTCATCTGCCAGTTCGGCGGCGTGTCCGGTAATCGTTATTGTTGGAACCAACGCTTCAGGGAAAAGCAATCTCGCTGTCTCTCTCGCACAGCGCCATAACGGTGAGATTATTTCTGCAGACTCTCGACAAGTATATCGAGGGCTGGATATTGCTACCGGCAAAATATCTCAAAAAGAAATGCGGCACGTGCCGCATCATTGTATTGATATCGCAGACCCTGGTAGCCGATACACCGCAGCTGATTTTGCACGAGATGGACGACGCGTACTTGCGGACATACTCAGAAGAGATAGACTTCCGATTATTGTCGGTGGCACCGGATTTTACATCGATGCTCTCTTGAAGCCGGAGCTGCTCAGTACCGTGCCTCCAAACGAAGAATTGCGAGCCGGATTCCATTCCCTTCCGATTGATGTATTGTTCTCACAGCTAGAAAAGATGGACCCTGAACGCGCACAAGATTTGCAACGCAAGGGTGAGCACAGGCTTCGTCGTCGTGTCACTCGTGCTCTGGAGATAGCGCTTGCACCTGAAGCTCATGGTCACGTGGAGCCATCTCCCCTGCCGGAAATACACACCATGTGGATTGGTATCCATTGGGACAATGACACTTTGAAGGAGCGTATTCGTCAACGGACACGGGCACGCCTGAAAGAAGGTATGGTTGAAGAAGCAAAACGATTGCATGCTGACGGACTCTCGTGGGAACGCATGGAAGAGCTTGGTCTTGAGTATAAACACCTTGCTGATTTTCTTCGTGGTTATTGTTCGGAAGAAGAGATGCTTGAACGAATCGAGCGTGATGACTGGAAGTACGCAAAACGGCAACGAACGTGGTTTAAGCGCAATGCTGCAATCAAATGGTTTGAAGGTGACAACCTTGGTGGTGTAGAAACGCTGGTTCAAGACTTCCTATCGCAAGGATTTGCTGGATAGAGAAAATCCACCTTTGTGGTGGATTTTCTTTGGTGTGCGCCGGGCAGGATTCGGCGTCAGCTCACTAAGCATTTCCTTCGTGCTACGCACTCAGAAATACTAAGTGGCTCCTGCCCGGACTCGGCGACAAGCACTCCTTTCAGTCGTCTTGTATACCGCCTCCGTCTTTCGAATTCTGTCCACCGCAAATACAGTAAAACCCCAGAGGTATACTCTGGGGTCAACTGTATTTAGTGCGCCGGGCAGGATTCGAACCTGCGTAGACCGAAGTCGCGAGGTTTACAGCCTCGTGCAATTGACCACTCTGCCACCGACGCAACTGAGTGAGTGTACCAAAAAACGCAGAAGATTCAATTCGCTCGTATTACCCACAGTAGCTCGTGTGTGTTTGGCGCAAAGTGCTACCATAAGTACATGAAAAATGTACTAGTTGCTTTCGCGATGCTGGTGGGTACAGCGCTTATCGTGCCGTCTATCGTGTCAGCACAGATTGTGCCTGATTGTGGCGCCGGATGTGGGTGGGACGACCTCATACAGCTTGCAAAGAATATACTCGATTTTATCGTCATGCTGGCAATCACAGCGTCTGCACTAATGTTTGCGTATGCTGGCTGGTTGTTTTTCTCTGATACCGGAAATGCGAGTAATGTAGAGAAGGGAAAGAAGATTTTTGGGGCAGTCGTTGTTGGGCTCATCATTGTGCTCGTCGCGTGGCTCGTTGTGAACACTATTTTGGTGACTTTGACTGGACGAGGGTTGGATGAACGCGTAAATAGCGTTAGTTCTGTGCCCGTTGACAGACACGGCTCAATTGTTTAATGTTAACGCCTCATGAGCCAGGATAAATTGAAAAAACTCGCGTGCACCAAGTGTAAGCGTATTAACTATTGGACTTCCCGCCGAATTAAAGGCGAAAACCTTGAAAAACTTGATTTAAATAAGTTCTGCAAGTGGTGTAAGGAAAAGACGGCACACAAGGAAATGAAGAAATAGCAAATATCTGCTATAGTACTAAAGCTCCACTACGGAGCTTTTTTACGAACTGGGCGATTAGTTAAGTGGCATAACTTCGGTCTCCAAAACCGATGTCGGGGGTTCGATTCCCTCATCGCCCGCATAAGACAAAGAGCAGCGCACGACTGAGTGTGCTGTTTTTTGTTTTACTGGGGACTTGCGCCGGGAATCGAAAAGCGGAGTCGCGCGTGCAGCAGCACGAGGAAGCGGCGAGCTCAGACCAAAAGCACTTAGTGGAATTGAGTCCGTAAGGACGAAAATTACACTTTAGTGACTGGTGGTCGATTCCCTCATCGCCCGCCGATGAAAAACCCCTCGGTTTCCGAGGGGTTTTTCATTTGCCTACGCAGCAGTGGCTGCAGTTTTTTTCTTTGTCGCTCTTGGGGCACGGCGCTTTTTCTGTGCCGCATTCTTTTTCTTTACGTCAAACGTGAACATATCATTTACAACGTCAACCTTTACTACTCCCCCTTCGTCATTTCCTTGCGAAACCATAAGTGCAGCAACCGGGGTGAGCACCTTGCTCTGAATGAGTCGCTTCAGCGGCCGTGCACCATATTGCGGATTGTATCCCTTCTGTGCCAGGTGCGTGAGCGCTGCCGGAGAGAATTGTAGTGTGATTTTCTTAGCTGCAAGCCTTTTTTCAACGATTGCCACCTGCATTGCAACAATGTTCTTTATTGACTCCTCAGAGAGAATATCGAATATGATGATTTCGTCGAGTCGGTTAATGAACTCCGGACGGAATGAATCACGCAGTGTTTTCATGATTTTATCCTTACTGTGTGAGTACTGTGCTACCTCGCCTTGGTCTTCAGTGAATCCGAGGCGGCTCATCTTGTCGATATGCTCAGCACCTAAGTTACTGGTCATAATGATGATGGTGTTCTTGAAGTTCACCGTGCGTCCCTTTGCGTCAGTAAGACGACCGTTATCGAGCACTTGAAGCAGGATATTGAACACTTCAGGGTGCGCCTTCTCAATCTCATCGAACAACAGTACTGAGTACGGTCGGTGACGTACACGCTCAGTGAGTGCACCTCCCTCATCGTGTCCAACGTATCCCGGAGGAGAGCCAATCATCTTTGAGACTGAATGCTTTTCCATGAATTCCGACATGTCCACACGAAGCAATGCGTTTTCGTCGTCAAACATAAACTCTGCCAGAGCTTTCGTAAGTTCAGTCTTTCCAACTCCTGTCGGTCCCAGGAACAGGAATGAACCAATTGGCCTATTTGGATCTGCGATACCAACACGAGAACGCTTCACGGCATCAGCCACTTTCTGAATGGCGTCCTCTTGTCCAACAATACGTGTACGTAGTGCTTCTTCCATGCGAGAAAGCTTATCCAGCTCACCCTCGAGCATGCGCGTAACCGGCACGCCAGTCCATCGCGATACCACGTCAGCTATGTCCTCTTCATTGATTTCTTCGCGAAGCACTCGACGCGAGCTCTGAAGCTTCTTCAAGCGAGCCATCTTCGCCTTTAACTCTTTGTCGAGTTCCGGAATCTGTCCGTACCGAATCTCTGCAGCACGCGTCAAATCAGCGGCTGCCTCGGCTGCCTCGGCAACCATTCGCGCTTCTTCCAACTCGTGTTTCAGTGCCTTGATGTCAGTGAGTGTCTCCTTCTCATTTTGCCACTTTGCTTCAAGCTCATGTGTGTTTTCTTTGAGTTCTGCAATTTCTTTTTCGACCGTTTTCATGCGGTCTTTAACGCTCTTTTCTCCTTGTGTGAAGTCCTTCTTAAGGGCTTCGCGTTCTATTTCGAGACGCATTATCTTACGGTGCGCATCTTCAAGCTGCGGAGGTTTGTTTTCAAGCGAAATACGCAATGCTGATGCTGCCTCATCTATGAGGTCGACGGCTTTGTCGGGCAGCTGGCGTTCAGTGAGGTACCGGCTACTGAGCTCAACTGATGCAACGATGGCATCGTCAGTAATGCGTACGCCGTGGAACAATTCATACTTTTCTTTAAGTCCTCGCATGATGGCAATAGCATCTTCAATAGACGGCTCATTCACATGTACTGGTTGGAATCGGCGTGTCAGCGCCGGGTCACGCTCAATATGCTTTTGGTACTCATTTAACGTTGTTGCACCAATGACACGTAAATCTCCGCGAGCAAGTGCCGGCTTGAGCATGTTTGACGCATCCATTGATCCTTCAGCTGAACCGGCCCCAACAATGGTGTGGATTTCGTCAATAAAGAGAATCACATTTCCTTCCGCGCGTTCTACTTCTTTCATAATACTCTTAAGGCGCTCTTCGAACTCGCCACGGAACTTGGTTCCGGCGATAAGTAGTCCCAAATCGAGCGAAACCAAATCTTTCCCCTTGAGAGATTCAGGTACGTCACCTGACGCCATGCGCTGTGCAAGACCTTCGGCGATTGCCGTCTTCCCCACCCCAGCTTCTCCAATAAGGATTGGGTTATTTTTAGTGCGACGTGACAAAATTTGTATCACGCGTGTGATTTCCCTGTCACGCCCAATGACCGGGTCGAGTTTATTCTCTCGAGCAAGCTCGGTAAGGCTCCGGGTGAATTTTGCAAGCGCCCGATTCTGCTTTGGTGATTCAATATCAGTAATCTTGCCTTCTTTTACATCTTCGTAGATGCGTGCTACTTCCTCACGACTTATCTGGAAGCGTGCAAGTACTTCGGCGGCGTTACCGGGATTATCGAGCACAGCAAGCAATAGGTGCTCTGTTGACACGAACTGATCACCGAAGGTGCTCGCGACGCGCGGCGCACCATCTTGCAGAATTTGTGCAAGTTCAGGTGTGAGATAAATCTGAAATGACGCAGACATTGTCGTCCCAGTGCTATTTCCATCAAGTGTTTCAATGATTGAGTCAGCAAAATGTATCGTGTCGATTTCAAGACGCTCAAGAATCGAGAGCGTCATGCTCTCGTCTTGCAACAGGAGTGCTGCGAGCAAGTGCAACGGGCTCACATGCGACTGTCCACGCTCAATAGCGAGTTGATGTGCTCGATGTACTGATTCTTTTGCTTTAGTTGTGAAATTTTGAAATGGCATAGTGTGTTTACCTACTGCTATTAATCCGATAACGGATGCGTCCCGCACTTCTTACTGGGCAGGTTTCTGTGTCGTTGGCGCAGTCGCGTTTGTGTTACTCTCAGGTACCTTCTCAGTTGTAGTGGCAGCGGTATTTGTGCCGGTTGTTGCTTGCGCAAATGCTGCACGGATTGACGCAAATGTCCCTTCACTCACCTCTCGGGATGCTTTAGTGCTGATACCAACGACTTCTCCATCAACATTAATGAGTGGCGAGCCCGGTGCTATTTTCGCGCCACTTATACTTGTTCCTGCAAATCCTCCCTCATCAAGTGCTGTTGCAATACCCTGTGTAATGCTACCGTTTCCGATGAAAGCCACAACGGTCTGTCCTAATTGAAGCCCAACCTGTGATGGTGTTACTGCAGCAACGCCAATGCGTTCAGCGGTTACTTTCAATAGCGCGATGCCTCGAGCGCCTCCCTCGTACTGAACGGTTGCTGGTGCAGGTTTATCTGTACCGATATCAACAGCATACGTACCGCCCTTTACTATTGCACCGGCATCAACTGCCAAGGTGCCCTCTCCGTCAACAAACACACCAAGTGAAACGAACGTGTTTGTTTTTGCGTCAAAGACACTTACGATTTTTGATTTATTTTCTGCAATCGCAGCAGCAATCAAATCTGCTTCTTTTACGATAATGGTCCTCTCTCGAGTGACAACGGTTGCCTGTTGCTCTGCCGGAGTTACCTGTTCGACTGTTCGCTCTACCACACGTTGTACTACCCGAGTGACATCAGTCGGCGCTTCCTCTATAAGTGACACGGTAACAATGCCTGTCGCGATTGATGTGACAAAAGAAACGAGCATCGTGAGCAACACGATTTGCGATTTGTTGAGATGCTCAAGATCCATAACCATAATAGTATCGCATCTGTGCCGCTCATTACAATGGTGGCAACCTCATGCAATCGCACAATACAACGAGAGAAAAAGCTGGTCAATAGCTTCTCCTTTTGGACCTCAACGAGGCGTATGACTATGCGAAACTCTGATACGTTTCAACAGCTTCTTTCACTTTCTGCACTATCGTTTGTACATCGTGTAACTGGGTATCTCTGCCGAACGAAAAGCGTAGCGTGCTTGTTGCTCGCCATGCATTTCCATTTGATGAACTGTCTGCATGTGCGAGCGCAGCAACCACGTGTGAGCCTTTTTGGTCAGTGCGTTCCAAGCATGCACTCCGAGTAGAGAGTGCTACACCGCGTTGGTCTAAGTACATTGCGACATACTCCGCACTGATACCGGGAACGGAGATATTTAAAATGTGCGGCGCTTGATGTCGCGCTGTTCCGTTACGAATCACCCCTGGAACGTGTTGTGCAAGTTCTTCCCATAACGCCTCGCGGATAACGGTAAGTCGCTCCCCTTCTGATACCCGTAACTCTGTAGCCTCAACGAACGCTTCGGCGAAACCCGCGTAGAGATGAATATTTTCCGTGCCCGGTCGAAGCCCTTGTTCTTGGCTACCACCGCGCAAGACCGGCGCGAGTGCAACACCACGTCGAACATACAGTGCACCGGCACCACGTGGGCCGAACATTTTTCCTGAATCAAGCGTCATCAAGTCAACTCCTAATCCTTGCGGTATGAGCGACTGATACAACCCCTGACACGCATCGGCGTGCAGGAGCACTTTTTCACGTGTCGTCCCAGCAATCACTGGCGTGTGCTCCTTAAGAACTTTGCTTATTGCGTGCAATGGTTGCACCGTGCCTATTTCACTATTTACCAACGCAACAGAAACCAGGACTGTATTTTCCTGCAATGCAGCGGCTACCGCCTCCGGTCTTATCTCACCGTGCTCATTTGGGGCTACGGTGGTTATGGTGAGACCGCGCGCAATAAATGGCGTGAATACATCAGTCACTGATGGATGCTCAATGGCGCTCACCACAACATGACAGTCCACAAGTCGAACCCCCTCCTCTTCCAACCTGAGCAGTGTTCCAGCGAGCGCCAAGCTGTTTGCTTCGGTGCCTCCGGACGTGAAGATGAACTCTGAAGCTTTTATGCCTAGCAACGTACAGATGGTACTCCGAGCCTCGTCGCGAATACGTGCTGCTGCAAGTCCTTCTGTATGCAATGCTTGCGGATTTGCGAAATGCGGGAGCGCGTGTAGGTATGCGTTACGCGAGCGTTCGGACATCGGTGTTCCTGCTGCGTAATCAAGGAAAAATCGTTTCGCCTTTCTTTTAAACATATTCGCTATTGTAAGCAGCAAAGTAATATTGTCCATGCTACAATCTTCGACGCATGTCAGCATTTATTCAAATAAGCATTGCCGTTGCCGTAGCTATCGGAGTACTGCTTATATGGAATATCATGCTTGAATTTCGCCTCCGTCGTCTTACCCGAGGAAGTGACGGCAAAAACTTGGAACGACATCTCGGTACCATTGCACGTGATTATCAGGACCTCGAGCAATTTAAGTCTTCCGTTCACGCAGAGCTTACACAACTCGATGCTCGGGTAAAAACGAGCGTTCGTGGAGTCGGCATTGTCCGCTTTAATCCGTTTGCGGGTAACGGCGACAGTAAGCCATCCTTTGCAGCAGCATTCGTCGCTGAAGATGGTACGGGTATTGTCATCTCAACACTTCACGCACGTAGCAGCGTCAGTATATTTAGCAAGAATATCGTCGACTTTAAGGCAGAGCAAATGCTTACTGAAGAAGAGAGCGCTGCGCTTGAAAAAGCACGGAAATCATTGCATACTTAGGCTACTCATCTTCGGGAGGCTCCTGACGATATACAGCGCCCTACGGCGCTTGCTTTTTTAAGTATGACGAGCACAGACACCAACATAATTCGTCCTCCTGTTATTGCCGTAATGGGACACGTGGACCACGGTAAGTCGGCGCTGCTTGACTATATTCGTAAAACCAACGTCGTTGCATCAGAGGCCGGCGGTATTACCCAACGCGTGAGCGCATATGAAGTCGTGCACGAGCACGAAGGTGTTGAAAAGCGCATTACATTTCTTGATACACCGGGACACGAGGCATTCGCGAAAATTCGCGCTCGTGGCGCATCAGTTGCCGATATCGCTATTCTTGTCGTTTCAGCAGAAGAAGGCGTGAAGCCGCAAACGCTTGATGCACTCAGTGCAATTACACAAGCAGGTATTCCGTATGTTGTTGCTATAAATAAAATCGACAAACCAAACGCTGATCCGAATAAGACGAAAGCGAGCCTTATTGAACACGGTATCTATATTGAAGGCATGGGAGGCAACATTCCGTTTAACGAAGTTTCTGCCAAAACCGGACAAGGAGTGGATGAGCTTCTTGATACTCTTCTACTCGTTGCAGAACTTGAAGAACTCTCAGGTAACGCGACACTACCCGCGCAAGGTGTGGTTATCGAAGCACACCGAGATCCAAAGAAAGGCGTTGCAGCTACCCTAGTGATTAAGAATGGAACGCTCAAGAGTGGTGAATACGTGGTGGCAGATAGCTCAATGGCTCCTGTGCGTATTTTCGAGAACTTCGAAGGTCGTCCAATAAAGGAAGCTTCCTTCTCCAGTCCGGTGCGCATCATTGGATTCGACTCATTACCGAGTGTCGGCAGTACGTTTCGTTCGTACGAGCGTAAAAAGGATGCTGAACTTGCCAAGGCGACGACTCCCACGAAGCGAGCTATTGCAGCATGGAACGAAGATGACGAACGACACCTTATTCCACTTGTCATAAAGGCAGACACTACCGGTACTCTTGAGGCAATTGCGCATGAGCTCCAGAAACTTGAGAACGAACGGATTGTTATAAGCACGATTGTAGAAGGTGTCGGCAACGTCTCTGAAGGAGATGTGCACACTGCTCTTGCTTCAAGTCATAATGCGATTGTTATTGCGTTTAATGTCGGTATTGATGCATCTGCACGAGACATTGCAATGCAAAACGGAAAAGAAATTCATGTATTTAATATTATCTACAAGCTCAGTGAGTGGTTAGAGACTGCGATTAAGGAACGTATCCCTAAGATGGAAACCTTGGAAGAAATTGGTATGGCGAAAGTGATGATGCACTTTTCTTCAGTAAAAAATAAATATGTTATTGGTGGAAAAGTAAAAAGTGGCAGCATTAAAAAGGGAGCTCGTATTCGGATACTTCGTAATGAGACGGTGTTGAGTGAAGGAAATATCCTTAATTTGCAAAGTGGCAAGCAGAGTGTCGACAGTGTAAACGAAGGTGATGAATTTGGTGCACAAGTGCAGTCTGAAGTTGCAGTGCAACCGGGTGACATGCTTCAGTGCTATGAAATGGTTATAAAATAGTATGCAATCTCAACGACAGCAAAAAGTTGCAATGACAGTCGCTCATCTCGCCGCAGAGTTTCTCGGTAAAGAGTCTAACCGACAATCCCTCATTACCGTCACGCGAGCTGATGTGTCCCCTGACCTTACTAAGGGAACAGTGTATTTTACGGTCATGCCTGAAAGCTATGAGGAAACAGCGCTCGACTTTACGAAGCGTAAGCGAACTGAATTTCGTACATTCGTAAAGAAACACATGCAGCTGCGCAAACTCCCCTTCTTTGATTTCCAAATCGACTATGGCGAAAAGCACCGACAGCATTTGGATACGTTGCCGATAGAGTAAGCGGCTTGCAAAAATACAAAATGTCAAAGACGCGCTTTGTCATTATCTATTTGTATGTGCCGGGGAGAGGACTTGGTGTCAGGTTTCTAAGCTCGCTGCACTCGCTAAGAACCTCCTACCCGGACTCGGCGACAAGCACTCCTCGCAGGCTCGTCGTCTTGTGTACCGCCTCCGTCTTTCAAGTCCTCTCTCGGCGACAAACGCAAGAACGCCGGAGATACACTCCGACGTTTGCGTTTGTATGTGCCGGGGAGAGGACTTGAACCTCCATGCCTTGCGGCACCAGTTCCTAAGACTGGCGTGTCTACCAATTTCACCACCCCGGCAAATCGTGGGCTAGTATAGCATATGCACGGTATATTCCTATAGAAACATTGAAATAAACCAAATATGAAGTAGTATAGTCTGCATCCGCCCGTAGCTCAGTTGGTAGAGCAGCTGGCTCTTAACCAGTTTGTCGTAGGTTCGAATCCTACCGGGCGGACTTGAAGTAATCAAAAGACTCTCCTCGAATGAGGAGAGTCTTTTGACTAGAAAATAGATTGGTCTGCTAATGATGGTGCCGAGGGCGGGCGACTTTGTTTACTTACGCAGCGAAGCAAGTTAGAAAACAAGAGGTGCCCTCGTGGGGATTCGACCACCAGTCACTAAGTATATTTCTTCGCAAGGCTCGAAATCTACTAAGTGCTTTTGGTCTGAGCTCGCCGCTTTCTCGTGCTGCCGCACGCGCGGCTCCGCTTTTCGAATCCCACACACTACTTATGTAAAAAGAATCAGATGGGTTCCCGCACCTGATTCTTTTTACATATGTGCCGAGGGCGGGATTCGAACCCGCGCGACCGTGAGGTCACAAGATTTTAAGTCTTGCGTGTCTACCAACTCCACC
>DFRR01000001.1:120378-122276 GCA_002378745.1 Patescibacteria group bacterium UBA3458 | reverse complement strand
GCGGTTTATTTTAACTCGTATTCTTCGTCGGGCGTGATCTAGCGTCCGGTGTCTTGCTCAGTCGAAGTAGCAGTACTTGTCGCAAGTGTTGCAAGCTGTGGAATGATCTCCTCAATATCCTCGATAGTCTTGAATCCGGAGTAGAGTGTGTTGTCAACAACAAGGGCAGGGAGTTCGTCGGTAACACCTTGAATAGAAATGAGAGTCTCAACAGCTGAGAGATCTATATTATAGTCAAACGAGTAAATACGCAGTTGCGGATACTGTTTGGCGAGTTCGGTGAGTACAAACCCTTGGCGACGACAGTCAGGGCAGTCACCCTCTGTATTCGAGTAGAAGTAGAGCAAGAAAATAGGCTCAAGACCACACTTCTCGGATACCTTTTGCATGAGGAGCAAATCCTTGATTTCGAGCAATGAATAATGACGCTTTAATCGTAGTACCTCAGGGTTGTCAGTACCCAATTGTGCTTCTGCATATGAGAGTTTGGTTGCCAATGTATCGAGCTCACGAGAGAGTACTGAATCCTCAGAGATGTTCTTACACGACTGTTCTTGGAGCAAATCAAACTGCGTCTCAAGTGAGAGGATGTCTATAGAGATACCTTCCTCAATCGAGCGTATTTGCTCAATGCGTTTCTCATTAAAGAAGTTATTAGCAATAATAGCCGTTGAGAAGATGAACGCAGTAATAATAAAGACAATAACGTATTTTCCCCAAGAAATTGTTCTCATAATGAAAATGATGTGTGCGGCACTATAACACCAGAGTATTGAAAATTCTAGCGCCAGCGGACACCGGTATTTGAGAGTGCCTTATATGCTGCAGCGGTGAGCCAGAGCGGCGTGATGAATCCATAAATAGCGAGATAGATAGGCATATCAAACGAAAGGAATGGGTCGCGAGCAAGTTTCTTGCCAATACCCATAAGCACAAAGGTAAGTACGATAAGTGCAAGTGTTACAGTTACGATAACACCGGTATTAATGAAAAAGATATCAAATTGAGCAGTTGGCGTTGAGAGACCAACGGTTTGGAAACGTACAACCTGCCATGCAATCATTACCAACGTGTTCCAAATGAGTGTTGAAAAGAGAATTATCGCCGCAAAGAACGACATGATACTCATTGGAAGTACGAGTACACCAAGTGTGCCATACCGCGGATTAAAGAACATATATCGGTAATCGGCCGCATTCTTAAGAAAACCATACGTCCAGCGCAATCGTTGTTTAAATAATTGCCTGAATGTTCGTGGTGTCTTCGTGTAGACAATAGCGTCAGGTTCGTTTGTTACGATTTTGTGATTCTTTTGCAAGCGCATACACATCTCAAGGTCTTCAGTACTGTGTCCGTGCTGCCACGGACCAACTTCGGCAATAACGCTGTGTCGGAAGAATGAGAACGGCCCCGGTGTAATAAAGAGTGAGCCCATAAGGGAGAATGCATTGCGGACAAATATTGCGAGTCCATACTCTGCTTTCTGCATTATTTGCAACACGTTTCGGGCACCGTGCACTTTGATACTTGGTGTTACTGCTGCTACCTCAGGGTCGGATACGAAGTGCTCAACAATACGTGCAAGTGCATCAGGTTCAACAAATGAGTCAGCATCGAGACAGCCGACAAGTTCTGCATGTGTCGTTGTAAGTGCCGCATTCATTGCGGTGTGCTTTCCTCCATTTTCTTTATCAATCACTCGAATTTGTGGGTTGTGTTCAAATTCACGTAAGACCGAAAGAGTCGCATCTGTAGAGCCGTCATTGACTGCAATTATTTCAAGCTTTTCTTTTGGATATGTCAGTGCAAGGAGTGAGTTGAGAGTGCCGGCAACTGTCGTTTCTTCATTAAAGCAGGGGACAATAACCGCAACGGTTGGCAACTCATCAGCCGTACGG
>DFRR01000001.1:115374-120260 GCA_002378745.1 Patescibacteria group bacterium UBA3458 | reverse complement strand
AGGAAGGTGACAAGCAGAAAAATCTCGAAATACAACGAGATAAACAATACGATATACATAAGAAACTGCCCAAGCTCCATATAGCGGGATTCTAGCACGAAATAGGCAAAATTTCAGCTTGAAACGGGGACTTTTTCCTATACACTAGGTCAATATGTCGGCAGACAAGGAGCGCGAATACATTCACCCACTAACCGGTGCGATACGAGAAATCGTAGCCATTTTTTCTAATCTGGGGTTTGAAGTCGCATCGGGTCCTGAACTTGAAACAGAACACTACAACTTTGATGCGCTTAATGTCGCAAAAAATCATCCTGCACGTGATATGCAAGATACGTTTTGGGTTGATGACACGAACGTACTTCGCACACACGATACTGCGGTAACAGCACGTAAACTTGAAGAATTGGATGGTCCGATGCGGTTTATTTCATGTGGAAAGGCGTATCGTAACGAAGCGACAGACATGACGCACGAAGCACAATTCTATCAGGTCGATGCGTTTGCTGTCGGTACTGACATCACGCTCGCACACCTCAAAGGCACACTCGAGACATTCTTCAGTTCGTTTCTTGGTGGTTCAGTTGAGATTCGTTTTCGTCCCGGCTTTTTCCCATTTGTTGAACCCGGGGTAGAAGTAGATATGCGGTTGGTGGGTGAGCATGTTCCTGAGCGGTTACGCGGAAAATGGATTGAGATGCTTGGTGCGGGAATGTTGCATCCAAATGTATTACGTACCGCAGGTATCGATCCGGAGAAATATCAAGGTTGGGCATTTGGCGGTGGTATTGAACGATTGTGCATGCTCAAGTGGGGTATTGATGACGTTCGCATCTTTCACACGGGCGACCTTCGATTTATTCATCAATTTCCGGCAGCAAAATAATCTTGTATGAAAGTCAGTTACGAATGGTTACAAACGTTTTTTCCAACAGGGGCCCTGCCGCCTGTTGAAGACGTGGCAGAAAAGCTCATGTTCCACGCATATGAAGTCGAAGGAGTGGAAACAGTTGGCGCTACGCCGGTCATTGATGTTGATGTATTACCCAACCGAGCATCGGATTCACTATCACACAGAGGAATCGCTCGTGAAATTGCAACACTCTTCGATATTCCAATGGAGCGAGATCCATTACGTATGCAAGTAGATTTGACGCCCGGTGACACTCAAACAACGGTGACACTGGGTACTGATGCATCGTGTTCGTACTACATCGCGGCACGTATTGCCGGCGTGAAGGTTACTGATTCTCCGGCATGGCTGCGTGAGCGATTAGCGGCAATCGGGCAGAAGTCCATAAACAATATTGTGGACGCAACAAACTATTGCCTTTTTGAGTTGGGGCAACCAACGCACGTTTTTGATAGTCACAAGTTTAGAGGCACACACCCGACAATCGCCACTCGTCGCGCACGCTCAGGTGAGCAGATAACGCTACTTGGCAACACCGATGTTGTCTTGGATGAGACCATGACCGTTATTGTTGACGCACATTCAGACACGCCGATAGCAATCGCGGGAGTAAAGGGAGGAGCTCTCGCTGAAGTAACGCAAGACACCGTCGATATCATTTTGGAAAGTGCGAAGTTTGACCCGGCGCAAACACGCAAAACGGCGCAAGCACTAAAGCTTCGCACTGATGCGTCAGCTCGCTTTGAAAACGACGTCCCGGACGCGCTACCACCTTTGGGTATGCATGCATTAGTGCAATTGGTTCTCGAAGTTGCCGGCGGCACACTCGTTGGCTACAGCACCGCAGGAGCACCACAGAAGGAAAATACGCCCGTGCGTGTAGACACAGCACATGTTGCAAAGCTACTCGGCACGCATATTCCTGCTGAAGAGATAGAAGATATCTTACGACGCCTGGAGTTTGTCTATACGCGTGATGGTGATGTATTTACGGTCACTGCTCCATTTGAACGGCGCGATATTACGTTACCGGAAAATGTTATTGAGGAGATTGGCCGTATTCATGGCTACAATATGATTGAAAGTATGCAATTGCCTGCGCCGGAACGAGCTGCCGGCATCAATAAGAAATTTGCATACTCTGAAATTATACGAAATACACTTACGTCGTTGGGAAGTACTGAAGTGTATCTATACTCGCTACGCAGTAGTGGCAGCATTGCGCTTCGCAACGCACTGGCGAGCGACAAGAACTATCTGCGAAACAATTTGTCAGATGGTATACGCACCACTCTTGATATAAACGAACGGCAAATGCCACTACTTGGGTTATATGAACACCTTTCACTATTCGAAATAGGCAACGTATTCACCCACAAAGGAGAATCAACACATGTTGCTTTCGGCGTACGTGTCGTTGGAAACAAAAAGAAGGAAGAACGAACCCGCACAGTGCTCGCGCACATAAAAACACAACTCGAAGAGGTACTGAAGAGTGTAGTGTTGCCTGAGCCGGATGGTGATGTGCTTGAGTTCAATCTCGATGAGGTTCTCACCGCAGTACCCGCACCTGATGCATATCCGGAAGCACCGGCGGTTGCTCATGGCGTGACATACACTCAGGCAAGTGCGTACCCATTTGTACTTCGTGATATTGCCGTGTGGGTTCCATCCGGAACTGACGCAAGTATCATTCAAGATATTGTTGCAAAGCACTCTGGAACACTCCTAAAGCGTAGCGATTTATTTGATACCTTCGAGAAGGATGGTCGTGTTTCGTATGCGTTTCACTTGGTGTTTCAATCTATGGTTGAGACACTCACAGACGAGAAGATAGGTGGAATAATGGAGCAGATAGAGATGGAAATACGCGCTACGGACGGCTGGGAAATACGCTAGTTTTGGAAGGAGTAGATGTACACAAAAACGCGCATTTCTGCGCGTTTTTTGGTATACTGGTAGGGATCTTTGAGAGTGCTCTAGGCGCTCTCTTTGTAACATATATGACAGCAAAAAAAGCACCAGAAGAAACACCAAAAGCAAAAAAAGGCTCATACGGGGCAGATGATATTACCGTTTTGGAAGGGCTCGAAGCCGTACGTCGACGTCCGGGAATGTACATCGGTACCACCGGTGTGGACGGACTCCACCACCTTATCTGGGAAATTTTCGACAACTCACGCGACGAAGCGATGGGTGGATTCGCAAATGACATCGAGGTTGCATTGTTGCCAGACAATCGCGTGCGTGTGGCAGATAACGGACGTGGTATTCCGGTTGATAAACACCAGAAGACAAAAGTATCAGCACTTGAAACCATTATGACCACACTCCATGCCGGAGGTAAATTCGGAGGCGAGGGATATAAATACTCAGGTGGTTTGCATGGTGTGGGTGCGTCAGTTGTAAACGCGCTTTCTACAAGTATGCGAGCTGAAGTGCATCGCGAAGGTGCAGCACACGTACAAGAATATAAAAATGGTGGAAAGGCGGTTGCATCAGTAAAGAAAATAGGGACTTCGAAGTTGAACGGAACCATCATCACGTTTGCGGCTGACCCGGCGATCTTTCCTGACATCACCTACAATTGGAAGACAATCGTGGAACACTTGCGACAGCAAGCGTACTTGGTGCGTGGCATGCGTCTTACTATTCTTGATGCACGCGAATACACCGGGAAGCTTGATGACACGAAGACGTTCTATCTACGTGAACAGGAGCTGGATGTTCCAGCGATGTCGTTTTACTTCGAAGGCGGACTTACCAGTTTGGTTGCGTTTCAGAACCGACACCAGAAAGAGCTACACAAAAAGATTTTTTATGTCGAACGGGAACAGGATGATGTACAAGTTGAAGTTGCATTGCAGTACGTAGACGACATTTCTGACCGTATTTCAGCATTCGCGAACAACATATACAACACAGAGGGGGGAACACACATCACCGGATTCAAGACAGCACTTACCCGAACACTCAATAACTACGTTAAAAAAGCGAACTTGAAAGGGCTCGAGTCCGGTTTTACCGGTGAGGACGTACTTGAGGGGCTCACTGCGGTAGTGTCCGTTAAGATGCAGGAAATTCAGTTTGAAGGACAAACAAAAAGTAAACTTGGAAGTGTCGAGGCTCGCGGTGCAGTAGAGGCTGTGTTTGCGGCAAGCTTCGGTGAGTTCCTTGAGGAGAATCCAAATGACGCGAAGGCAATCATCTCAAAGGCAGTGCTTGCCATGAAGGCACGCAAGGCTGCTAAGGCAGCAAAAGACTCAGTGTTACGCAAAGGTGCACTCGATGGCTTTACATTGCCGGGTAAACTCGCGGATTGTCAGTCGAAGTCAGCTGAGGAGTCAGAAATATTTATTGTGGAGGGAGACTCAGCTGGTGGTTCCGGCAAACAGGGACGTGATCGTAAGACACAGGCAATCCTTCCGCTTCGTGGAAAGATTCTTAACGTTGAGCGTGCACGTCTAGACAAGATGCTTGCGAACAATGAGATAAAAGCGCTCGTTGTTGCACTTGGCACCGCAATTGGAGACACGTTTGATATTTCAAAGTTGCGGTACCATAAAATCATTATTGCCACAGACGCCGACGTAGACGGTGCACACATTCGAACACTGCTTCTAACGCTTTTTTATCGTTATTTCAAGCCGGTCATTGAAGGCGGCTTCGTCTACATTGCACAGCCGCCACTGTACAAAATAAAGCGCGGTAAACAGGTGGATTACGCATATACTGAGGCAGCAAAGATTGCGCTTGCCGGAGACGTTGAGCCTGACGGGGAAGCAAGCGAGGACGATGGTGACAGCTCGTCAGCCGACGAAGATGAAGCACGCGAAGCAGCGGCAAAGAAGGCATCAGGTAAAGTGTCAGTACAACGATACAAAGGTCTTGGAGAAATGAACCCTGAGCAGCTTTGGACAACCACCATGGATCCAGAAACCAGAGTATTAAAACAAGTAACTATTGAATCTGC
>DFRR01000001.1:111642-115227 GCA_002378745.1 Patescibacteria group bacterium UBA3458 | reverse complement strand
GACCAGCTGTGGGAGACAACCATGGATCCTGAGCGCCGTGTGCTCAAACAGGTAACCATTGAAGATGGGCAAGAGGCTGATAGTGTGTTTGATACATTGATGGGTACTGACGTTGCCTCACGTAAGGCCTTCATTCAGTCACATGCACGTGAAGCAACACTCGATATCTAAAAGAGTTGATAGTTTATAGTTGATAGTAAAAGCCCCGCAAGCTTTGCTTGCGGGGCTTTTGCAGTAACGTTACTAGTAGCCCAGAACAGTAATTGGTTGTCCGGCGATGTTGTTGTATTCGTTTCGTTCGTAGATTGCGTTGTATGGGTCAACGTGCACATTGAACGATCGAGTACCCGGAATCATTTGGTCGAAGGTAATGAATACATCTATTGATGAACCGGGAGCGAGTGACACTTGTGGCTCTGAGTTGTAGAGGTATCCACCTTGTGTTGGCAACACTGCAGAGAAGTACCACGTACCGGAATTCTTGTCTCCAAGGTTGGTAACACGGAACTTTGCAGCACCACGCGCGTATGGGTGCACGTACCCCTTAGCTTCAAATGCGCCGTACGCATTGATTTCTCCTACAGCGAGTATCGCTACCTGTAAGTCAGGTGTTCCATACGGATTGCTTGCCACATAGCTAATCTGACTTGAGTATCCGGTTGGAGCAGGTACGCCGACGACTGGTTCAGGCTCTCGCGGAGCGTTCGTTGATGTGTGTGAGGTGGTTGTGGTGGACACGTCTGTCTCGACTTCACTTACTGGTATTGTTGTTTCATCATTGGTTACAGTAAGCGTATGTGCATCACGGACACTTTCACCATCAGCATTGGTGTACGTTATTGCCAGTGGTACCGCAACTGATACTGCTGTCGATACGGGCGTTACGGTAAGTGATGTAGCGCTGAGGTCGATACTGTAGGGTTCATTACATGCAATTTTACTTCCGGCAACTTCAAAGTGGAGATCATCGGTACATGCATACGAGAAAGAGAGAACACCTTCGTCGTCACCACGATGAGCAAATTGAATACTAAGTGGCTCACCTGAGGAAACAGTTTGAGCACTCAATACAGCGACAATATCTCGGTCGCCCAACTCAATCGCATTAACAGCAGTACCCGAATCAGAGAAGAGTCGGGGAATAAAGGTGATTACCTGCACGGCACTCCAGATACCTATGCCAAGCAAGATAATAAAAGCGAGAATCGCAAAAATATTTTTCATGCTCATGCCGCGTTTACTCGTTTCTGTAGCCATAATGTGATGTGTTAATTACTTTAAATTAATACCACGATAGAATATATATGTCAATAGAATCGCAATAGTGATGTACAGAACAATATCCGCCGAGTGCTATAGCGAGGTACACCTTGCAGCAGAGCCATTTTGAGTATATTGACATATATGCATACTAAATGCATAATATTGCTCATATTCATATGAAGTACACCACTACACCAGACGACATAACACGGGTTTTGTTCCAGCCGAAAACGCTCATACGCCTTTTTGCAGCGTGGCTCTTTGTAGTGGTTATTGGCTCAGGTATTGCTATTAGTGTCACCAATATGCGCATGCTCAGTGATGCAGAAGTAGAAACTATTCTCTCAGAAAATGAGCGTCTTGCGGAAGCGGCAAATGTTGCGTATCAACACAACACACAAGAGCAGCTCTACACAACTGACAGCATACCGGTGTTTCCTGACCGTTTGATGATTCCGAGTATTGGTACCGATTTGCCAATTAGTAACCCGCAGACTCGTGACATCGCAGCGCTTGACGAAGCACTAAAAACAGCTGCCGTTCGATATCCTGATTCCGCAACACTCGGACAACGCGGCGGAAACGTATTGCTTTTTGGGCACTCAAGTCGCTTGCCGGTAGTGCGTAATCAGCTGTATAAGGCGTTTAATGACATCGAGACACTCACCAATGGAGACGTTATTTATG
This sequence comes from Patescibacteria group bacterium UBA3458, assembly GCA_002378745.1. Classification (GTDB taxonomy): domain Bacteria; phylum Patescibacteriota; class Minisyncoccia; order Phycocordibacterales; family UBA2100; genus UBA2100. The sequence continues at coordinate 113,277 of DFRR01000001.1, read as the reverse complement.
TACAGTCGGGGAGTGAAACCTATACGTATGAGGTAACAAACGTATACCAAGCAAGCGCGAACGATGACAAGATAGCGTTAGCTGTGGATGGGCACCGCCTCACATTGCTTACCTGTGATTCCTTTGGTGCAAAAACCGACCGATGGGTAGTGGAAGCGGAATTCATTGGAAAAACATCTACTACTGCCTACAGTCGATAAGGATTTCTGCAGCCCTTAAACACATTGACACATTCTCATATGTGTGATAGTATTTAAAACACAAGGAGAGGTCTATAAAAAGTCTCTCCACCGCTCTTTTTAGCTCTTTTAGCTCATTCACAACATGAGTGCTCTCTTGTTGTGGAGAGCTGAAGGGACGTAGCAAGACTATATTTCTTCAGCTCTCCACGAGGGGGCACTTCAAAAGGGAGAATACACATGGACAAGTTCTTGAAGTTCTTCGGTCTTGCTTGCGGCGTGCTCATCGTCGTCGGTGTGGTCGCCTATGGCGGCTACCTGTACGGGACCAGTCACTCCGGTGACGGGTCGACCAAAGTCGCCGAGAATTCGACCCAGCGCGATACGAATTCTGTGCCGGCTGCTGAACAGGAACCCGTGGTCAGCCAGAAGCTTACCGACCCGAGGGCGGTGGCATTCGCAAAATGTCTCGCCGAGGAGTTCGGTATGTCGGAAGGCAACGGCTACGAGGTTCGCAACAGTGGACGGACGATTCGAATTCTCTGGAACGAAATCGAGGTGACCGAAAGTCAGGTGAACGCAGCCTGCATCAAGCGGCGAGCCTGATGCGTCATGTGGTGGCGAGCGACGGAGAAATCCAATCGCTCGCCGCAACCCTTTTTCTGACCAAGAAAGATACGAGCATTCGCTACGTAGTGACCTCTCTACACGTGATTTCATAATTACGATTAGTAAGGTCCTTATGTGGGACTAGCAACATCTAGCCAGAAGAAGAGGAATTGGAAAATGTTGTACAAGCTCTTTGTCGCTCTTGCCTTCGTTCTGTTCGCTGTTCCAGCGCTTGCAGGAAGTGGGTCGTGTGGTAGTCAATGCAAGGCGATGCAGAGCGCCACGTATACGACTCCCAAACCAAGCACGGTGCAGCGAGTCTGCATCGAATTCACTCAGGAGAACCCCGGTCCGATCGTCCTTTCGTTCTACACGAATACCACGGACTACAACCCTGATCCAAAGAAAGCCAAGCCGCCCCTGCGTCAATATGAGAAAAAGGCAGGAAAAAACGGCAGCTTTTGTGTCGGGAGGGCATGGGTCGAAAAGACCACCTTCCCCGTGATCTGCAACACGTATGACACACGAGGTCTGGGCCCAGCGGATCGAGAAGAGCTCCTTCGCACGGGTGTGTTCCGTATCCATATGGTGCGCGACTGAAACGAGGAATAAGAGTTTGGTGTCACAGCAGGGGCTTAAAAACCCCTGCTGCGCACCTTGACTTTCGTATTTATCATTGTATAATATAAATTATTAAAAACCGCCATGAATAGTAGTAAAGAAACATTTATGTCAAAATCGTTAAAAGTACGCACTTTTGTGTTGCTTGCGGTGACCTTCTTCCTGCTTGTCGTGCTGCAGACACCAACTGCACATGCTCAAAGTTACACCGACTACAACTTTGGAG
>DFRR01000001.1:111265-111397 GCA_002378745.1 Patescibacteria group bacterium UBA3458 | reverse complement strand
ACAACTTTGGAGGGGATTACTATACCGACTATTCTTTCGGCGGTAACGGAGTAGACCTTGGAGATGGTTGTTGCGGGTACACTGATTATAACTTTGGCAGTAGTTCCGCCTACACCGACTACAACTTTGGAG
>DFRR01000001.1:95865-110986 GCA_002378745.1 Patescibacteria group bacterium UBA3458 | reverse complement strand
ACAACTTTGGAGGGGATTACTACACCGACTACAATTTTGGGAGCAGCTATACCGATTATAATTTCGGTGATTATTACCCATCGTATACCCCTAACTATTACCCGTCGTACACACCATCATATGACTATGACTACGGATACTACCCGTCATACTCATACTATTCGCCAAGCTACGCGTACTACCAGCCACAGCGACCGATTTACCACACGCCGTCGTCAAACTACAGCTACTACAACAACGTTCAAAGCACGGTAAATAACAATATCGACAACAGTGTCGTAACCAATACAAACATTAACACCAATACGACACCATCATATCCATCGTACCCGACGTACTATCCACCGGTACAATATAGCTACCCACGTGTCGTACAGGCCGCTCCAACGGTAACCGTTTCAGGTACTCGCTATGTACACATTAACCAAGTGCCATACACCGGAACCGAGGATGTTGCATACGTGCTGATGCTTATCGCAGCTGCACTTGCTGGAGGAGCATTCTTCTTCCGTGAGCAGTTGATTGGCGGCTTGCGTAACGCATACGCTACTGCAACTGGTCAAAACGACCACTTCTTCTTTGACGAAGTACCGGCAGAGGAGGTAGATGATAGTATCGCTATCGGCGATACACAGGAGGGAAGTAATTCGCTTGCAATTACACGTGGCGCTGACGGTCCAAAGCTCTCATTCGTGCAACGGTAACGGAGTCGGCAGTCTTTTAGTTGATAGTTTATAGAAGAAACACACCTGCACATACATGTGCAGGTGTGTTTCAGTTTATGAGATAAGGAACTATCAACTACCAACTATTAACTACAAACTAGCGCGTTATTGACAAACCCATCCTTACAGGAGCATTATTCCTTTCGTATGAACACAACATATTTTACTGCACCAATAAGCGCATTCTTGCTGCTTAGCGCAGTTATTATTAGTGGAATAGTCCTTTTTATCACTCCGCAGACCACTGAGGCATATTCGTACGTTGGCCACCCAACGACGCAGCACCAGAGCCCAAATACATACTGGCATTACAATAGGTATCCGTACACCAATACACAGCACCCGGGATGTCAGTACAATACCCAGCATCAGTATCAGTATACGCATCCAACGTGTTGGCAATACAACTACGGGTATTACCAGTACACGCAACCAGTCCAGTACGTGTATGACTACTATGATTATTATCCATCATATGGCTACTCATTGTACGATTACTACACATACGACTACGGCTACTATCCGCAATACACTACGTGGTACGGACAAGTGGGGCAGGCGCCATATTGTTGGAATTATGGGTACTGTAACTACACAACAGGAACCTACTACTAGCAGCAAAGAAGACACGCAAGAATAGCAAAAAAGCGCTCTACTGAGCGATTTTTTGTTGCACCAACACCCCTTTCAAAGGAAGAAAAACTATTGACAGGTATATTGTGTTGTGCTATTATTAACCTTGTATGACCTTAAGTAAAAAGGGGGTACCAGCACTGATTGTAACGTGTGCATTTGCCATGTTTGCAGTCGCTGCGATCCCTACGCATGCGAAAGCAGCAGTAATTAATGGCATCGGTGGTTCTTTGTGTTATGACGGTGTATGTGGCGGTGGCTACATACGAGGAAATAGCTACGGCGGTCACATTGCCTTTAATGGCATTCATGCCGGGCTCTCGTATGGTAGTCAACCAGTACGTCAGTACTCCACTGTATACCCATCATACGGACAGACCAATGGCGCATATGCATACCCACGACTCAGTTCATATACCGGGTACACATATCGTCCAACATATCCAGTAGCACCTGATTATTTCGTAAGTGACTACTATCGGGCAATCGCGGAATGGCAAGCACGAAGCTATGCACACCCACGGTTCGGCAATAGTACATACTACGCAGGCTACTAATTAGCATTGCATTAAAACAAAAAGCGCCCTTCGGGGCGCTTTTTGTATATCTACTTAATACACACGCTCTGAGCGAATTTTTTCAATAAAGGCATCAACAGTAAGTGCACCAATCTTGCCGTCGTCGCGGCTCTCTACCATTAAGCTTCGCTCGCTGACCTCTTGATCACCGAGTACTAAGACATACGGCACTTTAGCAATTTTTGCTCCACGGATTCGTTTTCCAAGTGATTCATCGGCAGGGTCAAACACGGCACGAATGCCTGCATCTTTGAGTGTTCGTACAATCTCTTCTGCATATGCACCGTGCACATCAGCAACAGGAATGACGCGCACTTGTTCAGGTGCGAGCCAAGACGGGAAGTTGCCCGCAAGGTGTTCAATGAGTACCGCACTGAAACGCTCAATGGAGCCCATGATGGCACAGTGAATCATAACAATACGTTCCTTCGTACCTTCTTCGCTAATACACGTAAGGTCAAAACGCTCAGGCAGCGTTAGGTCTAGTTGTATAGTAGCAACCTGATGTTCACGCCCAATGGCATCAAGCGCCATAAAGTCGAGCTTTGGTCCATACATTGCCGCTTCACCCTGTGCTTCAAAGTAGTCTGCATTTCTTTCTTGTGCGATTTCGCGAAGGGCAGTTTCTGCTTTCTCCCATACTTCTTTTGTACCCAAATACTTTTCTTGCTCGCTCGGCTCATGGAATGATAGACGAACACGAATTTGAAAACCAAAGGCACCATAGAACGAATCGATAACATCCCAGATACCAAAGAATTCCTCTTTTATCTGATTTTCACGACAAAATACATGTGAGTCATCTTGTGTAATAGAGAGGACACGGGTGAGCCCGCCGAGTTCACCCGATTGCTCATCGCGGTACACCATGGTGGTTTCTGAATATCGCTTCGGCATTTCTCGGTAACTATGCGGTCGCCGTGCAAATATTTGCGTATGGTGCGGACAGTTCATTGGTTTCACTGCGTACTCCTTGCCCTCGCGAGTTTTCACACGGAAGAGCTCATCCGCAAACTTCTCCCAGTGACCGGACACTTCGTATAAGCCTCGCTTGGTGAAGTGGGGGATGGTGACCGGCTCATACCCATATTTGCTACGGAGCGCTTGTACGAATGCATCAAGCTCGCGACGCATCACGGTACCGCGCGGGGTCCATAGTGGGAGTCCGGGACCAACAAGCTCTGAGAAGGTAAACAAATCAAGCTCTTTACCGAGCTTACGGTGGTCACGTTTCTTTGCTTCTTCAAGCATTGCAAGATGTGCATCAAGTGCCTCAGCACTCTCGAATGCGTACCCATAGATACGCTGCAACATCGGATTTGCTTCATCACCACGCCAGTACGCTCCGGCTATCGCATGGAGCTTAAATGATTGCGGATCAATCTCCTCGGCAGGGTTTTCTGCGTGTCCACCACGGCATAGGTCAGTAAAGCCGCCGGCAGTATAGAGAGTAATCTCGGTACTTTCCTTCTCGAGCTCATCGATAAGTTCAATCTTGAAGGGGTTATCGCTAAACATTTTTCGTGCCTCTTCCGGACTCACCACTGCGCGCTCCCATTGTGTCCACTTCTTTAAATTCTTACGCATCGCTTTTTGTAAGTCAGCAATGTCTGCATCTCCCGGGGCGTCGCCACCGGAAAAATCAAAGTCGTAGTAAAAGCCATCAGCGATAGCCGGGCCAATGGTTGGTTTTGCATGTGGGTACTTTTCCAATACTGCCTGAGCGAGCATGTGGGCAAGGGTATGACGAATATGTTCGAGTGTACTCATAATAAAAGTTGGTTTTAATAACAAAACGCCCTAGTAAGAAAACGACAAATCGTCGTGTACTTACTAGGGCGATCTACAAATGTAGCCGCGGTTCCACCTAGCTTCCTCTTGCATGCTCACGGCAGGCAGAGGCACTCTTTTGTTTCGGATTAGGTCTTACGACACGCAAGTCTTTGGGTGGTAGCCAAAGCAATCTCCGAATATAGAAATAGTATCATTGCTGATAAGTTACGGCAAACCATCCTTTCATCCTGCTGTAAGTTACATGTTTTACTCGCTGTTCCTATCAACTACTACCAACTACCAACTTGAATCACAGTGCTCGTACGGCTTCTATAATGAAGCTCACCTCATCGTTTCTCTTCGACACGCGCCCCTTAAGGAGTACACAGGTGTCGGCAACGAGCAGCTCGCCATGTTCAGTGAGGACACGGGGGAATGCAACTGCCTCTATTGAATCTTCCAGATCAGCAAGTCGTATGAACGACATTTTTTCACCATTTTTTGTGAGAATCGTTTTGCTTTCAGCAACGATGCCGGCAATAACCGTCACGCTTCCTTCCGTGTGTTTTTTCTTTACTTCAGAAATATTTGGTTTCCCACTGAGCTTCTTTGCATGCGCTTCAAGTGGATGTCCGGATACGTACAATCCAAGAAGCTCTTTCTCCCATGCAAGACGTTGCTCCATACCAACATCTTCTGACGCAGCGAGAGTAAGTGCATGGGTTGACTCAGTGGCACCAAACAGGGAGTCTTGCCCTTCGGGGCGCTTATTCATTTCACGTTGGAATGTAAGTAACATCTCAACGTTATGAAGCAAGATGCCGCGAGTGGCGAATCGGTCAAGCGCGCCGCTTTGTACGAGTGACTCAAGTCCGCGGCGATTCATGCCTGCACCACGTACGCGCTCCAAGAAATTCTCTATGTCGGTGTATACACCGTGTGCTTTTCGCTCTTCCACAATTGCATGAGCAACGTTAGATCCGAAGTTTTTAATTGACTTCAATCCGAAACGAATTTGATTTTTGCCCGGCACTACCGAGAATTCCTCAAAACTTTCGTTTACATCAGGTGGCAGTATCTCAATGCCCATTGAACGACATTCTTCTATGATTTCCGCAATTTTATCAACGTCGCCTGAGTCGGCGGTGAGCAATGCTGACATGAACTCAAGCGGATAATTCGCCTTCATGTATGCGGTCTTGTACGCTAAGTTACCGTAACTGACCGAGTGGCTTTTATTGAAGCCATATGCAGCAAACGTTTCAATCATGTCCCACAACTTGCGCGCCACATCCGGCTCCATACCGTGTTCAACACAGCCTTCATAGAATCGGTCCTTCTGTTTTGCCATTTCTTCCGGGATTTTCTTACCCATGGCTTTACGGAACTTGTCCGCCTCGCCCCATGAGTAGCCGGCAAGTTCAACAGCGATGAGCATGACGTCGTCTTGGTAGATGAGGATACCGTGTGTCGGCTTAAGATATTTCTCAAGTCGTGGGTCGATGTACTTTACTTTCGATGGATCTCGCTTTCGTGCAATGTAGTCAGGAATAAACTCCATTGGACCAGGTCGGTAGAGTGCGACCATCGCGTTAATGTCATTGATGTTTGTCGGCTGCAACTCCATCAAGTAGCGTGTCATGCCGGCACTCGCCATCTGGAAGACACCCATGGTGTGTCCGGTGGCCAACATTTCAAACGCTTTCGAGTCATCAAGTGGGATACCATCAGGGTCAATAATCGTTCCATGGATTTTCCGTACTCTCTTTATAGAGTCAGCAAGCACGGCAAGGTTTTTGAGTCCCAGGAAGTCAAATTTAAGCAACCCAACACCGCCGTATTCATCCGCAATTGAGTACATGTTGTACTGGGTGATGGTCTTACCTCCCTTTGGGTCGGGCTGCAGTGGCGTGTATTCAATAACAGGTTTTGGAGAAATGACCACACCGGCAGCGTGTACACCAATGTGTCGAGCGTTACCTTCAAGCTTTTTTGCAAGGGTAATAATTTCGTGTGTTTCGGCGTCATTTTTATACGCTTCTTTGAGCTCCGGCTCCATTTCAAGTGCGCGGTCGATAGTCATCGGGAACCCTTGTGCTCCAATGGGAATGAGTTTTGCAATACGGTCGCCAACTGCGTATGAGTGCCCAAGTGCGCGAGCAACGTCTCGTACCACTGCGCGTGCCATCATGGTTCCAAACGTACCAATCTGTGCGACGTGGTCAGTACCATATTTTTGTCGAGCGTAGTCGATAAGATCATCGCGACGATCGTCGGCAATGTCCATGTCGATGTCGGGAGCAGATGGACGTTCGGGGTTTAGGAAGCGTTCAAAGGGAAGATTATAGTCAAGTGGGTTTACGTTGGTAATGCCAATTAAATACGACACAAACGAACCGGCAGCAGAGCCACGGGTGTTGGTGTAGATGCCGGCACTTTTGGCGTGCTGTAACAAGTCGGACACGGCGAGAAAGTACGGCGAGAAGCCCTTATCGCGAATAATGGTGAGCTCGTGCTCAATACGCGCTGCCGTTTCTGGTGTAGTGGTGATCTCTCGCGTCCGTAAGCCTTCCTCAACTGCTTCCCTCAGCATTTGGTCGTAAGTTTTGTTTGGTTCTTTCGGATACTCAGGAAAAATCCATTCTCCAAGTGTTAATTCAAGATTGCACATCTCCGCTATTTTTACTGAATTCACAAGTGCTTCCGGGAATTTTTTGAAGTAACTTTGCGCAGTCTTTTGTGTGATGAATGAGAAATCATCAAGGCGGTCTGCTTCGTCACCCATGAGATGTGTACCGCTTTGGATTTTCCGTGCCAACTCGCGTGCTAAGTTGTCTTCGCGGTTCATGTAGTACACATCATGCGCTGCGACGAGTGGCACATCGTGTTCATTACTGAGGGTAACAATTTGTTCCTGCAGTGCTTCATGACCATCAATTTCCGGGTGATGTGTCATTTCAAGATAGAGATTTGACCCAAACAATTTTTTGTATGCACGAAGGTGTTCAGCTGCTTTCTCGAGGTCGTTCTCACTGAGTGCGCGTGACACCGGGGATGCGAACGAGGGAAGGATAGCAATCACATCTTTACCGTATTGCGTAAGAAGTTCTTCATCGATTCGTGGGCGGTAATAGAATCCCTCGGTATAGGAGTAAGTAACGAGTTTAATGAGGTTGTCATAACCAGCTTTATTTTTTGCCAGTAGCACGAGGCGTGAGGTAAGGTTGTCGATGCGATGTTCTTTGTCGTGTCGTGTGCGTGGAGCTACATAAAAATCAACGCCGATAATTGGTTTTATTCCTTCCTTCTGACACGTCTTGTAGAATTCGATTGCGCCATACAGGTTTCCGTCGTCCGTAAGGGCAAGTGCGGTTTGACCGTCTGCTTTTGCCGCGGCGACCAAGTCGGGAATCTTAGGTAGTGCATTGAGTAGCGAGAAATGGCTATGCACGTGTAGATGTGTAAAGTCAGCGCTCATTACCGTCTAGTATAGCAAAGTACGTATTCCACAGATACCACGGCCAAATAGACTTCGATAAAAGTGTTAAAATAAGGTTGTGAGTGCACGATATATTATCGGAATAGACGAAGCGGGACGTGGTCCAGTGGCTGGTCCGGTTGCGGTCGGCGCGGTACTTGCGCCGCTTTCTCTGAAAATCGAGCACGAATATTTCTCTAAAGGAGTGCGAGATTCAAAAAAGCTAACCGTTGGCAAGAGGGAACAGTTATTTGCGTGGATACGAAGACACAAAGAACTACACCACGCAGTTGCTTTGGTTGGACCGCGAGTTGTTGACAGAGAAGGTATTAACGTTGCAATTGAGTTGGCGATACGGCGTGTATTGCGCAGGCTCACTCCGGACGGTACGGCACAAGAAGATATTTTAGTATTGCTTGATGGGGGGCTCCATGCACCGACGACGTTCATAAACCAGGCAACGATTATAAAAGGGGACGAAAAGGAGCCGCTTATTGCACTTGCCTCGGTTGCAGCAAAAGTGACGCGGGACAAGAAAATGCGCACGCTCAGTTTTCAGTACCCCGAATATGGATTTGATGGACATAAAGGCTATGGTACAAGGGATCACTACAAAGCCATACGCACATTTGGGATATGCGATTCGCACCGAAAAAGTTTTTTGACACGGCGTGTATGAGGATATACAGTGTGCGTGCGTCTGGTAAACCACAAGGCAGTTAAAGGAGAAATTTGAGTGTCTAATGAGGGGCCAACAGTAATGACGAGGCAAGAGCTCCTGCGAATAATGTTCGCCGGAGTCGAATTACCGAGTACGGTCTTTGGGAGTCGGAGCGTGTGCTGCACATTATGTGCCTACGAACGTGTGGATTCGGCATGCGGCCACGATTGCGTTGCTGACAGTCATTTCGTGCTCAAGCCGGAATTTGTCAGTGATGGAAAAGCATATGAACGGGAAGTCCATACGCAGATTCTTGCCAATCAACCGCACGTTGCAATAGCGCGTGGTGACAGAATCCACGCACTGGCGATAGCTCAGAATGCTCGGTGCACTTGTCAGTCTTCCAAGACAAAGTAAAGACGCGAAGGGCGCACGAGCGAGAGCTCGGGCGCCCTTTTTATTGGTATATTCAGGAAACTATTGCCTTTTTTGGAGTTTTACGTATAATCTCACACCATGTCAGTACGAATGCGGGTCACCCGCGCACATACCGGTAATCGCCGTTCACATCACGCGCTTAAAGAGCCACGTCTTTCAACGTGTGCAAAATGTAATGCACAGCATCTCCGACACCGTATGTGTCCGCAATGTGGGAACTACCGTGGTCGTGAAGTCGTTAACGTAGCTGCAAAGCAAGAAGCTCGTATGAAGCGTCGTGAGGAGAAGAACCGAGCATTTGGAGAAGGTACGGCAAATGAAAACGAAAAAGAAGCAAAAGCAGCGGTAGCAGAAGAGAGAGAGGATAAGAAGACTAAAAAGACCGCGAAAAAGAAATCAAGCGAAGAATAAGCAATACACACCCTCGGTGTGTATTTTGCTATGCACGATGTGCTAAAATCTATGTAATCTGTTCTTATGTCAAACCGGCACACTGCACGTTCTGTTGTTCTTCAAACGCTGTTCGAACTCGACTCGGATGGTTTGGATAAGTCTCGTGCCGAAGACATTCTGGTAAATAACGCAGCCGAATTCGCTCCTAACTCAAGTCTGTTTCCATTCATGAAGCAGCTTTTGGATACCACACTGGCAAAGCAGGCGGAAATTGATGCAATCATCGCAAAAGCAGCACCCGAGTGGCCACTCGAAAAGATAGCGACAACAGACCGAAATATTCTGCGGCTAGGTCTTTCTGAGTTGCTCTACGCAGATCGCGATCAAGTACCACCCAAGGTTGCTATCAACGAAGCAATTGAGCTTGGTAAGGAATTCGGTGGTGAGTCAAGTGGGCGATTCATCAACGGTGTTTTAGGTGCCGTATATAAAGAGATGGGCGAGCCCGGAAAAGAGCAGAAAGGGAAAGCTGCTATCAGTGATGCCGATTTGCGTACCGAGGAGGTTGTCGGCGCAGTGGTGTACGCTGAGGAAGGCGGAACATTATTTGTTGCATTGGTCCATGATGTATTCGGACACTGGACGCTTTGCAAAGGAAAGCTACACGAGGGAGAAACAGGCGAAGACGGAGTGCTGCGAAAGATAAAAGAGGAGATAGGCCTCACCGGTACTATCGTCAGTGCGCTTGGTGAGAATACCTACGTTGCCTCTGATCCCGAGGAAGGCAAGAAAAAACGTCATGGAACGTACTATCTTGTGAAGACTGAATTTGAAGACTTAACGCTCAAGAGTGAAGGTGGTCTCGACGACGCACAGTGGTTTAAACTTGCTGATATTGTTGATTTGAATTTCTACGATGATATCTTACCTATCATTACTCGCGCCGTGAATGTGCTCATTCAGCATCGTGCTTAGTACGATTTTGTCTTGAGTGCGTTTCCGGTCACAAACGTATAATCATATGAAAGATTTTAGTCTATTTGAGAAGAAGACCGGGTATACATTCGAAGACAAGCAACTTCTGCAAACTGCGTTTACGCATCGTTCCTATGTGAATGAAAATCGCGATGTTGCCAAAGAACATAACGAACGACTCGAGTTTCTAGGTGACGCGGTACTCGAGCTCGTCATCACTGACTTCTTGTTTGTCCGATTTCCAGAGCGTCCGGAAGGAGAGCTTACCGCCTTTCGTGCGGCACTGGTAAACACACAAAGTATCTCTGCGGCTGCGACCGAGCTCGGCATGAATGACTTCCTACTTCTATCAAAGGGAGAAGCGAAAGACACCGGGCGCGCTCGACAGTATATCCTTGCGAACACGTTTGAGGCATTTATCGGAGCACTCTACCTTGACCAAGGATATGAAGCAGCTCGTGCGTTTATCGAAAGTAGTCTGTTCAGTAAGATTGATGAAATTGTCGAAAAACGACTCTGGCAGGATGCCAAAAGCTATTTCCAGGAAAAGGTGCAGGAAGAATACTCAGTCACTCCTTCATATGAACTTGTGAGGGAAGCAGGACCCGACCATGACAAGAAGTTCATTGTAGCAGCGCTTGTAAAGGGGGAAGCGATTGCGCAAGGGGAAGGTCGCTCGAAGCAGGAAGCGGAGCAATCTGCGGCTCGTCGAGCGCTTGAAGTAAAAAAGTGGGTCTAGAGGACATTGTTGATTGTATAAAGAGACACGTGTGTAAATCACCAATTTGCTTTAGCAAATTGGTGATTTTTCAGTACACACAACTACCAAGTATAAAGGCTTTACGCTACACTATGGAGGTATGTATCTAAAGTCTATTGAGCTCTCGGGCTTTAAGTCATTTGCAAAAAAATGCGAGCTCACGTTTACGTCACCCATTGCTGCAATTGTTGGACCAAACGGCTCAGGTAAATCAAACACTGCTGAGGCATTTCGTTTTGTCCTTGGAGAGCAATCGATGAAGACAATGCGTGGCAAACGTGGTCCTGACCTCATTTGGTCAGGGAATGAACGCACACCACAGGCGAGTCGAGCACGAGTTGCCGTAACATTCGATAACCGAAAACAGCTACTCGATATCGACTTTGATGAAGTGGTGATTGAACGCATCGTCTATCGTGATGGTGCAAACGAATATGCAATCAACGGGAGTCGTGTACGACTCAAGGATATACACGAGCTTCTCTCCGGTGCAAAGATTGGCGCTTCCGGACACCATATTATTTCGCAAGGTGAGGCGGATAGAATTCTCGGGGCGTCAGAAAAGGAGCGGAGAGAAATTATTGAAGAAGCACTTGGGCTCAAAGTCTATCAATACAAAAAAACAGAAAGCGAACGTAAGCTTGAGCGAACCGCCGAGAACATGAAAGAGGTGAGTATTCTCAGACGTGAGATTGCGCCACACCTCACATTCCTTGAGCGGCAAATGAAAAAACTCGAACGTTCGCGCGAGCTCAAACAGGCGCTCATCACTGCATATGCAGTATATATTGCACACGAGCGTGCTCGTATAGTGCAAGAAACACAACGACTTACCACTGCGCGTGTACAGCCGGAACAGCAATTGCGAGATGTATCGAGTGAATTGCAGGAACAGAAAGAGCCGGAAGGATACGCACAAGAAACCGCTGAGCTTCGTACTATTGATACACAGATACAAGAATGTACTCGCGAGCGAAGTTCACTAGAGCACTCACGCGGACGCATTGAGGGGCAGATAGCACTTGTAGAGAAAACAGCCGCGACACACACACAATCGCGCACTCGCGCGGTACCATTTGCTGAGGTCGAAACGTTCCTTGGAGAAGTTGAGGACGATATTAGAACGGTACAGAAAGAGGGCGATATTTCATTATTTACTCAAACGTTGGCGCGATTCAGTACTTTTCTGAACCAGTTTCGTTCTGCTGAAAATGTACCGGAACCCCAGAATCCGGAACTTCTTAAAACACTCACCAAAGAGCTCGACGAGGTGCGCGAAGCACTTGCAACGCTTGCACAGAAGGAGGCGGCATTGGATACAAAACGAGCAGATGCACTTCGTCAGATAACTGAAAAGCAAGAAGGAGAAAAAGAAGCACAGCGACGATACTTCCAGCTCAAGGAACAAAAGCGTGATATAGAGCGAATTCTTGAAGATATACAGCGCGAAGAAACTACACTTGCTCGGGTGCGTGAGCGTCTCACGGACGTTGAGTACAAAGTACAAGATCTTGGCGCACATCTCGAGAGTGAGACGGTGCATCAGGTTCGTACACAGGAAGAACAAGAAAATGCAATGCGAGAAATAGAACGTATCGAAGCACGGCTAGAAGAGTCTGGTATTGTCGACGAAGACACCGTTCGCGAGTACGAAGACACACAAAAGCGTGATGCATTCTTGGAGCGAGAATTGGAAGACTTGGAAGCTTCGAAACAGACACTGCTCGACATTATTGCAAGTCTTGATGCGGAGATTGCAACACGATTTGAAGATGGATTAAAGAAGATAAATGAAGAGTTCCAAAACTTCTTCGCCATGCTTTTCGATGGTGGTAGTGCATCGCTGAAGTTGGTTAAAAAGGTACGAACGACAACTACAGAGGATGGAGAAGAAGTATCGGAACAGGAAGTGAAAGAGGGGATCGAAGTGCGAGTGCAATTGCCACGAAAGAAAGTAAACACGCTTGATGTGCTCTCAGGTGGTGAACGCGCACTCACCTCAATTGCTCTGATTTTTGCTATGAGTCAGGTCAATCCGCCACCATTTATTATTCTTGATGAAACAGACGCGGCGCTTGATGAGGCAAACTCACGTAAGTACGCACAAATGGTTCGTACGCTCTCAGAGCGTAGTCAGCTCATATTGATTACACACAACCGCCAGACAATGGAAGCGGCAGGTGAGCTCTATGGTGTCACGATGGGTAGTGATGGCATTAGTAAGTTATTGTCTGTAAAGTTTGAAGACGCGCTCAGTGTTGCGAAGTAACGACTAATCTTTCTGCTTGCCCCGTAGCCAGCCGAAACGGAGTGGAGGATGTGGTACTGGGGTGAAGTTCGATGAGGCGGTCAGTGTAGCTAAGTAGTCACTAGCTGCCATTCAATGTGTCTGCGAGCAATGTTGGTGTTTTTAACTGAAACATTCAGCTTATCACCAATGGTATATTGTTCACCGGTCTTTTGGTTAGCGAGTAACCAATTTTGCCCGTCAAACTTCCATTCTTCGCCTTTAAAATACACAACACCTTCGATACCTGTATCTAGGTCCATAACTTCAATTTTTCCTGGTTGCACATCAGTTATTTGTCCTTTTCGCACCTTCGTCCTTTCCTTTTGTTTCGATACAAAGTCAGCATTTACTAATTTTTCCATTTCTTCCTGGGCTCTATCGGCTGCACGAGAGCGTTCAGTTGCCCTTTGCGAAATAAGAAGATTTCTATCCATATCTTCACGAAGGAGCGGAGTCTTCTTTTCGAGTGCGCGGGTATTGAAAATGTCTCCAATGCGTCGAATCGGCGAAGTGACTTGTGCATATCTAGGGATGCCAAGCGAGAAGTGAGGCTCCGGCTTAGGAGTGTATCGTGCCTTGTTCATTGCGCGTATTATCTGCACTCGCACCATTTCTTCTGCAGATGATTCGTCAATTTCTCGTTGTAATCGCCTCATAGCATGTGCGTCCATCTCTCCCTTCTTAGGTATTGTGCGCGCAGCTTTAGTGAGCCCAAGTTTCTCGAGTTGCTTTTTTAGCTTCTGCATTTTTTGGGGATCAGGCATGTCGTGTCCTCTGAAAATAGCCATTGAGAGTTTATTGTTACCCGCATATTTCTGAGAAATCTTTTCTCCGGAGCCCCAGTTGCTCACAAGTGCGAACTCCTCAATGAGAGAATTAGTGTCTTGGAGGGTCTTTGCCTTAACGCTTACAAGCTCTCCCTTTTGATACGTGTACGTAGACTCAACATCTGAACCAAGCTCAACCGAGCCAAAAGTATTCAAACGATGCCGTTTTAGAGCGCGAGCAGCATTCCATGCGGCCCGTAACATTTCTGCATTCGGTTTCGCGGCGCCTTGAGTTGACTCTTCACCAAACACAAGACGTCTAAATAAGTTACCAAACTCATGATCCTTTTCATTCTGAATTCGCTCGATTTCTTTATCAAGTAAACGCTGTGCTTCTGCATAGGTAAATTTGCGAGCGGATTTGATAATCGCTTTTTCAAACGTCATCGGAGTGACAATTTTCCCCTTAGCATTGATTTCAACAGTATATAAACTCGCACGACGCTCTTCATTTGGCACAAGACTACATAAATCTTTTGAAAGGACCGGTGGGAGCATGTGTAGCACTTCATGTGGAAAGTAGACTGAGGTACCGCGTTTTTCCGCTTCACGCTCAATTGCTGATCCTGGTTGTACGTAATGTGCAACATCAGCTATAGCAACGTGCACTTTGAAGTTGCCGTTTTTTTGCTTTTCTACATAGAGAGCATCATCGATATCTCCTGCATTATGTGGGTCAATGGTAATGAATGGTTTATCGGTCATGTCAGTTCGCTGCGCTCGCTCTTCTGGTGATATGTCACGTTGCGTTTGTGCAATCTCATTTGCTTCATCTAGAACTTCTTTTGGAAATTCGGTTGAAAATCCATATGCATACGGAATCGCATCACGTTCGGCTCTGAATTCACCTGATTTTCCGAGCCTTTTTACAAATTCTACTCTCGGCATCTTATCCGAGGATCCATCCCAAGAGATAAAACGAACGACAATTTTATCGCTCTCCTTTAAGTTTCGTGGAACATTCCCACTAAGAATGAAAGAAACATCTCGGTGTACGTTCTCTGGTGAGAGGATGAATTCGGTGTTTCCGCCAGCCATTTTGACTTCACGTAAGTCACCAACAAAAAGCTCACGGGTAGGCTTTACCTCGGCAATAATTCCCTCGGGGGCTTTTCTTCCAGCACGTTTCTTTGGTTTTTTATCAACAAGCGTAACGTAGTCTCCAGGAAAAGCAGTCTTCAAATTTTCGGCACTAATGAAAACGTCTCCATACTTAAGTGTCGATACATATCCATCTCCGCGACGAGTTATATGTAAATAGCCCGATATTGCCAGCCTCTTACTTTCTTCAGTGCCGAATGTTCTTTCATAGCGTTGTCGCAATGTGGGTCTTTTGATTTTCTCTTGCGATTTTTTCGGACTGATAATTTCCGGCTTTGCAATTTGCTGCTCTTCGGGTTTCTCCTGTGGTTTGGTGGGTTGTAAATTCTCCATTCCCATAGCGACTCGAAATTATGCTTTCTAATAGATTTAGAATAGCATGTCCATGAAGTTTGGAAGGGGTGGGGGTGGAAAAGAATGTGGCGAGCTATTCGACGATTTCCCAATCAATTTCGCAATTGCGCGTGCTAAAATACTCCAGTTAACTGG
>DFRR01000001.1:85799-95656 GCA_002378745.1 Patescibacteria group bacterium UBA3458 | reverse complement strand
TTTTAGTGCTCAATAATTTCCCAATCAATTTCACGGGCGTCAAGACTCACATTTCGGAGGCGAATGCGTACAGTGTCGCCGATGCGGTACGTTTTGCCTGTTTTGCGCCCTACAATGGAGTATTGCTTTTCATTTAATTCAAACCAGTCACCGGGAATACTGTTCATGCGAACCATACCTTCAGCATGGGTGACGGTTTCGGCAATAAACATACCGCCCTTGGTAACGCCGGTCACTTTGCCCTCAAAGAGTTCTCCAATACGATTGTGCATGTATTCAACCTGTTTAAACTTGATTGATTCACGTTCGGCGCTCACTGCTTCAACTTCACGTTGACTTGATTCAATAGCGAGCCGTCGGTACGCACTGATCTCATCAGCGGGAATAGGTGATTTGTCGAGGTGTGCTGCTAGAATGCGATGCACCATCATGTCCGGATAGCGACGGATAGGGGAGGTAAAGTGTGTGTAGTGGGTGAACCCGAGTGAGAAGTGCCCGATATTCTTATCGCTGTACACTGCTTTTGCCATAGAACGAAGGGTCGCCATCTGCACCACTGCTTCTTCCGGCGTGCCTTTGATATCGCGCATGAGCTTTGCCAGGTCTTGTGCCTTAATTTGTTGCGGGTCTTTACCACTGAGATGTTCGTGTCCAAGTGCTCGCAAAAATACTTCGAGCTCCGCGAGTTTGTCGACATTTGGCATGTCGTGGATACGATACACAAACATTGAGTCCGAGGGATTCTTTCCCTTGCTGTGTGATGCGATGTGTGTCGCCACATATCGATTTGCGAGAAGCATAAACTCCTCAATGAGCTTCATGGTATTTAGTCGTTCCTTTACATATGCTTTGAGTGGTTTGCCCTGGGCGTCAAGCTCAAACTGTATTTCGTCACTTTCGAATTCTATTGCTCCGGCAGCAACGCGACCGCTTCGCAGTTTCCGTGCAAGTGCCCACAGAGTCGTGAGAGAGTCCGCGAATGGAGATTGTGTGTCGACGCCATCAAGTACGTCTTGTGCACTCTTGTACGTAAAGCGATGGTCGGAACGGATGAGTGTCTTTGAAAAATAGTGCTGCACCACCTCTGCCTTTTCATTGAGTTCAAATACAGCTGCAAATGCCCGACGGTCTTCATGTGGTCGTAAGCTACAAAGGTCATTTGAAAGTACTTCTGGGAGCATTGGAATAGTTCGGTCCACCAGGTACACCGATGTGCCACGCTTTTGCGCTTCTTTTTCGAGAAGCGTTCCCGGGCGCACATAGTGAGTTACATCCGCAATGTGCACACCGACTTCGGTGTTACCGTTCTGGAGCGTTCGTATCGAGAGTGCGTCATCAAAATCTTTGGCATCATGTGGGTCGATAGTGACGGTTACCACATCACGAAAGTCTTTTCGCCAGGCAAGTTCCTCAGACGGCACTTCTCGCTGGGAAAGAAGCGCTCGTGCTTCTTGTTCTATTGCCGGAGGGAATTCACTCACAAATCCGCGGGCAAGCAAAATGGCCTTCATTTCCGTTTCGTGCTCTCCAGCGCGCCCAATAACTTCGCGGATAACCGCGTGTGGTGCTTTTTCGGTGGGCTCCCAACGAACGAACTCAACAAGCGCTTTGTGTCTGAGAGGTGTGTCCTTTGGAACGTCATCAAGTAGAAACGGTGTGTACACGCGTTTGTTGTCAGGTACAAGAATCCACTGATTGTCTTCTTTTCGTAACTCACCTACAAATTGGCGTTGTGCACGCTCTACCACCTGGAGTACTTTCCCGAAATGTCGGGGGTCACGCGGCATCTTTGGGAGGCGAACGATTTCAACAGTATCGCCATCGAGTGCGGTATTGAGGTGTGCACGTTCGATGCGGATATCTTCTTCTATGGACTCATGCATGAAGAATCCAATGCCGCTTTTTGTTACGCTCAATATGCCGGTCAGGTGCTGCGTCTTGCCTTTCTGTGAGCTAGTGCGAGCCCGATGCGTGCTCGGTTTTCGCGTACGTGTTTTCTTGTTGTTCTTTTTTTTATGTTGCATAACCATCTATCAACAGGGTCGTCAGTTGCTACTATGGTACCATTGACCGCAGTCGGTTCATTGTTCTTCCTGTAACAGGGAAGGTACGGGCGCTCCCTTATATAAGGGGGCGCCTAATAATTTGTGCCGAGGACTGTTTCTGACACCATACACCAGAATTGCCTCTAAGTATAGACATTGCGTGATATTTTGTTATAGTTGCGCTCATTCATTCATTTGAAGATATGTTAAAGATACGATTACAACGAATAGGAAGAAGGAACGACCCGTCATTTCGCGTGGTTGTTACGGAACATACTCGGGGTTCAAAGAGCGAGAAACACGTTGATCGCGTAGGTTTTTACAACCCAAAGACAAAGGAACAAAAACTCGAAGAGGGACGCATTCAGCACTGGCTCAATGTCGGCGCACAGGCGAGTGGCACTGTCCATAACATGCTGGTGAAGGCAGGTATCGTGAAAGGAAATACTGTTAACGTATTGCCAAAGAAAACTCCGATTGTCACAGAACAACCAGCTGACCTGTCTGCGCAGGCAGGAGAAGCAAAGGCTGAAGAAGCTCCGGTGGTAAGTGAGGAAAATTCAGTTGCTGAAGAAGCAACAGCACCAGCTGCAGAAGAGGCTCCGAGCGCTACTGAAGGAGCAGAGTCAGCAGCGGAAGAAGTGCAAGCAGAAGAAGAAAAGAAAGAAGCGTAAGTTCGTTGACTTACCACACTTGCATGTAATAATGAATGTGTCGCAGTACGCGACACATTTTTAGAAAGAAATAATTCAGATAGTCATGGAAAAGGATCAAGATTTTCTTGAGTTTGTAGTAAAGGCATTAGTGGATAACCCTGACGATGTAAGGGTTAACCGCACCGTGGACGAAATGGGAGTACTCCTTACTCTTGATGTGAACAAGGATGACATGGGAAAGATTATTGGTCGTGCCGGAAACACCGCAAAGGCAATCCGCACACTGTTGCGCGTCGTTGGTATGAAGTACGACGCTCGTGTAAACCTTAAAATTAACGAGCCGGAAGGTGGCATGCCACGAGAACCGCGTACACGAGACACAGCAGCTCCTGCACAGCGCAATGAGATGTCTTCAGAAGAGCGCAGCCAGGCATCAAAGTCAGTTGATGAAGCGATGCAAGATCTCGGACTCTAAGAGAGTTTGTAGTTGCTCGTTTATAGTTGATAGAAAAAACCGCCACGCACATTCGTGCGTGGCGGTTTTGCTGTAACATATTTATATGCTTTACTTTTGCGCATGATTCATTTTCATATCATCACGTTATTTCCCGAGTCTCTTGAGGGGTATTTTGGTGCCTCGATGCTGAAGCGTGCACAACAGGATAAAAAAATCAAAGTCTCGTTCTACAATCCACGGGACTTCACTAAAGACAAACACAAGCGAGTCGACCAAAAACCATACGGGGGTGGTCCAGGCATGGTACTTGAAGCCGAGAGTGTGTTGCGAGCTGCGACGAAAGCGCTCGGACGGAAAGACAAAAAAGATGTGGAAGTCATTTTCTTTTCACCTAGTGGCAAACAGTTCGTACAATCCGACGCACAGAAACTCGCAAAGACCAAAAAGCATATTATCTTTTTGTGTGGACACTACGAGGGTATTGATGCGCGCGTAGTAAAGATACTAAAAGCAAAACCTGTTTCCGTTGGCCCGTACGTACTCACGGGGGGTGAGCTTCCTGCGGCGATAGTTGCGGACGCCGTAACGCGAAACGTGCCAGGTGTGCTGGGAAATGCGAACTCACTTGAAGATACACGAACTGCGAGCCCGGAAGTGTACACCCGACCGGAAGTACTTGAGTGGAAGAAAAGGAAATATAAAGTACCGGCAGTACTGTTGTCAGGACATCACAAGAAAATCGAGGAGTGGAAACAAAGTAAAAAGAAGTAAAAGCGATTTGAGTAGAGATTGACTCACTCTATAAAGCGCGGTATTCTCCCGCAGCTTTTGTGTAACACCGGAGGTCAATTACATGGAAGAAGTAGTAGTCGCGTTAACTCAACCGACTAAGAACAAGCTTGCGCAAGCGCGGGTTCGGATCGGTTTGCCGGAGGAGACAAAAGAGATTGTTGGGCGTATTGCTCAGTTTACCACGCGTGGTGGAGACGAAATTGCCGAGTCCACGATAGGGGGCACCCATCTTTCAGATGAGTATGGTGTACGACTGTTCCCCGAACGCATGGTGTTGGAAGCGGGCCATGTCAGATATTTATCCTTCGACCAATGGAAACGATGTTGGTGTGCACACGTCGATGGACGATCAGTATGCTCGGTTCCTGGTGATCTCGTCATGCTTTGAGCAGCAGCAAAAAGCGACAAACAGCCAGTGGCGTCCTTAGGTGGATGCCACTGGCTCTTCTATTGCATTGCAAAACAAAAGGTCGGAACCGCGAGGCACCGACCTTTTTTGCCGATTGCTGCATTACGTACAGACAAGCGGCATCCTGAAAAACACCCACACGAGAAAGAGGATCACGACGACAAACATTGCCAGTAGCGTATATTGTGTACCACCAACAATTGCTTCGCGAGAATAGTCCTTCTTCCTGTTGTAGGAGTGGCGTCTGAGCCATATGCTCAGAGTAATTGTCAGCCACAGAATCAGAATCGTAGCTAAGGCTCTGTCGCCATAGGCGGTCACGAACTGAGAGCCGTAGAACTCGACACTGCTAATAAAACAGTTATACATCCAAATACTCCGTGGTTGCTGTTTTTCGGCAACGACTATAACACGTGGTTACAAAAAGAAAAAGACGGGATGTTACTCCCGCCTTTTGTTCTCGCCCACGCTCATGCAGCACATGCCCTGAGTGTGGTTATATGGAGAAATAGTATCGAAGCGACACCCATTGCAATTAGAATGCCTATAAACGAGGCAATCATAAACATGGGGGCATACTTAGGTCGGTCAAATCTGTAGATTGCATAACCCGCGCCACAGATAATCCCGAAAATGGCAAGAGCGTGCATCCAATACTGGGTATGCGTATACAGTATGCCGCTCTGCAGAAGTATCTCGCAGATTTCGCGTTGTATCACGGCACTCCCTCCGATGTGTACTGCTCACGGTACTATATACCCACGCTTTCGTCTTGTTAAGGTTTTCTAGTGTTACACTATCTGTAATGGTTGTAGAAAGAACGCCTAGCAACGACAATGTAAGAGAGCGTGAAGGGCACGAGCAATTGCGAAAGAAACGTGCCGCTATTTTTGTCCCTGGCTTGTCAGAAACGAGTCCCATATTTGATGTTCTGACACATTCTTTGCGAGAGATAGAAACAGAGCGAGGTGTTGAGTCACAAAAGTCTCAGGGGGCTATGCAAACTGCGCGGTTGTACGTGGTCAATACACATGATGAAGCATTCTCGGAGTTTCAGCATGTAGAAAGCACACAAAAGGCGCAAGAGCCCATATCCAAGGATTCCTCGCCCATACTTGGTATTGTTTCCAAAGGAGAGAAGAAACACGAATCTTTTGATGACCGTGTTCATCTTGTTGAACAGGCCATCTATGAAGCATTACGTGAGGAACAAACAGAAGAATTAACAATTGTAGGACATAGTGCTGGTGGTGCTGCAACACTTGCTGCTATCGCGACACTTGTTGAAGATGCAAAGAAAGAAGGATGGACTCTCCCCAAAATGCGCATCATTTTGCTTGCACCCGCAATTCCTAAAGAGGCACGCAAACAGATTGTTGTTGCGCCACCGTTCATACGAGTAATAGTGCGTAACGTGCTCTCGGTCCCGTTCTCTAAAAGTTACGTGAAGCAATTGTTTAGTGGGGAGGATATGGACATGGCCGATAAGGATATCGTCGAGTTGTTTGGTCCATTGAAGAGTGAAAAATTCAAGAAAAGTATCGTAGACAGCAAAGTGCCGACTGCCGGAGGCGAAGGATATGCACTCATGATGCGGCCTGAGACACTTGGTTCGCTCACACCAAGCGACTGGCCAAAGAACCTCACCGTTGATGTCGTCATCCCGGCAAACGATAGATTAGTGAGTCCGGCAGGACAGCGTGCGCTCGTAAAAAACGCACTGAAGCCCCAGCTTACGGATCGCGCGAAAGAGTTCTCAGTGCAGGGAGGACACCTTGCACCACTCGAAGATGAAGATCTTGCTCACTTCGTAGCAGAACGCATCTTCACAAAGCGAAAATAGTCGTTTGACACACCTTGCTTTAAGGGTTAGAATACCGCCATCTTTTTGTGGATTGTGTTGTGGCAGGCTTCTGGGTGAGGCTGTGTTACGAAAAGTTTTTAATACTTGTGTTGCGCGGTGTAATGGCTCCCAGTCCCCGCGGAACTCCTTTATCAACATAGTGTGTAAATGAAAACGAGGCTCGACCTTAGGGAGAGAGCATTTCGTTTTGTTGTGTCATATGAGTAACACTGCGCTACCGAAGAAGCATTTCGGCAAGTTCACACAGAACCTTGCTGAGACGCCAAACCTTGTACGAGAACAACTCGATTCGTACAAGCGTCTTATCGAAGAAGGCATCAAAGCCGTCTTCGAAGAGTTCTCACCGATTGCTGACTATTCCGGCAAGAAGTTTGATCTCGACATTTCTCGTTTTAGTATCGGGGAACCCGAATACGATGAGCATTACGCAAAGTACAAGCGCCTTACCTACAAGGTGCCACTTCGCATTGATGCCAAACTTACCAACAAGACAACGGGAGAAACAAAGAGCCAGGAAATCTTCCTTGCTGACTTCCCATACATGACTGACCACGGGACGTTCATCATCAACGGTGTTGAGCGTGTTATCGTGCCGCAGCTTGCTCGTTCATACGGAGTCTTCTTTTTGAAGAACGAAATCAAGGGAGGTGAGTACTTCGGTGCAAAGGTCATCCCTGCTCGCGGTGCATGGGTAGAAATCGACAGTGAGCCGGATGGTGGTATCTATGTAAAGATTGACCGCAAGCGAAAGTTCCCAATCACTACGCTTTTCAAGGTGTTTGGTCTTACCGACGAGAAGGCAATGCTTAAAGCCCTCAAAGGTGTGACAGGAGCAGAAGATGTCATCAAGGCGTCTCTTGCGAATGACCACACTGAATCGACCGCTGACGCATACATTGAGATTTACAAACGGCTTCGTGACGGTGATCTTGCAACTCCGGATAGTGCTCGTGAATTTGTTGATTCAATTTTCAGTAAGGAGCGATATGACCTCTCTCGCGTTGGACGTTACCAGTTCAACCACCGATTTGAACTTCCAACCACCGACAAAGCACTCGATGAACAGACACTCTCAACAGACGATGTTGTACGCATTGTTGCAAAAATCATTGAGCTCAACAGCACAAAGGGTGCAACTGAAGACGACATTGACCACCTTGGATTCCGTCGCGTTCGTTACGTCGGCGAGATGATGCAGCACCAAGTGCGCATCGGTATGAGCCGTATGAAGCGCAACATTCAAGACCGCATGTCGACTGTTGATGCTGAAACAACACTACCAATCCAATTCATAAATCCACGTCCATTTGCGGCTGCAATTATGGAGTTCTTCTCCACAAACCAGCTTTCACAGTTCATGGACCAGAACAACATCCTCGGTGAGCTTGAGCATCTCCGAACACTTTCGGCACTCGGACCGGGTGGTCTCACACGTGAGCGTGCCGGCTTTGACGTGCGTGACGTGCACACCAGTCACTACGGACGTTTGTGTCCGATTCAGACTCCTGAAGGACAAAACATTGGTCTTATCTTGCGTCTTGCAGTACACGCACGTTTGAACGACTTTGGTATTATCGAAACACCATACGTACGCGTGAAGAACGGAAAGGTTACCGACGAAGTGGTATACCTCAACGCGCTTGATGAAGAGAAGTACTACATCGCGCACGCCGCAACCGAGCGCGACAAGACAGGAAAAATAGTCGAGAAGCTTATTGAAGTTCGCAAGAAAGGTGAGCCATTCTTTGTGGAGCCAAAGGACATTGAGTTTATGGAAGTGGCAACCGGACAAGCGTTTTCGGTTGCAACAACCATGATTCCATTCCTTGAGCACGACGATGCAAACCGCTCACTCATGGGTTCAAACATGCAGAAGCAGGCAACTCCATGTATCGTGCCGGAAGTGCCATACGTGGCAACAGGTATTGAAGAAAACGCAGCGCGTGACTCGGGACGACTTATCATTGCTGCTGACGCCGGAGTGGTAACGTTTGCCGACGCACGCAAGGTTGTTGTAAAGGATGCAAAGGGCAAAGAAAAGGAATATCCACTCGTTTCATTCTCACGAACTAACAACATGTCGGTGTTCCACCAGCGTGTTTCTGTAAAGGTGGGCGACAAAGTAAAGCGCGGAGACGTACTTGCGGACACATCATCAAGTGTGAACGGACAAATCGCTATTGGGCAAAACGCGCGCATTGCGTTCATGTCATGGGCAGGTTCAAACTACGAGGACGCGATTGTTATTTCAGAGCGCCTTGTAAAGGACAGTAAGTTCACATCAATTCACATTGAAGAGTTTGTGGCATACGTTCGTGACACTAAGCTTGGAGCTGAAGTAACGACGTACGACATTCCAAACGTATCTGAAATGAAGCTACGTAACCTTGATGAAGAGGGTGTGGTACGCATCGGAGCTGAAGTTCGCGCAGGGGATATTTTGGTAGGTAAAGTAACACCTAAGGGAGAAACACAGCTTACTCCGGAAGAACGTCTTCTTCGTTCTATCTTTGGTGAAAAGGCAAAGGATGTGAAAGACACATCACTTCGTATGGAGGCAGGTAAGCGTGGTCGTGTTGTGGGCGTACGTGTATTCTCACGAGACAATGGCGATCAACTTGAGTCAGGTATTATCAAGCGTATTCACATCGAAATCGCACAGCTACGAAACATTTCAGTTGGAGACAAGCTTGCGGGACGACACGGAAACAAGGGTGTTATCTCACGTGTACTTCCGGAAGAAGACATGCCATATACGAAAGACGGTGAGCCAATCGACATCATTCTCACACCGCTGGGAGTACCATCTCGTATGAACCTTGGGCAGATTCTCGAAATGCATCTCGGACTTGCTGCGGAAGAGCTTGGATACCAGGCAATCGTACCGCCGTTCTCAGGAACGACCGAAGAGGAAATTATCAACGAACTCAAGGAAGCTGGTTTCCCTGAGACTGGAAAAATTACATTACACGACGGACGCACCGGAGAAGCATTTGACCAACCGATTGCAGTTGGAAACATGTACATCTTGAAGCTGCACCACATGGTGGAAGACAAGATTCACATGCGTTCTGTTGGTCCGTACTCAATTACGACACAGCAACCGCTTGGTGGTAAAGCACAAAACGGTGGTCAGCGAATCGGAGAAATGGAAGTGTGGGCATTCCTTGGCTATGGCGCGGCATACGCGCTGCGTGAGGTGCTCACTATCAAATCTGACGATATTCTCGGACGTTCAGCAGCATTCGACTCGATTGTAAAAGGTGAACGAATTCGACATCCGAATGTGCCGGCGACGTTCAATGTGTTGGTACGCCACCTTCGAGGATTGGCGCTCGACATCAACTTAGAAAGGGATAACGACGACAAGTAATGCGTATGAAGACAAACAAAGAAATGCTCATCAACGACTTCGACAAGGTTACGCTCAAACTTGCGTCACCTGATCGAATTCTAGAATGGTCTCGCGGTGAAGTAGTAAAGCCGGAGACAATCAACTATCGAACACAGCGACCGGAGAAGAACGGTTTGTTCGACGAAAAAATATTTGGACCGGAAAAAGACTTTGAGTGTTACTGTGGGAAGTACCGCGGTATCCGCTTTAAAGGAATTATCTGTGAAAAGTGTGGTGTTG
>DFRR01000001.1:84407-85676 GCA_002378745.1 Patescibacteria group bacterium UBA3458 | reverse complement strand
CTGTGAAAAGTGTGGTGTTGAAATCACTCGCAGCGTGGTGCGCCGAGAGCGCATGGGACACATTGAGCTTGCAACACCGGTTGCACACATTTGGTTCCACCGTGGTATTCCGTCACGTATCGCACTTCTGCTCGGCATTTCAGCAGCTGAAGTGGAGAAGGTAGTGTACTTTGCCGGATACATCATTACGAAAGTGAATGAGGAATCAAAGTCGCGACTACTGCGTGACTTGGAAAGTGAATTCAAAGCAAAGAGCAAGGACGTTAAAGACGAGAAGACAAAGAAGAAACTCAAAGATCTTGCCACTGTTGCAAAGAAGGAAATCGAAAGCATCAAAGAAGGAATCGTGCTTGATGAAGCTGACTACCACAAGTTTGCACTCAAGTACTCTTCATGTTTTGAGGCACGTATCGGAGCTGAAGCGATTTACGATATCTTTGCAAATCTTGACCTTGAAGACTTCAAGCAGCGTCTCCTTACTGAATACGACAAAGCAGGTGCCGCTGACCGTGCGAAGTTACAAAAGCGTATCTCGCTTGTAACACAAATGCAGGGAGCTAATGTCCGACCGGAGTGGATGTTCCTTACACGGCTTCCGGTTATTCCACCGGCACTTCGCCCAATGGTGGCGCTCGAAGGTGGACGACACGCCAGTTCAGACATTAACGACCTCTACCGACGTGTTATCAACCGAAACAACCGTCTAAAGAAACTGAAAGACATTTACGCACCTGACGTTATCTTGCGAAACGAGAAGCGTATTCTGCAAGAGGCTGTTGACGCGTTGCTCGACAACTCAGTACGACGTGGAAACACTGCCTACTCAGTAGGTGGTCAGCGATCACGTCCACTGAAGTCGCTTGCAGATTACCTTAAAGGAAAGCAGGGATACTTCCGTCAGAACTTGCTCGGTAAACGAGTAGACTACTCAGGACGTTCTGTTATTGTCATCGGTCCTGACTTGGCACTTGACCAGTGTGGTCTACCAAAGCACATGGCTCTTGAGTTGTTCCGCCCATTCGTTATCTCAGGACTTCTTGAGCGCGAAATTGCATACAATATCCGTGGTGCCGGACGTTTGATTGAAGAAGGTATCCCGGAAGTGTGGGCAATACTCGAGGAAGTCATTCGTGATAAACACGTATTGCTCAACCGTGCCCCGACGTTGCACCGACAGAGTATGCAGGCGTTCCGTCCGGTACTTATTGAAGGTTCAGCTATTCAGTTGCACCCACTCGTCTGTGAAGCGTTCAACGCTGACTTCGACGG
>DFRR01000001.1:58062-84294 GCA_002378745.1 Patescibacteria group bacterium UBA3458 | reverse complement strand
ACTTCGACGGTGACCAGATGGCAGTACACGTACCGCTCTCAGACGAGGCGCAGCACGAGGCACGCACCATCATGTCTTCAAAGAAAAACATCTTGAAGCCGGGAAGTGGTGATGTAACCACAAACGCGCGACAAGACATGATTCTCGGAATCTACTGGATGACCAAGGAAGTAGCAGGTGCAAAGGGAGAAGGACAGATATTCGAGACAACTAACCGTGCCATCAGTGCATACGACTATGGCGTTGTTGACTTCCGCACACGTATCAAGGTGTTGCCAAGTGACTCTGCAAAGTATGCACAATTCAATGGGCAGTTATTTGAAACAACCGTAGGGCGTCTCTTGTTCAACTCAGTGTTACCAACAGACTTCCCATACATCAATGAGACGGTTGACCGTCGTCGCATGAACAAGATTGTTGACGACCTCATCGCACGCTACGGTCTCGACGGAATGCCAAACATTCTCGACAAAATCAAAGTGTTCGGATTCAAGTACGCAACACACGCCGGTATTACATGGGGTCTTTCTGACCTTGCAACACCTGCGAAGAAAGCACAGATTATTGAAGAGAGTACCAAGGCAGTGCTTGAGCTTCGCGACCAGTACAACGAAGGTTTGCTTAGCGACGGTGAACGCCGACGTATGGCAATTGAAATCTGGCAGCGTGCAAAAACAGAAATTGAAGACTCAGTAATGGAAGCTGTTGATCCGCATGGTTCAGTCAGTGACATGATTACGTCTGGAGCTCGTGGTTCTATCGGGCAGCTTACACAGATGACCGGTATGAAGGGTCTTATTCAGAACCCAAATGGCGACATTATCGAAACGCCGGTAATTGCCTCATACAAAGAAGGTATGAAGCCAATTGAGTACTTCATTACGACACACGGTTCGCGTAAAGGTCTTGCCGACACGGCGCTCAAGACAGCACAAGCCGGATACCTTACTCGACGTTTATTTGATGTCGCACAAGACATCGTGGTAACTGAAGCAAACTGTGCTACCAAAGAAGGGGTAAGTGTCAGCCGTGTGAACGCACTCGGCATGGAGGTTTCATTGGGACGTGCAACGAAGGGACGAGTACTTGCTGAAGCTATTGTGGACAACGGTACTGAACTCTTTGGGCGCGGACACCTTGTGTCAGCACTTGATGCCGAGAAGATTGAAAGCTCTTCAGTACAGAGTGTCATTGTACGCTCACCAATGACCTGTAAAACACAGCGTGGTGTGTGTCAGCAATGTTACGGATATGACCTTACAACCAACGAATTGGTAGATATTGGTGAAGCAGTTGGAACAATAGCGGCACAATCACTCGGAGAGCCATCAACACAGCTAACAATGAACACCAAGCACGCCGGAGGTGCCGCATCAGTTGGTGGAGACATCACGCAAGGTTTGCCACGTGTTGAAGAAGTATTTGACCGACGTTCTCCAAAGAACCCGGCAGTAATTGCACGAATTGATGGAGTCGTTTCAGATATCATCAAGGAAGGAGAGGATTCAGTTATTGTACTGTTGCCGGAAGGAAGCAGTAAAAATTCTCGAAAACGCGACCTCGAATATAAGGTTCCATCAGTACGTCAGATTCTTGTAAAGAAGGGGCAGTCGGTAACCAAGGGGCAATTTATGACTGATGGTTCGGCAGAACTCGAAGACTTGTACCTCTACGCTGGTAAAGAGCTTGTGCAGGAGTACATCATTTCTGAGATTAACAAGATTTACGAGCTTCAGGGTATTGCAGTTTCACGAAAGCATCTTGAAGTCATGATTAAGCAAATGTTCTCTCGACGAAAGATCCGAACCGTTGGTGACACCAAGTTCTCAATCGGACAGGTTGTCGAGGACGTTGAGCTTGAACGTGAAAATGCGCGTGTGAAGGAGTTGGGTGGCACTGCGGCAGTTGCTGACCAGCTCGTAACCGGTATTACCGAAACGGCACTCACACGAGACAGCTTCCTTTCAGCGTCGTCATTCCAGAACACGACACGCAAGCTTTCGGAAGCAGCAGTGCGTGGTGCTGAAGATCGACTCGAAGGCCTCAAAGAAAACGTTATCGTTGGACGCATTATCCCTGCCGGAACCGGTTTCCAGGGAAGCAAGAAGTACGAATCAATGCGCGCGCTTCAAGACGAACTTGCAGCTCACGACACCAGTAGCGAAGAATAATTCCGATAGTCGGCACATGATGTAACCACGTCCTCGGTGAGGGCGTGGTACCATGTGCATATAGGTATCTATGGCAACCGGTAATGTGGAACAAATAAAAGAACGACTCTCTATCGAAGAGGTTGTTGGACAGTACGTCGAATTAAAGCCCGCAGGAAGCAGTTTGAAGGGACGATGTCCATTTCATCCCGAGAAGACACCGTCTTTTATGGTATCTCCGGCGCGTCAGACGTACCACTGCTTCGGATGTGGTGTTGGAGGGGATATCTTCACATTCATCCAGGAAATCGAAGGATTGGACTTCAAGGGAGCTCTTACGTTATTGGCGGACAAGGCCGGGGTTACGTTGATGTTTGAGAAAGGAAAGGGCGAGAAGGATACAACCGATACCTTGTATGCAATTCTTGAGGCAGCAACTTCATTTTATGAAGAGGCATTGACCCATACGCCACGTGCTCAAGAGTATTTGGTGAAGCGTGGTCTCAAAGACGCAACGATACACGACTTTCGTATCGGGTTTGCACCTGATGCGTGGGATGCTCTTCTTACACACCTGAAAGAAAAGGGTTTTACTGAGAAAGATATCGAAAGCGCAGGTCTCATAAAAGCGGGGGGCAAGGGGATGTATGATCGATTTCGTTCTCGTATTATGTTTCCGATTACCGACAGTGTTGGCCGTGTAGTCGCATTTACAGGACGCATTTTCGAAAAACAAGACGACCCTTCAGGAAAGTATATAAACTCTCCTGAAACAGCCTTGTACCACAAATCAAAAATTCTCTACGGTTACGACAGAGCACGACAGGCAATACGAAAACGGAATTTCTCAGTCCTAGTTGAAGGGCAGATGGACCTGATTGCAACACACCAGGCAGGATATACAAACACTGTTGCACTCTCTGGCACTGCACTTACTCAAGAGCACCTCACATTGCTTGGCAGGATGTCGCAAAACCTTTGCATTGCACTCGATGCTGATACTGCAGGTATTAAAAGTGCCGGCAAGTCAGCACAAGCGGCATTGCGTGCCGGTTTCGATGTAAAGATTGTTGCTCTTCCTGAGGGAACTGACCCAGCAGATATGTTGGCAGCAGGCGCAGTTGATACGTGGAAAGAGCAAGTGCGAACCGCAAAGCATGTTATCGATTTTCTGCTTGAGTACCACCGAAAGCAGGCAAAGGACGATCGTACGTTTAAGCTCTCAGTACAAAAAGAAGTATTGCCATATTTGCATGATATTGAGAACGAAATAGACAAAAGTCACTTCATTCAGCGAGTCGCAGCGCAGCTCTGTGTGAGTGAAGAAGCGGTTCGGCAAGAGCTGTCAAAATTGAAAAGTGCTACACCAAATACAGGAATTACTTCACACGCACAGAGTTCGAAAGAGAAGGATACATCACGTGCTGCTGAAGAAGAACTCGTACTTATGTATCTATGGCAAGAATCACTCCCAAAGCCACTCGTCGATTTGCAGGCACTTGAAAAGCAGATAGAAGAGGCACTTACACCACTTGGATACCAGGCATTACGAGAGCGACTTGCAAAAAACCGTGAAGCAGCTTTTATATTTGAAGCACTATACTACGATGAAGAGAGCATGAAGCACGCAATACACGAGCTCCTTGACCGTCTTACTAAGAAAGAGCTCAGAAAAGAGGTGGAGGCAGCGAGTATTGCGCTCCGAAAAGCAGAAAGTGAGGGGGATGAGGAGCAGGTAGCGGAATATGAACAAAAATACCAGGCGCTACTTACTCGACTGCGACAACTTGACAATCACTTGTAAATTAGCAAAAAAACTATAAAGTAGTAGAAATTATGGCTAAAAAGAAGGCGGTGAAGAAAACTGCCCGCAAATCTGCTAAAAAGGCAGGGACATCAGCGGGTGCAAAGAAGAAAGTGGCTTCAAAGAAGGCGGCTCCTAAAAAAGCAGCACCAAAGAAGCGAACAGCAACGCCTAAGAAAAAGGCGGTAGTTAAGACTACTTCGGTCAAAAAAATGACTCCGAAACGAACACCGCCAAGCGCCACAGCCACCAAAAAGGAAAAGCAGGCGGAACGACTTATTAAGCAGGGACATGAGCGTGGTTACATTACCTACGATGAGATATTGAAGGAATTTCCAACTATTGAAACAGACATTCTTTTTCTTGAGGAGATGTACGAACGTTTCTCAGCTGCCGGTATCGATATCCTCGAGAGTGGTGGTATTCTCGAAGACAATACGGACGAATTGCTTGAGCGACGAAAGTTTGGCTCAGGTAGTGAATCATCACGAGATTCGGTACAGATGTATCTTCGAGAAATCGGACAGTATCCACTTCTTACTGCGCAGCAAGAACGTGAACTTGCAATGCGCATTGAGGCAGGAGACGATGAAGCGCGTGGTATTCTCGCGCGTTCGAACCTTCGCCTGGTTGTTTCTATCGCAAAGAAGTACGTTGGTCGCTCAAGCGACTTAACGTTGCTTGACCTCATTCAAGAGGGAAACCTTGGTCTATTTAAAGCTGTAGACAAGTTTGATTTCACAAAGGGATTTAAATTCTCAACATACGCAACGTGGTGGATTCGCCAGGCTATTACTCGTGCACTTGCTGACCAGTCACGAACCATTCGTATCCCGGTACACATGGTGGAAACGATTGCAAAATATAAGCAAAAGGTACGTGAACTCTCACAACACCTTGGACGTGACCCGATGCCGGAGGAAATTGCGGTTGAGATGGGGCTTGATGTCGATAAGGTACATCATATTCAGAAGATTAGTCAGGCAACAGTGTCACTTGAGTCACCAGTTGGTGATGAGGGCGAGGACAAGTCCACCCTCGGGCACTTTATTGCTGACGACAAGATGGAGTCGCCAGATCAAGCAGCAAGCCGACGTATTCTCTCAGAGCATATTCATGCAGTACTCGATGAGCTCTCAGACAAGGAGCGAAAGATTCTTGAAATGCGTAATGGCTTGAATGATGAGGGCATTTGCCACACACTCGAAGAAGTGGGTAAGATGTTTGGCGTTACTCGAGAGCGTATCCGTCAGATTGAGGCAAAGGCACTCGAAAAGATTCGCTACCACGAACGCGCCGCCCAACTAAAGAACTACTAGAATTTTATGTAATTTAAAAAAGACCCGCTAATGCGGGTCTTTTTGTGACATGCGCACCATGTTTTTAGTGACCACCTGCTGCATCCATATCGATGACTTCTTCAATTACTGAGGTACTTGCCTCAACGTGTGGAGTAGTTACATTTACAAACTCAGTGTAATAGAAGATAACCAAGACGACGCTTGCGATGGTGAGTCCAGCAGCTGTTGCAGGCACTCCGTACTTGAGCCACTTCTTAAACGTGATAGGTTCTTTTGTTTGTTCTGACTTAGTCACCACAATGATACCTGCGGTTGAACCGATAGGTGATCCGTTACCACCAAAACCAACTCCGAAGACAAGTGCCCACCAGAGCAAGTCAACAGGAATACCTGATTCCTGTAGGTAGAGTACGATAGGAATCATGGCAACAGTAAGCGGAATGTTGTCGACAATTGCTGACGCAATAGCAGACACCCAGAGGATAATTATTGCGGTGAGCAAGAGATTGCTCTCTGCACTTGCGGTAATGAAATGTGCGAGTTGTTCAAGTACTCCTGCATGCTCAAGACCACCAACGGTAATAAAGAGCGATGCAAAGAAGAGTAATACCGAAAGCTCTGTTTTCTCTATAATCGGCTGCGGATCTTTTGTCGCAGTTACCAAGAACAGTATGAGTGACGCCCCCATAAGTGCAATGAGCGATGCCTCCAAATGCAGTGCCCCGTGCAAGAAGAAGAGAATCACAACACCGGCAAGTACTGCAAGACCTTTCTTAAGTGTTTTTGCATCAGTGATAGCATCCCACTCATTCATTTGCATGAGTTCATTGATGTTTTCAGGTTCTTTTGCGAGCTCCTTGCGGAACAAGAACTTAAACATTAAGAAGGTGATACCGGCTACCAGAATGACGGTAGGAAGTGAATGAAGTAGGAAGGCATTAAAGGTGAAGTCGGCAGCTGAACCAATCATGATGTTTGGCGGATCACCAACAAGTGTTGCCGTTCCTCCAACGTTTGAAAGCATTGCCTCTACCAGCAAGATTGGCGTTGCGCTGATACCGAGCATACGCGCAATGATGATGGTTATTGGCACGATTAGGATAATCGTAGTGACGTTGTCCAGAATCATTGAGAGTATCGCAGTGAGTGAACCAAGTGCTAACATAAGCAACCACGGTTTACCCTTTGTCTTTTTTGCAGTAAAGATACCCAAAAACTGGAACACACCGGTGCGTTCGAGCACAACCACCAGTATCATCATTCCGAAGAGCAGACCAAGTGTGTTGAAATCAACTGCGTGCAGGGCGTCCTCTGGATGGTAGAAGTCGAAGATGATACCCGCAAGTACCATGAGCACCGCTCCCGCCATTGCAACGACGGTTCGGTGGACTCGTTCTGTTAATATAAGCGCAAAAGTCGCTCCGAAAATTAGACTACTGATTATTGCTGCTATTGTCATATAATTATTTACATACAAAAGAGCCACTACGGTGTGGCCCTTCTGCGTTTTTGATAAGGTTATTTATCTGCGGTGTCCGAGAAACAGTCGCCGCACATACCAAGTGTGGTACCGATAACTTGTTTAAGTTCGGTGCGAGTTAGCACACCAACCGGTTTATTATCAGCATCGACAACTGCGATACGTCCTCGGCCTGAATGTGCCGCAATTGCTGCTGCTTCGATAATGTTTCCGGTCACTTTGATGGTTGGAACCTTCTTTTCCATGAAATCAGTTACTGCCATGTCTTTTACACGCTCAGCGTCTTCTTTAAGAAGGTCAATATTTGAAAAACGGGCTGCGAGATTGCTTTCTTCAAGGTAATCAGGGAGTACCGCTTTAATGATGTCAATGGCGTTCACCATGCCCAAAAGGACACCTTTTTGGTCAATAACTACAAGCGAATTACGTCGCTCGTGAATCATTTTCTCCAAAGTAGTTTGGAGCGTTGCATCACTGCTAATAAAGACTGCAGGACGCATAATGTCCTCAATCGAATAGGATTTACCGTTAATTGTCATCATAGATGCGCGCAACTATATACCTGTGGTACACAGAGTGCAAGGGTTACTGTGCACAGTTTAGTCCTGTGTGAGCTATGGTATACTGACCGCCCATGAATTACGGTGAAGAATCTATTAGGCAGCACGAACGACACGGTGGTAAATTGAGAATTGAAAGTACACTACCGGTTACTAACACAGAAGAGTTGTCTATTGCCTACACGCCGGGTGTTGCGGCAGTGTGTCAGGAAATTGCAGCTGACCGGTCACGAGCGCGTGATTTGGTAGCGACTAAAAATATGGTGGCGGTGGTCACTGACGGATCAGCGGTGCTCGGATTGGGAAATATTGGTCCTGAGGCGGCGCTTCCAGTAATGGAAGGAAAGTGTGCACTTTTTAAGACATTTGCCGGCATTGATGCCTTTCCGATTGCCTTAGCGACACAAGATGTAGACGAAATTGTTGAAACAGTGCTTCGCATTGCGCCGACATTTGGTGGCATTAATCTTGAAGACATTTCTGCACCACGCTGTTTTGAGATTGAAGAGCGCTTACGCGCGGCACTCGAGATTCCAGTATTTCACGATGACCAACACGGGACTGCCATCGTAGTACTCGCGGGTCTCATTAATGCACTTAAGGTTACCGGGAAAACAAAAGAGGAAGTACGTATTGTGGTTACTGGTTCTGGTGCGGCGGGCATCGCCATTGTGTCATTGTTGCAGCAAGCGGGGTTTCCACGCGTTACTATTGTTGATGGCGGTGGTATTGTCTCGAAGTGTCGTGAAGATCTGAATGTGGCACAAGAAAAGATATTGCAATGTTGTGCAATAAGTGAGGTTTGCGGTGGTCTCGCTGAAGCGGTGGTTGGCAAAGATGTATTTATCGGCGTTTCGGCGCCAAACATTCTCACTACGGAAATGCTTGCTACTATGAATCCAAACCCGATTATATTTGCCTTGGCAAACCCGGTTCCAGAAATTGATCCACAAACAGCGCTCGACGCCGGTGCTGCAGTAGTTGCCACAGGGCGTTCTGACTATCCTAACCAAGTAAACAATGCACTTGCGTTTCCTGGTATTTTCCGCGGGGCGCTTGATGCGCGTATTTCACAAATTACTGATGCGATGAAGCTTAAGGCGGCGGAAGCGCTGGCGGCATTGGTAGAAAAACCAACGGCTGAACGAATTATCCCAGGACCATTTGAAGAGGGTATCGTTGAGGCAGTTTCAAACGCAGTAAAGAACACATAAGGCACGTTCGACACCATAGTGTGTGCTCTATATACTTAGCGCAATGGTTCGTCCACGAACAACTCCCGAATTTAATAAGCAGTACGCACTGCTTAATGCTGAACAAAGGGAAGCAGTTGATGCGGTTGAGGGACCGGTCATGGTTATTGCAGGACCAGGTACTGGCAAAACACAGATACTCACACTCCGTATTGCAAATATTCTAAAGCAAACGGATACTGACCCATCTTCAATTCTCGCACTCACCTTCACCGAGGCTGGCGCCGCGGCGATGCGCAAGCGCCTTGTTTCCATGATTGGTTCTGATGCATACCGAGTTGCCATCTACACCTTCCATGGGTTCTGTAACATGATTATCCAGCGTTTTCCTGAGGACTTTCCGCGTCTCATTAGCTCGGAACAAATTACTGATATTGACCAAGTGTTGCTCATGCGGGAGTTGATAGAGAAACGAGACCATCTTAATTTACTTCGACCCTTCCACGATAACTTTGCATATGCAAAGAAGAGTCTTGACGCTATTGGAAGCTTAAAGAGTGAATATATCGAGCCGAAGCAATTCAAGCAGATAGTGCTTACGAGTGAGCAAATCTTTTTGTCGCGTGACGATTTGTACAATGAGAAAGGTGCCTATAAAGGCAAGATGAAGACGGTGCATCAAAAAACACAACGAGATATCGAGAAAAACAAAGAGCTCGCCGAACTGTATGAGGCATACGAGGAAGCGCTGCGAGAGCGAAAATTATATGACTATAACGATATGATTGGTGTCGCAGTGCGGCGACTGGACGAAGATAGAGATGTCCTACAACGACTTCAAGAGGAGTATCAATATGTGCTTGCTGATGAACACCAAGACGCAAATGCGTCTCAGAATCGATTACTTGAGTTGCTTGTCGATTTTCATGACGAGCCGAACCTATTTATCGTTGGTGATGAAAAACAAGCAATATATCGTTTCCAAGGTGCATCGCTTGAGAATTTCTTATACTTCAAGAACAAATATCCGAGTGCGCGTGTTGTTGAGCTCAAACACTCCTATCGATCGGGTCAAAAAATACTTGATGCCGCACATAGCGTAATCTCATCTTCAGATGATGCACTTGAACGTATTGCACTGGAATCGCGTGCGGCAATTGAAAAAGAAGCGGTACAAGTGCGAGTATTTGGCTCTGATGAAATTGAGGCATTATGGGTCGCTCGTGACATTAAGCGTTTGATAGAAGAAGGGGTTGAGCCAAGTGAGATTGCCGTGTTGTATCGAACAAATGCCGATGCCGGATATATATCGCATGCACTTGAACGTGAGCGCATTAGCTACTCTATAGAGTCGAGCAGGAATATTCTTGATGATACGAGTATTGCGCAATTTGTGGCGTTGCTACGAACCGTTGCAGACTTTGGTAACAAGGAATTGGTGTCTCAGGTATTGCATGTGCGCTTTTTGGGATTTGCCCCAATCGACGTGTTTAAAATACTCAAATACAGTGCACGACATAAGATTCCCGTATACGACTGTCTGTTTTCAGAGAAAATATTGGCGGAGATTGGTGTAAGTGATGTAAAAAAATTTTCCGTTTTCGCGAAACGTTTGTCGAAGTGGGCGCAAGCCGGCAACAATGACCCGGTGACAGATGTATTTAACACAGTGCTTGATGAGTCCGGGTTTCTCACGACTGCACTCAATTCGATTCGTTCCGTCGAGATGCTCGAGAAGCTTCACTCACTGGCACGGACAGTGGAAGAATTGGCTCGAGGAAATCGTACGTATACACTGTCTGACCTTATTGCGCACCTAGACTTGATGGACGAGTACAACATCTCAATAAAACAGTCAGCCAGTGTGCAGCGAGCGCGTCGCGGGATGCGCTTGATGACCGCGCATCGCTCTAAGGGATTAGAGTTCGATTATGTGTATTTGGTTGGTGCATGGGATACGCATTGGGGAAATAGGCGTAAGATGTCAAACTTTAGTCTCCCTATTGAGGCACTGACGGAACAGGACAATGCCGATGAACGACGCCTCTTCTATGTTGCGCTCACTCGTGCGCGTGTTGGAGTCTTCGTGAGCTATGGCAGGGTTTCACCAACCGGGAGCGAACGATTACCCTCACAGTTTATTGAGGAAATAAAGGATGAACACAAGGAGGTTATTGATGAGAGCGATTTTGAAGAGAGGCTTTCACCTGAAGTGTTCTTGCGAGCACAACCTGAAGTACAGAGTTTGAGTATTGCTGACAGTGACTATTTGAAAGAGCTTTTCGTAGAGCAGGGGCTCTCGGTAACTGCACTTAATAACTATCTAACCTGTCCGTGGCAATATTTTTATAGTAACCTCGTGCGCATTCCAAAGATACCGACTAAATACATGATACTGGGTACTGCGGTTGACCAAGCACTCAAAGCATTTTTCACTGCCTATGCACAACGAGAAGTAACCAAAGAGTTCTTGCTTGATGCGTATGAACAGGCGCTGCAACAAACATCACTCTCGGGTAGTGCGTACGCCGAGATGTATGAGCAGGGGCACGACGCACTTTCCGGATGGTTTGATACGTATGATGGAACGTGGTGTAAAGACACTCGCAGCGCATACAAAATAGATCTCACCGTGCCACTCACACTCGAGGAGCTTCCGCAAATGCGAGTGCGTGGAGAGCTCGATAAAGTTGAAGTGTACAATGACGGCATCACGGTTGTTGACTATAAGACAGGTAAGCCAAAGTCTCGGAATCACATCACTGGTGGAACCAAAACAGTTGGCTCGGGTGATTATTTCCGACAACTCGTATTTTATCGCATGCTTATTGATGCAGAAGGTAAATTCACGATGAAAGATGGCGTTATTGATTTCGTTCAGCCCAAAGACAATGGAGTGTACGTGCAAGAGCACTTTAATATCACACAAGATGATGTTGATGCGCTTAAAGAAGACATTTCGCGTATGGCAAAAGAAGTACTGAATCTGTCGTTTTGGGATACGCGCTGCGATAAGCATCGAACGGGGGATTGCGAGTACTGTGCGTTACGCGATTTGATGCAGTAAATGAGAGTTGATAGTTTTTAGCTGATAGTTGGTAGAAACGAAAAAACACACTACTGCGATGTATCGCAGTAGTGTGTTTTGTGTTCGTTGTCGTTATTGTGCTAGGAGTTGGTCAATAATTTGTTCCATGACGTTAAGCGGCTGCGCACCTTCAATCGGATACTGCTCGCCGTTGAAGAGAATAATGTTATGTGGCGTGCCACGACCACCTGCTGCTACCGCTTCGTTGTAGTCGGCTTCAACTCGTTCTGCCATATCGCCACTGTCGAGACATTGTTGGAATGCCTCCGCGTCGAGTCCGGCGTACTCAGCAATGTTTGGCAACTCCTCCAAGGAAAGCCCGTTATTTGATGGTGTAATTTCATACAGCCGGTCTGTGTAAGTCCAAAACCCCTCGTTACCCCCAAGCTCGGCCGCACACTCAAGCGCTTCTGCTTGTTTTGATGCGTCTGGGTGAAGTTGTGCGATTGGAAAGTTACGGTATACCCACGCTACTTCACTTGCGTCGTATTTTTCAATAATCTGGTTGAGCGTATCATGATGCTGCTTACAGTATGGACACTCAGTATCTGAGTACTCAATGATAACCACTTTTGCGTCAGGATTTCCCTTGATGTGATCATCTGCCTGTACGCCTGCAACAGGTACTGTTGGTTGTGTGTCAGTAACACCACCAGTGTTTGTACTACTTGCTCCAAGAGCAAAATATAACGCCGCTGCAATAAGCGCACCTGCTACTATAATAGCAATTGGGGTTGCAAAGTTAGTTTTCTGGTCCTT
Organism: Patescibacteria group bacterium UBA3458; assembly: GCA_002378745.1. GTDB lineage: Bacteria > Patescibacteriota > Minisyncoccia > Phycocordibacterales > UBA2100 > UBA2100. The sequence goes on along the minus strand of DFRR01000001.1, from coordinate 71,959 downwards.
CATAACAATAAGTTCTAAATTGGTTAACTACCACTAATGTTGTAGGATTGTAGCACACATGTTTGAAGCTGCCATTATACACAGTCTAATTCTTGGGATTGTTCAGGGACTTACTGAGCTGTTGCCGGTTTCGTCGTCAGGACACCTTATTTTGGTCCACGAATGGCTCGGACAGGGGAGTAGCACTGGAGATCTTACGTTTGATGCGTTGCTCCACTTTGCAACCGCAGCCGCAATTTTGCTTTATTTTTGGCGTGACATATGGAGACTTATACAAGCGGCCGTAGTACTTCCACGAGTGTGGTTGGGGCGACACTCGCTGAGTCCTGATGGAGAAGCAGTGCTTGCATTGCTTGTGGGAACGATTCCTGCTGTGCTCCTCGGTCTGTTGCTAGAAGACATTATGGCGACACTTTTTCGTAATCCTGCGCTTGTCGCCGTGACGTTGATAGTTGGGTCAGGCATAATGTTTTTGGCTGAGAAATATCAGGGGAGCTTGACGCAGTTTGTACCAAAAACGGCAGGATTTCTTCGAGGGCTCGGCGTGGGCATGTTCCAATCGTTGGCACTCATTCCCGGCATGAGTCGCTCCGGTATGGCAATTTCCGGTGGCATGCTTCTCGGTATGAGTCGTGAGCAGGCAGCTGTTTTTGGATTTCTACTTGGAGTCCCGTTGCTTCTGGGCGCCGGAGCAAAGAAAGCACTCGAGCTCGGTCTTGCTGAGTTCACGATGCCAATTTTTGTTGGCACAATAACGGCGTTCGTGGTTGCACTGCTGGTAATTCACTTCTTGCTGCGGTTTCTGCGCAGCAACACACTGCACGTATTTATTTGGTACCGCGTATTACTTGCACTCGGCATTGTTCTGGTACTGGCGCTGTAGATATTAAAACGGGAGCGTGTGCGTCAGTGCGGCGTCGCGCTTTTCCTCCCATTTTGCTGTGTCGAGTGGAATTTCTTTGATTTTTCCAAGATCCTTATACTTCACGTTATTGTGCGCTCGCGCGTAATCATATATTTCTTTCGTAACTTTCACGTCTTGAATACAGTAATCAATGACTTTCTGCTTTTCTCCATTTCGCCACCATTGAATAGCTTGCAGTCCGTGACCGCTCTTTTTCTTTCCCAACGTTGCCTCAGCAATAGTATCGAGCTTAATACGTCTGCCGAGCGACTCATATACTTCCTTGAGCAAATCGAGACTCTTTATGTGTGACAAATCGCCGGGATAGTATTTATTAAGTAATGGGATGTCAAAATGATCGGAATTAAAGCCGATGAGCATGTCCGCAGACTCAATATATTTCCATAGTTCAGAAAATTGCTCTTGCTCAAACGACAGATACGCGTCTGATTCAGAGTCGTATATACACACAACAGAGATATCAAGCGCTGCAGGATTTGCTGAACCAACATCGGAGAATTGATTGCTGGTTTCGATATCAAAAACAATTTTTCGCATGAGCGAAGAGTATAGCACACGACACAGTGTGTAAAGATATTTTACAGTTCGTGCGTAACGATGTAGTCAGCTATAGCGTCTGTGCTGATTTCTTTCTGATTACCACTACCAAGGTGCTTTATGGTAACAGTATCACCTTCCAACTCCTTGCTTCCAATGCAAATGACAAACGGGATACCTTTTTTGTCAGCGACTTTAATCTGATCACCAGCTTTTTTGTACGAGTAATTCACTGCAACATTCACATCGGTGTCTCGCAGCTTCAGTGCCAAGGCGTCAGCGAAAGCAGTGGCATCATCTGATAGGACGCACAGCATAAGGTCGGTTGCTGATGTGTATTCAGGTATCAAACCGTGGATTTCAAGGAAATCTTTCATGGTTACGTCACCCATACCAAATCCGACAGTTGGTAGTGGGTCCGCATCGAATAGTGTGAGCAGATTGTCGTATCGGCCTCCACCGGCAATTGCACGGTTGTTCTCTTTTGCTGTGTCCATCACTTCAAAAACCATACCGGTATAGTAGTCAAAGCCACGTACAATACTGGTATCAATAATGATGTTGGTTACACCCAGTGCAACTAAGCGATTGCGCAAGTCCTCGAGGAGGGGGTTGCTCGCTGCGGTGTCCAACAACTGCATGAGTTGTTTTGCTTTGTCTCCCGCTAGTGACGCGAGCTCGGTTTCGAAGGTGTCGATTTTTGCGCGCCTGTCCAGGAGCGACATAATACTTTTCCGGGTACCTGCATCAATACCAACTTCATCAAAAATGTGTTCGAACACACGACGGTCGTTGATACGTATCTCAAAGTCAGCTTCAGTTGCGCCGAATGCAGTTAGTATCTTCCAAGCGAGCAGAACAACTTCAACGTCAGCATCATGGTGTGCGATGCCGCATATGTCGGCATTTAGTTGCCAAAATTCACGGAGGCGTCCACGTTGAGAGCGTTCATACCGGAAACAGTTTGGTGTCGAATACCATCGCAGCGGAAAGCTGAGTTCGCGTTGTCGAGCGGCTATCATTCGTGCAACCGTTGGAGTCATTTCAGGGCGGAGTGTCACTTCACGACCCCCTCGATCTTCGAAAGTGTATGTTTGTTCATTTACAATCTCATCACTCGTTTTGCTCTTGTACAATTCTGCCGGTTCAAGAATCGAGGCGTTGTATGATTCATACCCAAAGCTTTCACACACCTGTGACCATGTGTTGATAATGTAGTCGTGTAGGAATTTATCGCGAGGATAGAAGTCACGTACTCCTTTGTAGCTGTCGGTTGAAAGTTTCATTACGGCAATAGTAGCAAAAGAAGAGCAAGCGACCAAGGAAACTACTGGCTTTGCGACGGACGCTGATCAACGTTGTATTCAAATCGATCTTTATGTTCGGTTGCGATATCAACGCGCTGTAGGATGGCATTGCGCACCATGTCCGGATTAGCGATGCCGCGAATGAGATAAAAGTTTGCTTCAGGACCGGCGGTTTGCACCTGTAAATTGCCAAAGTTAAATATGGTGGCAAAGAAGCCGTGTGTCTCTACTTTTATGTCTTGTACTCGTTCCACTCGGAGTGTTGAGACATCACGACGGAAGAGGCCGATTTGGTCAATATTGATAATGCGTTTGTCGGTCACAATCCAAATATCAAGATAGTAGTTGGTCCACACGGTGAATAGCATCATCCACACTATTAATAGCCATGCAGCAGTGAGAAACGTAACGACCGCAGCGTTTGCGGCTACAAATGGGGCAATGATGAGGACCAGCACAAAGGGTACGATACCGGTAATGAGTACACCGGTAGAATCCAAAAGATGGATGAACCAGTGCTTGCGTACCACCATCAACACTTCTTCGTCTGTTTGTAAATGCACGTTGCGTTCTAAGAGCGAGTGATACATAGCTAGAGAGTAGTTAGTGCGAGTACACTCGCAAGTAAGAAAAAGAGAAATACCGCTCCTATGGCAAGGTAGAGTATGGTTACGAATATCGGAACACGTGGATGCATACTATATGAAAACCAGTGGAAAATAAGCACGCCACTGTATATGAGGAAGATAATGCAAAGTGCACCAAACGCGAGTGTCCATACCGAAAGCGATGCACTTTCCACTGCGATTTGCGCTTGTGTCGTTAGTGTATCTGTGTAACTATCCATGACGTTTACTATAGTACCGTTTGCATGAAAAAACCACAAAAAACATTTAAGGTAAAGCGTTCTACATCAGGAATGGGTCTCGGACTTTTTGCTGCTGAGCCGATTGCAAAAGGAGATTTCATTATGGAGTACATTGGCGAACTTATTACAAATGCCGAAGCGGACAAGCGCAACACCAAGTACTTATTTGAGCTCGACAAAAAGCATGTGATTGATGGCGCTGCGCGCGAGAATGTTGCTCGATACATAAATCACTTCTGTAAACCAAATGTAGAAGCTGAAATTGTGCGTGGACAAATAAAGTTCTTCGCCCTACGAAATATCAAAGCGGGAGAAGAGCTCGGATATGATTACGGCGAAGAGTACTTCGATGAATTTATTGCTCCTAAGGGATGTAAATGTCCGGCGTGTCGACTCAAGCAAAAATAGGGGAATCTACCGAACACTCATCCACAAAATCAATGCAAGAAACGAAAGGAGTACAGCGAGTGTGAGCTTTACGAACACCATAGAAAAAGTGTAGTACTTATTCGCGAATACGCCAGCCGGTGTAGAAAATTCGCCAAACGATACCACCAAGAACGAGAATGAGTAGCGACACGAGTATGCTGCCAAACAGGATGTTCGAGTCGTGAATACCAACCATGGCGTAGCGGGTGCCGTCTACGAAGTAAAAGAATGGATTAAGCACGGCAATCTTCTGCGCTGATTCAGGAAGCATGTCCAGTGTATAAAACATTCCGCCGAGGAATGAAAAGGGAAGAATGATAAATGTGCTTAATATGTTGAGCTGCTCAAAACTCTTTGCGACAAGACCGGTAATAATGCCGAGTAATCCAAACACAATCGAGATACCGAGTATGTAGAAGATAAACAGCGGGAAGCTGTGCATGCTTACCGCACCAAACAGAATACCGACTAATACGATGACCAAACCGACAGTGAGTGCACGTGCCACAGAACTCAAAACCATACCAACCATGATCTCGAAGTAGGAAAGTGGGGCAACCAATAGCTCTTCTATAGTTCGTGCCCACTTTGCAAAGTACACGGTGCTCGACGCCTGTGAAAATGCCGAGGTAAGCACATTCATGATAAGAATACCGGGAAATACAAAGACAATGTAGGAAACACCGCCGATTTGATCAATTTTTGTGCCAACCACTGTTCCAAAGACAAAGATAAACAGTGTCGCTGAGATAAGCGGACTGAAGATGGTCTGAATAACGACACGGAATGTGCGTTCAACCTCTCGTCGTATTAGCGTGTACAAGCCTATCCAGTTCATCCCGTTAGAAATTTAGCTATTAAACCATACAGCATGCTAGTACTTTCAAAACGCGTTTTTCTAGGCAGTAGTGAAGTCATACATCTATTTCTAACGGGATTCATACCACGTCTTTTTTACCGGTAAGTTCAAGATAGACATCTTCGAGCTTTTTTCCGCCTGCAAGCATTTCTTCTTTTGGGCCCTGAGCAACAATTTTGCCACCTTGTATAAATGCAAACCGGTCAGCGAGCATCTCGACTTCTTCAAGGTAGTGCGAGGTAAGTAATATGGTTTTCCCCTCTTGTGAAATTTGCTTCAGGTATCTCCATAGCTCTCGACGTAGCTCTACGTCAACACCTGCCGTTGGTTCATCAAGAATAAGAAGTTCTGGGTTATGCACAATTGCTCGCGCGAGTATCACGCGACGCTTGAGTCCTCCTGAGAGTTCCATGAATGCCTTCTTGCGATGCTTTTGCAAATCAAACTGTGTCAGGAGCTCCTCGACGCGTTCTTTGCGTTCTGGTTTACGCATACCGTAGTATCCGGCAGCATAATCAAGTAATCGCTCAACTTTACCAAAGATATCGATGTTAAATTCTTGTGGGGCAATACCGATGGTTTTTCGTGATTCTCGGTATTCGTGTTCAACGTCTAATCCGAACGTCTTAATAGAGCCGCTGGTGATACGATTGACGCCCACGATGCAGTTGATGGTGGTTGATTTGCCGGCACCGTTTGGGCCAAGGAGTCCCAAAAAAGCTCCACGAGGCAGTGTCAAAGAGATGTCGTCAACGGCGACAGTTTTAGGGTACTCTTTGCGCAAGTTTTGTATTTCAAGGGCTGGTGCCTGGGTATCCATATGAAAGAATGCAACAGTATATCACATGTGCTACTATTCCTTTGGTTTTCGAGTGTAGTTTGTTTGCAGAGCGTTAGTATGCAGCAATCGAGTCGATACTGGAGAACGTACTAATAGCAAACAACATTTCTATAATGAACGACGAACGAAAAATGTTCACGGGCAACTGGACATGTAGCGGGTGTGGAAACGCAATTACTGAGCTTCCATTCCAGCCAGATCCAGCGCGCGAAGGTTCACTCATGTGCCGCGACTGTCACAAGAAGCGACAAGGTGACCGTCCGCGCCGTGACAACGACCGACAAATGTTCCAGGGTAACTGGACGTGTGCCGACTGTGGCGGACCAATCACAAGTCTTCCATTCGAGCCACGTGACACCAGCAACCTCAAGTGTCGCGACTGCTTCCGAAAGTAAGCATAGCTAAAAAGCGCCTTCGGGCGCTTTTTACGTTGCCTTGCAACATACATTCATTGGTATACTTTTGTACGTATGAATGTCCGTATCGAAGAGAGTTGGAATACACATTTACAAGCAGAATGGGAAAAGCCGTACTTTTCTGCACTTACACAGTTCGTACACGAGGAGTACGCGCATGCAAAAGTGTTTCCACACCCGAAGCAGATATTTCGAGCATTTGACGTATGTCCTTTCGACGAAGTGAAAGTGGTCATACTCGGACAAGACCCGTATCATGGTGACAATCAAGCAAATGGACTGTGTTTTGCGGTAAACGAGGGCGTCACGCTACCACCGTCACTGCAAAATATTTTCAAAGAGATAGAGAGCGACTTAGGACGACCTGTTGAGAGAAGCGGGGACTTAGAACGCTGGGCGCGCCAGGGCGTCTTGTTGCTAAACGCAACACTTACGGTTCGTGCGCATACGGCAGGAAGTCATCAAGGAAAAGGGTGGGAAGAATTTACAACTGCCGCGGTACAAGCGCTTTCTGATGAACGGGAGCATCTCGTGTTTATGTTGTGGGGGAATTATGCAAAGCAAAAGGGAAGTATCATCGATCGTTCAAAACATTTAGTACTTGAAGCAGCACACCCGTCTCCATTTTCAGCACACAACGGCTTCTTTGGTTCTAAACATTTCAGTCAAGCAAACGCGTATCTCAAAAAACACGGCCGAGAAGAAATTGAGTGGTAAAAGAAAACCGCTCGCTAAGTAGCGAGCGGTCAATCCTCATCGACAGGCACAATGTGTTCATTTGCTTGCTGTGCCCGTTCGTACATCTCTTCTTGGTCTCTTTGGGTTTTTCGCTGCTCCAGAAACTCACTTACAGCTTTTTTGAGGTCTGCGTTCTCCGCACGCTTTCGTGCAGCTGCTCTGGCCATGTTCTTGAGGCCAACAGTATCATTGCCACGAATTGCCCGTGCGACTTTTTCTGGAAGCTTTCTTTTATGCTCAATTCCCATTGATATGTCCTCCCAAGTAGATGTTGGTAAGGCGTATACGAGTATTGCATACTCAGTTCTGTTTTCAATGGCAGATATTCAGGTACCATATATCCAATGGAAGATATAACAGGTGAAACGATCACACAGAATGGAGCCTTGCAGGCTCTAGAGGGTATTCTTGTCGAGATGCGTATGGGACCGGTTGATAGTGAGGTAGACGCAATTATGAATATTCGTTCTGCAATGCTGCGCAACGAAATCACTCCAGAGGAAGCGGTTCAACAGGCGCGAACAATTGAGCAGCAGCGTGCGTCACACTATCGCTAAATCTCTGTTTCGGTAAGTTCTGGTACTCCGTTCTCCACGATAAACGGTGTGCGACCAATAAGCGCACCACGAGATGTTTCTACACTGCAACGCCAGGTACCTTGGTCAATTTGTGACGTTTGTGTGTATCCACGGAAACCTTCAGCACGTCCACCAGTAATGGCGAACGGGATGCGCGCCATCATGCGCCACGTTTCTGTTGCGGGATCGTACTTTTCCCAGACGTGACGAATTTCTGTTTTCAGCTTACTTGGTGCGAAAACGGCAGTAACACAAAATGTCGGTGTGCCGGGAGTTGTATGGAAGACCTCATTCGTATCTCTCCAAAACATATACCATTCCGGTTTCTCATACGTTACTGAGTAAGTCGTGCCGTCGCGTACGACCGAGTGATAAATACCGATATGTTTCAATGCAAGCGGCACGGGTGGAATGAGATGGTTGGCGTAAAGTGCAATAAATGTAACCGTCACCGCAATTATGGAAATAAATATATTGCGACGGGTCCGTGCAAATGACGCACGAGTAATTGCTGAAAGAAGTCCGATTAAGAACGTGATAACACCAAGGGCAACCGCGACACTAATGATGAACACGTATGTTTCAATACTACTGAGTACGACTGGCACAATGAGTGTGCTGTAGGTGAGCATCAGAATGAACCAGATAAGCACACGTAAGTGGGTTCGCGCGTACCGACTGCGAAACATTTCATTACCAATGAGCAGTGCTGCGAGCATACCCATAAAAATCGCATTGCCGGCAAGTGTTCCGCTGTGCGCGTACAAAATGAGTAGTGCACTGGTCAAGTTTCCGAAGCTGAACTGAAGAGCACCAAGAAGCAAGAGACGTACATTTTCGTCTTCAGAGTCTTTGCGTGCTTGGAGTGCAAGAATTGCAGCGGCGCTGAGCAGGAGGTAGCCGAGGATAACAATATTTTCAAACCAGGCGTCGGGGCGATTGAGCGTGAAGGCGTCGAAGATGAAGCCGGCAAACAGTGCAATGGTTGGAAGGAAGCGAAGATGTGGGCGTATCCACTGTGGAATGTACGAAGTGGCAATCATATTGTCTATGCTAACAAAGTCGGTGTGCAGTGTATAGCGCCACGATAGGGTGCGATGAACGGATAAATCACCAGTTTGCTCTAGCAAACTGGTGATTTATTAGCGACGTGAGCGAGAGAAACACCACGCGAAACATGGTGGATTTTGAGTGTTTCCAAGCCGAGGAGTTAATATAGCCTGGACTGATATTTATACCCACACCCTCTATTGTCTGTCATATCCATGGAGTCTTCATGTTACCATTGTATGGTACGCAGAGTGCGCAACTCAGGGTACGTTATTTAGCATAATTAACTACTGGATTTCGAAATTATATGGCTGGAATTGAAAACCTTGGGAATACTACTCCATCGAACATTGAGGCACAGACGAAAGAATTAACTATTGAGGCAATCAAAAAAGCGTTGGAAGGAAGTGGAGAGCTCGCAGATGTGCCACAGCTTGTACAAAAGGTTGTTGAGGCAGCATTACAGCGTTCTCGCGATCTTAACCCAAACATTTCGTCGAGTGATTTGGCTCGTGCGGTAGAAAGCGTCAAAGAAGCATACCCACAACATAAGCAAGAACTTGGAAAAAAGGAAAACGAAATAGCGCTCCGTCAAGTTATTGAACGTCTCTACGGTCTACGCCTGATCGAAAAGAAGATTAGTACACTTACCCAAAAGGCTGCGCTTAACGTGAAGCAGCTAGAGACACAGAAACGAAACGCTACATCACCAGAAGACAAAGCTGCAATCAATAAGCAATTAGAAGATTTGCAAAAGGACATACAAACTGAAGGTCAGTTTTTTGCTCAACTTAAGCAGAAAGCACAAGATGCACCACTTGAGACCCCGATACAAGAAATTGCAAAAGAGTGGACCATAGAAATTTCTGCTGGCGCTAATCCCGAAAAGCGAAATGTTATACAGGGAGCGCTCGAACATGGACGTACCTTCTTAGAGAAGACAAAAAAGGGTACTAAGGCAAAATTCTCGGACACCACAAAATTTTTAAATAATTTTAAGGACAAGGTTGCATCCTTATATCCGCGTAATGCATCAGGAGATCTCAAGGCGAGTCGTGAGACTGCTCAGAAATTGGCTCAGGAGCTAGCCGTTGAGGTAGCGAAACTTAACGAATTTGGTGATCGTGATATTCGTAAGCAACCACTTTACCCAAAAACGCATTTTCGTTGGTGGATGCCACATGAGTTTGCAGCAAAAGGATATGTCGGAAGAGCGGGTGAGCTTGTTACTTCTGTTGGGGAGGATGCTGCACTCATCTCTGCAACCTCATACGGTATTGCTGCTACCCTTGCTATCCCAGCTATATCCATTGCAAACAATCCTGCCGGATGGGCCGCACTCGCTACTGTAACTACACTTTTAGCGACCTTGTCGTTGGCTTTTAAATCGAGTGTTGAAAAAGAAGCAGCAAAAGCAAAGAATCGATTGTCACGAAGCATACCTGCATGGTTGGTGCCGTTGCGACTTGCAGCAAGTGGACTTGAGACTGGCGGCATCTTCATAAAAGCTGCGGCGAAAAACCCCATCAAAGCACTTGCTGCGGGAGCCTCAACGTGGGCTGTTGGTAGTGCATTAACAAAGGCGATACTTATATCACTGCAATCTCAAGCGGTAACTGAGCAAGGTGTTGCAGGGCATATCGATGCGGTTAAGGAGGAACTCAGTGTTCTACAGGATGCTGAGGGACTTACGCCGGGTATGAAGATGTTTGACGGCTTTATTGATGTATCCAAACTGTTGCCCGAAGGGTTACTTTCAAGCAAATCGAATCAGCCGCAAGAACGTAAGGCTGGGGACGGCATGACCATTCTTGAACGAGTCGATGCACAACCAGCTGAACTCTTGCGTCGCATGCAGGTGTCTATTCAGGCTGAAGCAGGAGACCCGGCAGCGGTGCGAGAGGCCAGCCAATGGGGAGTCCCACTTTCTGGAAAGGCGGGACTTGGGCCTCGAGCCATTGCACTGTCGCAGTTGTTTGGGATGACTCTTGAGGAAGCCCAGTCGCTTACTGGGCTTGAGAGTGGCGAGGTACAGGATGTACCACAAGGAGTTCGTGAAGCGCAAGGTAAGATACGTGACTTTGCCCTTGCAAATGGGCTTGATGAATATCTGACAGAAGATGAACTGATGAATCCACAATCGGTACTTACGGCGTTGTCTGAACAATTTGGAGATGCGCTGGCCCCAAAAATTGCTACGTACACTAATAAATATGACAATTTCTTCTATGCTATCGACGCTATAACAGCAACTGGAGATGCAACGGCATTCGTTCAAACCTTTACTGGACAGCCAACAACAAGCCCCGACGACATTGATTACTATGCGGAACAACTCAAAGCCGCTGCACTCGATATTCAGAAGGAGTACACAAAATACAGTGAGCGTACTACGGATTTGAGTCAAACTATCGGTCAGGGTATTAAGTCAATATATGTTACCTACAACACTGCCGGCGCATCCTCTATTGATGTAAATAAGATTAAATTGGCACCTGAGGCATTGAGTTTGGATTTCACAAACCTTGATAAGATGGTTTCAGACATAAAGACGACAATGCAGCAAGTTGATGCGCCGTCTTCTGTGCAGATTGATGTATCTACAGATCCAATCCGTGAACAATCTCGACTCGCAGAGCATCTTGAAGATGCGGGTATACGGCTTGACCGTCTGGCAGACTTTATAAGCCCGTTTGATGAGATTGAAGCGATTGTTGCGTTAGAAGGTGGAAAGGCACTTGATCCAGAGATTCGTGATCAGCGTATCTTTTGGGAAACACTCAAAATAGTCTCTATGGCATTGTCTATACAGTTTGCGATGCTTCTGTCCATAAACCTGCCGGCAATACGGCGCTTACAGAAAGTCCAAGAAGAATGGGGAGACGAACATTCAGAACTCATTTCTAACGCGGAAGATAAAATTGTTGATTTTATTCAGAAGCGAATGAATAAACTCATACAAGAGTCACATGCCACAATTAATCGTTTAGAGAAGAAACATAAAAGCATCACGTTTGCGTTTCCGTATGAGTCAGTATCACAACAAGATGTCCGGAGGGTGCTTCGCTCTGTGGGGAACAAAGATTTTGTAAATCAAGGCGAATTACGCCAACTCTTTAACCGAGGACCGGATATTGACTTGGCAGTTAACAATCGGTATTCAAACTGGCTTTTTGCGCTTGGTAAAGCCAAAAATACTCAAACGATTATAAGCGAACTGCTGCCAGGTTGGGATGATGGGCGAGAGCATATAAAACGGATGCAGCAGGAAGTTGGAGAGAAAACAAGAGGAAAAGAAAAAGCACCGCCTATTACGAGTCGCTGGCACGATATGGCTGAGCTCACGCCCGAGCAAGATGTTCGCGCTTTTGAAATAGCTGCTTTGAGTGAGTATAATCGTCGGGCAGAACTTGATATTGCGTTACACGAAGTGTGGTTGGATAAAAATACAGATGGGAAAATAATGCAGCTTTTCAAGACCGGAAAAGGATTCGCTCAAAAGGCTGTTAGTGACACTGTCTCGGTTGCCAAAAAGGGACTTGCACGAGTGCGGCTCGCGAAAGATGTACAAGCAGATGGTAATGATCTCTGGGCGAATACGTTTAGAGCTGCCGCAGAAAGTAAGAGCGTGCGTAACCAGATACAAGGACGTCTCACTACATTGCAGAATAAGCTAGAGTCACGGAAAAAGCGCATCGAAGAATTGTTCAAAAATCTCTCAAAGAGCCACATGTTGTACAAGTATGACAAGGCGAGAAAGGAACTTACTGAGGCATATAAATCAAAGTACTTATACGCGTATGATAAATCGTGGTGGGCAAAGGCGGTGCAAACCGTTGCTCCGTTTACACGACCTGACTTCGAGAAGCAGGTAGCGAAAATCGCTCAAAACTTCAAGAAAGGGGAAGGAAAAGAGAAGCGGCCATTTGAGACATTCGATGGGTACTTCAATGATCTTATTAAACGTATTACTGAACAACAGAATGAAACCACCCCTGAAGTGATCAAGCAGCGGGTAGAGGCGCTTCTTCCGGTCATTGAAATCACCCGTGATGGTTTTGAAAGAAGTATTAACAAAAAATTCGGCACTGGACACTCTGTACAATTTGATTTGACCGAAGGAGAAGGCGGCGCAAAGGTGCGGATTGATATACAAGGACCGCTCGGCGAGTTTTCGCAAGAAGCAAGCGTCACCCCTGCAATTATGAGTATGGCTGGAGATAGCGATTTGCAGCGAGCCGCTGGCTCGGGTCTTCTTGGTCCGCTACTATGGAAAAACTCAAGGAAGAGTTTTAACTTCAACCCAAACAACGAACAAATTAAAAAGGTGGGAAATAGCAAGGAGTTAGTGGGTGCCTATATACAACTTTGGGAGAAGATGCAGGAAGCTGCAAAGCTCATAAAGCAGCAAGAAGTAAAAGAAAAGGTTGAATAAGTATAGTGAGTACTACATCGAATAGGACTCATACGAGTATTGACTCTGATAGAATACTCTCACATAATCAAAGTAGATGTAGTGCATTGATCAGTTGAAGGGAGAGTCTGCAATGACTATAGTGAAAAAAGGGATAGCTTTGCTTACCTTGGTACTTGCGATGGCATTTCTCTTTAATCCGAGAGTGATGCTGCAAGGTGACAGCTCCACATTTATATTCCTCGCAATGGTCTGCTGGTTTACAGGGTGCGCGGCATTCATATGGGCAGTAGTGCAGAACCGTCGGTTTCTCGGAACCAGCATAGTACTTGCTCTCGTGAGCCTTGCTGTGCTCAGTGTTGCCAGCGCCAGTATGCGAACGGCGTGGACTGCTGATCCGGAAGGCACAGTTCTATACTTGCTACTGGCGTTTCTTTTCCCCATAACCATGGCACATAAGTGGTTGTGGTTTGAGAAGATTGATACTGGATAAGTAGCAAGGACTGGAGCTTGAAAAATAAAAGCCGCGCCCCCTGGGCGCGGCTTATTCTGTATGTATGATGGCTGATGAGGAATACTTGCTAACATCTTGTTTAGGAGCCAATTTCAAGGTATATTTTATGTTCTTAGCAGTATCCGCACGCGCGGAGTTTTTTTATGGAAATTCGGAATATTGCAATTATCGTGCCCCAAGGGCACTTCCATTATTTCTAAGAGCAGAGCTCTAAGAAAAATTGGGCGCTCACGTTGACCACATTGGAATATATACATAATTTACAAATCCATCATGGAAATTCGGAACATCGCAATTATCGCTCACGTTGACCACGGTAAGACAACACTTACTGATGCTCTATTGCGTCAAACCGGAAGCGTTAAAGAGGGTGTTTCCATGGATTCGAACGCGCTCGAAAAGGAGCGTGGCATTACTATTT
>DFRR01000001.1:36041-57911 GCA_002378745.1 Patescibacteria group bacterium UBA3458 | reverse complement strand
GAGCGTGGCATTACTATTTACGCGAAGAACACGAGTATTTTTTATAAAGGTACCAAGATAAACATCTTGGACACTCCGGGCCATGCCGACTTTGGTTCTGAAGTAGAGCGTGTACTTCGCTCAATCGACTCGGTGCTACTGGTCGTGGATGCAGCAGAAGGACCGATGCCCCAGACAAAGTTCGTCCTCAAAAAATCCTTAGAATTGGGACTCAAGCCAATATTGGTATTGAATAAAATTGATAAGCCGGCAGCAAACGTTGAGCTTGCCGAGGAAGCAGTGTATGAGCTGTTTCTTGATTTGGGTGCAACTGATGAGCAGCTCGACTTCACGACACTTTATGCGGTCGGACGCGATGGCATCGCGAAGCGTGCCATGGAAGATAATGCAATTGACCTAACTCCGATTCTTGATGTGGTGCTCGAGAAAGTCGCGCCAGCATCAGGAGACAATCTCAAGACGCAGCCACTCTCAGCACAGGTATTTAACCTTGCGTACGATAACTTCCTTGGTCGTATGGGCATTGCGCGCATCTATGAAGGTACGATAAAAGATAAGCAGGAAATCTTTGTAAAAGATAATGCCGGTAAACAGTTTAAGGGTCGCATCACAAAGCTCTATACCTTTGAAGGACTACAGAAAACTGAAGTTTCAGAGGCAAGCGCGGGGGACATTGTTATGATTGCAGGACTTCCTGATATTTATATCGGGCAGACGCTATTGAGTGTTGAAGATGGTACAGCACTACCTGCCATCACTGTCGATGAGCCGACTATTTCGCTGTTCATGTTCGTAAATGATTCACCGTTTGCCGGGCGTGCCGGAAAGTTTGTGACCGGACGACAGATACGCGAACGACTCGAAAAAGAGCTTGAAGTGAACGTGGGGCTTCGGGTTGAGTTTAATGACACCGGGCGTATGAAAGTGTATGGGCGTGGTGAGCTGCACTTGGCAGTGCTTATCGAGAACATGCGCCGTGAAGGATATGAGCTTGCCGTGTCGCAGCCGGAAGTTATCTTCAAAGAAGAAAATGGTAAAAAACTCGAGCCGTACGAGGAGGTGAGCATTTTGGTGCCTGAGGAGTTCTCCGGAGCAGTAATACAAAAACTTGGCAAACGGCGTGGTGTGATGACCAGTATGGGGCAAGAGCACGGGGAAGTACGCCTCACCTTTGAAGTACCGACGAGAGGATTGCTTGGGTACCGTAACGAGTTGGTAATTGATACAAAAGGAGAGGGAATTATGACTTCTATTTTTAGTCATTTTGGGCCATATGCAGGAAGTATCGAAAAGACGGAACTCGGCTCGATGGTTTCTATGGCGAGTGGGAAAGCACTTGGATTTGCACTCGCAAACTTGCAAGAACGAGGTGTACTCTATATTGGGCCAACGACAGAAATATATGAGGGTATGGTGGTAGGAAATACTTCAAAAGGAGAGGATATGATGGTGAATCCAACTAAAGGGAAACAGCTAACCAATATGCGCGCTGCCGGGTCTGACGAAAACATTAAACTGGTACCACCGTTTGATTTAACACTCGAAAAAGCACTTGGTTTAATGCGCGAAGATGAATACTTGGAAGTAACACCAAATGCAGTTCGCTTGCGTAAGCAATATCTGACCGAAGGTGAGCGCTCGAAGATGCGTCGAAAAGCCTAGCATTAAAAAACACCCTGCCAAGGCAGGGTGTTTTTTAATGCGCGTACTATACGCGGTTTACGTTTGTTGCACTTGGACCCTTAGGGCCTTCAGTTACATCAAAAGTAACGGCATCTCCTTCACGAAGGTCGTTGAATTGCGCATTTTGCAATTCGTTTGCGTGAAAGAAAAGATCCTTTTCTGCACCCTCCTGACTGATGAATCCAAATCCACGGTCAGTAACACGGGCGATTGTTCCTTTTTGCATGTTCTGTAAGAGAACTATACTTACTAACGTATTCAAACGGCTACATACTGTACGACAACACTCGACTCTCATTCCCTTACAGTGGTCATTTGATTACCGGCACTATACCACATGATCTTCACAACGTCGACATATACGGCGATACTCAATCGCAACAACTATCTTTTAAATGCAAATAGTTAACGTTCGTGATATTCTGTCTATGGTATCATTACAACGATATGGCGACCTATACCGCAAACGAAATAGATTCACTTCTGGAAACATCGGGCCTAAAACGGACTCGAGGGAGGATTGCTGTACTACATGCATTGCGCAAAGCGCATAAACCGATAGCTATTGAAGACCTACATACCAGCCTCACCGAGCCAATTCACTTTGTTACCTTGTATCGAATGCTCAAGCAGTTTGTTGATGCAGGGATTGTATACCAAACCGATTTACGTTCCGGAAAGGCTTACTATGAGTTGCAACGTGAACATCATCATCACATAACCTGCACAAAATGTGGGCATCAGGAAGAATTTTCAATTTGTGCAAACCCCCTTCTTAATGATATCTCGAAGAAATCGAAGGACTTTGAGGACATCACCAGTCATACATTTGAACTGTTTAGCGTCTGCAACTCGTGCCAGCGTAGTACATAGCGCATCATTAGTGTATATCTAGTACAATTGCTTGTATGCGAATATTGTTACTCATCGCACTGTTTTGTATGCCAGCCGTAGTGCAGGGCCAGGAGCTTTATCAGGATATTCAAGGTGTCTGGCGGGCAAAAGTGACTGATGTACGCAACGAACGGACAGTCACGGTTCCCGGTACAAATGTTACAAGCGAAACACAAACGGTACAGGCTGAGATTTTAACTGGTGCTCGTGCAGGCGAAATTGTCGTATTTGAAAACGACTACATTCAGCTTGAAGAAGGAGATGCGTTCTACCTTAATTACATGATAACGATCAATGGAGGGGAATTTTACTCTGTTCGTGAAATAGATAGACGAGCGGAGCTTGTTGGGATACTAGCTTTTTTTGTCCTTGTAATACTACTGTTCGCGGGCAAACAAGGGTTGCAATCACTCGTTTCTCTCTTTGGAAGTTTGCTTGTCATTGTGTATATTCTGGTTCCCGGATTGGTCAAAGGGTACTCACCAATTCCCATAAGTGTCGCGGTTGCCTCGACTATTCTTTTCTTTGCAATATTTTTCACACACGGATTCAATCGACGCTCGGTAGTGGCATTTAGTGGCACATTGCTCGCGGTTGCGCTTACCGGGATTCTTGCGTACTTCTCAATTCATATTACTGATTTAACCGGTTTTGCTTCGGATGAAAGTGTGTACTTGAATCTCAATACCGGGGGTACACTTGATTTCGTCGGACTGTTACTTGCCGGCATCATTATCGGAGCACTCGGTGTACTCGATGATATTGCGGTTACACAAGTTGCGGTGGTGCGAGAATTGTATGAGACCCCGGCACGTATTGCTCGTTGGGAAGTGTATAAAAAAGCGATGCGCATTGGGCGGGAACATGTGAGTGCGTTGGTAAACACCTTGGTGCTTGCATACACCGGTGCCGCACTTCCTTTGTTGCTCCTTTTCTCTCTTTCCAATGATGCGGCAGCAAATATTATAAATACTGAAGTGTTCGCCACCGAAATAATTCGTGCATTGATCGGTAGTATCGGTATCGTCTGTACGGTGCCAATAGTGACGTTGTTAGCAGTGATTTTCCTCAAAAATCACTCAGGTGACGACCATATCCACAAAGATATTGCTCTACATACGCATCGGCTATAGATTTCGTACTCAAAAAATATCTTTGATGACGGCGAATAACATGTACTACACAAAACTATAAACCCGGGGAGAACCCCGGGTTTACATTATTTTCGCTTCTTTTTTGCTGCGCGTTGTGCGAGCATCTCTCTTTTTATTGCAAGTCGTTTTGCTGTTTTGTGTGAACGAGTTTTCTTTCCTTTCTCGACTCCCGTGCTTCGTTTTGCCATATATTCTTTTTACTGAATTAGTGAGGACGTAGTATACGTCTTTTTGTGTTTCTATGGAAGAGTGCTAGAGAACCTCAATTTCGGCAGCAGCACGCAACTCGTCGATATATGCATTAATGAGCTCTTGCTGTTTCTGCTGGATTATAAATGCCTCAACTTGATCGCGAATTTCTTCAAGCGGTGGCGTGTCTTCAGTCACTGCGCCTTCGTATGCAATCGTTATCTCTTCTTCTGTGGCAGTAACTGCAGAGAGATTAAGTTCTTGTTCAAGGTATGCTTGCGTCGTGAGTTCGGTTCGTATTTGCGCAAGCAGCACATTCTCGGTAAGTCCCTGTGCCGCAAGTGCATTTTCATATGCGGTTTGATCTTCAAACTGACCTTTCACCGTATCAAGCTCTGCCCGAACGTCCGCATCTGACACCGTTATATTCGATGATGCAACTGCCTGTTGGAGTAGCTTTTGCGAAACGAGTGCGTTTACAATCTGCGCACTTAGCTGTGCCTGTGCGCTTGCATCAAGTGTGCTGACATCGATTCCTTGTGCAGCAATGACTTGCGCCTGTAGGGTATTGAATTCGGATTCTTCTATAGGCTCACCGTTTACCGTAGCCACGGTCGTGGTTCCAGTTGCAGTGCCTTTGTTAAGGAGTGCTGCGCCATCAAACGAGATGAACGCCCACGCGCCTAGACCAAGAACGATTGCAACAGCAACTGCGATAGCGATATTTTTCATACAAATGCTAGTTCAAAATTAGTACGTAAATAAAAGTGTACCCCCAAAGGGTACCATATTCAGCCATAAGTACATCGTCCACCATCGGCATATATGTGCATTAGAGGACGTATACATCACCAATGTGCACGAGCAAAATGGTGGTTTCTTGAGTCGAGGCACGCACTTCTTGATTATGAGGTATTCATACTACATTCACCTGCCTGTGGGATACTTGCCAGTACACACACGCATTTACTAGCCTAACAATTACATTGTATGGCACAGGCAAATCCTATTGATATACAAAAGGCCCTTTCCGGGGCAGGCTACCCGGCAAGTCGCGGTGCACTTCTTGATTTTGCACGGAGTAACGGGGCAAGTGACGACGTGCTCGATGTACTCAGCGACCTTCCAGATCGGGAATATGAAACCCCGGCTGATCTCATGTCCGCGTTTTCTGAGGAATGAAGCGTGTAGAAGTAATACATTTAGTAATTAATCATCATAGTGTATGACAGGAACAGCAGTAAACATTCTTATTTGGATTGTATTTGGAGGTATCGCTGGTTGGGTTGCCAGCCTTGTAGTCTCTGGTGACGCCGCCATTGGCATTATTGGAAACATCGTGTTGGGAGTGCTTGGCGCATTCGTTGGTGGCTTTATTGCCGACGTGCTTGGTGCGAGCAATAGTCGTGGTGCTGAACGGCCTTCGTCTGCACTAAGTTTTTTCTGGGCGGTCGTTGGAGCAGTTGCAGTACTCTTACTTATCAACTTTATTTTCTAAAAATCCATGCCGGCGAAAACGAAACGTCAACAGCAGGCTGCTGGAGCTGCGCTCTCCGCAAAGCGCGGGCAGCGTAAGAAGGCAGCTCTCAAGGGTGCATCTAAACGGATGTATGAATCTATGAGTCAGAAGGAGCTGAAAAAGCTTGCATCTAAGAAAACATAGCACCTATGGAAAGGAACTCAGTGCCCGCCGAAGCTTATGTTCGGCGGGTTTTTACGTAGATGAACTTGCTTCATCTTTCGTTCATCGCCAGTGCTGCATACTAGCTGAGCGCATTATAAGAAGTAACTACAACGCCATGAAACCACGACATAGGTACGAGGAGCGAGACGAAGCAGGAAGCACCTATCGTCTCTGCCATATCGACTTTCACGATGAACGGGATTGGGAGTACGACCAGTAAGCAACATATGACAAACCTTCTCGGTATATACGCGTTATTTCGTTATATGTTCTGGGCGAATGCCGATGCCAATGAGGTGGGCCGTGACCCTGCGTAGGACAGGGAATGCTTGTAATAGTCGAAAGGGGAGGGCCGGGCGAGTAAGCTTCTCCGCATGCAGTATAGGGAGGATAACTCTATTCTGTAGAAGTACTTGTATGCGTTGTACTACGCGTGCAGGGAACATGCGTCGCTTTTGTATTGCAGCGAGTGTGTCCTCAGAAATAGCTCCTCCTGAAAGTTTTGGGGCAAGTATGCGAGCTGCCGCTACCGCATCTTGAATAGCCAGATTAATACCAACACCACCGATTGGTGACATGGCGTGCGCTGCATCGCCGATACAGAGCACGCCTGGTTTGTGCCATACAGACAGATAGTCTACAGTAACAGAGAGTAAACGAATGTCGTCCCACTGGGTCACGAAACGAAAACGATCATCATCAAGCGGCACCAGTGCTTGGAGGGACTCATGGAATTTTGAAATAGGTCCTTGCTGCATGTCTTCAAACGCTCCCTTCGGGATTACGTAGCCACACTGCCAGTAGGAATCACGTTCCAACATCACCATAAACTGACCAGCCTCCATGTACCCTAAAGAGAAACTTGGGTCAGTCTTTTTGCGCGGCACGGGAAACCAGAGCACATCGATGGGTGTATTCGTTGTGATATTTTTGAGGTTTGTCTTTTTTCGTACAACGGAGTGACGTCCATCAGCGCCGACAACAAGATCAGCAGTAATCGTCTCTGAGCGACCATTGTGTAGTACTTGTACACCGCACACGCGACCCTTTGCGTGCACAAGATCTGTTACTTCTGTTTCCATGAGTAGGTGGAAGTTTGGATACGCTGTTGCTTGGGACGCAATGAAATTTAAGAAGTCCCACTGAGGCATGAATGCAATATACGGCGCTGTCACGTTAAGATGGGAAAAGTCAGCGAGTACTATTTCTTGCCCATGGAACATGCCGGCAAGTTGCGGGGAGGTTTGGTGTGGCAGTTGAAGAAATGTTTCTAGTAGTCCAAGTTCTTTGAGTAGCTCCATCGTAGATGGGTGAATAGTGTCACCGCGAAAATCTCTAAAAAAGTCAGGCCATTTTTCAAGTACGGCTACTTCAATGCCAGCGCGCGCAAGTAGAAAGCCCAACATCATGCCGGCTGGACCTCCGCCGGCGATGCAGCATTGCACCTTGGTTGGGATTGCCTCTGTCATGTATAACCAGCATACCGTACACACGTATTCACCCCAAACTACTATTTGCGTGTATATTCGGTACAATAAGCATGTATCTACGTGCTATGCCCGAGTCGCCGAAACATGAAAAGAAAGAACGTTGGAAACCGCTACCGCTGCGCCGTGAGTTTTGGAAAAAACTCCCGAAATCTCTAAACGAGGGCATCGTACTGATCCCAGAAGATTCTAATGAAAAGGATGATATAGGGCACGCAGCGCAGGCGATTCTCATTGATTATATCGAAGACGCGCTGATGAAACATTTTGAACGGCCGGAGATACGTGCTGGAGAAGATTTCTATGAGGCATTTTCGGCTACATATGTATCAACAATTCAATCACTCGAAATGCAGGCTTGGCAGGAGTTGAGCGAGAAGGCCGACAAGACACTCCAAGAAAATACTGGAGTGGATTTACATCCACGAGAAGCAGCATACTTAACCCTTACCAGCCTTGAAAGGCATGAGCGTGAAGCAGTATCAAGTGTTGAGCTGTATATCTTACTCAGCTTGTATGCTGAAGTGTATGAAACTCTTTTAAAAGAGAAATATGCAGAAGCGTATACTCCAGAACTATTCTACTCTGCCCTACGAACGAATATGCCAAACTTTTTGCTTCGTTTTATTGCTTTGGATGGAGTCATTGGCGGCCTGCTTGCATTTAATGCACAGACACAGGAAAGTCTTGATATCATGACAGGAAGTGGTGAACTATTCCCTCCAGCGACAAAATACGAATCGAGGATGTTTTATCTCGATGGCGATGACACTTTAAAGTTTAAAGAAGTTTTTGTTGACACAGTGCATGCTTTTGCAAAAGAGAAAGAACTTACTGCAGACCAAAGTGGTCGCACATTTGATCGTGGATGCCCTGTGTTGTATGCCGAAAAGCGCGATGAAATACTGCAATTTGCTATCGAGGAGCTAATCGCACAGCATAAGTTATTTCACCAAAAGAATGAAACGGTTTCTGATTAGTCCACCGTTTGGAAATATCCTCACTCATCGGAAGTGTACTTCGGTTCGGGGAACGTTCACTTTGCACCCTCGCGGATCGAATCTTACAAAACTGTATAGGTTGCTTAAGACGACGCGTCCAGTTACCGGAGGGTGGGTTAATAGAGTTGGCTTTCAGAACCCGGGGATACGCTCTGTACGAACCTTTAGGAGCGATACGGTATATTCCATTGCTGCGATGGAGATTACCGGTTGTTAAGAAGCGGCATCCACATATTACGGTGATTGGTGGCGGCGATATCTACACCGTTGCTGATGTCGAGGATTACCGAACTGCTGGCGCCGATCGGTATTCCTTGTCTAGTATCTTTTTGAATCCGTTTAAAGCGGCACGACTGCTATATAAGATATAAGAAAGGGAAGTAAGCCATGAGATATATAGAAACCCCGCGGGGACACTCCTATCCCCGCGGGGTTCGCATTGTTCAGCTAGTCGTCGTCGAAATCCATGCTTTCCTTGTACTCTTTACGTCCCTGCCGGATGAGGTGTCCGGCAATGAGAAAGACGAGAACAGACATGAAAAGCAGGACGTTTGCATCATTTGGGTTGGTCTTCGCAGTTAACGCGGTCACGGCCATGCTAAGGCCGGCAATCGCCATCAAGCTACCGCCCAATATCTTACCCATAATAAGTCCTTTCGTTGAACAATGACTTTCAGCGGTTTTCCTTATAACATAAAAAGCATATACTGTCAATCATATCTGTATATGTCAGAATGTAATGCATAATGTAGCCATGCGTAACCTGATGTTCGAACTGTGGTATTTCTTTTTGGCAAACCTGCGGGCGAGTTATTTCGGTGCATTCTTGCTTTCAATTTTTCTTGTGACTGAAGTAGTCACGGTGCCGTTCATTAGTCGGTACGACTTTATTTTTCTAGCAGCTATCAGTTTCCAGCTATGCGCACTCGTATTTCGATTTGAACGACCACGCGAATTTCTCGTTATTTTTCTGTTCCACATACTGGCAACTGGTATGGAGTTATTTAAGACACATCCTGCAATCGGTTCGTGGACGTACCCGGCTATGGGCGGCGTGGTGTTTGCGCTCGGTACCGTTCCGTTGTTTTCTGGATTTTTGTACTCGGCGGTAGGTAGCTACATTTCACGCGCCTTCACGTTTCTGAAGCTCTCATATGAACAGTTTCCTGCGTACGTGCATGTGTGGATTCTTGCGGCGCTTATTTACATAAACTTTTTCACGCACCACTTCGTGTACGACATCCGCTATCTACTTTTTGCGTATGTATTCATTCTGTTCTGGCGCACGAAAGTCCACTTTCAAGTGTACGAAAAAGTACGCACATTACCGTTCCTAGTCACTGCGGTGCTCGTCGCCTTGTTTGTGTGGATTGCAGAGAACATTGGAACGTTCACCGCTATTTGGCTGTATCCAAGCCAGCTTGAGTATTGGCACCTGGTTTCCCTCAATAAGCTTGGCTCGTGGTTCTTATTGCTGATACTTAGTTTCGCACTCGTCTCGATTATCTATAGAGATAAATTACGAAGCAATTAGCGATGCGGACAACCGGCCCAGCAGCAGGGGCGACGCATTCCTTTACGCATTTTGTCGAGTCCAACAGTGATGCGGCGCGCTCGGGTCTCATCTTTTTTGGCTGAGGTCACCCAGCAAATCCACTCATTTCGTGCCAGTGGGGTAATGTCTGCCCACACCGCTTTCACTTTTGCATCACCGCTAATTGCGCTTCGAAAGTCTGCGGGGAGAGGGTGTATGGTACCTGAGGAAAGTGTTTCTGTTTTCATACAAATATGCGTGGTCGCCGCTATTCATGTGCGTTGTTTGTTAAAATTTCTTGCATCTCTATCATCTCGTTACGTTGGACTATTAAAATGTTGTTACCCATTGTTTTCAGCTCCGGACGTTGTGTATTTTGTAAGACCGCTTGTGCGAGATGAATCGCTCCCATGTGATGCATCCACATGTCATTCGTAAATGCGAGATCTATCTCCTTGCCTGAGAGCGTTTCAAGTTCACGCATCATTGGCTGGTACCCACCTGTGTATCGGTATGGTTCTCCGTACCAGTCCTCATACCACTGTTTCATGGAGGCTATCTCTCGCTCTTGTGCATCAATAATATTTTCTGCGAGTGTTTTTACCTCGGGTATAACGCCACCGCGCTCAAGCACTTCATTTGCCGTATCGACGGCCTCTTGGTGGTGCGGAATCATGTTCAGCAAAAAAGCCCGGTCATCAATTGCTGTGCCCGGGTGTTCCGGTGCTGGCTTCGGTGTAGCATACCTGCTTTCCCCAAGAACGAGAATTGCAGCGGAGAGTAGTATGGCTCCTCCGAGAATAATCATAGATTGTTTGTTCATCTCGGCAGTATAACACCTCTACAATTTGAATTCCTGGTATTGTTTCAAGTGCAAGATATACACTTCTTTCCACATCGCTACTTGTACATGTATACCCCTATGGGGTATAATACGCGCATATGAAAGCAGAGACCAAGAAGCAGGTAGAAAATCGGCTTAGGCGCGTTGAGGGTCAAGTGCGCGGACTGTTAAAAATGGTGGATACAGAACAATACTGTGTCGATATCATTACGCAGTCATCCGCAGTGCGGAGCGCACTCTCGGCTGTCGAGAATATGATGCTCGAAAACCACTTATCTGAACATGTAATTCATCAGATGAAGCAAGGCCAAGAAAAGAAAGCAATTAATGAAATTGTTACTATTTTTAATAAAGCTAAAAAAAGATAAATAATATGGAAAATAAAAATCAAACAATCATTATCGGCCTTCTCGCCCTTATTGTCGGACTCCTGCTCGGCTACTTCTTTGGTGCTAACAACATGCCGCACCGAGGATTCTTCGGGAGTGAATCAATGTATGAGGAAATGGAAGAACACATGGGTGGGTATTACGAAGACGACATCGTGAATGGTGACGGTGAATTGATGCACATGATGGATGAAATGATGCTTATCGGTCGAGGACAAACCGGTGCTGCATACGAGCAGGCATGGCTCCGGGGCATGATTGTGCATCACCTTGGTGCAATCAGAATGTCAGAGAATCTACTCCAGCAAACTGATCGCCCAGAACTCATTGAACTTGCAAACAACATCATTGAAAGTCAGTCAGCTGAAGTTGAGCAGATGAAAGGTTGGCTACAAACATGGTTCAATGAAAACTAGCATGAAAAGCAACCTCATTATCGGAGTACTCGTTGTTGCAGTCATTAGTGTTATCGGTGTCATGGCGATGCAGACACTCCCAAGAGGAAAAGTAATCTCTGAGGCTCCTGCGAACGGACTCTTGGCCACCATCTATAAATCACCAAGTTGTGGGTGCTGCGGACAATACGCAGTATACTTAGAGAAGAAAGGATATGGCGTCGCTATCGACGGTGTGGCAGATATGCAGTCGGTTAAAGAACAGTTTGATGTGCCGTATGAACTTGAGAGCTGCCACACGATGAAGATTGATGGATATGTTGTTGAGGGGCATGTTCCAGAGGAAGCAGTTCAAAAGCTACTGGCTGAACGTCCCGACATCAAAGGTATCGGCATGGCAGGTATGCCATCAGGTTCTCCAGGAATGCCCGGACCAAAAACGTCCGACTTTGTTATCTATGAAATCACCCATGATGGCGCTAAGGGTGACGTATTTATGACTATTTAGATATGGCACACACTACCCATCACCAACACACGAATTCGGCACAGGGAATGAGCCACGGTTCTGCCAGTCAGTACCTACGGCGCTTTTGGATTGTTACGTTTCTCCTTATTCCGCTCGTGCTCGTGCATCCGGCAGTTTCTGAAATCATTGGCATTTCGTTCGCTCTGAGTAAGTGGGTTCAATTTGGAATAGCGACGGTAATCTTTGGTTTTGCACTCGTATTCTTCCAACACGCATGGCATGAAATAAAGTCACGAAAGTACGGCATGATGACGCTCGTCTCGCTCGCTGTTGGAAGCGGATACCTGTTCTCTGTGGCTTCAACCTTTATTCCCGCACTAGATGCGGAGTTCTACATTGAAATCTCAACGCTCGTGTGGGTGCTTTTGTTTGGGCATTACCTTGAAGCGAAATCAAGTGGAGCAGCTGGCGACGCACTTTCAGAAGTGGCAAAGCTTTTACCAAAGAAAGCGCATAAGCGTGAGGGTGCAACAACTATTGATGTTGACACAACACAATTGCAAGAGGGCGATATTGTCATTGTAAAGCCGGGAGAGAAAATTCCTGCTGATGGCACGATTATGAAAGGTGCCGCGCATGTGGATGAATCGCATGTAAGTGGCGAGTCAAAGCCAATTGGGAAGAAAGAGGGAATGGGCGTCGTTGCCGGGTCGATTTGTTTAGATGGTTCACTCACCATCCAACTTTCGCGTGTTGGTGAACACTCGACGGTCGGGCAAATACAAAAACTTATTACAGAGGCAGGTCTTACAAAACCGCGGTCACAACGAATTGCCGATAAGGCGTCTGCAGTACTTACCTTTGTGGCGGGACTAACCGCTCTCGGCACGCTCCTCATTTGGACATTTGTCATCGGCGAACCGTTTGTGTTTGCTGTTACCCTTGCGATTACCGTGCTGGTGATTGCGTGTCCGCACGCGCTCGGATTGGCGATTCCAACCGTGACCACTATCACCACTTCGCTTGCGGTAAAAAACGGCTTCTTCATTAAAGATCTGTCCAAGATTGAGGTACTCAGGAAAGTTGACTATGTTGTATTCGATAAAACAGGAACCCTTACCAAGGGCGAGTTTGGTGTTACCGACGTAGTACTCATTGACGGACAAAGTAAAGACGAACTTCTTGGGATTGCCGCGTCTCTTGAGCAAGGCTCTTCACACATCATTGGACAATCGATACTCACGTATGTGCGTGCACGCAAGACCACCATCTCTGAAATCAATGACTTCAAAAATATAGCCGGCAAGGGTGTAGCGGCAACCATTGGAGGGAAGAAGTACTTTGCGGGCAACGAGGGGCTTATGCGCGAGTTGAACAGTCCAGCATTTACTGCGCCAGTGGATGCTGCCGGAACACTCGTTTTTGTAGCAGACACAGACAGGGTACTCGGATACCTTGTGCTCTCGGACGCGATAAAAGAAACTGCCAAGGAGGCAGTTCAAAAATTGCACGATATGGGTGTTAAAGTCGCGATGCTTACCGGTGACAACGAACATGTTGCACAAGCAGTTTCCGAAACACTGGGTATCGATACGTACTTTGCAAACGTCTTACCGGAAGACAAATATACGCACATTAAAAAACTTCAGGAAGACGAGGGGGTGGTACTCATGGTTGGCGACGGTGTTAACGATGCCCCGGCACTTACGCAGGCAGACGTCGGTGTTGCAATTGGAGCAGGAACCGATGTTGCCGTTGAGGCGGGCGATGTCGTTTTAACGAATAGTGACCCGTTAGACATTTTTCGCTTGATAACACTTTCCAAAAAAGTATATCGAAAGATGATTCAAAACCTGGTGTGGGCACTCGGTTACAACATTGTCGCAATTCCTGCCGCAGCGGGTGCTTTCGCTGCCTGGGGATTCTTTTTACGTCCAGAGATCGGCGCGCTTGTGATGAGTCTCTCAACAGTGATTGTTGTGATAAACGCGATGGCTCTGCGAAACCTCCGCTTATAGGTAACCGATACACATGTATGAATGTTGATGAACTTAAAAAGAAACTAGCAGAAGAAGGCGGTATGATGCTACTTGATGTTCGTGAAGCAGAGGAGTTTTTAGCAGGAGAGGCGATACCGAACTCACAAAACATTCCCATGGGCAAAGTGTTTGTGGAAGCCGCCAAAGGCAACTTACCGAAAGATCAGAAAATTATCACCATCTGCAAATCAGGAAGTCGTTGCGAGATCGTTGCACGTGAGCTAAAAGAGAGAGGGTATACTATCGAGCATCTCGAGGGGGGACTCAATGCATGGAACAAGGCACGCACATAAGTGCAAGCGGCTCTTCGCATTTCATCATATGGACAGAGCAAAAAATCGTAAACCCCAGTGCTATACACTGGGGTTTAACGTTTTGGGCTCCGCGGACTGGATTCGGCGTCAGCTCACTAATCCTTCGACAGGCTCAGGATAAGTGGCTCCTGCCCGGACTCGGCGACAAGCACTCGTCGTACCTCCTCGTCTTGTATACCGCCTCCGTCTTTCGAATCCAGTCGGCACAGTGTATACGTAAAACCCCAACAAACATGTTGGGGTTTAACGTATACAAGCTCCGCGGACTGGATTCGAACCAGTGACCTACCGGTTACACCTCTTTCCCGATGTTTCCAAAGGGGGTGGACTATATCATCACCCTTGAGGGGTGCGAGGCGCTTCCCATCCGCTTTAGGCGGACAGTACTTCCTTTCGGAATAGTCTCTGAACCTTCAATTAAGCTTGGCTGCTGATTACCCTCGACTTCACGTTAGGGCTTCCAGTGCCGAATCAAAACATTTATTCTGAAACGGCATTCACGATTTTGAATTATTCAAAAACAAAACCGGAACAATTCACCTCGTTTTTCGACCTGGGATTTCCCCAGGAAGCTGCTAGTGGACGTACTTTGCGTACGAGTGTTCCAACAGCCGGTTGCTCTACCGCTGAGCTACCGCGGAATACGGTGTGTGACAGCAATGCTGGCACGACGGTATGTTCCCGAAGGAACTGACGTATTCTACACGAGACGAGGTCTTTTTCAATGCGCGATATCTTCATGGTTTCTTCGGGTTGCGTCGGTACGATGTGTGCGGGACAATACCCGTATGAGCGACATGCAACTTACCAGCCCGGCATTTGGAAACGGGGAAGCGATACCTGAGAAGTATACGTGCGATGGCGCTAATATTTCTCCCGAGCTTCGCATTTTGAACGCGCCACGGGAAGCAAAATCGCTTGTACTTATTGTTGAAGACCCGGATGTACCAACCTTCGTACGTGAGGACGGGATGTGGGATCATTGGATTGTTTTTAACATTCCACCGGATACTGCAAAAATTGCAGAAGGGCAGAAACCGGAAGGCGTAGCCGGACTCACTACCGCAAACACGCTCTCCTATGGCGGTCCATGTCCACCAGACAGAGAACATCGTTACTTCTTCATGGTGTACGCGCTTAATACCATGCTCGATGAACAGGAAGGCGCAACCAAAGAAGCGGTGCGCGCGGCAATGCGCGGCCACATACTGGCCAAAGCCGAACTTATCGGAGTGTATAATAGACCAGAAAACAGATAATTAACGTAACCACATTCACAATGCTTACCCTATACTATCGTCCATTATGTCCATACTGCATTAAGGTACTCACCTTTGCGGAGAGTAACGGTATTTCCTTTGACTTGCGTGATATTGATTCGAGCAAAGCAGTTACGGATGAACTTATCGCGCTCGGCGGCAAGCGGCAGGTACCGTACTTGGTAGATACAGCTAACAACGTATCGCTATATGAGAGTGACGACATCATTACGTACCTTACACAAACCTATGGCGACAAAGACGGTGTACGTTAAGGTATTTCCTGATGCACGTAAGGAAAAAGTAGTACAGCTCGCAGACGATACATTCGAGATATATGTACGTGAGCCTGCCCAAGGAAATAGGGCAAACATGCGTATACGTGAATGCGTTGCACGCGCTTTTGGTGTTACTATAGAGCATGTGCGTATGCAGACGGGGCAGCGTTCCCGCAAAAAAGTATTCATTGTTACTAACTAACAATCAGCATATGAACATTGATTTTAAAGCACCAACGATTGATCTTAATGATGAGATTCGCACCTATGTAGAAGAGAAAATAGCAATGCTCTACAAGCTGCTGCATGGTGTTGCTGAAGAGAATATGCGTGCTGAGGTTGAGCTGCAGCGAGACCAGCATCAGCAGTCGGGGAACGTATTCCGTGCAGACATAACGATACATGCAGGAGCAGAGCGAACGCATGCGGTAGGGCACGGGGAAACACTACATGCGGCAATTGATGAAGCAAAAGATGACCTGTCTCGTCGTCTATTACGAGGGAAGTCAAAACGAACCGATATGATTCGCAAGGGCGGCGCACGCATCAAAAGAATGCTGCGTTTTTGGGAGTAGTTACTTCGGCTTTTTCGGCGTTACGCCTGTTTCTAAATCAGCAAGGCTTCCGCTGAATGTGCGCTTTGTGCTTTTTGTGCGCACACCACATATCCAATTATCGCCTTCTGTTCTGAAATAAATAACACGAAACGGTTCTTCTATACCAGCAGCCTGCATTTCTTGTGTGATGATTCTTCGCAGTCCTGCTATTTTCCAGGGTGCCATTTCGTCAATACGTTCTTCTCCTGGTTCCAAAGCACGCTCGTTCATAGCTCGCACCCATTTCTTATACAGTTCCTTTCGTTCCATACTCTTTTTTTATTTTTGCGTAAACTGGGCGTACGACATACGTTGCTTGCCTTCAGGAATGACTTCGTCGAGTATCAGAGAGTCATTTTCGATATGTGCTGAAAGTATATTTACGCGCACGTGCTTTCCGTCCTTTTCGGCAAAGAAATACGTACCCGGCCAACCCGCGTATGCATGTATTTTCAATAGATTTGTGTACGGGTCATCATCAAGATTAAGCAGTCCGTCTTCTTTTTTGAATAACTTGCAGTACGTTGCAGCGTCATGGTCTTGCTCTTGTAGAGCAACGGCACCAGCTACGTAGTTAGGAAGTATGTCTGCGAGTAGCGCTCCACCGCGAGCGAAGAGGTACTCATCAAGCTCACGCGCGTTTGGCGGCCAGTGTTCAGGCTCATATATTTCTTGTACGAGGAGTGGTCCATGGTCCATCTTTTCATCAATTTTCATTACTGATACACCGACAATGCGTTCATCTGCAAGAATTGCACTACGAACGGGTGATGGTCCGCGAAACTTTGGCAGTAGCGACGGATGCACATTCAAAATACCGCGTGGAGGAATGTCTAACACCGCCTGCGGCAGAATCTTTCCGTAGGCAACGACGATAAACACATCAGCATCAGTTTTTTTCAGTGTCGTGAGCGTTTCCGCATCGAATGTTGTCGGCTCGTATGTGGGAATGTGGCGTGCCTGTGCCCATTGTTTTACTGGAGATGCTTGTATGCGCATGCCACGCCCAGCTGGCTTGTCCGGCGCCGTAACGATGAGTGCTGGCAGTAACCCTTTTGCCTCAAGTGCATCAAGGACAATAGTTGCCAAATATGGCGTTCCAAAGAATACAAAATGTGGAGTCTGCATGGACACAGTGTAGCGTATTGTATGCAAAAGCAGAAGAAAAAAAAGGGGAGGCGTCTGCGTCAGATTTGCAAAACCTGTCGCGCCGCCTCCCCTCAGCCGGCAGTCCGACAGTGTATCTGGGCACTGTCGCTCCGGCGGTGCAGTGGGCATGGTGACACACCCCCTGCGTATACTTTGAATAGTACACTGTACGTAATCGCACACTTTTTTCAAGTGCACATAAAAAAGTGCGCCGCGAACTCCTGGGGGGGATTGGGAATTCGCGGCGCGTGAGGAGTACTCAGGGGACCTCCTCCATACCTGCATCGCTGGCGCCGCCGTGCGGTGGGGCCGGGCGGGTTGGGCACCAACGATACTATATGAGCTTACCAAGTTGGCTACACTATTCAAGTGGGTTCATGTTTTCATCAACATCGATGACTTCCTGTGCGTGGTCGATGTAGAGAATGCCGTTTAGGTGATCAATTTCATGTTGATATATTTGCGCAAGAAAACCTGATGCTCCGTGTTCGTGCTGCTCACCATTTTCGTCATAGTAGCGAAGCGTTATCTGTTCGCTGCGCATCACTCGTGGGCCGTATTTGAATGGTACGGAAAGACATCCTTCGTTTCCTACACGCTGTTTACGTGAACTTTTGAGCACTTCCGGGTTTATGAAAATGCGGTCGGGATACGCTTCTGACGTGTACTCAGACTTTTCGTGGGACGCGTATACCTTTCCTGAAACAATGAATATACGAACTGACACCCCAATTTGAGGTGCCGCGATTGCAACACCAAAACGCTCAGCAGCGAGCGCCTTTTGCATATCACGAATAGTCTCACGTGTCTGGTTGCTCGTGATTGCCTCATGAGGAACGGGAGCCGCTATGGCGCGCAAAATCGGGTCTTCAACAGTAACTATGCTCTTCATACACACACTATACTCTGAAAAGAACAATGCTTAAAGCGTTCGCTCAGGGTCGACGTTTATAGTGACTGACGGTGGCAGAGTATCCAATATTGTCAAAAGTTTCTCATCCGGCCATTTTGAAGCAGGGACGCGAATGAGTGCATGGAGTGCCACCTGTGTACCTTTCTTCATAAATCCGGCAAATACACGAGGACGATACCCTTCGGTCGATGCAACAAAGCGCTGCATCATGGCTATGACCGTCGTGCGGTTCCCTGTGATAGTTACTTTAATAAGTCGTGTGTATGGTGGGTAGTGCAGTTTCTTACGCAACTCAAGTTCCTCTCGGGCATACTCGGTTAATGAGCCGCGTTGTGCGTGCTTGAGCATGGCGTTCGTCGGCGTGCTTGTTTCAATACAGACAGTGCGGTCGGAGTGTTCTCGTAAAAGTGCAATGATGCCAAAGAGACGTTCTTCGATGCGAAAGTCAGGTACGCATAAGAGTGAGTCAATAGAGCTCATAATGCTGCATTGCACCGGTGTCGTCAGATAAGCGAGCGCACGTTCAGTACCGAGCAGTATTGCACCTTTTGTATCGTAAAATACATCAGCAATCTTTTGTGCCTGTGCGGGGGTTGCTGCGGTGTCACTACTTAAGACAAACACTGGTACGTTGGGTAATGTGGCACGTACGTATTCCTCGATGCGTTCGATACCTACGCCAAGTGCAATGAGATTCCAGCTGCCACAGGTGACGCAAGTTTCGTGCGCATCGCGCGACTGTCCGCATCGATGGCAGAGTAGTTCACGTGTACTTCCGCTTGTGTGCAGCACTACCGGAGACGCACACTGCGCACAGGTGACGGTCGTACCACAATCGTTACAGACGGTGTGGCTGGCAACGCCACGTCGCGCGGCGAAAACAAATGTATGTGCACCTGAATCGCTCGTCTCTTGTATTTTGGAAATTGATTGTGGACTCAGTACCGGAAATGGTCGCCCGGCTTCTTTTGCTGCTTTCCGCACGCTTTTTACATCGATAATCTCTACGCAACTATTGGTTCGGAGCTTCAAGGTGTGTTCTTCCAGTTCGGTTGCAAATCCATCCAGAAGCGCCTGATGCACTTTCAGACTAACGGTTGTGCCGGCATGTACGAGCCCGCTGCCGGTTTCGCGAGCAACGTACTCAAGCAGGGTGCGAGCATCAACGTATGGTTGCACTTGCTGCTTGTATGCAGACGACATTTCGTGTTCGAGAATAAATAGCGCGATATCGGTTCGTGGTATGCTCGCAAAGGTTGGTGTTCCGATGATAAGCACCGGATGGGGTTCATTGAGAATCGCATTCCATACTTCTTTTTGTTTCTTTTTGCTCTGCGAACTCTCAAGTAGAAAGGTGTACTTTTCAATGCCGCGACTGTATTGATGTTCAAAAAAACGCGCCTCCCGGATAGTAGGTGCACATAGAAATACTGAGTGTCCTTGCGCAAAGTGCCCACGAAGAATCGTCTTATACTTCTCAACACGTTCATTTTGTGACAGCTGTAACACACTTTGCTCGAATTGCCCAACACGCTCATTGTACGTTTTTGGCGATACACATTCGCCTCTTTCTGCGGCGGTGAGTATTGCAGTGGGAATATAACCGGATAGTACGCTCCCCGTTGAAGTTCCAAAGTGTTTCGCTGTGGCTGCAGCTGCACGAACAAACCCGGGGGTAACTAACTGCATCGGCTCCTGCGAGCGTATTTTTCGTGTTTCATACACATTCGTACGCAAGATTGATTTGATAGCCCGTGCGTCTTCAGTGCCGACAATGAGTGCCGGCACTTCTTTGTTTCGTAGCGGTACGAAAATGACGCTCCCAGGCGTGAATGCTTGGGGAGAGTAATAGGAGAGTTGTCCCACTTTTGATTTAGTGATTGGTATAACGTGGACAATAAACATGACGCCACTAGCATAGCATATGCACAGAATAGGTTGCGTTATATCATATCTGATATAACATAGTGCTACTGACATTTTTCATGTCTTCAGATTCTCACAAGAAAATAGGACTCTTTATCAAAGAGCTACGTCGTCGTCGAGGGCTTACACAAAAGTCCTTTGCTCAGGCATTGGGAACTTCACAATCCGCCGTTGCACGCATTGAGAAGGGTGAGCAAAACCTCTCTACTGGCCAGCTATTGAAGATAAGTGACGTGTTGCATCACCAGGTTGTTGGTCTCAAGGAGAGTGTTGATTTTAAAATCGAAGGAGGTCATAAGTTACACGGGAGCGCGGTCACCAACACCTCAAAGAACGGAGCACTCGCACTTTTGTGTGCGGCGTTACTTAACAAAGCACCCACCGTGTTGCATGGTATACCACGCATCGAAGAAATTTATCGAATGATAGAAGTCTTTAAGAGTATCGGTGTGCAAATCGATTCTCTTGATCGAACGACGTTGCGCATCACGCCACCTACACAATTTAAGCTAGCATCAATTGATAAAGCGGCAGCGCGACGTATGCGTTCGGTATTGATGTTAATTGGTCCGATGATTCATCAAAAAGCCGAGTTTGCACTGCCACATGCCGGTGGTTGCAACATGGGTGACCGCACGATTGCTGCACACAAGCATGTACTTGAAGCATTTGGTGGGCGCGTGAAAACACATGAAGAACACTATGCGTTTGCATACAAAAAATTGAAACCTGCTGAAATAGTCATGTATGAGGCAAGCGACACTGCGACAATAAACGCACTTATGATTGCTGCACTTATTCCTGGGAAGACGGTCATAAAATACGCACCACCAAACTATCAAGTGCAGGATGTATGTTTCTTGCTGCGTCAGTTTGGCGTTCGTGTTGATGGCGTGGGCACCACCACGCTCACTGTGTATGGCGTTGAAGAAATAAATAAGGAAATAACTCACTATAACAGTGAAGACCCGATTGAATCCATGATGTTTTTGAGTGCCGCTATCGTGACTGGTTCTGAACTTCGGGTGGAGCGATGCCCAATTGACTTCCTTGAGGTTGAACTACTCAAGCTCAGCTACATGGGACTCAAGTACGAACAGAGCGCACCGTACTTTGCACACAATGGGAAAACCAAATTGGTAGACATTACGGTATTTCCGTCCGAGTTGAGAGCGTCGCCGGTAAAAATACATCCGTTGCCGTATCCCGGTCTCAACATCGATAACCTTCCATTTTTTGTTCCAATTGCAACACAGTCACAGGGGACGACGCTTATACATGATTGGGCGTGGGAAGGGCGAGCTATTTACTTTACTGAACTGAACCGACTTGGTGCCGATGTAAAACTCGCTGACCCACACCGTGT
This sequence comes from Patescibacteria group bacterium UBA3458, assembly GCA_002378745.1. Lineage (GTDB taxonomy): Bacteria > Patescibacteriota > Minisyncoccia > Phycocordibacterales > UBA2100 > UBA2100. Next base: position 36,348 of record DFRR01000001.1, on the reverse strand, counting down.
ATTCGTGACTGGTCCGACGCCACTAAAGGCGGCGCAGGTGGTGTGTCCACCGGCGCTGCGTCCGGCAGTTGTAGTGCTCATCGGCATGCTTGCTGCTGAAGGGACATCGCTGCTTCGCAATGTGTATTCGATTGAGCGTGGGTATGAGCGTATTGCCGAGCGACTTTCCGAAATCGGCGCACACGTTGAAGTGGTGAGCGAGCTCTAGAGAAGAGTTTGTAGTTTATAGTTGGCAGTTGCGACCAGACCCCTCATTCCCTTTGGGAATGAGGGGTCTGGTCGCGCTTATAAACTACAAACTGCCGAT
>DFRR01000001.1:31564-35827 GCA_002378745.1 Patescibacteria group bacterium UBA3458 | reverse complement strand
TGGGCCCATTTTGGTGATTTAGCCGGTTTATAGCGCTATACTGAAGTAGTTTTCTGCATCGCGAAGGAGTACGCGTGATGAGTCAGTCGGGTCGCTCACTGCTTCCGGCGTAGTGCCACTGTAAATAGGCTGGAAATTCTGTACATCGCTTTTCCGGATATCAAGCGCGAACACATCATTGTGTACTGCAAGAATAAGCGTGTCGGCGCGTTCAGCGTACCATGAGACATTTCGTATCGGGTAAATTGAAGAAAAGACACTATAGACATCTTGGTTCTTCTGTACAAATACGACTGTTCCTTCAATCCAGATTCGGTGGTCGCCACGCTCAAGCGGTTGGTTGCGCACCGGTTCTCGATAGCCATCAAGTTGCGCTGCCGCATGCCGATACATGTCGGATTGTTCTGTCAGTGCAACGCGCTGCGGCTCTTGCGTGACTTGTAGTGGGTAGAGCGTTCGAGTCTCAGACGAGCCAACCTCAAAATCGAAAATCCATGGCCATGCAAGTGGATGTGCCACAATAACTGTGCGTTCCCCCGGTTTGATTGCGCCAAACGAACGCGAACCATCTTCATCAATAGTACCGATCCGCTTATTGTCGATAAAAACCGTACTGTTTGCGCGAGCGCCTTCAATAACGAGTGTGCCACCGCGTACGAGATACGCACCCGAACGTACAAAGCCAGCTTGATGCAATACACCGGTGCCAAGTACTAATACTGCGGCGGCTATTGCAATACTGAGAATGTATATACGACTTTTGGTTTTCTGCGGCTTTTTCATGCTGCAAATGTACGTAATTTTCTTCCTTTTTGCAAAGCAAGAGGGATCGGACCATAAGATTTCAGAAAGTAGCGATATATCGAGTGGTGCCTGTAGCATTTGTAAAACCACCACAAACAAGTACAATCACTGCTACGTATATGCGATTTTCATTGACTCCCAAGCTTGGTATCGACCTTGGAACCACCTACACACTGGTGTTTGTTCCCGGTAAAGGAGTCGTCTTACGCGAGCCCTCCGTCGTTGCGGTATCTGAACAGGAAAACAAAATCTTGGCGGTAGGGGACGAAGCGAAAGAAATGGTCGGACGCACACCTGATGACATTGTTGCGTATCGCCCGATGAAAGACGGTGTTATTGCAGACTATCGTGTTACCGAAGCAATGCTTCGCTACTACATGCGCAAGGCGACAAGCTGGTGGAGCTTCTTTCGTCCTGACGTGATGATTTCAGTACCTGCCGGTGTTACCTCAGCTGAACGACGTGCGGTTATCGAAGCGGCGGTAAAGGCGGGCGCACGAACTGCGCAAGTGGTTAAAGAACCAATTCTTGCTGCCATCGGTGCGGGCATCCCGATACACGAAGCACGTGGACACATGATTGTTGATATCGGTGGTGGAACTACCGACGTAGCAGTGATTTCTCTTGGCGGTATTGTCGCCTCGACATCAGTAAAGTGTGCCGGCAACCGTATTGATGAAGCAATTACCGCGCACATAAAAAAGACATTCAATCTCGCGATCGGAGACAAGACTGCCGAGGATATCAAAATCCAAATCGGCTCCGCGATTCCTCTGGAAGAAGAACTTACTATGACAGTCAAAGGGCGGGACTATTTGACCGGGCTGCCACGTTCCGTTGAATTGAGCACCAATGAAGTGGTGAAGGCGATTGGTCGCGAATTGCGAGAAATCGTTAAAGCTATTCGAGACGTACTGCAGGATACACCACCAGAGCTTGCTGCAGACATCATCGATAACGGCATCATTATGTCCGGCGGTTCTTCACAATTACGCAATCTTCCCGAGCTTGTGTTTCGCCGAACTGGTGTGAAGGCGACTCTTGCTGATGACGCATTGTACAGTGTGGCAAAAGGTACTGGCATCGCGCTGCAGCACTTGGATGTCTACAAAAAGGCTATTCTTTCAAAGCGGTAAGCGTTGTCACTGGTGACGCGGGCTAATAGCGGCGGTATACTACGATGGTGACAGATAGATTTGCACATCTCATTTCACAAGAATTACATCACGCCTACCTCATTGAGGGCGCTGCAGATGATTTTGCTGCGCTACAAGCGCAACTTAGGGCTGCGTATCCGAATGCGGAGTACGCGATTCGAGAATTCGATTCGTTTGGTATCGATGATAGTCGAGAATTGGTGCGACTCGCACACCTGCGCTCCTTTGGGCAGCAACTGTTGCTCTATCGTATGGATGGCTGTACCGGCGAGGCGCAGAATGCCCTCTTAAAGCTTTTTGAAGAGCCGCCGTCGAATACTCATTTTTTTGTCTGTGTTCCAAGTATTCAGGCTATTCTTCCAACCCTTCGGTCGCGCGCGTTGGTATTACATCGTACCGCAACTGACAGCGCTACCACTAACGAAGGCCTTACCGGCGCAACACTTATCGACGCTACACCTGCTGCGCGAATCGCATTGCTCACACCACTGGTACAGGAAAAGGATACACACGCTGCAACAGCATTATTAAATTCAATTGAGACAGAGTTGCATCGCCGCGGTGTGCACGCAACGCATCCCAAGGTGGTAGAGCATATTATCTCCGTGCGCGACGTGCTCAACGACAAGGGGGCATCACTGAAGATTTTAATGGAAAGCGTTGCGCTGACTATTCCGCGCCTATGACATTGGCTGTTTTTATAGACACTGCCATTGCAACTAGGTATACTTTTACGTATGTACGATTTTAAACCATTAGACCAAAAAATATCTGAAACCAACGAGTGGCTTCACAAGGAGTATCAGTCGCTGCGCACCGGGCGCGCAACGCCGGCACTACTTGATGGTATTCAAGTCGAGAGCTACGGGTCTCGAATGCCTCTGAATCAGGTAGCAAATATTGGCACTGAAGATGCGCGGACATTGCGAGTTGCACCATGGGATGCATCACAAATAAAAGAGATTGAAAAAGCGATTACCAACGCAAATCTCGGAGTCGGTGTTACCGCCGACGAACGAGGGGTGCGCGTTTCGTTTCCCGAACTCACCTCCGAACGTCGCACGTCGCTTATAAAAATTGCAAAGGACAAACTCGAAGACGCACGTCAGAGTTTACGTGCAGCGCGAGAAGATACTTGGAACGACATTCAAGCACAAGAGCGTCAGTCTGAGATCACCGAGGACGATAAATTTAAATTCAAAGGTGACTTACAGAAGCGCATCGACGCAGCTAATGCAGCGCTTGAGGAGCTGTTTAAAAAGAAAGAAACTGAAATTCAAAACTAATCTACATACTAGTACTCTATGTCTTTTCTGCTCTTTCTCGTCGTTCTCGTCGTTCTCATTGTTGTCCATGAGCTTGGGCACTTTTTTGTCGCAAAGTGGTTTGGCATTCGTGTTGAAGAGTTTGGTATCGGATACCCGCCTCGTGCTTTTACGCTTGGGACACTCAAGAAAACAACTTATACGATAAATTGGCTTCCGTTTGGTGGCTTTGTGCGTATTTTCGGCGAGCGGCATGATGTCGCCTACACTCCTGACGAGAAAAAAGAAGCATTTGTGCACAAGTCGCGCCTCGCGCAAGCGGCGGTACTGCTTGCCGGTATTACATTCAACCTACTCTTTGCCTGGTTGTTGTTTTCCGCAACACTCATGCTTGGTGCACCTACTGCTATTGATGAGGCGGATGCAGCAGGAATGCCAACTCGGCTCATTGTAAGTTCTGTAGTTGTTGGCTCGCCTGCCGCAGCGGCAGGAATCGTTGCAGGGGACGAGATTGTTGCAATCAGCTCAGGTGATGAAAGTCTTGACGTGCTGTACCCAAGTACTGCAGCAACATTCATCCAGGAGCGTGGTGGAAAAATGCTTACACTGATGTATGTGCGAGACCCAAAGACTGCAGAGATTGAGAGTATACGAGTAACACCGGCACACGGTGTCCTTAACGAAAGTCCCGGAACACCAGCTATCGGTATGGCAATGGCACTGGTTGCAGATCAGTCTCTTTCGCTTCCAGCAGCAGTTGCGAGGGGATTTATGAATACCGTCACTGCTGTGCAAACGGTAACGATAGGTCTCGGCACATTTTTGTTTGCAGCACTTATCGGCAATGCTGATTGGTCACACGTTGCCGGTCCAATCGGTATTGCGAGTCTTGTGGGTGACGCGTCGTCAGTGGGGCTTGTCTATCTGTTGTACTTTACCGCATTCATTTCTGTAAACCTTGCCATTATCAACTTACTACCATTCCCGGCACTCGATGGCGGACGTCTACTTTTCATTCTCATTGAAGCAATACGACG
>DFRR01000001.1:31192-31355 GCA_002378745.1 Patescibacteria group bacterium UBA3458 | reverse complement strand
TCATTGAAGCAATACGACGCAAGCCGATGTCCGAACGCATCGCGACCGTTTTTAATGTCATCGGATTCACACTTCTTATTGTGCTTATGGTTGTCGTGACCTACCACGATATTGTACGACTCGTGAACTAGGGTGTGCCACATGGGCGCAATTACGCATTTTC
>DFRR01000001.1:21593-30969 GCA_002378745.1 Patescibacteria group bacterium UBA3458 | reverse complement strand
ACGCATTTTCTAGAAAATGCGTAATTGCGCCCATTTTCAATAACTTTGTAACCGCAGGCTTTTCTGCTAGTATTTTCACACTATGAGCAACACACTTCGTCAGTCGGAACTGTTTACTAAAACACGCAAAGAAGCGCCCAGTGATGAAGTATCAAAAAATGCACAGTTACTTATTCGTGCTGGCTACATACACAAAGAGATGGCGGGCGTCTACTCATGGCTTCCACTCGGACTTCGTACACTCAATAACATCATTCGCATTATTCGCGAAGAAATGGATGCTGCCGGTGGACAGGAAGTAAAGCTTACCGGTCTACAAGACCCGACGCTTTGGAAAGAAACTGATCGATGGAGTGACGAGAATGTTGATGTATGGTTTAAGACGCAATTGCAAAGCGGTGGTGAACTCGGACTTGGCTTTACACATGAAGAGCCGATTACTCGCCTGATGAAAGACCATGTGAGTTCATATAAAGATTTGCCGCGTCTGTTGTATCAATTCCAAACGAAGTTCCGAAACGAAGTGCGCGCAAAGAGTGGGGTAATGCGTACGCGCGAGTTTACCATGAAGGATCTCTATTCATTCGCACGCACTACCGAGGAGCACGATGCACTGTATGCACGAATGAGTGAGGCGTATACAACCATTTTTAATCGAGTCGGGCTTGGAAAATATACCTACAAGACATTTGCGTCAGGTGGTGTGTTTGCAAAGTACAGTCATGAGTTTCAGACGCTGACCGCGGCAGGGGAAGACACTATCTATATCCACACAGATAGTAATCTAGCGATAAATGAAGAAGTTTTCACGGATGAGGTTTGTGCTGATTTGGGAGTACAGAAGGCGGACTTCAAGCCACACACAGCGTCAGAAGTAGGAAACATTTTCTCGCTTGGCATTCGGTTTTCATCTGCACTCAACTTGCAGTTCAAGGACGAAGAAGGCAAGGGTACACCGGTTATTATGGGTTCATACGGCATCGGACCGGCGCGTTTGCTTGGTGTTATGGTGGAGACGCTCGCAGATGAGAAAGGGTTGGTCTGGCCGGAAGAGATAGCGCCGTTCCAGTATCACCTCATTGTGCTTGATAACGGCAATGAAGAAGTACGTGCCGATGCTGACCGTTTGTTCCACGAAATGAAAGGAAAAGATATGTCAGTGTTGTATGACGACCGCCACGCACGAGCGGGCGAAAAGTTCGCCGACGCCGACCTCATTGGTATTCCAAAACGCATTATTGTGAGTGAAAAAACACTCGCCTCGGGAGAGTATGAAGTAGTCACACGTGCGACCGGGACGTCACTCTTTGTGCATGAGCAAGAGCTGTTGGGTAACTAGTCATCGATACCATGGAGCGATTTACGAAATGGATTAAGAAACTGTGGGGGAAAGCAATGGGTGTAATGTCTGATGATATTGGCATTGACCTTGGGACTGCCAACACGCTCGTATATGTGAACGGACGCGGCATCGTCATAAATGAGCCATCAATGGTTGCATTGAATCAGAAAACCGGGCAAGTAGTTGCTGTTGGGGCTGATGCCAAACGCATGTTGGGGCGTACGCCGGCACATATTATCGCGGTACAGCCATTAGTTGATGGAGTCATTTCGGATTTTGAAGTGACAGAAGAAATGCTCGGATATCTTATTCGAAAAGCACAAAATGGTAAGTCACGTATGCTCGGGCCACGTGTGGTGATTGGGGTGCCATCAGGCATCACCTCAGTAGAGGTTCGTGCGGTACAAGATGCGGCACGAAATGCGGGTGCGCGACAGGTGTACATTGTTGAGGAACCGATGGCTGCCGCAATTGGTATTCGATTACCGGTAAAAGATCCATCGGGGTCTATGATCATCGACATTGGTGGCGGAACGAGTGACATTGGTATTATTTCACTTGGTGGGCTTGTGAACGCAAAAAATGTTCGCATTGCAGGAGACAAACTCAACGATGACATCATTAACTACATTCGCGGGGAGTTCAAAATTCTTATTGGTACCAAGTCAGCTGAAGATCTGAAAATCGCAGTTGCGTCTGTTGTTGAGGGTGAGACTCCGATTGAAGCGACGGTACGTGGACGAGACCTTGTGAGTGGACTACCGCGAGAAGTTATCATAACTGATGCTGACTTACGCGAAGCGATAGCCGGTTCAATCGACCAGCTTATTGATGCCGTTAAAGAAGTGCTTGAAACAGCACCTCCAGAAGTGGTTTCGGACGTTATGCGACGCGGTATTTATCTTGCCGGCGGCGGCGCACTCATTCGTGGTCTTGCAGACCTTTTGAGTGAGCACTTGGGTGTGCCGGTGTATGTAGCTGATGACCCACTCACTGCTGTTGTTCGTGGTACCGGTATGATTCTCGAAGACCTTTCACATTACGAAGAGGCGCTCATAACGCAAAGCCATGAATTATCACCTACGGAGTAATACGAGACGAACAGGCTTTTCGCGAACAGGAAAAGTTCTGTTTGTGTTCATCGTCTTCGCAGCAGTTCTCTTTGGAGGAAACTATATAAGTGGTGGTACACTTGCGAATTTGATACGAGTTCCCGCTGCCTCGGTACTTGGCTCCCAAGGTTTGTTTCGTGAACAACTAGAACACATAACCTATTTCTTTACGTCCAAAGAAGCGCTTCAACAAGAACGTGATGTGTTACAAGCACGTGTGCAGGAACTTGAGGTATACGCGTTGAACAATATTGTATTGTCGTCAGAAAATGCAGAACTACGTCGTTTGCTTGGTAACGATGGTGCGACACTTAATAATGGAATTCTTGCTCGAGTCGTTTCGTACGGTGGCGTATTCCCCTATGGGACCATTCTCATCTCGCGCGATGCTGCCACGGACTTCACCATCGGCGCTCGTGTGCATGGACCAAACAACACCCTGATTGGTACCGTTGTTTCGCTGGGAGAAGGTACGGCAATGGTACAGTTGTTGTCAGCACCGGGACAAGAAACTCTGGCGTTAGCAGGTGCAGACGAACGAGTGACACCAATTACACTTCGAGGCATTGGAAGTGGGAACATGACGGCACGAGTTGCTCGTGACGCGGACATACGTGTAGGAGACGTAGTTACACGTGCTGGAGAAGAGGGTTCGCTTATCGGTTTCGTTGGTCTTATCGAAACCAAACCAAGTGACGCATTTCAGCAAGTGTATGTACGGGTGCCTCTAAATATTAATACGGTCCGTTTTGTTCGAGTGCAGTAACGTATGCTCTATCTCCGCTCGGTATTGTTAGGGGTATGTATAGCTGGTGTTCTCGGCGGTGTATGGTGGATCATTGTGGGGGCGGGCGTATTTCGGTTACTCCTTGGGCGGTCGTATGCAGTGCTCGGTATCGGAGTGCTATTGGATATTATTTTTATACATACGAGTGGCACTCCATTCTTGTTTGCCGGCTTTTATACGCCAATATTCTTACTCACTACAATCAGTACTGAGGCTATTCGGGCACGAATGCTCTGGACTTCATAATACGGATAACCTGGTTTACACTGTAGGCATGTTCGGGCATAAAAAGCAGTTTGTGCGCGGTATGCGCAACGCCTCTATTGATCCAGACGAGGTGCTTCTTGACGCTTTTAACCTACCATCGTTTGATACCAACCAGTTTGAGGGGCGCGTTGAACGCTCAATAAAGGGACGAGTGCCGGTGGCTGTCGGTATGTTTGGTATTCTTGTGCTTGCGGTCTTCTTATTTCAAGTTTGGAATTTACAAGTAACTCGTGGGGAGGCAATTGCGATACTTTCGCAACAAAATCGTCTTGATCACGAAGTACTATTTGCAGAGCGTGGCGTGTTGTTCGACCGTAACGGCATTGAGCTTGTATGGAACACCATTGCTGAGAATGACGATCCTGAATCTGGCCTTGATACATTCTCGTTACGTACGTACACATCACGAGAAGGTTTCTCACACATTCTCGGTTTTGTTGGATATCCGGAGAAAGATAGCAGTGGGTTTTGGTGGCGTACCGAATATCTTGGAAAGGCGGGACTTGAGCGCACACTTGATGCGACTCTTGGAGGGGAAAATGGTATGCGCATAATCGAGGTTGATGCACTAAACAATGTACAGTCTCAAAATATCATTACAAATCCAGTGGAGGGGAAAGACGTCGTGCTCAGCATTGATGCAAATATTCAAGAAGCATTGTTTACTGCAATCAGAAATGGTGCACGCAATGCCGGATTCGTTGGCGGCGCAGGAATTATTATGGACATACATAGTGGCGAGATAATCGCTCTGACAAGTTATCCGGAATATTCTTCCCAGGTGATGACTGACGGGACTGATGCGAAGGTAATTCAGTCCTACACTACCCAAAAAGGGCAACCGTTTCTGAATCGTGCAGTGGTAGGTGAATACACTCCGGGTTCAATTGTTAAGCCATATATCGCTGCTGCTGCATTGCAGGAAGGACTGGTGCGTCCCGGTACCGAATTTCTCTCAACTGGTGAAATACGCATCCCAAATCCGTATTCGCCGGGAAACGATTCAGTATTTCGCGATTGGCGTGCGCAGGGATGGGTAGATGCAGTTGATGCACTGGCTGTGTCTTCAAACGTATATTTCTATATCGTCGGTGGTGGCTTTCAGCAACAACAGGGATTGGGTATAGAACGCCTCGCTGCGTACGCAACGAGATTCGGACTTGGTCAGCCAACGGGCATTGCGCTTGATACCGAAGCTCTTGGGGTGGTGCCAACGCCATCGTGGAAAGAGCGTGTCTTTGGTGAAGATGACCCGTGGCGACTTGGGAATACATACCATACGGCCATTGGACAATTTGGTTTTTTAGTAACACCAATACAGGCAGTGCGATACATTGCAGCAGTTGGAAATGGAGGAACACTCCTTACGCCACATCTACAGAAAGATACTGTAGCCGAAACCAAGCCGACGGGCATATCAGATACGCACTTGGCTGTTGCCCGCTTAGGAATGCAAGAGAGCGTGCACAGAGGAGTTGCTGCAGCACTGAATGTACACGGGATAGACATTGCCGCAAAGACCGGTACCGCACAGCTCGGACTACATAACGAGCACATGAACTCTTGGGTTGTAGGATTTTGGCCAGCAGAGAATCCGCAGTTCGCATTCGCGGCAGTTCTTGAAAAAGCACCAGCAGAAACACTACAAGGTGCAGCACCAGCACTACGGAGCTTCTTTGAGTGGATGGTACGTGAACAGCCAGCCTATGCAAGGGGAGAATACCCGGTTCGTACTGATGGTGAAGTCGAATAAGTGCTACCCTTTGTTTTTTACCACGCACGAGTATACAATACTGCCACTATGAATGAGGAAAACGACCAGTATCTAACCAGAGAGAAGTTTGAAGAATTTACCAAAGAGCTTGATCATCTTCGTTCAACTCGACGGCGAGAAATTGCAGAGCAGCTTGAATATGCACGTTCGCTCGGAGATCTTTCAGAGAATGCCGAGTATCAAGAAGCTCGTGAACTACAAGCAGCGACTGAAGGGCGTATCAAACAGCTAGAAAACATTCTTTCGACAGCACAGGTTATTGACAAGGACTCAAAGAGTAGTGATATTCGTATTGGCTCACGCGTAACCATCATGAAAGTTGGTGATAAAGATGAACGCGAGTATGAAGTCGTTGGGTCCGCTGAAGCAAATATGCGTGATCGCAAAATTTCACACATGTCACCACTTGGTATGGCAATGGTTGGGAAGAAGAAAGGAGAAACTTTTAGCATTAATACACCAAACGGTGTTATTAAGTACAAGATCATCAAAGTTTCTTAACGTAGTGGTTACCAGAGAAGCCCCATTGAGAACTCAGGCGTTTTCTGTAGAATGATGTGCATATGTCATTGCTGGATGAAATTAGGGAAGAGCGACTCAAGAAAATAGCACAACTCACGGAACGAGGAATTGATGCGTATCCGGCTCGCAGCGTACGCAATTCCACTATTGTCGCATTTCTTGGCGCGTTTGAGACACTTGAAGCGAACGCGGAACCACAAACCCTTGCCGGGCGTATTATGACGCTACGTCGACACGGAGGACTTATTTTTGCTGACTTGTTTGATGGAACTGCGCGGATTCAAGCGATGTTTCAAAGCGATACACTTGGTGACGCTTTTGAATTATTTGTAGAAACGGTAGACACCGGTGACTTTATCGAAGTGACCGGAGTTGCGCATACCAGTAAACGCGGCGAAAAGAGTTTGCTGGCAAGCGAGTGGCGTATGCTTACCAAGTCATTAGCGCAGATTCCTGATGAGTGGTTTGGTATCAAAGACGAAGATGAACGTTTCCGAAAACGGTATCTTGATATTCTTTTGAATGAAGACATTGCCGAGATGATTCGGTTGCGTTCAAAATTTTGGAATGCAATGCGACAGTACTTGCTGGAACGCGACTTCGTTGAAGTAGAGACACCGGTGCTTGAAAACACAACCGGAGGTGCCGAGGCTCGTCCGTTCGTGACACATCACAATGCGCTCGACATGGATGTATACCTTCGCATTTCAGCAGGAGAGTTGTGGCAAAAACGTCTCATGGTTGCCGGTATTCCACGCACGTTTGAAATTGGGCGCATCTTTCGAAATGAGGGAATGTCCAATGAACATCTCCAGGATTATACCCAGATGGAGTGCTACATGGCATATGCCGACTACCAAGAAGGAATGAGAATGGCACGCGAAATGTACATTCGTATTGCTGAGGAAGTATTTGGCACAACGAAGTTCTCAATTCGTGGATTTGATATTGACCTTGCCGGTGAATGGCAGACATATGACTACAATACATTGCTCAAAGAACATTTTGACATTGATCCACTTGAAGCAACTGTTGCACAAGTTGAAAATGCTTTGAAGAAAGCCAATCTCGATACAACTGGTGAAGTGACACTCGAGCGGGGCGTAGACATGCTCTGGAAGCAGATTCGACGCACTCTTGGTGGGCCGGGATTCCTCATCAATGTGCCGGTGTATATGGAACCGCTTGCAAAGCGACACCATGAAGACCCACGTGTGGTAGAACGGTTCCAGATTATTCTTGCCGGAAGCGAGATGGGTAAAGGATTTAGTGAGCTTAATGACCCGGTAGATCAACGTGAGCGATTTGTGCACCAGCAATCACTCCGTGATGCAGGGGATGATGAAGCACAGATGGCGGATTTGGAATACGTTGAAGCACTTGAGTATGGCATGCCACCAACATTTGGATTTGGCGTGTCTGAGCGGCTGTTTAGTTTCTTGCTTGATAAAAATATACGCGAAGCACAAATCTTTCCGCTGATGCGACCAAAGGAGTAATCTCTAGCCATGGCGGTAACGACTGCAGTTTTTGATTTTGATGGAGTTCTGATTGACTCCTACAATTTCATTCGAAAAATCGTAGAAGATGTTGGGCACAGTGTTAATGAAGAAGTCTTCAAAGCGCATCATGATGGGAACGTATTGGAGGCACCACAAATTCCTTTTACACAAGAATCATATAAAAAATTCTATGCAGAGTATCTAAGAGATGTACGTTCGCAGAACCCCTTTTTCTCAGCCGAAGAATTAGAGAAGTTACATGAAAACTTCGCCCTGTTTATAGTCTCAAGTGGTCGAGAGGATTATATCGCTGATTTTCTGAGCTGTCACAAACTAGATTACTTTAAAGAAATATTAGGAGCAAACTTCTCTTCTTCAAAGGCAGAGAAGTTTAAATATCTTTTTAGTACGTACAACCTCCAACCGGAGCAGTGCATTTTTGTTACTGACACTCTGGGTGACGTTCTTGAGGGAAATAGTGTTGGGGTGCGAACTATAGCTGTTGATTTTGGATTTCACGATAGGGAACGATTACAAAAAGGAAACCCCTACAAGATTGTGTCGAGTACTCAAGAAGTACTGGATTCAATCAATACACTCGCGTAGCAAGTTACATCTATCAGATTTCTAAAAAATCCTGCTTCGGCGGGATTTTTTTATTAGGTATTCATTGTGGATAAGTATTTTACATATGTGGGACGAAGTGTAGTAAAATATCAATTAAGTGGGAAAGAGTGGGAGTAGAAAAATAACAAGAAACCTATGCTTCTCGGCGAATATACACACACACTCGACGAAAAGAAGCGACTCATGTTGCCGAAGAAGTTTAAGGATTCCCTCGGAAAGAAATTGGTAATAACGCGAGGACTTGATAATTGTCTATTTCTCTACTCAGACAAAGAATGGGCCGAGATAGCAAAACGATTGCGAGAACTGAGTTTTGCACAAGCAGATACGCGAGGTTTTAACCGCTTTATGTTCTCAGGTGCCGCTGAAGTAACGCTTGATAGCACCGGACGTGTTTTGATCCCAGAGCATCTTAAAAAGTTTGCCGCCTTGAAGACCAAAGTGGTCCTCGCCGGGGTGTCAGATCGGGTCGAGATTTGGGATGAAAAGCGTTGGCTCAGCTACCAGGAGCACATTGAGAAACAAGGTGACGCAATGGCTGAGAAATTGGGAGAGATAGGCGTTTTATAAGGATTACTAGCTAGTTACGTACAGACAATTACACACTCGAAGTTGTTTACATCGAGTTGCTGGAGGATTTTCCATAGTCATGCGCACTCAAAATTATGCAATCCTCCAGCGGCTCGACGTCGACAACAACACACACCCGACACGTTCCAGTTCTTTTACAAGAAGTACTTGAGGTACTGAACATACAAGAGAATGATGTAGTAGTGGACGCTACCTTTGGTGGTGGTGGGCACAGCAACGCATTCGCCGCGCAATTGGGTACCGACGGGCACCTGGTTGCCTTTGACACGGATGCTAGTGCACTTGCTCGTGCAGAGAATCAGTTTACGGACACTGCCGCACAGGTAACACTCATCAACGCAAATTTTCGCTCACTCGCAACCGAGCTTGAAGCCCGTGGCATCACGCAGGTGGACAAAGTGTTTTTCGATCTTGGTTGGAGCAGTGACCAACTCGAAAGCTCCGGACGTGGTTTCAGCTTCGACCGTGAGGAACCACTTCTTATGACGTTAAGCGACACTGTCACCGAAGAGACACTTACTGCGCATGAAATCGTTAACGAATGGGCCGAAGAAAATATCGCAGATGTCCTCTTTGGATGGGGTGGTGAGCGTTTCTCACGTCGTATTGCACGTGCAATTGTTGTTGCTCGCGAAGAGAAACCGATAGCGACAACAGCTGAGCTTGCAACACTAGTGAAGGCCGCGGTGCCGACTGCGTATCGACATGGCAAGAGACATCCTGCAACCAAAACCTTCCAGGCGTTGCGCATTGCGGTGAACGATGAACTCGGTGCGCTTCGCGAAGCACTTGCGGCGTTACCTCAACTTGTATGTACGGATGGGATTGTAGCAGCACTTTCCTTTCACAGTC
>DFRR01000001.1:9484-21454 GCA_002378745.1 Patescibacteria group bacterium UBA3458 | reverse complement strand
GTGAGGGAGGAGTGGTAGCAGCACTTTCATTCCATAGCCTTGAGGACAAATTATTAAAGGAGACCTTCCGCACTTGGGCACAAAACGGTGTGGGAGATTTGGTTTTCAAAAAGCCAATTGTTCCACAACGTTCGGAGATTGGGCATAATCCGCGCTCACGTAGCGCAAAGCTCCGAGCATTTAGATTCACACACTATGCAACACGCACTACTACATAGACGACACGTACGCACCATTGCGCTTGTTTTGCGCACTATCGAGCAACGCTCTGTCGCACTGCTTCTTTGCGGCATCATGGTTCTCGGTGTTTTGTACGTATACTTTCTTGGAAGTGCAGTAGTGCATGTAGTTGAGCGCCGGGAGATACAGCAAACCATTGCAAATGTGAGTTCACATGTAGCAACGCTTGAAGGAGAATATTTTGATATTAAAAGCAATATAACAAATACACTTGCGTACGAAATGAACTTCACTGCACTCTCAGAGAAGGAGTACGTTCAACGTGGACAATATCTTGGACGTGCAGATACATACTAGGGTACTATGAGTACACGAAATGGCTGCAACAAGCAAAAATAGGGATGATTTTAAATTACGAACGCGCGTCATACTTGGCGCGGTTCTTTTTGTGGCACTCATACTCGTTTGCCGCCTATACGTACTACAAATTTTTCACGGTGCTGAGTATCGTACCGAAGCATCCGATCAATACGTCAGTACCTCTGGAGGTTTCTATGATCGTGGCAGTATATTTTTCGTTGATAAAGATAATCTAAAAGTTCGAGGGGCAACAATAAAGACAGGGTTTTTGCTAGCACTAAAGCCTATCGAAGTTACCGATCCTGAAGCTATCTACGCTGTAGTGGCTCCGTTTCTGGAGATTGATAGGGAAACATTTATGGCACGGGCAACCAAAGAGGGTGACCCCTACGAAGAGCTCGTGCACCATTTGAGTGAAGCGGATGCAAAAACGATACGAGACGCTGCGTTGGATGGCGTATTATTAATCCCGGAACATTGGCGATATTATCCAAGTGGTTCATTAGCCGCACACACACTGGGGTTCGTTGCGTACGATGGTGCTGAACGCAACGGTCGGTATGGGCTTGAGCGGTACTACGAAGATGTCCTTACCCGCAGTGCGAGTAACTTGTACGTTAATTTCTTCGCTGAACTGTTTGCAAACATTCGCGATGTTGTGTTTGTTCCCATCAATCAGCGCGAAGGAGATATCGTGACAACACTTGAACCAGAAGTGCAACTTGAGCTGGAACGGATACTTAAAGAAACGCGCCAAACATGGAACTCAAGCTTCACTGCGGGTGTTGTTATAGACCCACAAACAGGCGCCATTGTGGCAATGGCAATATCACCAAGTTTTGATTTAAATCGTTTTGGTGAGGCTCAAACTGCTGAATTTGCTAATCCTATTGTTGAACGTGTCTACGAAATGGGCTCAATTATGAAACCGCTTACCATGGCAGCAGGGCTTGATTCAGGCGCGGTCACGCCGTCGAGTACATACAACGACACCGGTCGGATTACACTTGATGGGTACACCATTTCAAACTTTGATGGGAAAGGACGCGGGGTCGTGCCGATGCAAGAGATTTTGTCACAGTCTCTCAATACCGGAGTGTCGTATATTGTCGGGAAGATGGGTAAAGACGAGTTTCGCCGATACATGTATCGGTTCGGTATTGATGAAGAAACGGGTATTGATTTGCCAAATGAAGCACGTAACCTCATTGAAAACCTTAACAGTCCCCGTGACGTTGAATATGCAACCGCCAGCTTTGGACAAGGCGTTGCGGTAACACCAATTGCCATGGTGCGTGCACTTTCGGTACTACCGGATGGATATGCGGAGCAGCCGCATATTGTGTCGGCGGTAGAGCCAAAGAATGGGCTCAGTCACAAAATGGATTATTCTGATGTTCGCGAGCAGGTATTGAGTCCGGAAACCGTTGAGGAAATTAATCGTATGTTGGTTGCTGTGGTCGACGAAGCATTGCTCGGCGGCTCGGTCAAAATGGAACATTATAGTATTGCGGCAAAAACCGGAACGGCGCAAATGGCTTCTCCTAATGGCGGCTACTACGACGATCGATATCTTCACTCGTTCTTTGGATATTTCCCGGCATATGATGCGAAGTTTTTGGTTTTCCTTATGAACGTTGAGCCAAAGAATGCGCAGTACGCTTCGCAGACACTTACGCAGCCTTTCATGAACATGACACACTTTCTTATCAATCATTATAATATTCCTCCAGATCGATAGGTTTTGTGCGGCTGACAGAGTTTGAAAGAGTGAACAAACCCTTGTTTTGAGCGCCATTCACTCATGGTATGCTGTACTTTCTTTTGAAATACATATGAAAAATTGGTTACGAAATATTGTAGTTATGATACTGACGTGGGAAGCACAAGCAGTGCTGCGCAAGTATAAGCCACGTATCATTGCGGTAACCGGTAGCGTGGGAAAGACGAGTACTAAAGATGCTATTTATTCGGCACTCGAGAGCTTTTCCTTTGTTCGAAAAAGTCAAAAGAGCTTTAATAGCGAAATCGGAGTTCCGCTCACCATTCTTGGCTGCGAAACTGGGTGGAGCAATCCGATAAAGTGGATACAAAACATTTTCGAGGGACTTGCACTGATATTCCTGATGAATCACTACCCGAAGTGGTTAGTTCTTGAAGTAGGTGCAGACAGACCGGGAGATATTCGTGCGATTGCGCAGTGGCTCAAGCCGGATATCGTTGTTATAACCGCTCTACCAGATGTGCCGGTGCACGTAGAGAATTTCCCTGATCCAAAGGACGTTGCGCGCGAGAAACGTGCGCTCGCCGAGTATATGCAAAAAGATGGAACCCTTATTCTTAATGGAGACGACAAGCGTGTTGCAGCGCTTCGCGCTGATTTTCCGGCTCAAACACCACTTCTGTATGGGATTGAAGCACACAACGATGTGGTTGCCTCACATACCTCTATCATGTACGACCGTCCGGGGCATCCTATGGGTATGCAGTTTCGAGTTGATGAAAAAGGCTCAAGCATTCCACTCACGATGCTTGGTCGACTGGGACAGCAGCAAATTTACTCAGTACTCGCTGCCTTTGCGGTGGCTCGTGCTGTTGGTGCAGGCCCCTTGGCAATTGCAAAAATACAGGAAAAGGAAGAAGGGCCACGCGCTCGCATGCGTGTGCTTGAGGGGTATAACGATACGACGATCATTGATGACTCGTATAATTCCTCACCGATTGCACTTCGCGCAGCACTCAATACTCTGAAAAAGATTGAGACCTCAGGGCGGAAAGTCGCCATACTTGGTGACATGCTTGAGCTTGGACGTTTTAGCAGTGATGCACATAAAAAGGCAGGTGTACAAGCTGCTGGTATTGTAGATGTACTGGTGACCGTTGGTGTGCGAGCAAAGGGTATAGCTGAAGCGGCACGTGAGGCGGGACTCGCTGTAGAAAAGATACTTTCATTCGATTCAGGACAATCAAAAGAGGCCGGAATAGCAGTACGGGCTATGTTGGAGGCAGATGATGTAATTCTTGTGAAAGGCTCGCAGTCAGGTATTCGCTTAGAGAAAGCCGTGCGTGAGTTGCTCAAGGAACCGCATAAGGCGAAAGACTTTTTGGTGCGGCAGGAAGACGAGTGGTTGGTACGGTAGCATCAGGCGCACAAATATATTACAATCCGCAGGTTCCAGGCGGCCTCATCGTCTAGCGGCTAGGACATCGCCCTCTCACGGCGAAAACCGGGGTTCGATTCCCCGTGAGGTCATGATATACAAAAATACCCCACCTACTGGATGGGGTGTTTTTGTATATTGTGTGAACTACTGTGAATCGAACAGGCGGAAGCCCGCGTGCGGGGCACGAGGAAGGGCTGAGCTCGGGGAGGAAGCACTTAGCGAAATTGAGCGCACAGCGCGCTAATTTTGCTTAGTGACTTGACCCTCGATTCCCCGTTCCTTATAACCTAGTTGACCCTCAATTCCCCGTGGATTAACACAATGCTGCTTGCAGCATGAGCAGACTTAGTGACTTGTGACCACATGGATGTGTATGCGAAGCATTCCTCTAAGCCGGCGGTAGTGAGCTGACGTCGATTCCCCATGACGCCATGACAACTCATCTCATCTTGTGTAACACCCACAGCACAACTCCAAACACGATACTTGGGAGAACTACTGAATACAGAGCATTTGCAAGAACAAATTCTGTTGTGGTTGCGTAGCCGGACATCCGGACCGCCTCTGTAAGCCCAAGTGCTCGTGCATGCACGACAGTGCCTGCAATACCCATGAAAATGGTGTATGCCCACATAAACAGCACGCCGTGAGTAAACAGGTGTGCATACTTTGCACGTAACCGATTGTAAAAAATGCCAAATACCAGAAAGTGCACACCCAATGAGAAATCAATCAACATTATGATGTAAAACGGTGGACGTAAAAAGAAGTCGCGGTTGTCCCAAACGCCATAGAAAGAACCAAGAGCCAGCACGAGAAAAAACCCACGTATAAGCAAGTGCTGCGCTGAGCGAGAAAGTTTAAGTTGCATGTACGCAGTCTAGCACAGCCACACTATGCTGTGGCTAGATATGCACCGGGCCTTCGCGTAGTATCGTTGGTGTATCAGCAGTGCAGTCAATGATGGTGGAAGGTTCTGCCGTCTGTACGACACCGGGAAGTATTACCTTTGCCACATTCTGGAATTGCGCGTAGGCGTCAGTGTAAGTGAGCAATGCATCCTCTCCTGAAATATTGGCACTCGTTGCAGCAAGTACGCCACCCACATTTTCAATAAGTTCCAATAAATCTTCATGCGCAGGCATGCGAATTGCCACAGTACCGTCTTTTACAATACCGTCTGGAAACGCGACGGTCGTGGGCACGACAACGGTGAGTGCGCCCGGCCAGAACGTATTAAGCAATGCTTCACATTGCGGTGAAATATCAGCAATGGCGTGTGCTGTTGTGATTGAGTCAACAAGCAAAGGAATTGTTTTCTCTAACGGTCGCTTCTTTGCTTCGAAAAGTGCTTCAATCGCAGTTGCGTTAAATGGGTCGCATCCAATACCGTATACGGTATCAGTTGGAAATACGATAAGAGCTCCTTCGCGTACTGCGTCCGCCGCGTCTTGCAGGATAGTTTCCATGTAGTGAATAGTACGAAATGAGAAGAGTGGGTCAAGGGGATGTGATGGGAATCGAGGGTCAAGTCACTAAGCTCAGATTTCGTCTTTCAGGCTCACAAAACTAAAAAACGAGACGCAGGTCTCGTTTTTCTTTACGCTTTGTGCCGAAGGAATCGGCGTCAGCTCACTAAGTATTTTCGCGCGCTTTGCGCTCAAAAATACTAAGTGGCTCCTGCCCGGGCTCGCGGTGCTCACAAGTTCGCACAACGCTGCGCCTTTCGATTCCCCACGTAACGGCAAGCAGTTGCCGTTTCTCCCTGGCACTGCACTCGCCAGCTCGTTTGTGCCGAGGGGGGGAATCGAACCCCCACCCCCGAAGGAACACGATTTTGAGTCGTGCGCGTCTACCAATTCCGCCACCTCGGCATCAGAGTGATACACTCTCGACGGAGCACGCCTCCTGACTATTGCGAGTCGTGCGCCCGTATTGAATCTACCAATTCCGCCACCTCGGCATGTGGACGCTGATTGTATACCATTTTTGGATAAAATTCACGCAGGAATGTTTCATGCAGTATGTTTCCACTTATGCACAAAGAACCACATTTCTCACTATGATATACTGCCGAAATGGCATCAGATTTTTACAACAACTCAGTATTTTGGATCGAAGTTAACCGCATCCAACCAAACCCATTCCAACCGCGAAAGGAGTTTGATCCAGAAGCGCTACAGAGTCTGGCAGAATCAATTCGTCAGTACGGTATTTTACAACCACTCGTGGTAACACGTCGAGAAATCGAACGGGGTGATGGTGGTATCTCGGTAGAGTATGAGCTTGTTGCCGGTGAGCGTCGTCTTCGCGCATCAAAGCTGGCAAATGTATCACAAGTGCCGGTGCTCATTCGCAGTTCTGAAGATTCAGACAAGATGAAGCTGGAGCTTGCGATTATTGAGAACCTACAACGCGAAGATCTTAACCCAATTGATCGTGCCCTCGCATTTAAGCAACTTGCTGAGAAATTTAATCTCAAGCATGCAGAGATTGCCTTGAAAGTAGGGAAGAGTCGCGAGTACGTTTCAAACTCACTCCGATTACTTATTTTACCTGCAGAAATGCAGCAGGCGGTTATTAATGGGGAAATTACTGAAGGACACACACGCCCACTCCTTATGCTTGCCGATCGGCCTGACCAACAAATGTCTCTGTTTAAGGAGGTTATTGAAAAGCACCTAACCGTTCGGGAAGCTGAGCGCATTGCGCGAGGTATTGCCGTTGATCGTGCGCGTAAACAGGGATTGCCACCAGAGCTCGCAGCATTGGAACGTGAGCTTACGGAACGGCTTGGCACGCGCGTACAAATTGAGACACGAGAAAATGGGGGAAAAGTGCACATCGACTTCCTTTCACCCTCGGATGTCCAACAATTTCTTACACTTATGAGTGGTGCTGTTACCAAGGAAACAGCGCAGATTGCACCTGTTACAACGCCACAGACGGAGCAGGAAACCAGTGTGAGACCGGCATCGCCATTGCTTACCTTTGTTGCTGGCGCTATTCCTGATGATACAGACGAAGCCGAAACTGCACCGAAAACAACACCTGCTGCTCCCATAGCAGCACAAGAAGAGGAAGAAGATATCTACTCAATTCGCAACTTCGCTGTGTAGTGCATTGGTTACATTGCTTCTTGCTCGTGTTGAAGATAGGATCTGATTTGACGCTTAGCAAGTGTTGTTTTGGTCATGCCTATCCATTTTCTATTAGGTTTTGCCTTCTCGCTTGTCAAAATCTCTACAATATCACCGTTCTTGAGTGGCGTGCCCAGCGCTGCTAGTTTTCCATTTATTTTCGCGCCAGTCATTTGATTACCAATTTCTGAGTGTATCGCATATGCAAAATCAATCGGACTTGAATCGATAGGGAGATCAATAACATCGCCACGCGGTGTGAATATAAAGATTCGATGGCTAAAGAAATCACTTTTTATATCATGCAAATATGCCTTGGGGTCAGTTTCATCAATTCCAGGCATTTCCGCCATGTGTTTTATCCAGTCGGGTGTCACGCCGTTCGTATATGTACGCGGTCCTTCCTTCAGGATTGAATGATCGTTCGCTTCAACTCTTAATCTGAGGGGGATAAATTGACGAATCCATCGTACCGCACTACTTTCATTTTTCTTCAAATCCTCACTCTCTTTATAGGAGAAATGTGAAGCAATACCAAATTGCGCTTCACGATTCATTTCTTTCGTGCGAATTTGTAGTTCAATGATACTCCCGTCACCAGTATGAATAGTGGTATGGATACTGCGATACCCGTTTGGTTTTGGAAAAGCGATGTAATCTTTTACTCTCCCGGGTAGTGGACGCCACTCACCATGCACGATACCAAGTACGGTATAACAATCAGCAACAGAATCGACAATGATACGCAATGCCCATAAATCGAAAATTTTTGTCACATCCCACTCTTTTCTTTCTAGTTTACGATACAGACTATACAATCCCTTGATACGATTTGTTGTTTGAAAGTTTTTTACGCCGTACTCAGCAATCTTTGAACGAACGGATTTATGGATTCGTTCGAGTCGACGCAAGTCTTCCCCTCCTGCATCTTTGAATATTTTTTGTACCTTCTTGTATTCTTTCGGATACGCATGTGGAAACACAGCATCTTCGAGTTCCCGTTTAACCAAACCCATTCCCAGACGATCTGCGATAGGCGCATACACTTCTAGCGTTTCCAGTGCTATGCGTTCTCGTTTATGTTCAGGGACAAACTGGAGAGTTCGTGCATTATGGAGACGATCCATGAGCTTTACAAGAATGACTCGTACATCTTGAGAAGTTGCTGCAAATAACTTGCGAAGACTTTCTGTATGTCTACGGAGTCCATAGTAACGGACGTGTCCAAGCTTGGTCGCGCCTTCTACGAGATTTGCAATATCGGTACCAAACTCTTCCTTTAAAGTTGCATATGAGACATTCGCATCTTCAATTACATCATGAAGAAGGCCGGCTACAATCATATTAGGGCTCATTCCAATACTTGCTAAGTATTTTCCCGTCTCAAAAGGATGATGAAAATATGGTTGTCCAGAGTATCGAACCTGTCCTTCATGCGCCTTTTGACCAAATTGATATGCTTTCTCAATTAAGTTTTTCGCGTCCTTATCGGGAGCATTCATCAATTCAATGATTTCCTCAACCATCATCTTAGTGGGTTCAATGGCAGCTTTCTTTGCTTCTGTCGAAAAGGGGTACATAGGGTTTATACTGATTTACAATATCATCATTATGATAACACGCCACGATCTTTAAGTTCTTTAATGAGTATACTCAGCACTGTTTCCCAAGCGAAGGTTGATCTGAGTAATGTGCCATTTTTGCTTATGGACTGATATTGGAGCGGACTATTGCACAGTTTAATGATTGCTTCGGCACATTGAAGTTCATCTCGAGGACATATTATTCCTGTGGTATTTGGAAAAATGAATTCACGAAATGCTGGGACATCATCCAGTACAAATGTAGGCAATCCACTCACCACACTCTCAAGAGCTGATTTACCAAATGTTTCAGAGATGGATGGATATAGTGCCACAGTGCTCTCTCTCATAAGATTTACCATTGCACTGCGTGTGATTACATCATGACATTCGAAATATTTAGTAAGTCCCTTTTTTTGGACTCTATCCCAAAAATTCTTGGTGTAATTGTTATACGTTGCATTATGACTTTTGCCGTTATTTCCGGTAAAAACAACTTTTGGTTGTGCTCCGAAGTTGAGAAGTTGTTCCACTACATCAACAAAAAAAAGATGCGCTTTCTGAGGGCGGATGCCATTTGCAGAAAAAATACGCAGGTCAGATAAATCTGGATTTTTTCGATTGAATACCGGAAAATCAAACTGCTCAAAACCTCGGTGAACTTTAAAAATTTTTGCCTCATTAACTCCAAATCGCTTCACTATACTTGCAATTTCATCATCTGAGGGACTGCAGATATGCTCGATGCGGTCAAATGTTTGCTTCTCATGATGAACGTATATTTCAGGTACATCTGAAAAATATTCATAATGTGTACTGGTCATCATTGGAAACAATACCGTTCTGTCAAATGGGAGCAATTCATGTTTTGTGAGAGCAAATGCATTCGCAATGTGGAGTACGAATACTGCATCATAGGAAAATAATTTTCTATCTTGAAAAAACTCCACAAAGGATTGTGATCGTGCAATGCGGTTTAAAAAGTAATCACTCTCTGCACTAGCAGCTTGAAAGGCGTCATCTGACTGAGAAGTGGGGAAGTAATGCGTTGCAATTCGAGCGCCCTCATTACTTTCCTGTATTATTTCCATTTGATATTTGCTTCTCGTTTGGGAATATGAGCCACCAGCTACTCCCAATGGGATAAAAATATCAACTGCATACCCCTGCTGAGAAAGGAATTGAGAAAGGTATTCGAGATATACTGAACCGCCGTCCGTGTCGGTTAAAATTTTTGGGTCGCGACCTGCCAGCAATGCAATTTTCATATCACTTTATCATTGTTGCGAATAGCGAGTCGTATTCCTTAAATACTCGTTTCCACGAAAGAGTTTCTCGATGGGATTTGGCGCAGGTACCAATTTCCTCTCGAAGTAGAGAAGAGGTGCATAAACGGGTTAGAGCGTCACGAATTGCGAGAGGGTCACGTTCCGGAACCAAAAGTCCATTTCTTTCGTCTTCAATAAGTTCCTGTATGCCGCCAACTTCCGATGCAATGGTAGCTATTCCTACTGCTTGTGCTTCACATATACTTCGACCCATTGTCTCAGTGTGTATATATGTGCTCTCTCCTGAGTTTGTAATGTAAAAAACTGGTGTGTGGATGAAAATATCTGCAACCTGGTAATATTTATGGATAGTATCAAATGATACATCCCCCACGATCTGTGTCGATGCGGATAAATCTAAATGTTTTACTTGTTCTAAAAGCTTCTCTCGTTCAGAACCATCGCCAACTATTATATGGGTAGTTGGTATTTTTTGAGACAACAATGCTCGTGCTTCTAGCACGTACTGCAACCCTTTAAATGGGACAAGTCTTGAAACACTTAATACAACAATGTCATTTAGAGGAATCTTCATTCTTTTTCGCAATGCCAGCCGTTTTGTTTTTGGCAAAGAGACGAATCGTTGCACATCAACTCCACCACGGACCATCTTCATCTTCTCCTCATTAATTCCAAGAGCTTGGCACCTTTTGAGTGTATAGTTACTGTTAACCAGTAACATTTTTACGTAAGCATTGATGGTTTTTGCAACAAACAATTGTCTCTGCATAAGAGTATTACCTTTCTCGGGTACCTGTGCTTGTACAATGTCATTGCCTCCAGACCTTAGGACTATTGGGACATCGGGAAATGTATTGTATATGTCTGCAAATATCTCAATCCAATACATGCTGTTACAAAAGATAAGGTCCCCTGCACCACATTCATTATCTCTCAAGAACGTCAACAACCACGTACTATCGTGTATCGCCATTTTTGGGAGCACGTGAACCTTTTGCTTTTTGTCATAGATGCCTTCAGTGATATTTTCGGCGAATCCAACTGTCAAAAAGGAGTCAATCCCTTTTGATTCGTAGTATCGCTTAAATTCATAGCCATGCGACTCCATTCCGCCGGTCGGCAGCGGCCAATAATCAATGAGGAAGAAAATGCGCATATGCGTAGTGTCATATACCTTTACCATGCCGAACTTTTGACAGCAAGTACATAATTGTGGCAGAGTTTTGATACATACTATGCAACGAGATAAACATATTTATTTGGTTAGGCATGGAACAACGAAAGCAAGTAAAACAAATCGATTGCCAATAGACAGCGATTCTTTAACATTTGTTGGCATCATACAGATGTATGTTCTAGCGTTCCAGATGCGAAGCATTCTGTCTAAGGCAAAAATTATATCTAGTACCCTGACTAGAGCTACACAAACAGCATCAATATTGGCCCGTGTTGCCAATAACACGTACGTGTGTAGTGATTTATGTAATGAACGAAATATGTTCGATAGCGAAACATACGAATCGCTAACTCGAATGCATTCGCGATGGGGAAAACTCTTACAACATATCGCAAGTTTTGAAGAAGATATCGTTGTAATTGTGACCCATGCAGCTTTTATAAAAGTTCTCTTTAACCTAGCCGATTCCATGGATGAAGCTTTTGAATTTGAAAAGTTCAATAAAATGTACGGACTTGCGCCAGGTACTAGATGTCACTTTGTATATTCGCATGACAGAAAAATGCCCCCTCGACTCATCGCAGTACAACCACCATTATTTTTAAAGTAAGAAATGTACACTAGATTCGAGTCTTCTGATTCATGAGCTTATTTATCTTGTGCACTGATTTCAAAATTGGTGTTATGTACCCACGTCTGGATGCCCATGCAACAAATCCTTCCATATCTTTTGGTAGACATGCGCCGCCATATGGTCCCATATTACGAATTCCATACATGGGATTCCATATCGCTTCTGATGTTTCTGCAACCAAAGCGAATACTATGTCGGTATCAATTTTCTCAGAATCATAAATGATTCGTTGTTCATTAAAAAATGATATCTTTGCTGCATTAAATAGATTATGCGTTAACTTATGCGCCTCGGCTTCTTTCGGTGTCAAAAAGTGCAGAATATTCTTTTGCTTCGTATATAATTTCTTAAATGCTAATCGAGCGAATCGCGATAACGTTCCTACGATTATTGCTCGGGGTTCGCAGGCATCCAGATGCGCAAGATGTGCGCGAAGATACTTG
>DFRR01000001.1:2800-9309 GCA_002378745.1 Patescibacteria group bacterium UBA3458 | reverse complement strand
AAGATGTGCGCGAAGATACTCAGGATGGCTGCAAATTATAAAATCGCGTTCAGCGAGCAAATCAGAAAATTCCAATTCCATTAATTGTTGCAATTCAGAGTTTGCTCCTATCGGGACAGTACTCCTAATCGCAATAACCAAAGGGGTCTTGTTAGGAGCATGCTGCCGTAAATATTTTCCAATTTCAGAAATGGAATTTTTCACTGAACTCATGTCCCAACCTGTATTCGAAAATGGTGTTGGGGTACAAATGAAAGCAAAATCGAAATATTTAGAATGATTAGCGAACTCGCTCATTACGTATGCAGAATAGCCGTCTTTATGCAATACATCGAGCACATCCTTGTTGGTATCAAAAAATGTAACATCATGCCCCTCTTTGAAAAGAGACTGTCCTGTGGCCTCACCCACAATACCACTACCGATTATGGCAATTTTCGCACTTTTGGCCGAATGAATTCTCAACTTAGGGAGTCCCCATGCGATGTTCATATGCTTTAGTATAGCTACTTTTCTAGTTTGTGTGGATTGTGGTTGGGGCAGGTTTTGTCACTGCATCTTTCAGGAATGGTCTTTGTACCATCCATCATGAGTTTGCCACAGAGCTTACAGAGGTTGCCGGTCGGACGCGCCTTAATTGCGAGTTTGCAATCAGGGTAATTGGAACAACTAAAGAATGGACCAAAGCGCCCATGCCGCTCTACCAGTTCGCCGTCTTTACACTCGGTGCATTTTACGCCGGTAGAATTAAGTAGTGCATCCTGCTTAATGTACTTACACTTCGGATATCGGTCACATGAGATAAACATGCCAAAGCGCCCTTCGCGTTCAACGAGTTTTCCATCACGACATTTTGGACAGGGCTCACCAAGTTCTTTCGGTGGTTCGATAATGTTGCCGTCTTCTTTGCGTGCGCCATGACACTCTGGGAATTTTGCACAGCTCATGAACTTTCCATGCTTTGCAAGTTTGTATACCATCGCACCACCACATTCTGGGCACTTAAACTCCTCAGGCACCGGACCAAGATTGGTGAGTTTTGGAATGTCTTCTTTAGAGGCAACCACTTTTGTAAAGGGTGTGTAGAAATCCTTCAAGGTCTTCACATACTGACGTTTGCCCTCCGCGAGCTCGTCAAGCTCATCTTCCATCTCTGCAGTGAACGTATCACTGACGTATTCAGTAAAGTGCTCTTCGAGGAAGCTGCTCACGACATCTCCGGTGTCAGTTGGTGTGAGCGTGCGTCCTTCTTTTGTTACATAGCCACGGTCGGCAAGAGTGCGCATGATGGCAGCGTATGTACTCGGGCGACCAATACCACGCTTCTCAAGCTCTTTAATGAGACGTGCTTCCGTGTATCGTGGCGGTGGTTGTGTCTCTTTTCCAACACTTTCAACATTGAGAACCGTGAGAGGCTCATTCTCCGCAACTTTTGGCAACTCTACATCTTCGCCACGAGCTGCCGGGTCTGCACGAAGCCAACCCTCCTTTATGATACGTGAGCCGGTCACTGCGAAATCAGGAATGTTTGCATCCGCAACTGTTGCAGTGACTTTTGTGCGTGCGATTTCGGCGTCAATCATCTGACTCGCAACGGTACGAGCCCAAATGAGTGAGTACAAACGCTTTTGCTCATCGGTGCGCCCGGCAGATAACTTTGAGATATCTGTTGGACGTATTGCTTCGTGTGCTTCTTGCGCTGACTTTGATTTGGTTTTGTATTGACGGAGTGCAACATGATCTTTTCCATATTCAGACTCGATAACACGCTCAATTTGTGTAACCGCTTGATTTGAAAGGTTCGTGCTGTCCGTACGCATGTAGGTGATGAAGCCACCTTCGTAGAGTTTCTGCGCGATGCCCATCGTGCGTGATGGCGCGTATCCCAGGCGAGAGCTTGCAGCTTGTTGCAAGGTTGATGTAGTGAACGGCGCACGCGTTGTACGGCGCGCGGCACTTTCCTTTATCTCAGCAATCTTCCAATCGTGTTGCTCAGCTGCTTTTTTGATTGCAGTCGCGTCTTTTTCCGTTTTTGGCTCCTCAGTACAGGTGAACGTTATCGCATCACCGTTTTTGGTTTTAGTGTCTGCAGTGAGCACCCAGAACTTTTCGGGCACAAAGGCGCGAATCTCTCGCTCTCGCTCCATAAGGATGCGCAGCGCAGGGGATTGTACACGACCGGCAGAGAGTCCGTAGCGCACTTTCTTCCAAATGAGTCCCGAGAGGTCGTATCCAACGAGACGGTCGAGAACGCGACGTGCTTCTTGCGCTTCGCGCAAATGCTCGTCAATAGCGCGAGGATTTTTTAGTGCCTCTTGTACGGCATCTTTAGTAATTTCGTGGAACACGATGCGCTTTGGTTTTTTCAACCCGAGGACCTCCTTAAGGTGCCAGGCGATAGCTTCTCCCTCGCGGTCGGGGTCTGTTGCGAGGATAACCTCGTCAGCTTTTTTGGCGAGCTTCGTGAGGTCGGCAATGACATCTTGCTTTTGGGTAACAACTTCGTAGTTTGGTACGAAGCCCGCTTTCACATCAATCGCCTTCTTGTTGCTCTTGGGTAAATCACGCACGTGGCCGACGCTGGCACGTACGGTAAAACCCTCGCCGAGGTATTTCTCGATAGTCTTTGCTTTAGCAGGGGACTCAACAATTACGAGCTTCATAGGCGGAAGGGTTACATGGCTTTACAAAAAATGCAAAATTTTGTTGCTAATAAGGTATGACAAAGGACAATCACACACATTGACATATTTGTCAAATATCGCATAATGTACGTTGGTAAACGCGAGAGAAAGGAGGTGCACTATGCGCACACTCGCACTCACCACGTTCGTTTCTGCTCTTCTGTTCTTCGGGATCGGCACAACCGAGGCTTCGGCTCATGGTCCCCGCATCCACTGCACACTCTTCGAGCGTGGCGATCCCGCTGGAATCATGACGCCGGAAGCATGCGATGCACTTGCTGCTCGTATGCATCAGCGTCGCGACTATCGTCGCCCGCCTCCGCCACAGGTCGTCTATGTGCAGCCGGTGCCCGTGATCGTCGGTCCGCCCCCGGGCTATCGACGTCCGCCTTACGGACGACGGGATGGCTGGAGCGTAACCATCGGTGTCGGTGGGCACTTCTGAAGAGCTCGAGCAAAACGAAAGGACCCGCGCACGCACGTGCGCGGGTCTTCTCTTTTTATATGCGTCGGAGTGTGCCAAACTTTTCGACAATAACTCCTTCTAGTTCCAGTTTTGAGAGCACTATGTTTGCAGTCGTAACCGAATACGAAAGTTGTGCGATGAGTTCGTCACGCGAACATGGTTCAGCAAGTGCGTCATAGAGTTCTTGCTCTTCCGGTGAAAACTTGTACGAGTGACCACCTTGTGTCGCATCTTTTGTTTGTACCGGTATATGCAGTGCTTCAAGAATATCCTCGGGTGTGGTCACCGGCGTTGCACCGAGTTTTAAAAATTGATGCGTCCCCTTTGATGATGCAGCAAAGATGGATCCGGGCACTACGAGTAGTTCGCGATTGTATTCCGTCGCTAATCGCGCAGTAATAAGTGTCCCCGAGCGTTCTGCCGCTTCAATTAGTAGCGTGGCGTGCGAGAGACCAGCGACAATTCGATTGCGTTGCGGGAATGTCCACGGCGCGGCTCGTTGTTCCGGTTCAAACTCACTCACTAACGCACCACCTGCTGCAAGAATGCGCTGAGCAAGCTGCACGTGTGCACGGGGATACAATGTAGCGTCAGAAAGCCCAGAGCCTAGCACAGCGATGGTGGGAAGCTCGGCTGTAAGTGCTGCTTCGTGCGCAGCACCATCAATTCCCAGTGCCATACCGGATACGATGCCAACCGGATACCCGCGCAAGCCCTGAATAAGATACTCAATGACCTCGCGACCGTATGCTGTTGCACTTCGTGAGCCCACAACGGCAAGTAATTTCGTGTCTGCGCACGGCAATGTACCGCGTATGTAGAGCTGCTCTGGCGGGTCAGTAATTTCTTGCAGGAGCGCAGGGAAGTCCTGAGCGGTGATTTGTTGAATGTGCTGGAGCATAGTACGATTCCATAGTAACAGACGAATATGCTTGATATTAAATTCATTCGGGAAAACAAGGACGTTGTAGCGTTCGGTGCAAAGAAGAAGCACATCGATATTGATCTTGATGCGCTCATTGCCCTTGATGATACTCGAAAGGAATTACTTCAACGTGTTGAAGAGCAGCGAGCGCATCAGAATGAAATAACGAAGGAGATTGCTACCCAACAGGATCCACAGCAACGACAGGAAAAAATAGAAGCAATGCAACAGCTTAAAGCTACATTGCAGAAAGACGAAGAACAGCTCAAGGAGGTCATGACACAGTGGCAGGCATTGATGTTACAAGTGCCCAATGTGCCGGACATGTCTGTTCCGGAAGGAGCTAGTGATGCTGAGAACCAAGAGATACGTACATGGGGAGAGAAAACAGTCTTTTCGTTTGAACCAAAAGATCATTTGCAAATCATGACAGATTTAAACATGGTCGACTTTGAGCGCGGTTCAAAGGTACACGGATTTCGTGGCTACTTTTTGAAAAACGCTGGGGCAGAACTTTCGTTTGCGGTGTGGAACTATGCACGTGATTTCTTTTTGCAGAAAGAGATGGAACTGATGATTACACCGACAGTTGTGCGTAAAGAAAACTTTTACGGCACTGGGCACTTACCAAACGATGCAGAAGATTTGTATAAAACACAGGACGATGAGTTCTTAACCGGTACGGCAGAAGTACCGGTAATGGGGTATTATCGCGATGAAGAACTTTCGTTTACTACATTGCCAATAAAATTCCTCGCATTTTCACCATGTTTTCGCCGAGAAGCGGGAAGTCATGGTAAAGACACGAAGGGGCTTATTCGTGTACACGAGTTCTATAAATGGGAACAGGTTATTTTGTGCGAGGCGAATCATGAGGAGTCGGTACGGTGGCATGAATGGCTCACTACAAACGCTGAAGAATTTATGCAGTCGTTGGGTATTCCGTATCGTGTTGTTTTGAACTGCGGTGGTGACTTGGGGCAGGGGCAAGTAAAAAAGTACGACATCGAAGCGTGGGTACCGAAGGAGGGCGTGTATCGTGAGACACATTCAGCTTCGTACTTTCATGACTTCCAAACACGACGTTTTAACATTACGTATCGAGATGCGGAAGGAAAGCGACGATTTGCACACTCACTCAACAACACTGCGGCAGCAACACCACGTTTGCTTGTTTCGCTCATTGAGAACTACCAGCAAGCAGACGGTTCAATACGCGTTCCTGAAGTGCTTCGCCCATATCTTGGTAACAAGGAGTACATAACTAAGTAACTACGCATATGTGGCGTAATCGTCGAACGACACGCACCAATAGCCGCTCTGCACGAACCGGTGGGGGCGCTACATTTACGCGCTCCGGGGGGCCACTTCCTAAATCAAAAGTTGCTTCCCGTCGACGGAAACTTCGTGCACTTATTGCGGCGACTATTCTTGTCGTGTTCGTTTCAATCGTTGGCTTTTTCAGTTGGGTTTCATTCCTGAGTGCACTAACTGTGACTCGTATTGACGTGCAGGGTGTCGAAGATATTCACGAGCAAGCGGTGCAATTGGCGTTGCTGAGAAATACCGAGAAGCCGCTCGCTTGGCTCTTTTCGCGTCAGAATGTGTTGCTCTATCCACGAGCCGAGCTTGAGCGCAGCATTGCATATGCATTTCCTAAGATTGACACTATTCGTATTGAATCCCAACCAACGCGGCAAGCCGTGCAGGTCACCATACGTGAGCGCAATACATACGCACAGTGGTGCGACAGTGAAGGAGTCTCGGGAACATGTTATCTGCTTGACCGAGGGGGTTTCATTTTCGAGGAGATTCCAACGACAAGTACCAGTACGTTACTCATTACCGGTGGAGTTTCCGAATCACGAACAAACTTCTTGCGTACACGTGTAGCCCCTGAACACTTCGCCGACGTAACAACGTTTATCTCTGAGTTAGAAAGTTTGGGTCTTACCGTGCGCTCATTTGCGTTTCAGCATGACGAAGCACGGGTATATATTGAACCGGGATGGGAGCTGAAGGTTGCACTCGAAGATGACTTGGGCATCATTGCATTCAATCTTGCGGCTGTGCTTGATACACATCATTTACGCGCTGCCCTCGACGATATGCTTTACATTGATATGCGCTTTGGTGAGCGTGTGTATCATAAACTAAAATCCAGTATTGCTGACAACGAGGCGCTCTGATGCTAGTCTAGTGCGATGCATTTTTGGCAGCAGCTACCACAACCATTTTTTATACTCGCACCGATGGAGGACGTCACCGATGCGGCGTTTCGGGCAGTTATTGCTAAACATAGTAAGGGTTTAGGAGCGTCATACGTAACCTTTACGGAATTTACCTCGGCTGATGGTCTCGTGTTTGCTGATGCCCGTGGACAGGAGAAACTTCGAGCGAAGTTTCGCTACACTGAGTTAGAGCGTCCTATTGT
>DFRR01000001.1:0-2566 GCA_002378745.1 Patescibacteria group bacterium UBA3458 | reverse complement strand
ACAAATTTTTAGCGCAACGCCGTCGCATATGGAGCAAGCGGCACGTATTGCACGAGAACTCGGCTTTGATGGCATTGATATAAATATGGGTTGCCCAGACAAAGCAGTAGAAAAGCAGGGTGCTGGCTCAGCACTCATTAAAAATCCACAACTTGCGAAAGAAATAATTTACGCAACCAAAGAGGGAGCCGGGGAGCTTCCTGTTTCAGTAAAGACCCGAATTGGCTACAACGAAGACCAACTACACGAATGGATGCCCACGCTTTTAGAAACAAAGCCGGCAGTGATAACACTACACGCACGTACTCGCCGAGAACTGAGCAAAGTGCCGGCGCGATGGGATTGCATCCGCGAAGCGGTTGCACTTCGAGACGCATCCTGTAATTCTGCAGAATTTCAGAATGAAAAAACGCTCATTGTGGGTAACGGTGATGTTGAAAATGTAGCGCATGCGCGGGAGCGGGCGGCAGAAAGTGGAGCAGATGGCGTGATGATTGGCCGAGGAATGTTTGGCAATCCATGGGTGATGACCGACTACGCACCGACACTTGAAGAAAAGCTCGCCGCACTCATTGAACACACGGAACTGTTTGAGAAAGAGTTTGTTGGCATTAAGAGCTTTGCAGTAATGCGTAAGCATTTTTCAAGCTACATAGAGGGATTTGCCGGCGCAAAGGAGCTACGAAATGCACTCATGCAGTGTAATACGGCTGCAGAGGTTCGAGCAGTGTTGGAAAGTGCTCGTGTATAATCTGATATACTACCACTCATGAAGAAAACGCCGACAGCAACACCAATAGAACACACGGTACTGTACCGAAAGTATCGCCCTAAGAACTTCGGTGAAGTCGTTGGACAAGATCATGTCGTAACAGTTTTAAAGAAGGCTATACAAGAAGGAAACATTGCGCATGCCTACTTATTTTCAGGTGGGCGAGGAACAGGCAAAACAACTATTGCGCGTATTCTTGCAAGTGAGCTCGGCACAACATCAAAAGACTTGTATGAAATGGATGCAGCATCAAACCGAAAGATTGATGACTTTCGTGAGTTGAACGAGTCCGTACACACGCTCCCGTTCGAGTCTAAGTACAAAGTGTACATTATCGACGAGGTGCACATGCTCACAAAGGAGGCATTTAATGCATTTCTCAAAACACTTGAAGAACCACCACGCCATGTGATATTCGTGCTTGCGACCACCGAAATAGACAAACTTCCGGACACGATTGTATCGCGTTGCCAAACATATGCTTTTAATACGCCAACTCGTGCCGTACTCGCCACTGCTATTTTGCATGTTGCTAAAGGGGAAGGCGCAAAGCTCGATGCCGACGCCGCTGAGCTCATTGCAATTCTTGCCGAAGGCTCATTCCGCGATGCGCTCGGCATCTTGCAAAAGGTGCTCTCGTACTCGAAAGACGCAAAGATAACCCGGAGTGAAGTTGAGTCCGTGACCGGTGCGCCACGGGCAGCACTGATTAACGACCTACTCGCTGCGATAGCAGCAGGAAACAAAGAAAAGATACTTACGCAGATTACCGCTGCCGTGAACGCAAGTGTTGATTTCCTTACTTTCGAAAAGCTACTGCTCGATCGCATGCGTGCGGTGATGCTACTGCGCAACGCTGCATCTATGGAAAAATATATTGCCGAGCAATTCAATAGTGACGATTTGGCGTTTCTTAAAGAATTGGCAGCGCAAGAGGGTTCAAAGGTGAACTCAAGAACACTTGCTGCGGTGCTCAAGGCCTACGCAGAGACCGGGCATGCATACATCGCACAGCTGCCCTTAGAAATTGCACTAATTGAAACATTAGGCGAATAGTGTGTATGACGGATGGCAAAAAGTACATATATCTTGTACGACACGGAAAGAGCCGTGCAAACGAAACGGGTGTTCGTGAAGACAATCCGCACGCAGTGCCGCTAACTGAGGAGGGGCGACGACAGGCGAAGATAGTGGCTGAACGATTTAAAACAATCCCGATTGAGCTCGTCATGACGTCGCCGTACATTCGGGCACACGATACCGCTGATGAGATTTCTCGCGTAAACAACGTGCCTGTAGAAATAATTGAGCACGCTCACGAACGTATATTCCCGGTAGGCGAAACAGCAAACAAGCCACTCACTGACCCTGCGGTACAGAAAATATATCGTGAACTAGATACACGCTGGCGTACTGGTGTTGCCGTCGACGGAGGTGAAGGTTTCTATGAAGTACTTGAGCGAGTCAAAAAGACGAGCGAGATACTTGCCGCACGATCTGAAACACACATTGCGCTAGCCACGCACGGACTCTTCACAAAGTTATTTGTTGGGTACCATTTACTGCATGAGCATCTTACGCCCGAACTTTTTATGGAATCAATCATGTTTCGCATGCGTAGCGAGAACACCGGAATCACCTTTTTTGAAATCACCGAAGAGGGAAAGTGGACGCTCCTTGCGTGGAATGACTACGCACATCTCGGCGAGCTGAAAACAGGACAATAGCGGACTTTTTTGCTAGGATACCGCTACTATCAGTTGCTGATAGTTTTGCCGGGTCGTCTAATGGTAG
>DFRR01000002.1:50428-56051 GCA_002378745.1 Patescibacteria group bacterium UBA3458 | reverse complement strand
CGTTACCGGCTCGCGAAGTCGGCGAAATGGATGGTGTACGGCAGCGTGTGACTGCGCGTCAAGAAGTATCTAATGGCGTGAGAGAATCAGAAGATGACGATCCTGATTTTAGGGCTGCACTTGAAGCTGCAGAGCAGAGTATTACAGAAGACAGTGCATCAGATGCGTTGCCACCAAGTCAGACACGCGCACCAAAATCGTTCAAATTGGAAAACGATATGCATCCAGCGCCTGGAGAAGTGGTGCACAGAAGGCCACTCGGTCGTCGGCGAGTCCCGGATCTCACACTGCCGGGGAAGGCACGAATCTCTCCTTCAGAAGCGCTTTCGCCGGAAAAACGTGAGCGTGCCCATCTCGGCAGTTTTCGCAGTAAGAAGTTGGCTGAATCAGTACCTGCCATTACCTCTGACACACGTACAGACAAAAAAACTGAATTGGAGACACAGCCGCAGTCTGTTGCTGAAATACCTACTGCGCCAACTAGAGACGGTATGGCACTTATCACTGACACGCTCAATGTAATTAGCAGTGCGCGCGCGGACAGCTCAAGCATGAATACCACACCTACGGTGCAGCAAGAGGAAGCTACTCCTGTACGTGATGAAATAGTGCCTGCTCAAGCGCCGACATTCAAAGAAGAGCCTCCGGTAACGACATCTGAACCAGTTATGGAAACACCAGCTCCGGGAGTGGGGGATGTGTCTGCAAACCAAGCACCAGCTCGCGCAAAGCCACTTTCATTTAATGGTAGAAATACTTTTGGTGATGTCGATATCGACACGCCTTCGTCAACGCCACTACCTCAAGAACGCGTAAAGGCAGCACCTGTCGTCGATTTAGCTGATACTCCAGCGCAGGATGTTGAGGTAGCAGAGTCTCGTGAGGAACGTACTTCTGTTCCGGCTGCTGAAGTAGCGGCACCATCGCCAGTACTCTCAACAGAGGAGAGTGAAGCAGAGAAAGAAGCCAAAACCGAAGAAGTTTCAGAAGATACACAAGAACGCATGGAGAAAGGTGCTCGCGAGGAAACGTTCCACTTTAGTTCAAA
Organism: Patescibacteria group bacterium UBA3458; assembly: GCA_002378745.1. GTDB lineage: Bacteria > Patescibacteriota > Minisyncoccia > Phycocordibacterales > UBA2100 > UBA2100. Next base: position 55,003 of record DFRR01000002.1, on the reverse strand, counting down.
ATTTAAAAACGCGGTGCGTGCACGTATTGAGGATATGGAGGGAGTAAACGAGGATACGCTATTTGAAATGCTCGGTACGATTGTGCGCACGAAAGGAGAATTGCGCGATTTGTTCGGAGGTCAGTTTACAAGTGACGGTGAACCAGTCATTAATGCCCTAGAAGAACTGATGGACGAGGCGACAATAACTCAGGAGCGATTCAATCATGCGGTGCAGACATTGCAGGCCGCGAACGATAATAGGCAACGAGAGAAGAAAGCAGCCTAGGACTACTTGAAGTAACCTGAAAATACGTTTCATTGTTGCATTTACGGCTTCGGCATAGTATATTTTCCGCACTGCCCATTGGGCGGTTTCTTTTATTGCATGGCAACAATCAATCAACTCGTCCGGAAAAATCGAAAGGACGTGCAGAAAAAAGCAAAGACCGTCGCATTGCGACGTGGTTTCAACAGTTTAAAAAACAAGCCGTCTCGATACGCATCTCCATTTAAGCGTGGTGTGTGTACTCGTGTAACGACAAAAACACCGCGTAAGCCAAACTCAGCTATTCGAAAGATTGCGCGTGTACGCCTCACCAACGGTATGGAAGTAACCGCATACATTCCGGGAGAAGGCCACAACCTACAGGAACACTCAGTCGTAATGATTCGTGGTGGTCGTGTAAAGGACATTGGAGTACGATACACGGTTGTTCGTGGACGACTTGACGCTGAGGGTGTAAGTAAGCGCCGAGCAGGACGCTCACGATACGGTACTAAGAAGCCAAAAGGCGAGTAATCATTTATATGCGACGACCACTCAAGAAAAAGCACACCATCGCCGCTGATCCGATTTACGGTTCAGAGAAGGTAACCAAGCTCATCAACTACATCATGGAGCGTGGTAAGAAAGATACTGCACGAAAAATCGTGTACGCAGCTTTTGAAGAATTGAAAGGAAAAGACGGTAAGGAAGACCCGCTCGCACTCTTTGAAACAGCAATCAAGAACGTAGCACCACTTATGGAGGTGCGTTCACGACGTGTCGGAGGTGCTAACTATCAGGTGCCACGAGAGGTTCGTCCGGAGCGCCGTCTTGCACTTGCGCTACGATGGATTGTTGAAGCTGCAAAAGCAGGACACGGAACACAAATGTACGTACGTCTTGCAGACGAAATTCGCAAAGCTGCAGCTGAAGACGGTGAAGCAGTCAAGAAGCGAGAAAACACCCACAAGATGGCAGAGGCCAACAAGGCATTCGCCCACTTCGCGTGGTAAATCTATATTATTTTTTTACAACAACACAAAACGCCTAGACATACCTAGGCGTTTTCTTGTATTTGTGTAATACTCCGCCACGTTGGTATGCGTACATGAATATCGTCCTTTAAGGAGGCAAGACCATGCTGACGGTTCAAAAGCCCGTACCAGAGTCTGAGGGAGTTCGGTGGTCTGGGTATGTTGCCGCGATACAGCGTAATATCGAGCAGGTTGCCGAACAACTGACTGAGCGACTGGAGGGGCAAATCAACAGTTCGCGTGTCATCGCTCGGTTCTCCCAAAAGACTGGGAGCGTTGAGCTAATGGCCGAAGACGATGAGATATTCGCACGAATCAGGGTTGAAGGAGACGCGGGTTCACCGTGGCGTATGAAAATCGAAACAACCCTCGGATCTGAGTATCATGCATTGCTTCGTGAATGTGCGAAAAATCACGGTCTCAAGATCGACATTTCGCCGGTGCGCTAGAAGTTCAGCGAACAAAAATAGAGGGGGGATGGATACAACCGTCCCCCTTCACTTTTTGTGTGTAATGCGGTACTGTAACGGCACGCCGCACCGGCGCGTTTTATTTTTCGTATATTCTACAAACTATAAACTATTAACTATAAACTAATACACCATGGCCCGAGATTATCCACTAGAAAAAGTCCGAAACTTCGGAATCGTTGCACACGTCGACGCCGGTAAAACAACTACCAGTGAACGACTTCTTTTTTATACGGGAATGAGCCACAAAATCGGTGAAGTGCACGATGGCGCAACGGTAACCGACTGGATGGAGCAGGAGCGAGAGCGCGGTATCACCATTACCGCAGCTGCGATCACCTGTTTCTGGAGTCCAACGTATGCAAAGGATGACGAGAGTAAGAAACACCGCTTCAACGTCATCGACACACCGGGACACATCGACTTTACGTCAGAAGTACAACGTTCTATGCGCGTACTCGATGGTGCTGTTGTTGTGTTTGACGGTGTTGCGGGTGTTGAGCCACAGTCAGAGACAAACTGGCGCTACGCGGAAGACGCAAACGTGCCACGTGTATGTTTCATCAACAAGCTCGACCGAACCGGTGCCTCATTTGAGCGTTCATACAAGAGTATCCTTGACCGTCTTTCAAAGAAGGCAATTCGTCTTCAGATTCCAATCGGAGAGGAGGATGCACACGAAGGAATGGTAGACCTTCTCACTATGAAGGCATATTACTTTGAGGGACAGATGGGTGTAGACGTGGTTGCAAAGGACATCCCGGATAACCTCAAGGCTGACGCAGAAAAATACCGCGGTGAGCTCATCGAGCGCATCGTTGAACAGGACGAGGATGCAATGAATGCATACCTTGAAGGTACCGAACCATCACTTGATGCACTTAAGACGTTGCTTCGCAAAGGTGTTATCGCAAATGAAATCTTCCCGGTATTGTGTGGTTCTGCACTCAAGAACAAAGGAGTACAGCTCGTGCTCGATGCCGTCGTTGACTACCTGCCAAGTCCGCTTGATTTGCCACCAGCGCACGGTACTAACCCAGACAACGGCGAAGATTTGTACCGCCCGGCAAGCAATGAGGAACCATTTGCTGCACTCGTCTTTAAATTGCAGACTGACCCATTTGTTGGACAGCTCTCATTCTTCCGTGTCTACTCAGGTATGGTAAAGACCGGAGACACTATCTTGAACGCGACAACTGGTAACAAAGAACGTATCGGACGAATCGTGCGATTGCAGGCTGACAAGCGTGAAGAAATTAAGGAAGTACACGCAGGGGAAATTGCTGCTGTTGTTGGTATGAAGGAGGCAAAAATCGGACAGACACTCTGTGCGACGGATGCACCGATTGAGCTTGAAAAGATTGTCTTTCGTGAACCGGTTATCTCAATGCGTATTGAGCCAAAGACAAAGGCAGATCAAGAAAAACTCGGCGTTGCGCTCTCAAAACTTTCAGACGAGGACCCAACCTTCCGCGTCAATACTGACGAGGAAACCATGGAGACAATCATCTCAGGAATGGGAGAGTTGCACCTCGATATTATCGTTGATCGTCTTCGCCGAGAGTTTGGTGTTGACGCATCAACGGGCAAGCCACAAGTGGCATACCGAGAAACGATTCAGGGAACTGCAGAAGCCGAGAATAAGTACATCAAACAGACTGGTGGTAAAGGACAGTACGGACACACAAAGATTCGTGTGAAGCCAATGGAACCATTACCGGAAGATGAGAAAGAACGAGAGAAATATCTTCGCACCGTTGATCGAGAAGATCACTTTGAGTTCATCAACTCTATCAAAGGAGGTGTCATTCCAAGCGAATATATTCCTGCAGTGCGCAAAGGCGTTCGTGAAGCTATGGAGCGCGGTATCGTTGCTGGCTACCCAATGGTTGATATTTCAGTTGAACTCTACGATGGTTCATTCCACGAAGTAGACTCATCAGAAATTGCCTTTAAGATCTCAGGTTCACAAGCATTCCAAGACGCAACCAAGCGTGCAAAGCCGGTATTGCTTGAGCCGATGATGAAAGTTGAAGTAGTGACCCCTGAAGCATTTATGGGTGACGTAAATGGTTCAATTAGCTCAAAGCGTGGTCTTGTTGAGAGCATGGGAGAGCGTGGTGATGCACGTGTGATTACCGCAAAAGTCCCACTTTCAGAGCTTTTTGGGTACACCACCGACCTTCGTTCTATGACACAGGGACGAGCAAGCGCAACTATCGAGTTCTCACACTACTCAGTTGCACCAAGCAACATCGCTGAAGAAATCAAAAGTGCACGGCAGTAATACAATTATGTAGTCTGTAACACAAAACAGCGGGTTCTAACCCGCTGTTTTGTGTTTGGACGCTTGACTCGGCGCATGCTTTTGCTACCATGTGCCCACGCGTGTTGCGCGCTTTTTTTGTATTGCTTGTCTGCATGCAGACAAGCACAGGCAGGCGTGCAAAGTGTGTGTTAACAGCGCATGTGCCAAATGTAGGGTAGCAGTTCTCGCGCCTCTACGTTTGGTAACTGCAGGGATATACTCCCATTATAATAAAACGTAATTATATGGCAGAAGCTTTTGATCGTTCAAAGCCGCACGTAAACGTTGGAACCATCGGTCACGTTGACCACGGTAAAACAACTCTTACTGCCGCTATTTTGAACTCATTGCACCTTGCGGGTAACACCGTAAAGATGCGAAAAGTCGATGAAATCGACAACGCTCCAGAAGAGAAGGAGCGTGGTATTACTATTGCGCTTTCTCACAACGAATACGAGACAGCAAATCGCCACTACGCGCACATCGATGCGCCTGGTCACGCCGACTACATCAAGA
>DFRR01000002.1:45440-50187 GCA_002378745.1 Patescibacteria group bacterium UBA3458 | reverse complement strand
TCAAGAACATGATCACCGGTGCGGCACAGATGGACGGTGCAATTCTTGTGGTTGCCGCAACTGACGGTCTTATGCCACAAACCCGAGAGCACATCTTGCTTGCAAAGCAGGTTGGTGTGCCAAAAATCATCGTCTTCTTGAACAAGACTGACATGCCTGATGTTGACGAGGAAATGATTGAACTCGTTGAGGAAGAAATCAAAGAGACACTTACCAAGTACGGATTTGACGGCGAAACTACACCGTTTATTCGTGGTTCAGGTCTTAAGGCAGCAGAAGCTACCGATGTAAATGACGAATGGGTACAGAAGGTACTTGAATTGACAAAGACCATGGATGAGTACTTTGAAGTTCCTGAGCGTGACATCGCAAAACCATTCCTCATGCCTATTGAGGACATCTTCTCAATCGAAGGGCGTGGAACAGTGGTAACCGGTCGTATCGAGCGCGGCGAAGTAAAGGTTGGTCAGGAAGTTGAAATCGTTGGTATGAAGCCAACTATGAAGACCACCATTACCGGTATCGAGATGTTCAACAAGAGTCTTGAGTCAGGTATGGCGGGAGACAATGCAGGTATCTTGCTCCGTGGTACTAAGAAAGAAGAAGTACACCGTGGACAGGTGCTTGCTGCAATTGGTTCTATTACCCCACACACTGAATTTGAAGCAGAAGTATACGTTCTCTCAAAGGAAGAAGGAGGTCGTCACACACCATTCTTCTCGGGTTACAAGCCACAGTTCTACATGCGAACTACTGACGTAACCGGTGAAGTAACCCTTCCAGATGGTACAGAGATGGTTATGCCGGGAGACACCGCAACCTTTAAGGTGAAGTTGGTGAGTCCGATTGCCGTTGACGACCAAATGAAGTTCACAGTACGTGAAGGTGGTCGCACTGTAGGTGCCGGTGTGGTAACTAAGATTGTTGCCTAACCATATACTCATCGCTTGCATTACGCAGCGACACACAGTATTGTGTGCAAACGTTCTATGACAACAACCGAGAAAACAACAAAAAAAGCAGCAGGAAAGGGAAGCTCGACTAAGGCTGGTGCCGGCGTTGAACGACTTCGCATCCGTGTTCGTGCATACGAGCACAAGCTGCTTGATATGTCGGTAAAACAGATTATCGACACCGCATTTCGTTTTGAGGCGGAGGTTCGTGGTCCTGTGCCACTTCCTACTGAGATTAAGAAGTACACAGTAAACCGCTCAACCTTCGTGCATAAAGATGCGCGAGAACAGTTCGAAATGCGCGTTCACAAGCGGTTGATTGAAATATTGCACCCAACACCAAAAGTCATTGAAGCCCTCACAAACATTAGTTTGCCGGCAGGAGTCTCAATTGACGTGAAGATGGTCTAAACTCTCAGACTAGATCACAACACAAAATGCCGCCCATATGGGCGGCATTTTGTGTTGTGCTTGCATCATATATTTTGTCGTGTATACTCTCTGGGTCTAAAAGACGGCTACGTTCCCGTTAGGAAACTACTGAGGAACCAATGGTACCTATGTATTTCTATACACGGCTACCAGCCGTGTATTTACGTATGAAATTTATTCTTGGCACAAAACAAAAGATGACACAGGTGTTCGACGAAACCGGACGAGTGTTTCCTGCGACTGTTGTGTCTGCCAACCCCGGCACCGTAACACAGGTAAAAACCAGTGATACTGACGGCTATGAAGCGGTACAGATTGGTTTTGGTGTGCAGAAGGAGAAAAACCTAAAGAAGCCACAGAAAGGACACTTTGGTGACCTTGGTGCATTCCGCATACTGCGTGAGCTCCGTACTGCTATTGGTGAAACCAAGAAGGGGGACGTTATCGACGTCAACGCATTCGCTGTAGGTGACAAAGTGACTGTCAGTGCAACGAGCAAAGGAAAGGGAAACCAAGGTGTGGTAAAACGACACAACTTCTCAGGAGGTCCACGTACGCACGGTAACAAGCACTCAGAGCGCCGACCTGGTTCTATTGGTTCGACTGGTCCACAACGTGTTCTCAAGGGGCTTAAAATGATGGGACGCATGGGGGGAGACCGTGTTACCGTGAAGAACTTGAAAGTGCTTCAGATTGATGCGGCAACAAACACCATGGTCATTTCAGGAGCGATTCCCGGTCGCCCAGGCACGTTAATCGAAATTCGCGCATAGCCTATGAAAGCAGATATTTACACACAAGAAGGAAAGAAAAACGGCCAGATTGAGCTTCCGGCAGCGGTATTTGAGAGTGCGTGGAAGGCAGCGCTTGTGCATCAGGTAATTGTTGGTATGCAAGCAAACGCGCGAACTCCTGTTGCACACACAAAGAACCGTGCAGAAGTACGCGGCGGTGGAAAAAAGCCGTGGAAACAGAAAGGTTTGGGACGTGCACGACACGGTTCAAGTCGAAGCCCAATTTGGAAGGGAGGTGGTGTTTCATTTGGGCCGCGTAACGACAAGGTTTTTGCAAAGAAAATAAACCGCAAAATGCGCACACAGGCACTCTATAGCGTGCTTTCAAAGAAGCTAAAAGATGGAGACATTCTCTTTGTTGACACACTTACATTTGACGCACCAAAGGCAGCTCAAGCTAAGAGCACACTTACTGCCCTTTCAGGTATCTCGGGATTCGAAGCGCTCAGCACGAAACGTCACAACGCGGCTTTCGTTGCGCTTCCAGAGAAAGATGTAAATGTACAGAAGAGTTTTAGTAACTTTGGAAATGTGAAGGTTGGGGTCACACAGAACTTGAATCCAGTTGATGCACTCAAATACAAGCACTTGGTTATTGTGGCACCAGAAGCAAGCGTAAAAGTACTCAGCGACCGAGCAGCAGTACAGCGAATTAACGAATCAAACTAGGCGTATGGCAGCATTATTTGGAAGCAAAAAAGAAACAAAAAAGACAGCTCCTTCTGAAGCAACAGAAGAGGTGTCTGCGAACACTACTGCGACGCCTCGTGTGCGTGTAGATGCTCGAGAAGACATCGCGCGCGTTCTTTCTCACCCGCGTATTACTGAAAAAGCAACACTCGGTATCGATCGTGGCGTGTACGTGTTTGATGTTGTTCGGGACGCAAACAAAAAGCAAATCAAGGAAGCAGTTCAGGATATGTACAATGTTACACCAACCAAGGTGCGGATTGTAACAGTGCCTAAGAAGAACGTGCGTAACCCACGAACAGGTATCTATGGAAGCAAAGGAGGTGGTAAAAAGGCGTACGTATACCTCAAGAAAGGAGATACCATTTCAATAATGTAAGTATGAAGCACTATAAACCAACAACTCCGGGTCGCCGTGGCGCGACACGCATCTCATACAAAGAAAAGCTTACGGCAAGCGCACCGTTGAAGGCACTTACTCGTGGTGGCAAACGTGCGGTAGGCCGCAACTCGGCCGGACGCATCACTACTCGTCACAAGGGAGGTGGACACAAGCGACGATGGCGAGACATCGATTTCGGATACAATAAGGTAAACATTCCTGCTCGTATCGAAACTATCGAGTATGATCCAAACCGCAGTGCGTTCATTGGCCTTGCGCTCTACGCAGATGGTGAGCGTCGCTACGTAGTGATTCCAAAAGCAGTACAGGTTGACGACACATTTACGGTTGCCGAGAAGGCGCCAATAAAGCCGGGTAACCGTCTCCCGATTGGCAATATTCCAATCGGTACATTCGTCTACAACATCGAAATAAAGCCACAGGGTGGAGCGAAACTCGTGCGTTCAGCAGGTAACTTCGCTGAAGTCATTGCACACGACGCTGGCTACACACAGGTAAAGATGCCATCAACCGAGGTGCGTAAGATACTCAGCACTGCATGGGCATGTGTTGGTGAAGTATCAAACGATGAGCATAAGCTTGTTACGATTGGTAAGGCTGGTCGCGCGCGACACAAGGGACGCCGTCCAACGGTCCGTGGTTCAGTTATGAACCCGGTTGACCACCCACACGGAGGTGGAGAAGGAAAGGCTGGTCGCGGACACCGCCGTGCACGCTCAAAATGGGGTAAACCAACAGGAAAAGGACAGAAGACACGAACACCAAAGAAGTACTCAAACAAACTTATTGTTCGTCGTCGAAAGGTGGGCAAGAAATAAGATACATAAAAAAACCGACAGCTATTCCTGTCGGTTTTTGTTATCCTGTCGCCGGCCGTACTAACGTTTGCCGCCGATAGGCGGCTCACGAAGTACGGGGCATAAATTCACAATAGTCACCTTCGCTCATTTAAGAAAAGCGCCCCGCACAACGAATGTATGCAGGGCGCCCAGTCATTTCACCGTCGTTGACCGGCCTTTGTTTCGGCCTCATCAAGGATTCTTTCCGGATCACTGATAAGCCGCAGGAGGTATGCTCGAAGGGTTTCCTTGTCATTCGCGGTTTCACGCCGCTTTTGTGCCTTCTGTACACATTCGATGGCGGCTTTGACCACCGTATCGCGTGAGTATAGTAGTCCACGACCGTTTTCACCCTCCTCGGGCAAGGCGCTGGCACGGTGTGCTTCAATGATACCTTCCTTTGAAACAGTGTACTTAAACTCTGGTGCGGGCATTCTAGGTAGCCTCTCTGGTGTGAGTTGACTGCCGAGCTATACTCGGGACACGCAATAGTACAGTGAAAGAGATGTATTGCAAATGAGGGCGACATTGACTTCTTCGACTGTTTCGAATAGTATAGTGCGCACGCCAGAGAGTGGCGGCTTTTTAAATGAGGAACAGAGGAATGCAGGGCATTCCGACAATTCCGAATTTATG
>DFRR01000002.1:44361-45210 GCA_002378745.1 Patescibacteria group bacterium UBA3458 | reverse complement strand
TTCCGACAATTCCGAATTTATGTCGCGTACTTCCTCGCGTAGCGAGGTTAGTACAGCCGACGAAAGGAGGAAACAGAGTCTGCCAGCTGGCAGACGACGATTCCGAATGTATGCCGCGCACTTCACGATCTGCCCTAGGGTAGAGCGTGTTAGTGCAGACGGCGGCAAATTTTTCAAGTTATGACACGATCAGCAAAAAAGGGTCCATACGTCGACCCGCGACTCATGAAGAAAATTGACGGAAAGAAACCGGAAGACGCTGGTGTTATTAAGACGTGGTCTCGTGGCAGCGATATTTCACCGGAAATGGTAGGTTTCACCTTTGGTGTGCACAATGGTCGCCAACACACGCCAGTGCTCGTTACAGACGACATGGTTGGACACAAACTTGGCGAATTCGCACCAACAAAGACTTTCCACCGACACGGAGGTAAGATGCAGAAGGAACTTGAACAGAAGAAGAAAGATGCTGAAATTGCAGCAGCAAAGGCCGCTAAGGCAGCAGCATAATACGTATTATGAAAGCGTTTTTGAAAAATTACTCACAATCACCACGCAAGGTACGGCTTGTAGCTAACCTTATTCGTGGCAAGGATGCACAGCGTGCACGAGCGATTTTGTCATTCATGGACAAGAAGTCAGCGCCGGACATCAAGAAGTTGCTCGAGTCAGCACTTGCAAACGCTGAGCACCAGAAAAAGGACACGAGCAACCTTATTGTAAAAGATATACAGGTTGACCTTAGTTCATCACTTCGACGATGGCGTCCTCGCGCGTTTGGTCGCGCAACACCATTTCGCCGCCGCATGAGTAGAATTACACTCCAGTTAGGAGAAAAAGAATAATATG
>DFRR01000002.1:34867-44176 GCA_002378745.1 Patescibacteria group bacterium UBA3458 | reverse complement strand
AGTACATCCATACGCACATCGCCTTGGTATCATTCGTGACTGGAAGTCACGCTGGTTTGGCACGAATGCAAAGCAGTATCGAGAGAATTTGCGAATCGATACGGCGCTTCGCGCATACCTCACAAAGCGACTGCGTGGTTTGTACGTTACCTCAGTAGAAATTGAGCGTGGTGAGAAGGAACTTCGCTTGAATGTGAAAACATCACGACCGGGTATGGTTATTGGACGCTCGGGAGAGGGTACTCAGAAGATTCTTGCCGACATCGCTAAACACCTTCGCAAGCTCCGTCTCGGCGTTGAACTTCCAAAGGTAACGCTTGATGTTGAAGAAGTTCGCTCTCCTGAGTCACACGCTGCAGTTGTTGCGTACATGATCGCAGAAGGGCTTGAGAAGCGTATGCCACACCGACGTATTTTGAAGCAGACGATTGAGAAGGTCATGGCAAACCGTGACGTAAAAGGAGTGCGCATTGCGCTTGCCGGACGTCTTGGTGGTGCTGAAATGTCTCGTCGCGAAGAAATAAAGCGTGGCCGCATTCCATTGCAGACATTCCGTGCAGACATCGATTTTGCAAAGGAGAAAGCATACCTTCCATACGGAGTAATCGGTATTAAGGTATGGATTTACCGAGGTGATATTTTTGAGGACACTAAGTAAGCGCGTATGTTGTTTCCTAAGAAAGCAAAACACCGAAAGTGGCAGACAGGGCGTCAGAGCGCTAAGAAACTTGCGCGTCCTGAGACACGTGGACTCGACGTATCGTTCGGTTCATACGGTCTCAAGGCAATGGGGCAAGCTCGCGTTACTTCAAACCAAATCGAAGCATCACGAAAGGTTATTAACCGTACCATCGGAAAGCTCGGAAAGCTCTGGATACGTATCTTCCCAGACCGACCATTCACTGCAAAAGCTGCGGAAGTAGGAATGGGTAAGGGAAAGGGCGACCCGCAAGGATACGTAATGGACGTTCGCGCAGGGCGCATTTTGTTTGAAGTTGACGGTGTATCAGAAGAAGTTGCACGTGAAGCGCTTCGCAAGGCTGGTATGAAGATGCCAATGAAGACTAAGATTGTTGCTCGATAACGCATATGAAAGATTTACAGAAGAAAAGTGTTGCAGATTTGGAGAAGACGCTGAAAGAGAAGCGCGAGGAGCTTCGCTCATTTCGTTTCGCGAGTGCCGGTTCACGAACACGAAATGTGCGCGAAGGACGCAATACACGCAGAGACATTGCGCACATTCTTACCGAACTCAACCGGCGCGCACAGCGCACAGAATAAATTTGTATGAAAGATACTAACGAACAAAAAGGAAAGATCTTGCGTGGGACCGTCATTGGTACTGCTATGAAAGACACGGCAAAGGTTGCTGTCGCACGGTACGTGCAACATCCAAAGTACAAAAAGTTTATCAAGCAGGTTAAGAACTATCTCGTGCACGACCCGGCAAACACCGCGTCTGTAGGCGACAAGGTAGTTATCCGGGAGACACGTCCGATTTCAAAGCGAAAGAATTTCGTTATCGAGAGCAACGAAACGGCAGTTAAGTAAGGCGTATGATTCAACCACAAACAATTGTAAAAATCACAGATAACTCAGGCGGTCGCATCGGTCGCGTATTCAAAGTACTTGGTGGTTCAAAGCGTCGATATGCTCGCATTGGTGACGAAGTAGTGCTTTCTGTGCAAAGTGCAGAGCCACGAAAGGCAGTAAAGAAGAAGGATGTGCTTCGTGCTGTTATCGTGCGCCAGACACAGCCGTTCCGTCGCCGTGATGGTTCATACATTCGTTTCGATGAGAACGCAGTCGTAATTGTTGAAAAGGGAAAGAAAGAGCCAAAGGCAAACCGTGTATTCGGACCAATTCCGCGAGAAATTGCAGAACGCGGATATCAGAAAATCGTGTCGTTGGCACCTGAAGTAGTATAAATATGAAGATAAAGAAAGGAGACAAAGTAGTAGTGATTGCAGGAAAGGACAAAGGCGTGTCCGGTACCGTTTTGCGTGTACTTCCTGAGCTTGACCAAGTCATCGTAGAGGGTGTGCACGTGGTTAAGCGTCACCAACGAGCTCGCCGCAGCAGCGAAAGCGGACAGATTATTGATAAAACATTGCCGATTCACGTTTCAAATGTTGCACTTGCTGATCCAAAGAGCGGAAAGCCAACACGTGTGGGTATCGAACGCAAAGATGGCGTACGAACTCGTGTTGCTAAGAAAAGTGGTAGCGTAATAAAGTAGTATGGAAACAATCACCGAAAAACAAGCACGCATGTTTGGAACGCTCAAAGATCGTTTTGGGTACAAGAGTGTTATGCAAACACCACGACTTCAGAAGATTGTTGTCTCAGCAAAGGTTGGGTCAATGAAAGACAAGAATAAGATTGAGGTAGTTATTGATCGGCTAGCTCAGATTACCGGGCAAAAGCCAAAGGCAAATGCGGCAAAGAAGTCTATTGCGACATTCAAACTTCGCGAAGGATCAATCATCGGGTACTCAGTAACGCTTCGTGGAAAGCGCATGGAAGACTTCCTTGACCGCCTCATTCACATTGCATTGCCACGAACTCGTGACTTCCGCGGTCTTGAGGCTAGCGCTATTGATGAGATGGGGAACTACACTATCGGTATTCGTGAGCACACTATCTTCCCTGAAACCGCTGATGAGGACCTCAAGGACGTATTCGGACTCGGTGTCACACTGGTTACCACCGCAAAGACAAAGGACGAAGCAGAGGCACTTCTCCGAGAACTCGGACTCCCACTCAAGAAATAACAAAAAATCGCCCACTAGGGCGATTTTTTGTTGACATACGCTTGCGGTTCAGGTACCATGCTCGGCACCTGATTGAAGGTCACAGTTTCATGTGTGCAAGTAGGATTGCACGTCCGTGAGTCACCGCTTCTTGCAGTGAACCGACATGAACGACCTTTATACGAGGTCAATTTTTAAATGAGGAACAGAGCTTTACGGAGTAAAGCGACAATTCCGAATTTATGCCGCGCACTTCGCGACGCGAGGAGCGTTAGTGCAGTCGGCTAAGACGGAAATGCATTGAGTACGCGTACTCAATTCAAACTAAAAAATTATGGCAAAGAAATCAATGATCGCAAAAGCAAAGCGAACGCCGAAGTTCAAATCGCGCGTTGTTCGTCGTTGCTTTAAGTGTGGACGCCCACGTGGCTACATGCGTGCGTTCGATTTGTGTCGTGTATGTTTCCGTGAGGAGGCACTTGAGGGACACATTCCAGGAGTAAAGAAATCATCATGGTAGGAGACCCGATTGGAGACTTCATAATTCGGCTTAAAAATGCCGGCGCGGTGCGACACGAAAGCGTGTCAGTGCCTTTTTCTAAAATGAAAATGGCGGTTGCCGAAGTATTGCTTGCTGCCGGATTCATTAAGGGTATCGAGAAGCAGGGCAAGAAAGTACGTAAAACTATCACTATCGAATTGGCGTACAAAGCAGATGGTACTCCCCGCATTACTGAGGTGAAGCGCATTTCTAAGCCGGGACGACGCACATACAAGGGCGCTGAAGATATTTTTCCTGTTCGATACGACCGCGGACTTCTCGTGCTTTCAACACCAAAGGGCATTCTAACCGGTGCACAAGCTCGCAAGGAAGGTGTTGGTGGCGAAGCGCTATTTGAAATTTGGTAATTGTATGAGTCGTATTGGTAAACAAACTATCACCGTTCCTGCAGGAACAACCGTAACTGTCGCAGATGGTGTGGTTGTGGTTTCAGGAAAGGGAGGTGAGCTTCGTAAGCGCATTCACAAAGATGTTGCCATTGCTGTCGACGGAGATACCGTTTCAGTTACTCCAAACAATGAAACACCGCTTGCATTAGCGCTATGGGGCACATTTTCGTCACACGTACAGAACATGATTTCTGGAGTAAACGAGCCATTCGTAAAGAAGCTCGTTGTTGAAGGAGTCGGATACAAGGTTGACTTGAGTGGCAACACACTGAAACTCAGTGTCGGTTTTTCGCACCCGGTATTAGTGACCGTTCCAGAAGGCGTTGAAGTCGTTGTTGAAAAGAACGAAATTACGATAAAGGGAGCAAACAAGGAAACCGTTGGCCAGTTTGCTGCTGATGTTCGAGCAATAAAGAAACCTGAGCCATACAAAGGCAAAGGAATTCGATACGCAGATGAGGTTGTGAAGCGAAAGGAAGGTAAGCGTGCCGGCGCATAATATTTTTTGATTGTATGGATACTCAAGAAAAAACACTACGACGACTTCGCCGACGAAACCGGATACGAGCAAAGGTTGCTGGTACTGCACAACGACCACGCCTTGCCATTTTCCGCTCAAACACACAGATTTCCGCACAGCTTATCGATGACACAACCGGAACAACACTTGCACATGCGACTACGGCAACCATGAAGGGAGACTCACAGCGTGAACGAGCAGTGAGTGCAGCGCAGGCATTGGCAGGTGCGGCAAAAGAGAAAGGAGTTACCACCGTTGTCTTTGACCGTGGTGGATATATGTACGCCGGAAATATCAAAGCATTTGCTGACGCTGCGCGTGAAGCCGGGCTAGTATTTTAAATGATGACTATGACTGAAGAAAACACACAAACAAACGAAACAGTGGCTGCGGAAACTTCAAGCGATGCTGCTACACAGTCTACGTCTGACGCAAAGAGCGCGGCTTCTGTTGCTGCGCCACAGCGTGGTGGTCGCGGACCTCGTCGCGGTGCACGCTCTACACAACGCGGAGAGCGACAAGACCGTACACCGGAATTCGCACAGAAAATTATCGCCATTCGTCGTGTAACGCGTGTTATGGCAGGAGGACGCCGATTCAGTTTCTCAGTCGCTATGGTTATTGGAGACAAGAAGGGGCGCGTTGGTGTAGGTATTGGTAAAGCAGGCGACACCGCACTTGCCATTGAAAAGGCGATCCGTGACGCGAAAAAGCATATGATTACCATCCCTCGCACCGAAACAAACAGTCTTCCACACAACACTGAAGCAAAGTACGGATCAACCGAAATCGAGATTCGCCCGGCACAGGGACGCGGACTCGTGGCAGGTGCATCAGTGCGCACTGTGCTTGAGCTCGGTGGTGTGACTGATGTAACCACAAAGGTGCTCTCACGAAGCAAGAACAAGACAAACATCGCACGTGCAGCAATTGCAGCACTTCAAAAACTAGAAAAGTAGATATATGGCTGGACTACATTCACTCAAAAACACGAACCACACAAAGAAGCAGCGCGTCGGACGTGGTGGTAAGCGTGGCAAAACAAGCGGACACGGGCACAAAGGGCAGAAGCAACACGGTCGCCACGGTATCCGCCCTGAATTTCGTGACATCATCAAGAAACTTCCAAAACGTCGCGGTTACGGAAAGAATCGAGCACGCACAGTTAATGGCGCACGTGTTGTTGCGACACCGGTAAATCTCGCGCAGCTCGAAGCAGCATTTGCATCAGGCGATACGGTGAACCCGGTGGAGCTCGTTGTGCGTGGTATTATTGCACCACGAGCAGGGAAGGTGCCAGTGGTAAAGATTTTGGGCAATGGTACGCTTACTAAGAAGCTCACCATCACTGACTGTATGACATCACAGGCAGCACGGGATGCAATAACAAAAGCGGGTGGGAGCGTATCTGCCTAACCGACGCGTATGCTAGGAGTATTTTTCCAGAAACTAACACTTGTCTTTAAGGACGAAACACTACGAAATCGCGTTCTCTTTGTTCTCGGTGCACTCGCAATTTTCCGTGTACTTGCGACCATTCCAATTCCGGGTGTTGATGTACTTCGACTCGAAGAGTTTTTTGCAAACAACCAATTCCTCGGACTTCTCAACATCTTCTCAGGAGGTGGACTTTCAAACCTCTCAATCGTTATGTTGGGTGTCGGTCCGTTCATTACTGCATCAATTATTATGCAGTTGATGACCGTCCTTTCTCCAAAAATAAAGGCGATGTACCAGGATGAAGGTGAAGCAGGGCGCATTAAGTTTACCCAGTGGTCACGCTACCTTACTGTGCCACTTGCATTTATGCAGGGATTCGCGTTTCTTACATTGCTCCAACAAAACGGCATTGTGCCGACACTTGGTTTCACTGCAATGATGACTAACGTCATTATTATTGCTGCTGGATCGATTTTACTCATGTGGATTGGAGAACTCGTTACTGAATTCGGCATCGGAAACGGTGTATCACTCATCATTTTTGCCGGTATTGTTGCAAGTTTACCAACTGCAGTAAGTCAGTTGCTCTTTACGTTTGATATTGCACAAGTTCCGTTGTATCTCGGGTTCATTATCGCGGCGATTGCAGTGACTGCAGGAGTTGTATTCATTACTGAGGCTGAACGTCCAATCCCGGTTACGTACGCGCGCCAGACACGAGGATCTCGACAGCAAGGTGGCGTCTCAACCTACCTCCCACTTCGTGTTAACCAGTCAGGTGTGATTCCGATTATCTTTGCACTCTCAATCCTGTTGTTTCCACAGGTAGTGGCAACTTTCTTTGTGAACAGTTCAATCCCATACGTAGCGGGTATCGCTACTGCTATAAACACTGGTCTCGCAAATAATACTATCTACGGCATTTTGTACTTCATCATGGTGTTCTTCTTCACATACTTCTACACCGCGATGACGTTTGATCCAAATCGGATCGCTGATAATTTACAGAAGAATGGGGCATTTGTTCCGGGTGTTCGTCCAGGAGGACACACATCAGAGCACATTGGTAACATCTTGACCCGCATTACGCTCGTTGGCGCACTCTTCCTTGGTGTTATTGCGGTACTTCCTATTATCATGCAAGGTATTACCGGTATTGCGACACTCACTATCGGAGGAACCGCATTGCTCATCGCCGTATCTGTGGTACTTGATATTGTGAAACGAGTAGAAGCACAAATCTCAATTCGCGAGTACTAATAAGAGTTGATAGTGGCGACGACGGAGTCGTTGGTCACTCTCTAAAAACTATCAACTACAAACTTACGCAAAAACCACCAAATTGTGCCCAATTTGGTGGTTTTTGTATAGGTGTCATTTGCCGTGCATCTTTGATACACTCGTGCAGTGATGTACGGGAAAAAGAACGTGTTAGTCATCGCTGGACCAACGGCAAGTGGTGAGAGTACGTTCACGCATGAACTGGTAGAAGCGTATGAGAACTTTACAAAACTCGTTTCAGCAACGACGCGAGAGCCGCGACTCAACGAACAACATGGCGTTGACTACTACTTCTTCACAAAAGAGAAATTCTTCGAAGAAGTAGAGAAGGGGACTATTATAGAACATACATTCGTACCTAATCGCGACGCATACTACGGTACCTATAAGCCCGACTTGGACGATAAAATCGCCAAGGACTTGATTGTTATTGCAAACACCGACCCGAAAGGCGCTGCATTCTTTAAGCGCGAATATCACGCTACGACGATTTTCATCCGACCAAAGTCACTTGAGGTAATTGAAGACCGCCTCCGCCGTCGAGACACATCTATTGCCGAAGAAGAGGTGCAAAAGCGTCTGGTGCAGGCGCAAGACGAGATAGACGAAGCAAAGAACCGGTTCGACCACGTTGTGTGGAATACAGACGGAGAGTTCGCAAATACCGTGTTTGACGTCATTGAGATTCTTAAAAAGGAAGGGTATAGTATCCCGAACTAACCGTATGGCGCTCTCAAACATTGTCATTATCTCGGGACCGTCAGGCGCAGGTGAAGATTCTGTCATTGAGGGGCTGCGCAAATACGCGACTATCAATCGTGTTATTACTACAAGCACACGTGCTCCACGTCCCGGGGAGTCTGACGGAAACCCTTATTATTTTGTATCGCACAAAGAGTTTGAACGACGTATCGCAGAAGGTGCCATGATTGAGTGGGCACGACAGTATAACGATGAGCTTTATGGTGTGACACAAGCAGAGCTCGAACGTGTAAACGCGCTCCCGGGACTGGGTGTATGGAAGCTCGAATATCAAGGGGTGATAAGTGCTCGGAAGCTTTTCCCTGAAATACGCTCAATACTGCTTATGGCAGAGTCAATTGAAGTGCTCGAACAGCGTATTCGCAGTCGTGATGTGAATGTGGATGACGCATTTGTACAGAATCGCATGCAGTACACGCAGGAGTGGCTGAAGCACACCGATGCGTATGATTATACCGTTATTAATAAGCAGGGTGCACTGCACGAGACGATTCTCCAGGTGGTGGACATACTGCGTAAAGAACAGTATCTTTAAGTCGTAAACCACTAAATTCACATGCACGATAACCAACCATTGACCATTATATTGTTTGGCCTTCAAGGTTCCGGAAAGGGAACGCAGGCACAGTTACTTAAAGAATATCTCGAAGCAAAGACGCAACGAAAAACACTCTATCTCGAAACCGGACAACTGCTCCGGAATTTTACTGAGAAACAAGGCTACACGAGTGAACTTGTGGCACGCACCCTGAGTCAGGGAGGATTGTTGCCGTCATTTATGCCGGTATTCGTCCTCGGTACCGTTATGGTAAATGCATTTACTGGCGAGGAACACCTTATCTTTGATGGTGCAACTCGCCGAGTGAATCAAACGGTGATGCTCGACAGCATGCTTCGTTTTTATAACCGTACACCGTATCATTTGGTACTTATTGATCTTGAAGAAGATGTTGCGATTGAACGTCTTCAAGGTCGCGGGCGAAAGGATGATACACTTGAAAACATAAAGAAACGCATTGGGTGGTCAAAGGAACACATGGCATCAGTCATACAACAATTCGAATCGTTCGACTGCGTAATACACCGGATAGACGGCGGTCCGTCGATTAACGAAGTACATCAGGCAATCCTGAAGACGCTTAATTTACAATAGTTATGAGGATTCGTAGTGAAGAAGATAGAAAAAATTTGCGCGAAGGAGGACGCCGCCTTGCTGAGATTTTGCGGAAAACGGCCGAGCGCGCACAGATTGGGGTAACACTCAAGGAGCTTGATACGTATGCACGTGAACTCGCTACCGCATACGGAGACACGCCGTCATTTACCGGATACGGGAACCCACCGTTCCCGGGAATGTTATGTTTGTCGGTTAATCACGGCATTGTGCACGGTATACCGGACGACTATGCGCTTGAAGATGGAGATCTATTAAAGATAGATGGCGGTATTTGGCATAATGGACTGTGTACAGATTCGGCAATAACAATTGGCATTGGCACTATTACAAAAGAGGACGAGTTACTTATTCGTGCAACACGGGAGGCGATAGAAGCACAAATCGCAGCAGCGGTTGCCGGTAATACCGTGGGAGACATCGGGTAT
>DFRR01000002.1:34210-34624 GCA_002378745.1 Patescibacteria group bacterium UBA3458 | reverse complement strand
ACCGTGGGAGACATCGGGTATGCAGCTGAACAGGTGGCAAAGAAATATGATTTAGGATATCCCAAAGAACTTGGGGGACATGGTGTTGGACTCGCTGTGCACGAGAAGCCATTCATTGCCAATTATGGAAAACCGGGAACGGGCGTAGTGTTACAAAAAGACGACGTGCTCGCACTGGAACCAATGTTTGCAATGGGAAGCGGTCGCATCTGTTTAGCAAACGACGGATGGCTCTACGAGATGGTGGACGGCTCACAAAGCGCACATTTTGAACACAGTGTCATTGTTGGTGAGTCTAAAGCTGAAGTGCTCACGAAAGAGTAGTGTGCAGATGTGAACTAATACCCATAAAGCGTGTGCTGAAGTACGCTATACTGTGCAGATATGCCACGTATGGAAGGATCAGCACCTGAG
>DFRR01000002.1:17923-34008 GCA_002378745.1 Patescibacteria group bacterium UBA3458 | reverse complement strand
AGGATCAGCACCTGATGTAGTACAACCTGCTGCAGAACGTTTTCGTACGCCAGAAGAAGAGCTTGCGTATTTACGGGAGCGTATTCGAATAAAAGAACAGGAGCTCGAAGGAGAACGCTCCGTATTTGAGCAAGATCGGCTCGCAAAGCGAGAGATTGTGCAGTACCAAGATATTCCGTCAAACGAAGTGTTACACGAACGGTATGATATGCCGGAAGCGAGTGTGCTCAGCGAGTCGTTGCGACTCGAACCGGAAGAACACGATGTGCAAATCGACGAGTTGCTGAAGATGGTGAGCGAGCGAGGCATCAAAAATACCCTCAAAGTAGTTGCCAAAATGGGTAGCGCACACATTGAAGACGACTTGCACCGAGCGCTTGTGCAATACGTTGCACAGGGATTGCCGACACCGGGCATCACGAAAGGCTCAGAAGTATGGAGGGCGTTACACATGGTGCTCTACGAAGTATCATTGCCAGCGCAGACGGCAGAAGACAAGAATAACAATGTACAGCAAGACCTTGAGCGACTACTTGCATCAATGGAGCAGTTTTATGCTGGCATGTTGAGTGTCATGGGTAGTGGCAAGTTGCACAAGAAGGATATTTTTTCAGTTGAAGTGGCAGTACAGCAGGGGAGCGAAGAGGCGATATTTTACGTCGCTGTGCCACGCAAGAAACGTGATTTATTTGAACGACATCTTATTTCGATATTCCCGAACGCACAAATGGAAGAAGTGCGCGGTGACTACAACATTTTCAACTATGGAGGTGTACATGCCGGCGCGTACGGTGTGTTAGAGCGTAGCCCGGTGTACCCACTGCGCGAATATAAAGACTTCGTGCACGACCCACTCAACATTATGCTCTCCGCATTCGGAAAGCTTAAAAAGCATGGGGAGGGCGCGGCAATCCAATTTATCATTGGCGACAACGGTGATACGTATAACCGGCAGTACAAAAAGGTGGTTGACAACCTCAGAGACGGAAAGAATGCCAAAAAGGCAATCCGTCACGGAACTGAACCATTCAGCGAGGCGCTCGATGCTATCGGTGAAAGCATTGGTGACTTCCTGCTCAATCGTACGAAAAACAGCATGAAAGACAAGGCAGTTGACCAGCTTACTCTCGAAACCATCACGAAAAAGGTAAACAGTCGTATCGTACCGGTAAACATCCGTATTTTGGCGTCAGCACAGGAAGAGGAACGAGCGCACGACATAATCGATAACATCGCATCCACGTTCAATCAATTTGAAGATGCGCAAGGAAATGCGCTCAAGTTCATCCACGAACGCGGGAGTGCATTGCGCAATTTTGTGCACGCATTCACATTTCGAACGCTTAATATACCGCGTATGCAACCACTCGCGCTTACCGAGCTTGTCGCCATGTGCCACCTCACTGGACAAGGCGTTTCGACGTCACGCGAACTCAAACAAACACGCGCAAAACACGTGGCCGCACCTATTGAAGTTTCAGCCGACGATTCGGACACACAGCCGGCACAGAACACACGACCAGCGCCAACAGCACAGCCGATGTCACCTGCTGCGCCTGATATACCGGAGAGCGCGACTGTGGCACCGAGTGAGATTATGACGCCACAGCGTCGTGGTGTCGTGCTTGGCAAAAATATATTTGGTGGCACCGAAACCATGGTCAAGTTCCTTGCTGAAGACCGCATGCGCCACTTCTATGAGATTGGACAAACCGGAACCGGTAAGACGAATCTCATGAAGAACATGATTATTCAGGATATTCGTAACGGAGAGGGGTGTTGTTACATTGATCCGCATGGCTCAGATATCGTCGATATTCTCGCGGCAGTGCCGCCTGAGCGATACGATGATGTCATCTATTTCGATCCGGGCTACACACAGCGCCCGATGGGACTCAATATCATGGAGTTTAATCCGGAGTTTCCGGAGCAGAAAACGTTCGTGGTAAACGAAATATTTAGCATCTTTGAAAAACTCTTTCTTGCGAAGTCGCCAGAATCACTCGGGCCGATGTTTGAGCAATACTTCCGCAATGCAGCACTCTTAGTGCTTGAGGGGATGCCGGAAGGCACCGCAACAATGGCAGACATTCCACGCGTGCTCGCAAACGCACAGTTTCGACACCAGTGCTTGGCAAATTCGCGCAACCCGCTCGTAAATCAGTTCTGGGAAGAGATTGCCGAAAAGGCGGGGGGTGAAGCGTCGCTCGAGAATATCGTGCCATACATTACCGCAAAGACAGACATTTTCCTCAGCAACTCAACGATGCGGCCGATTATCACGCAGGAAAAGTCGTCATTTAACTTCCGTGAGATTATGGACGACAAGAAGATTCTTCTCGTTAATCTCTCCAAAGGACGTCTCGGTGACCTTAATGCTGAGCTGCTCGGTCTCATTATCGTTGGTAAGTTCCTACAAGCGGCATTGTCACGTGTTGATCGCGTTGCTGCAGGGCAAAAAGATATCGCCGACTTCTATCTCTACATCGACGAGTTTCAGAACTTCACCACACCATCAATTGCTACGATTCTCTCAGAGGCGCGCAAGTACCGATTATCGCTCAATATCGCGCATCAATTCATTGCGCAGCTTGACGAGAAGATCCGCGACGCAGTCTTTGGCAACGTAGGCACGAAATGTGTGTTCCGTGTTGGTAACGAAGATGCAGAATTTCTCGAACGACAATTCCGTCCCGATTTCTCAGCTTCTGACATCGTCGGGCTCGACAACTTCAATGCGTATGTTGCACTTTTGGTAAATGGCAAACCGGTACGACCGTTCAATATGCAGACATTACCTCCGATAGAAGGGGATCTTAATGCGGTTGAGAAGATTAAGCAGCTCTCGTACCATCGCTACGGTCGCGATAAGCGTGAAGTGGAAGAGGCAATCATCCGAAAGTACGCAAAGTCACCGGAGCCGGCTACTTCTGAGCGCTTCGATGCCTCTGATTTCATCTAGCACGAGAACGGATAATCTCTGCAAAAGAGCGCTGTATATGGTAGAGTTGCGCTATTATTTTAAATATAGTTGAAACTGATTATGGCAAATAAGAAGGAGCGAACATTTGTAATCATTAAGCCAGATGGGGTGCAACGCACTCTCGTCGGTGAAATCATTAAACGTTTTGAACGCACGGGACTTAAAATTACCAGTCTTAAGCTTGCAATGCTTGATACCGATAAAGTGTCACAGCATTACTCAAAAGACGATGCATGGTACGAGAAGAAAGGTGCGGGCATCATTGCAGATCGAGAGAAGAACAATCTTCCTATTGAAAAAGAGGCAATCGAGTACGGAAAAGATATTATTCGTGCACTCATCAAGTTCATGACATCAGGCCCGGTAGTAGTTATGGTACTTGAAGGCAACCACGCTGTTGCGGTGGTAAAGAAAATCGTCGGTAGCACCGAACCCGCAACATCAGACGTCGGCACTATTCGTGGTGATTACACCATTGAGTCATACTCTATTGCTGCCGTTGATGACCGCGCGGTACGCAACCTCATTCACTGCTCAGACGAACCGGAAGAAGCGGAGCGCGAAATTGCACTGTGGCTCACTAAAGAGGACATTATCAACTATCGTCTCGTGCAGGAACAGATTCTTTATGACGTAAACCTTGATGGCATTCTCGAATAGTGGTGGTAGCATAAAGAAATATGGCATTACCCAGTTCAGTTGAAAGTGCATTCAGAAAGGTCAGAGACGCTGCTGACGTGCTTGGGAAAGCATGTTACAACGCGGAGCAGCCAGGAGTAAAAGCAGACGAAGATCGCAAAAAGGAGGCGCAGCAAAAGATAACAGAGGCAGCACAGGCGCTTAAGAGTGCTGCAGAAAAACTTGCTGACGCTGCTCGTAGAGTAGGGTAGGCAGGATATGATATACTTGCACCAGCTGTCGGGCATTCCTGCTTAATTGCATCTATAGGGAGGCTAACATTGATTGCAACCGTGGTTGCAATACTGAGGTCACCCACCTGGTTCTTCCAGGTATGCCTGACGGCACGCACACAGCCGCTACATTTGTAGCGGCTGTGTGCGTGGAGAGATGGTACAATGCAGACCATGACGAGTCACGAATCAACACTAACGTTTTTGGGTGGAGCAGGAAGTGTTACCGGTGCTCACTTTTTGTTTGAAACAGGAGGTAAAAAAATACTCATCGACTGTGGACTCGTGCAAGGTTCTCGTGGCGTAGAGGAGAATTATGTGGAATTTCCATATAATCCGGCAGATATCGACATTCTCTTCATTACACATGCACACGCCGACCACATTGGGCGTGTCCCCAAATTGGTACGAGACGGTTTCAAAGGTGTTATTTACTCAACTGCGGCGACCCGTGACCTCTCAGCGGTGATGTTTGAAGATGCCGTGCGTATTTTGGCTGAAGAAGCACGGAAGCGAGGACTCGCACCACTTTATGAAGCACAAGATATAGAGCACACGCTTTCTCTGTGGCAGGTACAGGAATATCACGAACCGTTTGCTATTGGTGATGATATAACCGTCACTTTTCTTGATGCTGGACACATTCTGGGTGCTGCCATGGTTGCGTTTGAACGCGATGGTGTTCGCTTTGTGGCAACGGGTGACCTTGGCAACTCACCGGCACCGCTCTTGCGCGACACTGAACACCTCAAGGGAGTGCACTATCTGCTTATGGAGAGTGTGTATGGAGACAGGGTACATGAGCAACGCGAAGATCGAATCGCGCTGCTTCGTGCGGTACTTCAAGAGACGTATACACAGAAACGAACCTTGCTCATTCCTTCATTTTCGATACAACGCACGCAGTTACTGGTGTATGAGATAAACAAAATGGTTGAGTCCGGTGAGATTCCTGCAATTCCGGTATATCTCGACTCACCACTCGCGAGTAAAGTCACCGACGTGTTTCGTAAGTACACTAATCTCTTCAACGACCAAGTGCAGAAAGAAATTGCTACCGGAGACGATATTTTTGCATTCCCTAAATTCACCATTGTTGACGACGTAAAGGAGTCACGAGCAGTACTTCATGCTCCTGCACCAAAAGTCATTATTGCCGGCTCCGGCATGTCGGTGGGAGGTCGGGTGCTAATGCACGAAAAAGGGCTCTTAGGAGACCCGAATACAACCATTTTGTTTGTTGGTTACCAAGGTGCCGGTACACTCGGACGACGCATTCAAGACGGTGAAAAGATCGTTACGATAGAACGCGAAAAGGTGCGAGTACGCGCACAGCGCAAAACAATCCATGGGTTCTCGGCGCACAAAGACAGAGACGGACTCATCGCCTTTGTCGCTGATACTGCTGATTCATTACAAGAGGTATTCGTTGCTATGGGCGAGCCGCGCTCATCGCTGTTTTTAGTGCAGCGCTTACGCGATTTCCTGGGTGTGCAGGCAACGGCGCCTGAAAGGGGAGACATTCGGACGCTCGCATTCTAAAAATATGCATACACGAAGCTACATCATCGCACTTGGTATTCTTGTACTACTCACCGTTGGATCTGCAGCTACAACATATTTCATGTATGTACGACTGCAACAGGTAGAACAAGAGTTGATACACGCACATACGCAAGCTGCTGATCTTGCCGAGGTGGTACGACAAAAAGAGGAGGAAGTAGAGGTACACAAGGAACTCATCCGCATTTTCCGCCAGCAATCAAGTGATACATCGTATGATTTTTCACAAATGCGCACCATGATTGAAGCTGCCAGCAAGACAATCGACGACATAAAGAAGCTGGAAGAGGCAGACGAGGAGCTACTCGCAAAGTATTCGAAGGTGTATTTCCTCAACGAGCATTACGTTCCTGACACGTTATCGTATATTCCGAGCGAGTTTGTAATGTCAGAACAGTATTTGCAGATTAAGTCGGAAGTAGCACCGTTTCTCATTGATATGCTCAACGCTATGGAGTCTCAAGGGCTGAACCCGCGAATCGTATCAGCATACCGTTCATACGGATACCAGGAGCAGCTTAAGCACAACCACTCCGTTACCTACGGCACTACGATATCGAACCAATTCGTTGCCGACCAAGGCTACTCTGAACATCAGTTAGGGACAACTGTCGATATTTCAAACACCACGCACGGTGGTGACCTAGAAGCATTCAAAGACACGCCGGAATACGCATGGTTACGCGCACACGCACATGAGTACGGTTTTGTGCTCTCGTACCCTAAGGAGAACACATATTACGCCTTCGAGCCGTGGCACTGGCGTTTTGTTGGTACAGCACTTGCCGGAGATTTACATGAGGCGAACGCACACTTCTACGACTGGGCACAGCGCGACATCAACGCATATCGTCTTGAGATGTTTGCACGATAAACGGGTATGGTACGAAGATTCCTTACTATGTTTGATGAACCACACGAGCTGATAGGGTGGTTTGGCATGGCGTGTATACTTGTCGCCTACGCTGGTGTGAGTGGAGAGTGGCTCTTTCCGCACACCGTAAGCTACCAGTGCATTAACTTAGTTGGCGCTGTGTCATTATTGTACTCTGCGGCACGCACGCACTCGTATCCGGTCGTTGCACTCAATATCGCCTGGGCACTCATAGCGCTTTTGGCACTGTATGGAATTGCTGTGGGTTTATAATGCTTTTTGAGCACATACTATCTATAACTAAAAAACCCGCCGAGAGGCGGATTTTTTGATTACTTTACTGCTTCAGTGATGCGCTTGAAACTCTCAGGTGCCTCGTGTGCAATCTGTGAGAGCACTTTACGGTCGAGGGCACTCCCTTTCTTTTTGAGTGCATCAATGAATGTGCTGTATGAAAAACCAAGCGGGCGAAGCGCTGCATTCAAGCGAACATTCCAGAGCTGACGAAAATCGTTCTTTTTTTGTCGACGGTGTGCAAATGCATGGTTTCCCGCGTGCGCAATAGCGTCATATGCTTGACGCTCTTTCTTTGAGCGGCCGAATTGGTAACCTTTTACACGCTGCAATACATTCTTGCGCGTCTTGAGTGATGTTGTTCCTCGTTTTACTCGTGCCATATAATTTTATTATTTTCCAGGAAGAAATCGTCCACGTTCCTTGTTGGTCATCGTAATAGTACGGGTTCGACGGTGTGCCATTTTCGTACTGCTGCTCGTCTTCGCATTAAAGTGGTTTTGACCAGCCTTACGAGCAATAATCTTGCCGTTTTTAGTAACGCGCAGTCGCTTCGTGTATGATTTATTTGTTTTCATCGTCTTGTTTCTTTGGACCACCGCTTTTACCGCTTTTGTCTGGTTCGATGGTGACCGAAAGCCCTTTCGGACTCTTCTTGATGTCGTCGGCTATCTTAAACGATTCAGAGACGATTGCAAGGAACCGCTCGAGGCGTTCTTTAAGAAAGCCAAACTCCATATACTTGTATCGTCCCCAGAGAAAGAGGTCTACTTTAACTCGATGACCGTCAGCGAGCCATTCGCTCACTTTAGCCGCCTTACGACGTAGGTCACCCTCTCCGGTGCCGATTTTAACCTGTGTCACTTTGGTTTCAGTAACGTGGGCCTTGGACTTTATCTCCTTCTCTTTCTTTTTCAGCTCGTACTTGTACTTTCCGTAGTCGCCGATGCGGGCAACAGGCGGGTTCGCCTTTGGAGAAACCTCAATAAGGTCAAGTCCTAGCTCCTGAGCACGCTTGAAAGCATCCTTGGTGGACATAACGCCGAGATTTTCGCCATCAGCACCCACAACGCGTACCTCCGGTACACGTATGCTTTCATTGATTCGTACTTCGTCCTGCATTACAAAAGAAACGCCCCGTTGGGCGTGCACAAAATATACCACGGTAATGGGTCTGTTGCAATCAATATGCACGCCGTCTATACGCACTCAGGTGGGTAACGATAAATCAGCAAAATGGGCCCATTTTGGTGATTTACACATGTCTGCTACCCCGAATTCAGACATCGGATGTCTGAATTGGACGCTAGTCGTTACTATGGCAGAAACTAAAAACCTTCAATCGATTGAAGGTTTTAGAGAGGAGCTATGGACTTTGTCGTCGCTATCAACTATCCATTACCATCTATCAACTCATTTTCGTCTACCCGTGTATCTTCAGCTCAGTAGCGTAGTCGTGCTCAAAAAGCTGCCACATCGAGAGGAAGAATGCCGTAATAACCGGCCCAATGATGAGTCCGGCAATACCGAATAGGGTAAGTCCACCGAGTACCGAAAGTAAGATAAGCACGTCAGGCATTTCGGTGTCTTTGGCAACCAAGAATGGGCGAAGCAAGTTATCAACTAGACTAATGACAATGGTGCCAAAAGCAAGTACCGCGACACCCTGCCAGACGCTACCGGAGAAGAGCAACAATAACCCAACTGGGAGCCATACAATAGCTGGTCCTACTGCGGGAATGAGGGCGAAGATCCCCATAACAAACGCCCAGAGCGCGGCGCCTTGCACGCCAACAAGTGCAAAGAGAATGCCACCCAGTACACCTTGAATAAGTGCAATGATGAATGTCCCCTTAAACATTGCTCGCACGATGGCAGTAAAGCGTCGGAACAACATCTCTTCCTTTACATTACCAAGCGGTAGTGCCTGTTGTACGCGCAGAATGATCGCTTTTCCGTCACGCAAGGTGAAGAAAAGAATGTAGAGCATGAGGAGTGTTGCGATAACGGTTTGTAATGTGGCACGACCTGCTTCGAGTGCATAATTGCCCGCTTGTGTACTGAAGCTTTTTGCGAACGTAAGTACTTCATTTTGGATTGTTGGCACATCAACACCAAATTGTTCAAGTGGCACCAGCAGTTGTTGTGCTTGTATCAGTAGGATGCTGGATGCACCATCGTCTTGCGCGAATTGCGTATAGAGTGCCACTGTTTCTTTCACCACGAGCGAGCCGAGTATAAACAATGGTACGAGTACCACGATAAGGATAAAGCCGATGGTCAACAAGGATGCCAGCGCTGCACGCTCTTTTGTATATACATAAAGACGCTGATACGCCGGGTAAAAAAGTATCGCGAGCACCGTTGCCCAGAATATTGAGAGAATATATTCATGGATAAGCCAACCAAAGAGTGTCGTTGCAGCAACGAGAAGACTAATAAACAAACCTGTTTGTAGTGTTTTAAAATGCATGCGGTAAGTGTAGCAGTCTCGAAAACTGTCGCAACAGCATGCGGTAAGAGAGGCTCGACGCATTCGTCATAATAGGAAACATGCACAACGCAGCATGCTATACTTATTATATATCGTGTAAATAATCTATATTTTATGCATTCATTAAAAGAGCAGATTACTAACTTTGATTGGTCGCTCAAATCAATCGTTAAAGCGGCAGTGGCGATTGTTGTTATCGTTATTGCACTCTCGATCGTAGTGAGCGTACTTAGCACGGTTGCTAAAGGCGTGTTTGGCATGAGTGGTCGTGACGACTATTACACCATGGACGGCAGCAACAACTACGGTGTTGTTGAACAAGTTATGGGCGGCATCGGTGGTGCGCTTGGAATTGACACCGTGATGAATACGAAAATGGCAATGGGAAGGGGCTCGACAGTAGCAAACGACATGATGATGTACGCTGAATCAAGCTATATGCCAGCACCGACACTCGGAGGTGGTCCCGACGCTGAAGAATATGAGCGTCGAGATTATAATGCACACTACGAAACACGTAAGTTTGAAGAAACGTGTGCTGCAATCAGTGGGCTCAAGCCACTTGAGTACGTGGTCTTCGACAACTCAAACGAGAACGATCGTTGGTGTAACTACAATTTCCGTGCAGAGGTAGAACATGAAGAAGAAATCATCACCAAGCTCCAGGAGCTTAACCCGCGTGACTTCAACATTGATACCAGTACCATTGAGCGCAGTATCGAGTACACCGACAGTGAACTCGCAATGTTGGAACGTCGACTTGAGTCAACAAGTGAAACACTTAACCAAGCGGAAGCGTCATTCAACAGCTTAATTGCGCAGGCAACCCGCGAAGGAGATACTGCAACACTTGCTGAGGTCATTAACAACAAGATTGCCACAATCGATCGCCTCACACAGCAAGTGCTCGACACACAAGAGCGCATTGATCGTCTGACAAAGAATCGAGGAAACCAAATTGAGCAGATTGAATACGCACACTTCTACGTATCCGTAGCGAAGGTCACCTACTTCGATGGTGAGCAGTTTGCTGACCAGTGGAAGCAGCGCATTCAGCAACTTGCGGCTGACATCAACGGCACACTCCTTGCGCTCACACTCGGTCTCATCGCATTTGTTCTTGGTGCCGTACAGTTCGTTATCTACGGGGCACTTCTCGTACTCGGACTTACTATCTTTGCAAAGGTTGCATGGGTAGTGATTCGACGCATCTGGAAGTGGGAACCGGACATGAAAGAAACAAATACCTTCGGAAATAACTCGTCAATGTAACGAACACTCTCTCCAGAGAAAAAAACACCCGCCTGTTGGCGGGTGTTTTTGTTTGTGCTACTCCAGTTTATTTATACTCGTCGCGAAGGGGTGCCTTTTTTACGATGTCGAGAATCTCGTCTTCATCATCAATTACCTTGAACAGATGTAAGTCCTCAGGAGAAATAGTCTTGAATCGATCAAGTAGTACTGTTTCTACCGTATCCAATATCGGGTTCCAAAACTCTGAACCAACCAAAATAGTTGGCACACACGGGAGCTTTTCTGTCTGCATAAGTGTTACGAGTTCAAAGAATTCATCGAGTGTACCGAACCCACCAGGGAAGAACAGGTATGCTTCGGCAGAGAAGAAGAGCGATACTTTTCGTGTGAAGAAGTAGTAGAAGTTCACACCGTGGGTTACGTGCTCGTTTATGTTCTGCTCCATCGGAAGTTCAATGTTGAACCCAACCGCTTGTTGACATGATGCACGAGAGCCCTCGTTGCCTGCCGCCATAATGCCGGGACCACCGCCAGTGATAACCGCGTAACCCTCCTTACAAATGCGTGCGCTGATACGTTTCGCTTTTTGATAATACGGATGGTTGCTATCAAATCGTGCTGAGCCAAAAAAAGTTACTGATTTTGGGAAGCTGCGGATAGCATGGAAACCCTCGAGTAGCTCGTCTTCCATTCGTGCCGCTCGGTCATGAAGCATCTTCTCGATATACAAGTCGACGCGATGTGGCAGCGATCCGTGTTCGTAGCACACATTTTTCTTATTTGAGTCACGTTTTACTTCAAACTCCGGTCCGAGAGCGCGCACCGGATGTACATGTTCATCTGTCATGGTTCGCATTATACCGCACCGACTCGTTCATAGAATGTACATGTGTGGGTAGACGACATGCTACGATGTACATATGCAGAAAAAAGTTATCTCACACGATGCGTGGCAGAAGGGCTACACCTATACACTCACCGCCCCGACAGGGAGGCGGTTTCATACGGACTTCAAACCCGACCTTACGCCAAAAGAAATGATTACTTTGGGTATCATGGGAGGAGCCTATTTCTTAAGTGATGCCGACAAAGAGTTTCCGAAGTCGTGGTTTGCACATGCGAAGGTTTCTCTGGACGGAAAGCAGCACAAGGAACTCAACTTTTTTAAGGTGCGTGCGTCCCAGCCACTTTCTGTATGGCAAAAGAGAGGGTGGATATACAAAGATGACCCACGCGGATGGATACAGTGGTATTTCCGGTACTATCTCGGTCGTCGCATTCCTGGCGAAGACGAACGACAAATAGGCCGCTGGCGTGCATTTCGGCGACATGCCGCACAAGTTGCCCATGCGTGCCGAAAAGGCGACTACAGTTGTCGACCACGACAACGGCAGGCACTCCTGCACTGGGCGTACGACAGCAGGAAAATCTAGTTAAGCATCCAGATAGTGTAGTTCAAATACGTCGCAAAGAGTGACCATGCGAGATAGGGTAGGAGCAATACTCCGGCAACAGTGCGAATACGCCAAAAGAGTACGAGCGTGATGACGATAAAGATATCGAGCACAATAAGTTCGGCAAGTGCCAATCCAAGGTTATGCATACCAAAGAAAATAATTGACCATGCAGTATTGAGCACAAGCTGAACACCATAGGTAGCTAGTGCAAACGGTACGCGTCCGTCAGTGCGTCGCTGCTCCCACACAAGGTACGCCGCAATACCCATGAGTGCGTAAAGCGTTGTCCATACCGGACCAAATACCCAGTTTGGCGGATTCCATGCAGGACGCACGAGTGTTGCGTACCACGTTGGAATGTTTGCACTGGTAAAGAGTGAACCGATGATGCCTGCACACTGTGCGATGGCGATTGAGATAATTGCACGTATGTATTTCATGTACTCATCATAGCGACCAGCGATGCACACATGTTGTGTTATCCACACATGTACAACATATACAACATCGTTCTACAATTACCGTAGCTCAGAAGATGTGGTGCTGTTGGTCACCAGTATCCTCTTCATAAAAAGAGTCTCCTCGTGGTCGGAGCTGCAAGGCGAGATCACATTCACAAATGAAAGGAAAGGCACCTGCAAAGAAGCCAGTGAAGAAGGCAAAGAAGAGCAAGTAATGCTCAAAAAACCGCTCCTCAAGGAGCGGTTTTTTCGTTTTGGTATATACTCAATATAGTTGCCACGTCAGAACGGAGGTGCGTCATGGCACTACAAGTGGAGCTTAAATGCACTTCTTGTGGAGGGGGTGGATATGGGGAAGCAGATCCGATACAGCTCGGAGACTCCGGTCTCTGCCCAGAGTGCAACAAGGCTCAGGCGAAAGCAGAGAAAGACGAGTTTCTTCGCCAGCGCGCAGAACTTTCTATACCGGAACGGCTAGCGCTTCTTGAGTCAGAGACTTACGACAATGCACTCTTTCTCAAAGAGATATCAGTTCGTCTGCTGATGCTCGGCTGAACAATTCGTTCTTTCGAAATACGCGGTGCGACTTGTTTGTCGCACCGCGTTTTCTTTTTGTAAGTTACAAAAGAAAAGGTCTTGTACGCACTTTCTGGCGCACAAGACCTTTGTTGCCCCTTGAGGGGCATTTCTCACCATTCGCTCCACGCACCATAAACCAATCCTCTGTACAGGTAGGTTAGTCCGGGCGGTATCAGAGAGATGCACAAGGGAATGACTATCGCTCGTGCTTCATCGGTAACCCCACTGTTCCACCAAAGAGAAATCACGAGCAGCATCACGCACGCCATTCCGACATGCTTTCCTATGGCGAGATTAGCGACAGAGAGTACCGCAAGGATGATGAGTGTAAAGAGGACTTCGCCGCGCGAAATATTCGCAAGGTGGTTTTCTGCCGAGAGTGCAACCCACTCTAAACCCCATACGCGCACAATGACGAATACGATAATCCCATATGCAAGCACGATGGGCAGACGATTCAGTAACATGTAGGCCTCCTTCAAAGAGCAGGACGGTATTTAAAGTCAAAAGGAATGTTTCGTCAATCAAAACGAATGTAGTGGTGTAAAAAGAAAAGACCCCTGCAGGGTTTTCATCATGCCGAGGTCTTTGCCGCTCGGAAGCGGACTTAGTTTCTGAAATCTCGAAAGATTTTTGTTTCGTTCATTTCTCTTAGTTCCATTCCTTCTGCATAAAAGCCGCCTACGAAGCTGGCCAGCGGTGGCATTACGCATGCCACCAGCATAACCTGAAGCATCCGCGAAACCGCGTCCATAGAGGAATTTCCCATAAAGAAACTTGGAAGAACAAGCATCAAGAGTAACGAAGCCAGAACGACTCGCCACGCTTGTGGTAATAGGGCAGAAATGAGGCCGACCAAGGCACCCAGTATCGCCCAGCGCTCAAGACTTACTTCTGGGTTTCTGGTGACCAGTGTCGGGAGTTCATACGAAGCCGGGACGTTGAAACTGTAAATGACTGCGTACACAGCCACTGCATATAGAACGCTCAACATCAGCTTTTTGAACCACACCACAATTTTCTGCCAGATGGTTAGTTCCGCCGCTTTCATTCCTCTACCTCCTTTCTTGGTTTTTAGAGAATGAGTGGCAGCACGATGAAACCACGAATATTCCATTTGGTCAATTAATTAGCATCTCCCCTGAAGAGCACACAAAAAGCCCGCGCGATGCGGGCTTTTTGTTGTGTGAAGTACGCGAGGGTACTTAGCGCACCATTTTTGGTGACTGGATAGCAACGTATACCGCTGCAAGACCAACCAATACGTATACGATACGTGAGAGTGACGACATGTCACCAAACAGTGTTGCAACAAGATCAATGTTTAGCACCCCGACGAGGCCCCAGTTAAGACCTCCGACAACAACAAGAATCATTGCAATCCAACTTACTGCTTTCATACAAGAGAAAATTAATACCTATGCATTAATAATTCGACGCAACTTTTAGTATAGCGCTCCTATACATACACAGGGAGATTTCATACAGTTTGTGTGGATAGGCACTCAAGCGCAAGTCGACGCTGTAAAGACATGATATCTGCTATACTCCTTCATATATGAGTATAGAACAAGTCCCCGAAACAGCTGCCGCACACAAGAACGCAGAAGTGCTCGCTGAAGATATACAGAGTGACGGTGTGCCAAATGAACTCTTTAAGGCATGGTTAGAGGCGAACCTCAAGTATCCACAAGAAGGCATAGGTATCGTTTCTTATGTGGGAGAACGAATGTTTAGTCCCGATGCTTCGTTTGAGTCACTGCACATAGAGAGATTGAATCCAGAACAGCTAAATCACATTGTCACTATGATGAATAAGGCACATGCAGCCGTAGGGGTCGGTGCCTTCGTAAATAGATCTCGCGAAAATAGCCTTGAAGTTTTGGAAGATCTTTGGCAACGAGTCTGGGAAAATGCACTCATTACTGGTGCCGAATATGTAAGTCGAGCACATCGTGGTAAAGGGATAGAGCGGGTAAACATACATACGCGCGAAGAGTACACTGAATCTTGCATACACTTTTTACGAGATGCGTTTATACAAAATCCTGCATTGCGTACAAATGTCTACAAATTTTTCTTGATATGTATAGAGGCGCTCGAAACGAAAGATGTGAAGGAATTAGAACAAAAGAGAAAGAAACTCCTTAATTACTCAGAAAAAGACCCGAAAGAAAAGCATGCTAACAACTTACGTGCCTCTGGAATCAGAGAAGAGATAGAAGCTTTCGTTTTCAATTATGTAGCGGAGCGCGACTCTACTGCTATAGATGTCGAAGCATTCTTTAAATTAGATTTGTAATGCACACGACATACTCTTTGTATACATGTAATGGTGGTACCATGTATCTGTGCGAGAAAAGATAGTACATTCTTTACTCATCTCACTAGAGTGGCGACTTATTGCCTTTGTTATCACGAACGCCTTTCTTTGGATAACTACCGGACATTTTTGGAAAGCTGCAGGCCTCGCGCTGCTCTTGCAACTCGTGCTACTTGCGGCACATCTCGTGTGGCACTTTTTACGATTTGAAATGCATCTTTCTCCACGAGTACCAAAACGACTATATTCGTGGTGGTAGAGAGGGATTGTTTACTCTTCAACCTCGTATTCTGATGCTTTCTTGGGGTATTTTATGGAAAGCCCAGTGTTTCCACTGGGCTTCTAGGTAGCTATGAACGATATTGGTCACGCCATGCGATAGGGAATGAACAGGGAATTTCGTGACAGACGCGAATCTTTCTGTATTTCGTCGGCAGTTTCGCGAGCATCGTCGAGTGCTTTCCTTACCGCTTGCACCACCTCTTTCGTTGCTGGTGTCGGGGATTCCTTCTCGGAGTGATTCACGGTTTCGTCTCCTTTGCCAAGACTACCCAACTTACATAGTACTAATGGGATAAGAGATTGCAACGGAGAAGTGTTGTCCTTACGCTTGGCTTTTGTTGAGGATGTCCTCAACCCACTCTTCATCTAACTCAACAATCTCGGCGCCGATTTCTTCAAGATGTGTACGTTCCCACCGTGCACCAAAAGAAGATTCCCACCCGGGAATAAACCAACCTTTCCTTATGCGTCCTGATTGAATGAGTGGATGATAAAACTCTTCTAATATAGGCATATAGTATTGACCAACATTTTTTGGACTCGCGTTTTCCCAGCGTTTGCGAAAGAAAAAGATTCGCTCTTCGTACGGGACTTGGCTAAAAATAGGATG
>DFRR01000002.1:3568-17726 GCA_002378745.1 Patescibacteria group bacterium UBA3458 | reverse complement strand
AAAATAGGATTTCCTTCATGAATGAGTTTCGAAATTGTTTCACCGAAAACTCTGAAGTTAACTTCCAAGTTTCCTTGCCCACCGGTACTAATTGGTCCACAGACTACTTCAGCACCATCGGGAAATTTATCTAGTTCAGCTAGAGCAAGAGGTATAAGCTCTGCAAATGAGTTTGCCTTTTCGCACTCATTCACGAACCATGCCATGTCAGTGTTGTAATGCATGTGAGGGATAGTAGCACAGTTGTGAGTCAAAGCTCTAGCAAAAACACCCTGTTGATACGGGGTGTTTTTGTCTTGTGGAGGTGGGGGCTACGAAACCCCGTCCATGAAAGCTTACAAAGATGCTTCTACAAAGTGTAGCTCACTCTAGTTTTGAATGCAGTGTGTAAAGAGTGAACAAAATCACACTACATCGAGACCCGGAAGATTTAAGATTAGTGTCAGGTCAGGCACCTCTCCGAGTTCGAAAGTTTGACACCGCATTTGTTCTATCGAACATCAAACAATGCGATGGTCGCTTAGACGTATTACGCGTAAGCGAAGCCGAAGTCCTTCATCTGGAAAGGTGAGAGAACTCCGCGTGCAGTTTTAGTTGCACTTATGGTTTGAGAAAGTGGTAAGGCAGACTTCTCACTGCCACTTTGCACATAATCGTAAGGGCTTCCTGTCGAAACATAGTCACCCCCCGCCTTCAATCTGCGAAGGCAGATTGAAGGCGGGGACCGGCTAATCGTGCACCATTCTATCTACGTTTAAGAGCACGTTCAATTGCAATATTTGTCTCACGTTCTTTGATGTCTTGACGTTTATCACGACCTTTCTTACCACGTGCTAATGCAAACAAAAGCTTCAATCTTCTTTTTTTATTATACAACGAAATTGGTACCAATGTCAATCCTTTCGCCACGTCAGCTCCGGCAAGCTCGTCGAGTTCTTTCTTTGTGAGCAGTAGGCGGCGTACTCGCTCCGGATCGTACGAATCGTCAGTATTTCCGGGCTGGTACGGCTGAATAGTGGCGCCCACCAAGTATGCTTCACTGCCACGTACTAATACACGCGCCCCAGCTAAGCTGCCACGTTTGTCTCTAAGCGCCTTTACTTCGTTACCGAGCAACTCAATACCTGCTTCAAACTCTTTGAGGATGTCGAAGTCAAAACGCGCGCGTTTGTTCTCTATGAGTGCCATGCGCATACTATACACGTTTCACCGCTCTACGTCTTCGATATGCAGTGATTTATTGACGGGGCTGTGGTACAGTGTCGCGTACATGAAGACACCAAAAAAGCCAACGCCTCCAGGGTCTAAAAAGCCTTCTGGTGGTAACAAAAAGTCCCCGCTGGGGAAGATGCCACATTTCCCACAGGGGGGATTTTGGATGCAGCTACTCATTACGCTGCTCGTCTTTACGCTACTTCTCTCTATTTATTCTTCGGTTGCCGGTATGTTCACCGAGAAAGAAGAAGTGTCACTTTCACAACTTGCAGCGGACATTAACGCCGGACTCGTCAGTTCCGTTGAGGTGAGCGGACAGAACCTTGAGGTTACCTACACGCAAACGCCAACAGACGAACCACCTGCAGAGGATGCAGAGTCGGTTGTAAAGAAGTCAAAGAAGGAGAGTGAAGCACCTTTCACTGAAACACTCACGAACTATGGGGTAACACACGATGCGCTGTCCGCGGTAAATATAACCATTGTTGATCCAAGCGGTTTCCGCTATTGGTTTATGACGCTTGCACCGTTGCTTATTCCAATCGTTATTATCGTGCTCATTATCTGGTATCTCTCACGACAAGTGAGGGGTTCAGGCATGCAGGCGTTCACGTTTGGTCAGAGTAAGGCACGCATGATAAGTCCTGACGACAAGCAACAGCGAGTACTCTTTGATGACGTTGCCGGAGCAAAGGAAGCGAAAGAAGAACTCCTTGAGATTGTTGACTTCCTGCGTACGCCAAAGAAGTTTATTGAAATTGGTGCACGTATTCCGAAAGGAGTGATGCTCATGGGTGGCCCGGGAACAGGAAAGACACTGCTTGCACGTGCAGTAGCAGGTGAAGCAAATGTACCGTTCTTCAGTATTTCAGGTTCTGAGTTTGTCGAGATGTTTGTGGGTGTTGGTGCGAGCCGTGTGCGTGACTTGTTTAAGCTGGCAAAGAAGGTTGCTCCGGCAATCGTATTCATTGATGAAATTGATGCCGTAGGACGTGTGCGTGGCACTGGTGTTGGTGGTGGTAACGACGAACGTGAACAGACACTCAACCAAATACTTGTTGAGATGGATGGATTCGAGCCAAACGAAAAGGTGATTGTGATGGCAGCAACCAACCGTCCCGATGTACTCGATCCTGCGCTGCTGCGCCCAGGACGTTTTGATCGTCGCGTAACCATCGACCTCCCAGACCGCGAAGGACGTGAGGGTATTCTTGCGATTCATGCACGCAAGAAACCGTTGCACGCCGACACAGATTTGAAAGTAATCGCTGAGCGTACACCGGGATTCTCTGGAGCCGACCTCGCCAACCTCATGAACGAAGCAGCGATTCTTGCCGCGCGTGAAAATCGCAAGGAGGTAACTCAGTACGATCTCATTCGCTCTATCGAAAAGGTTATGTTGGGACCTGAACGCAAGAGTCATGTGCTCAACAAGAAAGAAAAAGAAATTACCGCGTATCACGAAGCAGGACATGCACTTGTAGCGTCTGTGTTGCCGTATGCCGACCCGGTACACAAAATCTCAGTCATCAGTCGTGGACGCGCAGCCGGCTACACACTTAAGTTGCCCTTTGAAGACCGCAAGATGCAGTCGAAGCGAGAGTTTCTTGACGACATCGCGGTGTCGCTTGGTGGCTACATAGCTGAACAGATGGTATTTGATGACGTGACAACCGGTCCGTCAAATGACCTACAGGTACTTACGAATCTTGCACGTAACATGGTGACTCGATGGGGAATGTCGAAGAAACTCGGTACAGTTGCACTTGCTGGAGATGATGGCCGCGCACTCTTTGGTGCTGGTGTGCAGGGGCGGGAGTATTCAGAAAAGGTATCTGCAGAAATCGATGCGGAAGTGAAGGACATCATTGATGATGCACACAAGCGTGCAACAGAGATTCTCACGAAGCACCGCAAAGTACTTGATGCTATCGCCGCACAGTTAGTTGAAAAAGAAACTCTTGAACGACCGGAGTTCGAAGACCTGCTCCGTGAACACGGTATTACCCCAAAGCAAAAAGAAGATATTGAACATGCAGGTGTATAATATTCCTGTATGGAAAATGGCGAGACGAGAGTCGGGAGTAGCGGTGAACGAAAGCTAAAAGAGCTTGCTCCAGGAGTAGTTGATGAGACTAAAGAACCAACGCTCGATGTCGCCATTGAGATGGCGCTAGGCACACCACCTAATTTGGCACAAATCGAAGCTGAGGGTGTTGGGCACGGCGAGGAAAAGCCTGAACAAGCGAATGAGTTCATCGAGAAATTGCATCGTATCCAGCCCGATATTGACGCGTTTCTTGTAGATGTTGACGCGCGTTTTACAGAAACTGAGCAGTTCACAATCAGAGAAGCATTGCGGCTCATGATAAAAATTCACATAGAGCAGCCGGATCGTTCAGATACGGAGATTCCGTTCATTGGGCACCCACTTGCAGTTGCACACAATGCATTGCGTATAGCGCGCGATCATGAAGACGCATTCTATATATGCATGGCCGGATTACTACACGATTCGGTGGAGGATCAATCCAAATGGCTTACGCTTGAGAAGCAAATCGCTGCGGTGCATCAGTGGTATGACAAGCCACGAGAGGAGGTTGAAAAAGAAATAGAACGACATGGTGCACTTGGTGCTATCGAACGCGTGTTTGATCGCCGAGTGCGATTGCTTGTTGAGGCACTTACGAGTCCGCTTACTACCGAGCAAAGTCTCGAGAATACTGCTGACAAAAATGCACAGTATTTTGAGTACATACAAAATATTTTTTACAACCAAGACGCGAGTCCGTCGGTAATCAAATGGGCAGACTTGAAAGAAAATGCGCTGACTATTGGATTGGTTCGTGAGCGTGCGAATGAAGCAGCTGAGTTAGGGGATACGGTAAAAGCAGAGCGACTCGAGAGGTTTCATGAGAAGTTGAAGAGGAAATACAAACCTGTCCTTGAAGCAGTGCTTACATTCTTTGAAAATCTAACCGATGGATACCACCCATTGTTTACCGAGAAGGAGCAAGCGATACAAGATATACAGCTCGTACTTGAGCACGAGTATTACGCTTGATATTAGCTATTCAAATCTCTACTATAGTGAAACCCGCTCTTAGCTCAGTTGGTTAGAGCACCGAGCTTATATCTCGGCGGTCCCAGGTTCGAGTCCTGGAGGGCGGACACATTTTTGCACCAAACATGCTACTGCGTCTACTGTAAGTACAGCGTAATACACTCGTCTATTACGAGTGTA
Source organism: Patescibacteria group bacterium UBA3458 (assembly GCA_002378745.1). GTDB lineage: Bacteria > Patescibacteriota > Minisyncoccia > Phycocordibacterales > UBA2100 > UBA2100. Next base: position 13,267 of record DFRR01000002.1, on the reverse strand, counting down.
TACTATATACAAACCTACTAAGTAATTTTTATTACGTATGTCCAAAAGAGCAGCAGCAACACTCATACTCATCGCAGCATTCGCTGTCCCAACGCTGAGTTATGCAGCAGTGCAGGATGATTTGCGTGCACAAATCGCACAACTGTTACAACGAGTCACGTCGTTGCAGACACAATTGCAACATATTGGAACCAATGGCGCAGTAGTTGTCGATTTCGATTCGTGCGTCGCTGCCGGCAATGCAGTCATGGAGTCATATCCACGCAAATGTAATTACAATGGACACACATACGTTGAAAATATCTCCAACGGCACCAGTACAAGCGCTCCGCAATGCCCGGGACTCTCTCGCAATCTTTGGCTTGGTACATCAGGTGCAGACGTATCAGCACTTCAGAGCTTCCTTCGCAATGCAGGTGTATACACACACCCGGTAATCACCGGCTATTTTGGACCAATCACTCAGGCAGCCGTGCAACGATGGCAAGCGCAGCATGGTGTGGTTGCCGCGGGAACGCCTGCGACTACCGGTTTCGGTGTCGTTGGTCCACAGACACGTTCTGCATTCAAAAGCTTCTGCGGCGGTGGCTCATCGAACGATGGTGACCGACCAACATTCTGTACACTCCAGTACGCACCGGTCTGTGGACAGCTCAACGGTGAAATTAAAACATACGGCAACACATGTCAGTTGAATGCAGCAGGCGCGCAATGGCTCTACGAAGGTGAATGCAACAACCAAAACAATACGACAGCACCGAATAGTTGCAAAATATGGAATGACGGCTGCAATACCTGTTCACGAAGCTACCCAGGAGGTCCAATGGCATGTACACTGCGCGCGTGTATCTGGCAGGGTATCCCAAAGTGTGAAGCGTACTTTGGCGACAACACAAATCCGGGACTTCCTGACTTTGGTGTCATGTTTGAGACACAACCAAGTTCGGGACGTGCACCACTTACCGTGACGTTCAACGCACCGAGCGGCTCAAGTTGTGTCGACGGACCTGACTACGAGATTGATTTTGGAGACGGTTCTGCTCGTGCGAAGACAGCGTCATGTAATCCAAACGTAACCGATGCCATCACTCACACGTACACACAACAAGGAACATACACTGCAACACTGTACGCCATTCCTTCCGGGTTTGGCACGGGTGACCGCACACCGCGAGTTGCTGCAACAAAAACAATTACCGTAAAAGGCGCGGGAACCACCGCATGTACACTCCAGTACGCACCGGTGTGTGGAATTTTCCGACCAAACGACGGTATCTGTGTTGACGGTTTACACGAAGGATACTGCTCAGGTGAGACAAAAACGTTCGGAAATCAATGTCAGCTCGACAACTACCAGTTTGAGGGGTTTGAATTACTTCACCAAGGAGAATGCTAATTCGTTGTGAAGTATCTACTGTATCCACGAAACCCGTTTTTATAGCGGGTTTCTTTGCCGTATAGTATAGGTATATGCAGATGCGCCCCTGGGCTGTAACACTGATGCTTTTTTGTGTACTGAGTGTAAGTACGCCATTTGTGGCACACGCACAAACCGCTGAACAACTACGACAGCAAATTTCTGCACTACTGTCACAGATACAGGCACTACAAGCACAGTTGCAAAGCAACACAACGTCGACTGTGGTACCGTCAACGACGACGTCATCGGGTGGCGCAACGTTCCAATACAGCGGATGTCCGGACTTACAATTTAATCTTGAGCGAGGTAATCGTGATGCACAGGTTGCGGTTGAGGTAACCATGTTGCAACGCTTCCTCGCGCAAGACCGGACGCTTTATCCAGAAGGAGAGATCACCGGGTATTTTGGACCGGCAACTGAACGAGCAGTACAACGATTCCAAGAACGACACGGCATCGTAACGCAAGGGGACTATGCGTCAACCGGATACGGTCGTGTGGGTCCTCGTACGCGGTGGGCGATAAAGAACTCGTGTGTTGTAGGTGGTGTCGCGACACCAACCGCCACAGGGCAGACACATGGCTTCACTGTGTCACCAGTAACCGGAAAAGCGCCATTAACGGTTGAAGCAAGTTTCTCAATCGAGGGTTCGTCATGCACCTCGTATTCACTCGACTGGGGTGACGGCAGTGTGCCGGTCATCAAAGAGGCTGCAAACACAACAAACTGTACAAAAGATATCTCTCGCAACACCGCAACACACACGTATTCAACCTCCGGTATGTACATGGTTAATGTACGTATCGGAAAAGGTGCAGTGTCTGGACTACCGACGGTCGGCACATTACGCGTTGAGGTATTGGGACCGGATGAAAATAGTTACCCAACTGATCCAAATGCGCATGCATACCCAACATTTTCAACCACACAAGGATACGCGCCGTTTACTGCGGGCATGATTCTACACTCTGATGCACCACTGTCGTGCACCTCATATGAAATCGACTGGGGTGACGGTACCCAAGCGGTTCGCAAAGAAGCGGGGAATTCACCATGTATTGCGGCACAAGGGTACACACGTGAGTTTCGACATGTGTATCAGAATCCAGGAGTATACACAGCACGTGTTCGCGCAGGACGCGCCGCACTCGATGATCTTCAATGGAAACAGCAAACACTTACAATACTGGCACGCACCGGTAGTACGAGTGGGTGTTTTGTAGAGCCAAACGCAGGAGTCGCACCGCACTCAGTACGCGCACGAGTCCTTTTGGGTGGCAGTTTGTGTGATGGAAACCTCACCTACACCATTAACTGGGGGGACGGACAGACGACACCACTACAAACATGCACCGACCAAAATTCGCACTATGCAGAATTCACGCACACTTATATCGCGCCGGCAGTATATACCGCTCGATTACAGCAAGCACACCCAAATGCGTACTTTGATGAGCAAGCATGTACGGTACATGTTACAAAAGCAGCAACGACACCGGGAAACAACGCGATTACCAGTTCATGTCGCAGTTGGACAGATGGATGTAATACGTGTACACGTAGTTTCGTCGGCGGTCCTGAGACATGCACCAAGCGGTATTGTATCCAGGCAAGCACACCACAGTGTTATCAATATTTCGACACCTCGAATGCTGGTACAAATACAAATGATAGCCTTCGCTACCGTATCGTAAACGCCGGTGCACGAACAGTTGAGTTTACCGCCGAGATAAACACGGCACGAAGCTGTGATGGTGGTTTTTACACTATTCACTTTGGAGACTCCAATAGTTCACCACAACCATATCCGGCAGATGCATGTACGTCATATACACGCACCGTCTCATATCGGTACACACAAGACGGCACATTTACTGCAGTGCTGATAAAAGATGGTGTCGTCATCGATCAAGTGACTATCACTATCGATAGTAGTAGTGCAGCAGTAAATAAGCAACTCGCTTCAGTCATTGTCGCGATAGAAAATTTTATTCGCAGTATTTTTAAATAACATGCACGCTCGCTTTTTAGTTCTTTCATTCTTTCTCGTTGGCCTTATCTTCATGCCGAGTGTGTCTCGTGCGCTTACAAATGATGAAATACTCGCGCGCATCAACGCACTCCTTTCGCAAGTACAAACCCTGCAAGGACAATTACAACGTATTGAAGGTGGTAGCGTCGGGCCAGTGCAGACAACCGTTGGAACGGTGCCAACAAGTACTGTCGCGCGCGGCACATGCTTCAGTGGAACGCAAGTACTTCGCTATGGAGATGAGGGGTCAGCAGTGACACAGCTACAAACATTTCTCGCGTCTGACCCGAGTGTCTATCCGGACGCAATAATCAGTGGCTACTACGGTTCGCTTACGCAAGCCGCAGTACAACGATGGCAGGCAAAGTATGGCGTTGTAGCACAGGGAACACCTGCGACTACTGGTTTTGGCGTGGTTGGTCCACGCACACTCAGTGCGATGCGTGCACACTGTGGTAGCGCAACTACAGGAAGCGCAACAACCGTAACCACTAATGCAGCAATCGCTCGTGGACTCGTTATTACTCCCGAAGTAGGGCCGGTGCCCCTGCAAGTTACGGCAACATTTTCACTCAATGGCTCGTCGTGCTCGTCGTATTATCTGGATTGGGGAGACGGTAGTGCACCGCTCGTGTTTGATGCAGGCAACGCTGCCGGGTGTACAAAAGACATTGCACACAAACGCGCAACACACACGTATGAAGTTGCTGGAGTGCACGAAGTGACACTTCGTGCGGCGCATGGACCGCTCTCGCAAGCCCCTGTCGTCGGACGAACTGCCGTTTCAGTGGGTTCGCCAGCGCAATCAGGGCTTTCACTGAACCCGACAAAGGGAGTCGCACCGTTTACGACCAGCGTTACCTTTCCGGTTGCCAGTTCCAACTGTACGTCCTACGAAGTGAGCTGGGGCGATGGCAATTCGGACCGCCATGAACCGGCACAATTTGTAAACTGCACACAAGATGTCGGTACTGAGTCACTTACACATACGTATAGCCGGGCAGGCACATACGCAGTGACATTTAAGTCAGGAAATGCACCACTGCGACAGCTTGGTGTTACTGGAAAATGGGAAGTGGTTGTCGAAGAAGTGCGAACAAACGCACTAACACTGGCAGTAACGCCTACCACCGGCGTTGCGCCGCTTTCGGTCACCGTTGCGTTCTCCGGACGTAACGAATCGTGTTCGTCATATCACATTGATTGGGGAGATGGCTCTCCTGCAGATGTATACGAGGGTGAATCAGGCGACTGTGGCTCGTTTACGGTAAGTAAAAGTTTTTCGCACACATATGCCAACCCCGGAACATACACAGTCCGTACACTACGCGTACTAAACTACGTACCGCTTACGGTTGTGCCGTTTAATGAACAGACTATTTTTGTCGCAGGTACGCCAACAACCGGTCCGGCATGTTCATATCCAAACACACCGGTATGTGGACGAGTAGCAAATACCTGTCCGTCAGGATATGTGTGCGCGGATTCGTATCAAACATTCGCGAATCGATGTGCGCTTGAAACCGCAAAAGCCGAGTTCTGGCGCGAAGGAGCCTGCAACTAACACGGACTTAAGACATGTATATTCAAAAACATTCAGTTAACTGAATGTTTTTGTGTTTAGGTTTCGTGGCACTATCAACTATGCACTACCAACTACCAACTCAGTTACTCCATGTGGAGCGTATCCCGCGTACGCGCGATACGCTCACTGATACGCGGATGCGCTGATAGTGTCGGATCACGTTCAATGAGTTTTTTTGCTTCTGTTCGTGCAGCTTCAACCATCTTTATATTTTGCAGGGCTTCCATACCAATGTCTGAAATGCCCCATTGTTGGGTACCGACAAGCTGTCCGGCACCACGCAATTTTAAGTCTTCTTCTGCGAGTGCGAATCCGTCAGTTGCTTTTTCAAGTGCTTTCAGGCGGGCGAGTGATGTTTGCGTTTTGCTATCAGTAAATAGGTAACAGTACGGCTGATAGCTTGAACGTTGTACCCGCCCGCGAAGCTGGTGTAGTTGTGACAAGCCAAAGCGTTCAGCGCCTTCGATAACAATCATAGTGGCGTTCGGCACGTTCACACCCACTTCCACGACGGATGTTGCAACGAGAATATCAATGTCTCCGGCTTCAAAAGCATGCATCACTTTTTCTTTTTCTGTCGGGGTCATTTTGCCGTGTAGGGAGCCAACAGTATATTCACTGAACGACCCCTTCTGCAGACGGCTCGTTTCTGCGGTAACCGACTTCACTCGTAGGGCGAGCGCTTTCTCGGGGTCAGGTTCGTCGATGCGTGGGCAGATGACATACGCTTGTCTACCGTTGTGCAACTCACTGCGGATTGCAGTGTAGACGTCTTCGCGTTTCTTTGGAGGCACAACCATCGTACGGATTTCTTTTCGTCCTGCCGGGCGTTCATCAAGTACCGACAAATCAAGGTCACCGTAGATGGTGAGTGCAAGTGTGCGGGGGATAGGGGTCGCGGTCATAGAGAGCAAGTGTGGTGCTGACCCATCTTTTTGTGCGAGCTTTCTCCGTTGTGCGGTGCCAAAGCGATGCTGTTCATCAATCACCACGTACGCAAGGTTCTCAAAGGAAATAGTTTTTTGTATGAGTGCATGTGTACCAACAACAATCGGAATCTCGCCGTTCGCGACCCATTTCGTAAGTTGCGCACGCGATATTTTTGTCGCTTCCTTTGGATTTACTTTCGACGGAAACTTTTGGCACCCGCTGCCGGTAATCAATGCAACGGGGATAGGTGAGTGCTCAAACGCTTCAATAAGCCCCGCAAACTGTTGTTTTGCTAGGATTTCCGTCGGTACCATATAGGCAACTTGTGGGCGTGCATACTGCTTTCCGTCTACTGCACCGCGCGCAATCGCGTACATGGTAGCTGCAGCCACTGTCGTCTTTCCTGAGCCGACGTCTCCCTCAAGTAAGCGTGACATCGGATATCCTTTTGTGAAGTCGCTCATGATGTCCTGGATTGCTTTTGTTTGTGCGTTGGTTGGCGTGTACGGAAGCGCCTGCATAAAACTCTTCAGGGCATCCACCTCAGCGCGTACGTGTGGTGCCTTGAGCGCGTGCGTTTCATGCAAGTTTTTTTGGTGTGCCACTTGTATGAGAAAGACCTCTTCAAATGCGAATCGCTTTCGTGCCGCACTCGCATCACGCTGTGCGTGCGGGGAGTGTATCCATACGAGTGCTGTTGCGAGCTTTGGAAGTTTGTATGCAGCAAGCACCGCTTCTGGAATAGCATCCTCTATACGTTCATGTGCACCACTTTCAAGTATTTTTTGTAGCGCATGATATATCCATCGACTGCTGATACCTCGACTCTCCGGATACACAGGAAAGAGTGCATCAACGTCTCCACTGCCGATAGACTCTGGCAGTCCTGGAACCGCCTCAACGGCTGGATTGGCAAAATAAAATGTTTTCGTACCGGTTGGCTTGCCGGTGACTTTCACAAATGAAGCGTGTTCAAACATCTGTGCCGCGTACGGTTGGTTAAACCAGCGTATTTTTACACTCCCGGTCGCATCACTGAGCGTCCCCTCAATAACATATCGCTTGGTGCGCCACGAGAGTTTCTTTTCAAGATTACTGAGTTCTCCGTACACCGTCACCACCTCATCGGGTACAATGTCAATGATGCGGCGAGCTGCGCCGACGTCTTCATACCGACTCGGGAAGTGGAAGAGCAGGTCTTGCACAGTATGAATATCAAGCTTTTCCAACGCGGCTTTCTGTTGCTTCACCAAACGAAAGTGCTGCGTAAGTAAATCAGTTGGGTGCATACCGCCCATTATACATGTCTAGAGGATACTTGACGTATTTTTAATTCATGTTAAAATATATCTTTCGTTCACGCGTTCACATAAAAGGAGCTTACCGTGGTTACGAAAGTTATACTCCTTGTAATCAGCATTGCTCTTTTGGGGATCGGTATGATCTTGCTGGCTCCTCAAATCAGTCCCGAGGATTCAAAATCGGCTTGGGGGCTCGTATCCCTCGCTGTTGGTGGGGCTCTGGGCGGGAGCGTGCTTGGTCGCATGCTCTAGAACGTGCAACGAAAAGACGCCGAGCGGCCCATGCTGCTCGGCGTCTTTCTATATCTCAAAGTACGATATCCACAGGTACCTTGCAAAGCAAGGTACCTAGTGTTACGCTTGGGGCATGCAACAGGTTACGTTCAACGTTGAAAACGCACGTGTGCAAATGCGCAAAGGGTTACTCGAGTTTCCCATCCTACTTATTCTGGCAGAAGGTGAGATGTACGCATCAGATATTTTGCGAAAGCTTAAAGCAGCAGACCTCATCATCGTAGAGGGAACGCTGTATCCGTTACTCAGCCGCTTGCGGAAAAATGGGCTCGTGGAGTACGAATGGAAAGAGTCGAAAAGTGGACCGCCACGAAAGTACTACACGCTAACCAAAGTGGGCGAGCGGGTGTTGGACGAGTTGCTCGAAACATGGACTATTCTCAGCAGTTCTATTAATACTCTTAAAAAAGCATATGAAAAAAGTAGTTAATATCACCATCGGCGGAGTCGTCTTCGCTATCGAAGAAGACGCATACGCACAGCTGCACGAATACCTTGAGAGCATTCGTGCACACTTTCGGCACTCAGATGAGCAGAACGAAATCGTTGACGACATAGAGCTTAGCATTGCTGAGAAGTTTGCACGCGGAAAAGACAAAAAGGTCATTCGCATTACTGATGTTGAGGCAATCATTGCCGAGATGGGCTCAACTGAAGACTTTAAACAAATTGCTGACGACATGGAGGCAGAAGAGCCCGAAAATGGTGACGGCATTCCATACACACCACGAAAGAAGCTCTACCGTAACACCGATGACCAAATAATTGCCGGAGTTGCTTCAGGTATTGCCGCATACTTTGGTGTTGACCCGGTATTCATTCGATTGCTCTTCGTGCTTTCGATCTTCTTTAACGGCATTGGTATTCTTGCGTACCTCATTCTCTGGATTGTTATGCCTGCCGCTGAAACCGTATCGCAGAAAATGGAGATGCAGGGTGAGCCGGTCACGCTTCGTCAGTTTGAGAAGCTGGTAAAGGAGAAAATAAGTACCGTCGATACACAACGGCACACATCGACACTCGTGCGTATTCTTGCAGTACCATTCTCGATTCTTAAATGGTGCGTTGGTGTTGTACGAACAATACTTTCTAATATCGGACCATGGGCGCGTATTATTTTTGGAGTACTTCTCATGGTGTTCGGTATTATCGACATCATCGCGCTCACCGTTGGTGCAACAATCCTGCACTTTGGCATGAACGCGGGATTCTTTGCAACGCCACTGTATGTAACACTCGGCAGTACCTATGCACTCGGCGTTATTTCAGGCTATGTATTGCTCTTCATTCCGGCGGCCGTCGCGGTGATTGCCGGCTGGTCGCTCGTAAAGAAAGAAAACAAGTTTACTGGTGTACTCACTGCGGCATTCGTACTCGCATGGATCGCGGCGCTCTTTGGTGTCGGACACGCAGCATCAAGCATTATTCCCGAGTATCGATCGTACTACGAAAACATGCCAACTGTTGAACAGGTACATGAACTCGAAACATTCGACACCATACGCATACACTCAGGAGACACCGTACGCATTGAACAAGGCGATGTATATGCAATAACTCTGGAAGGGAAGGAGGAAAGTGTCGCGCAGCGCACATTCGCGGTCCACAACGGAGTACTCGTACTTGATACAAAGGAACAAAACAGAGTGTGTATCGGCTGCTTTAACGCAGCGGTAGATGTTGTGATTACTACACCGACACTCACGGCACTTGAAGCAAAGTATGGAACCAATGTAGTGATTGATGAACTCATTACTGACACACTTACACTGGACTTCTCACACGCATCAAACGGCAACATCACGGTTACTGCAGAAACGGTATCAGTCGACCTCACGCATTCTTCGGATGTCATTCTCGCCGGTGTTATCGACACACTTGATGCCGAGCTTTGGTATGCGTCGCATCTGTCAACGACGGATGTGGTGAACGAAAAGACGTCTGTAGCGGTGCGTCATTCCAGCGATGCAGTAATTGGAGAAACCGATGTACTCACGATTGTTGCCGAGTATAGTAGCGACGTTCGCTATGATGGCGACCCGGAGCTAACCGAAGACATTTCCGAATCATCAAGCATCCGAAAACGGTTCTAAATAGACGGGTTAAAAATAAGATAAATCACCAAAATGGGCCCAT
>DFRR01000002.1:2989-3334 GCA_002378745.1 Patescibacteria group bacterium UBA3458 | reverse complement strand
AAATGGGCCCATTTTGGTGATTCATGCGTTCCTGGTGTATGAAAATCGCGGCACTTCCGTGCCGTCGACGGTTACGGTTTCAGTAAACATGGCGAGTGGGCGTACCCAGAGTGCGTCGGGACCGAATTCTTCAGACTCGTAACACGCACGGTACACAACGAGAGGTTCGAGCGTTTCACTATGGTGTGCGGTACCGATGACTTCGTATTCTCTTCCTTTGTAGTGGCGATATATACCGAGTCGTAGTTCAAGCATACCTAGAGTATACCCAGCACGTACTCACTGACCAAATGATCACTTTTTACGACTGTATTCACCGCACATACTACAAATGCAATAAACTTG
>DFRR01000002.1:1341-2857 GCA_002378745.1 Patescibacteria group bacterium UBA3458 | reverse complement strand
TACTACAAATGCAATAAACTTGCGTTTAGAGTACATCGCTGCTATGCTTTTCATTTGTAATTTATAGTAATTAATGACACTAACAAAGTAACGTATGAACACGCGAAATATCCTTATCTTAGCAGTAACGCTCGTTGTACTTGGTGTTGTTGTCATGTTTGGCTTTGGCGGAAACGACACAGAAGAAACCACAGATGGCAGGCTCTCTGTGGTGGCGAGTTTCTATCCTGTGTACTTTTTCGCAGAACAAATTGGCGGCGAATATGCATCGGTCACCAACATAACGCCAGCAGGCGCTGAGGCACATGATTATGAACCAACGCCGCGAGAACTTGCTCGTATCGAACAAAGTGGTCTTCTCGTACTCAATGGTGGAGAGACAGAAACATGGGGGGATCGTGTTCGAAAAGATATCGACTCCACCGCGACTACTGTTGTAGTGGCTGGTGAGGGTTTGATGAGTCTTGAAATAGAGGCACACGACCACGACCATGAACATGAACATGAAGAAGAAGTGATACATGACGAACATGAAGAAGAACACGTGTTGGATCCACATGTATGGCTTTCTCCGGTGCTTGCGGCTCGCATGGTAGAGAAAATTACTGCAGGCTTTATTGCGGCTGATCCGGTAAACGCTGAGCATTACCAGGCAAACGCTGAAGAACTGCAAGAACGTCTCGCTGCTCTTGATACTGAGTATCGCCAAGGACTCGCGACATGTCAGACACGTACCTTTATTACTTCACACGCGGCATTTGGCTACCTTGCAGCAGAGTATGGACTTACACAAATGCCCATCTCAGGACTTTCTCCTGATGAAGAACCATCTGCACAGGAACTAGTAGCCATAACCGAATTTGCGCGCGAACATAATGTAAAATATATTTTCTTTGAGACACTTGTGAGTCCGAAGCTCTCAGAAACCATTGCTAACGAGGTTGGCGCGCAGACACTCGTACTCAATCCACTTGAGGGGTTAAGCAGCGAAGAAATCGCAAACGGTGAGAACTACTTCACTCAGATGCAAAATAACCTCACAAACCTTACAATAGCGTTATCGTGCACCAGGTAGACCATACAAAGAATATCATTGAGGTAGATGACGTCTCGTTCTCATACGGCGAGCACGAAGTATTACGTAACATCAACTTCTCCATCCATAAAGGGGACTATCTTGCCATCGTAGGAGGCAACGGTTCAGGCAAAACGACACTCCTTAAAATAATTCTCGGACTACTCAAACCTTCTTCAGGAAGCGTGCGACTCTTTGGCAAGGACGTAAGCGACTTTCGTGAGCGTTCACGTATCGGCTATGTGCCGCAAAAGGCAACGGCGTTCGATAAAAACTTCCCGACCACTGTTGAAGAGGTAGTTGTTATGGGTCGGTATGGTATACGTGGACTCTTTAACCGTGTCACAAAAGAAGATAGAGAATATGCCAGGAGGGCACTTGAGCAGGTAGGTATGTGGGAGCACCGAAGCCGCCTCGTTGGCGATCTCTCCGGCGGACAGC
>DFRR01000002.1:0-1182 GCA_002378745.1 Patescibacteria group bacterium UBA3458 | reverse complement strand
CCGGCGGACAGCAGCAGCGTGTCTTCATCGCACGTGCACTTGCGGGGAATCCGGAAATCATCTTTCTGGATGAACCGACGGTTGGAGTGGAAAGGAAAGTTCGTGATGAGTTTTATGCACTTCTTCGCAAGCTCAACGACGAGCTCGACCTCACGGTGGTTTTGGTAACGCACGATATAGAGAACGTGGCGCACGAGTCGATGCATATCGCGTGCATCGACCGCACCTTGTTCTTCCACGAGTCAGTCGATGCATACTTTAAAAGCACGCACGCTGTTGCACATCCACACGCATGAACATTCTAGAAATCTTTCAGTACGGTTTTATGGTGCGTGGTTTTGAAGCCGGCATCATTGTGGCACTTATTGCACCGCTCATTGGTATATTCTTGGTGCTTCGACGCTACTCACTTATTGCCGACACGCTTGCACACGTGTCGCTCGCGGGTATTGCTGTAGGTATTCTCTTGGGAGTAAACCCGGTACTAACCGCGCTTGGAGTCACGGTTGCCTCTTCGTTGGGGATTGAACGATTGCGCACCACGGGTCGCATTTATGGGGAGTCTGCTCTTGCACTATTTCTCTCGGGAAGTTTGGCGTTAGCCACGGTGCTTATTTCACTGGGGAATGGATTTAATACGAACCTATTTAAGTACTTGTTTGGTTCAATTGTTACGGTCACGCAGTCTGATGTATACACCATTGCGATTCTTGCCGTAATAGCTGCAACGACACTCATACTTTTTTATAAAGAATTGCTCTACATCACATTTGACGAAGATTCAGCACGAGTTAGTGGTGTACCAGTTGGGTTGATAAACACTATTCTAATAGTGTTAGCAGCGTTAACGATTTCGCTCGCGATTCCGGTTGTGGGAGTACTTCTTATTGCTGCGCTTATTGTCATTCCGGTTATTGCAGCACTACAGTTACACAAAAGCTTTATGCAAACTATTTTATATGCAGAGGCGATCTCAGTATTTTCGGTGCTCTCAGGAATCGTGTTGTCGTTCTATTACGACCTTTCAACCGGTGGAACCATTATTCTCATCATGCTCGGTATCTTTATCGCGATTATGGCAGGGAAGAAAGTGATGGGGTAAGTGTACGCTGTGTAGTAAAAACCACCCGAACGCTCAATCGCGCCCGGGTGGTTTTTCATTGGCGGTGAAATATTAACCTT
>DFRR01000007.1:17123-28322 GCA_002378745.1 Patescibacteria group bacterium UBA3458 | reverse complement strand
CGTCTGCAAACACATCAACTGCCAAGGTATTTATATAAACTTCAAAAATGTTGTAGACACCACACGTCAGAAAGTGCCGTTTGGTATCGCCCAAATCGGAAAGGCATTTCGTAATGAGATTGCACCGCGACAGTACATCTTTCGTAAGCGCGAGTTTGAGCAGATGGAAATGCAGATGTTTGTGGCACCCGGGGACGAAATGGACGTGTACGAACAGTGGCGCGAAAAGCGCTGGGCATACTACGTTGCCGCGCTTGGCTTTAATCCGGAGCATTTGCGTTGGCACGAACATGAAAACCTCGTGTTCTATGCGAAAGCAGCCTGGGACATTGAGTATCAGTTCCCATTTGGTTTCAAAGAGCTTGAGGGTATACACGCACGTGGTAACTACGACCTCTCACAACACACGGAGTTTTCAGGGGCTGACCTCTCATACACCGACCCGAAAACAAATGAAAAATACATTCCGCATGTAGTGGAAACGTCTGTAGGACTCGACCGCACATTCCTTGCAGTACTCACCGAGTTTTATGATGAAGATGAAATGGATGGGGAAGCGCGAACGGTCTTGCGACTGCCACGCAACCTTGCACCGATAAAAGTAGCGGTGTTCCCGTTGCTTAAGAACAAACCTGAACTGGTTGAAAAGGCACGAGAGATATACGAACAGCTTAAACCACTCATGATGTGTGAGTTTGACGATAACGGCAACATCGGCAAGCGATACCGTCGGCAGGATGAAATTGGCACACCGTGGTGTGTGACTGTCGACTTCGACACGCTCGAAGACCACACTGTAACCGTACGCGACCGTGATACCGGAAAGCAGACACGTGTCGATATCACCGACCTTGATGAGTTTGTAAGTCAGTAGCACCTTCGCGTAGCGACGCCTGCGTGCTATGCTTTGCGTATGAATACGACGTTCTCTATAACGACCGGAACTATCGTGCGCGTCATACTGCTCGCTGCTCTCGCCGCACTGTTGTGGCATTTGCGCGAATTGGCGTTGATTGTACTGACGTCAATCGTTATCGCATCTGCTATTGAGCCGGCAGCGCGCGGACTCATGAAATATAAGATTCCGCGTGTGCTCGCAGTACTCGTGGTGTACCTGATGTTCTTTGGTTCGTTCTTCAGTATTGTCTTCTTTTTGCTGCCACCGGTACTTAACGAAACATCACACCTACTTGCATCACTACCAGTGTATCTTGAAACACTCGGTGCCACTGACGCCCTGACTGAGGACGCTATTCTTGAAACACGATCGCTCATTAACAACTTCTCGTTGGCTGATACCACACGTGACTTGAACACGTTGCTCTCGAGTCTCTCGGGAAACTTCTTCTCTGCTATTAGTCTCATTTTTGGTGGCGCACTGAGCTTTATCTTGATTGTTGTGTTCTCATTTTATTTTGCGATAAATGAGCGAGGCATTGAAGAGTTTCTCCGCGTGGTGACACCCATTCAGCACGAAAATTATGTACTCGGATTGTGGCGTCGCGCACAACGAAAAATTGGCCTGTGGATGCAGGGACAGTTCTTGCTGGCGGTGCTCATTGGAGTGCTCACATTCCTTGGACTCTCCATTCTCGGTATTCAGTATGCACTGGTGCTTGCGGTTATTGCCGGCATCATGGAGCTCATCCCGGTGTTTGGTCCGATTCTCGCGGCTGTGCCTGCGGTTGCCATTGCTTTTGTCAATGGAGGCCCGGCAATTGCACTGATGGTAGTAGCACTGTTCGTGATTATTCAGCAGTTTGAAAACCATCTTATTTATCCACTCGTGGTCACGAAGGTCGTTGGCGTGCCGCCGATTCTGGTCATTCTTTCCTTGTTGATTGGTGCGAAACTCGCGGGTATATTGGGCATACTGCTCTCGGTGCCAATGGTTGCTGCACTACAGGAAATCTTTTCTGACATGGAGCGCGCACGAAGCATCCCCAAAGAGAAAAATGGATAAGCAGCCCCGGTACATAACGACCACATTGCCATACGTAAATGCAAGCCCGCACATCGGGTTTGCATTGGAAATCATACAGGCTGATGCACTGGCGCGATTTTGGCGGTTAGTTGGTGAGGACGTGTTCTTTACCACCGGCACCGACGAACATGGGCAGAAGATTGCACAAAAGGCACACGAAGAAGGAAGAGACGTACAAGAATACGTCGACCACTATGCCGCGGAGTTTCAGACACTGAAAGACGACCTGCATCTCTCATACGACAACTTCATTCGTACTACTGACCACGCGCACATAGCGGCTGCACAAGAACTCTGGCGTCGTTGCAAAGAAGCAGGGGATATATATAAAAAATCGTACTCCGGTTTGTATTGTGTTGGAGACGAGATGTTTTTGCGCGATGCTGACCTGGTGGACGGCAAATGCCCGAATCATCCAAACATGCAGCCGATTGAAATACAGGAAGAAAACTATTTCTTTGCATTGAGCACATACAGCGACAAACTCATTGAATACATACAGAAAGATTCGACGGTTGTACCGGACTGGCGACGCGAGGAAGCAATCGCCTTTATACAAAACGGACTTGAAGATTTGAGTATTTCGCGTGACATATCGCGCATGAGCTGGGGCGTGCCGGTTCCCGACGATGAGACTCAAGTGATGTATGTGTGGTTTGATGCACTCACGAACTATATTTCGACATTGGGATGGCCAGACGATGAAAACGGAACCTACAAAAAGTTCTGGGATGAGGGAGCAACACTGCAAATGGCAGGGAAGGACCAGATTCGGTTCCAGTCTATCATTTGGCAGGCGATGCTCATGTCGGCAGGGCTCCCAACGACTGACACGGTGTTTTACCACGGTTTTATCACCAGTGGTGGGCAGAAAATGAGTAAGTCACTCGGCAACGTTATTAGTCCATTTGAGCTTGTGGAGCGGTATGGCACCGAGGCGACGCGATTCTTGCTTTTGCGACATGTGCACCCGACTGACGACACTGACATTACCTGGGAACGCCTTGATGAGTGGTATACCGCAGATTTGGTAAACGGTATCGGTAATCTTACAGCGCGTGTGATGAAGTTGGCGGAAGAACATCTATCTGTAGCTGTACCAATAATACCCGAAGAATGTGCCTTACAGGAAACCTTTGGCGCTGATGTTGCCGCGTTTAAATTTAATGATGCCCTCGATTTTATATTTAGACTTGTCGCAGAAAGCGATGAGTTTATTACGGAAAAGCAACCATTTAAGAAGATAAAAATGGAAGAGGAGTTTTGGAAACAAGAGGCAAGAGAGGAGATGTGGGAATTGGTGCATCGACTGTGGGTAATCGCAACCCATCTTGAACCATTTATGCCTGATACATCGAAATCTATCAGAGATGCCATTCTTCAAAATAAAAAGCCAGAGAATCTATTTCCGCGACTATAGGTGTATGACAAAAACCTTTCTCGACTTGCTCACTATTGCTCGGAAGAATGTGCGAGAGAATCCAAGTATTAAAAGTGAAAATACCCAATCTGTAACAGAGCGTTACTTTCAGGGACTGCGTGATGAAGTGCAGGAGGTAAAAGAAGAGATGCGTGAAAACAACGAGATTCGTCTTGTAGACGAATTGAGCGATATCGCGTGGGACTACGCAGTACTTCTTTCTGTGCTTGAAGACAGAGGCTACATTCCAAGTGTTGATGCGGTTATTGAACACGCCAACGAAAAGTACACAGAGCGCATGCCGGCATTCTTGCAAGCATCGCAAGAGCTGTGGGAGGAAATAAAAGTCCGCCAAAAGGCGGAATTAAGGCGTCGTCATGGAGAAAAGTATGGAGAGTAAATACATCGACACACATTCGCATCTTTTTGAAAAGAAGTTCGACGCAGACCGCGACGAAGTACTTACCCGAATGCGTGAGGCGGGTGTTGGCACGCTTGCCGTTGGCGTCTCCTACGAGACGAGCAAGGCGGTTATCAAACTCGCACAAACACACGACGAAGTGCTTGGTGCCGTCATTGGTGTGCACCCGACTGACACCAATGAAGACTTCGATGTCGCACAGTACCAACCGCTCGTGAATGAGCACGTCGTCGGAATAGGCGAGTGCGGGCTTGACTACTACCGCACTCCTCGGGAAGACGTGTACGTACGACAACGAGAGCTATTTGAGGCACAACTGCACTTTGCGCTCGATAACGACCTGCCACTCATGTTGCATGTGCGACCGACGCCCGGCACACAAGATGCACACGAGGACATGCTTGAGATTTTGCGCATTTACAAAAAGACCCACGGTGATGCACTACGGGGGAATAGTCACTTCTTTACCGCCACAGAGGAGGTTGCACGGGCATACTTGGAACTCGGCTTCATGATTAGTTTCCCGGGGGTCATCACGTTTGCGCCGGAGCTGCATAGTATCGTACGCGACGTGCCGCTCGATATGCTCCTTTCCGAAACCGACTCACCGTACGCTGCACCGGTGCCGCATCGAGGCTCTCGGAACGAGCCGGTGTTCGTTATAGACACTGTTAACGCCATTGCTGACATTCGTGGTGAGGACGTAGAGCACGTCCGGGCGGCGTTGGTAGAAAATGCCAAAAGCCTCTTTTTACGCGGTGTATAGCCTTGCCGAGAACACGCAGCTATGCTATCCTGCGCACCCATGACAGAAGAACACAACGAAGAAGGGCGAGACGCAACAGTATACGAGCTGGGGTACCACTTGGTATCAACCATCGCTGCTGACGACCTTGAAACTGAAGTAAATAAAATCCGCAAAGCGATTGAAAAGCGGGGAGGCTCATTCATTACCGAGGGAACCCCGGAAGCGCTAACACTTGCATTCCCGATGTTTATCAACAAAGCGGGCAAGCAGATTAAGCACGAAACCGCATACTTTGGCTGGATTAAGTTTGAAATGGAGCCGGAACAAGCAGTTGCACTCCGCACTGAAGATTTGGCACACAACGAGAATCTTCTTCGTATCCTCCTTATCGTCACTACTCGCGAGGAAACTCGCGCACAGCTCCAAAGTGAGCAGAACACTATTCTTCGTGAGGTAAAGACCACAGGCGTGCTCGAAAAGAAGCACGAAGTAGAAGAAGGTGGGGAAGTATCGGAAGAAGAGCTCGAAAAGTCAATTGACGACCTCGTTGGAGAGGACGAAACCAAGTAACAGTGAAATGCGCCATTTGGCGCATTTTTTGGTACAATGACACTACAAACAGTTAACTAAGCGTGTATGTATATAAATAAGGCGATGGTATACGGCAATCTCACACGAGATCCGGAATTAAAATCACTTCCAAGTGGTGTGCAGGTAGCGACATTCAGCCTCGCAACAAACCGGGTATACAAAGATAAAGACGGAAACAAACAAGAGCAGAGCGATTTTCATAACATTGTGGTCTTTGGGCGACAGGCAGAGCTCGTAGCACAGTACCTCTCAAAGGGGAGCGCAGCCTTCATTGAAGGACGTATGCAGACGCGTTCATGGGAGCAAGACGGACAAAAGAAGTATCGTACCGAAGTCGTTGCCGACCGCGTACAGTTTGGCCCACGATCAGGTGGCGCCGGTGCCGCGCCGATGACCGCCAAGGGAGATGAAGCATCTGAGCCTTCAGCACCGGCACATGCAGGCGGTAGTGGTATTGAGTATCCGGATGAAGACATCGACCCGGATGACATCCCATTTTAACTACAAAACAAGCGAATAGCTTTGTCGCGTTTTGAACGCACGTGCTCACCGTATATTGAATACGTTTCGCACGTGCGTTCTTTACGCTCCGCGCTCTTCATCTTGTTTTGCGGTTAAAATCGTACATACGAACAGAGTATACGCGCTGCGCCGCGTATTGCATCTCATTTTGAGGCTAAAACTTTAGCTTGAAAACAAGCGAATAGCTTCACCCGTCGTCTCTATCAACTATAAACTACCAACTATCAACTGGTGTGTGAGGGGAGCCTCGGCGTGCGGCAGGGGCTTGAAAACTATACATAACAGTGTATTATGCACGGGCTTATGACAGCAGATTATTTTTCACAACACGGCATTAAATACATCGACTACAAGGACGTCGACGTACTTAAGCGCTTCCTGAACCCGCATGGACGTATTAAGTCACGTCTTCAGACTGGCCTTACCGCTAAGCACCAGCGTGACGTTACCCGAGCTATCAAGCGAGCTCGCGAAATGGGACTTCTCCCATACATCATGCAGTAAGGTACTTCTAACGCCAAAACAGCAAAAACCGCTAAAATGAGCCCATTTTAGCGGTTTTTGTGTTAATAACTCCCGATCAAAGGAGAATCCTATGTGTGAGAAAATTCCTTGGGCGTCACGTAAAAACCTCCAGTTAACTGGAGGTTTTCTAGTACTCGTCGTTCTATCAACTATACACCACCAACTATCAACTCGAATTTACACACGTTCGACGTAGGTGCCGGTTTCGGTGTTTACGCGAATCACGTCGCCTGCCTCAATAAAGAGTGGGGTAGTGACGGTGAGTCCGGTTTCGAGGGTGACCACTTTGTTACCGCCCGAAGAGGTGTTACCACGGATGTTTGGCGGGGCTTCAGTTACTTTCAATTCAACTTTAATAGGGATACGGAGTCCGAAGATTTCATCATTAAATACGCGTGCCTCCACGATGTCTTTTTCGCGAATGTAGTCGAGTGCACTGCCAACAATGTCTGCAGAGAGGGAGAAGCGATCTTTTGGATTCTTTGGGTCGGCAAAGACGACTTCGCCACGATTTGCGTATACGAACTGTATCTCGCGTGTCTCAATATCTGCTTCGACAATCTTGTCTGCCTGTGTAAACACACGCTCAACAGTAGAGCCACTGAGCAAACTGCGCATTTTTGCCGTGTTGTGCGGCTTTTGACGCTGTTTCTTAACGACGCCGCTGGTGGCGACGACCTCGAATGGTTCGTCATCGATAACGATAACGATTCCCGGTTTTACTTCTGTGTATGAAAGCATAGCCTACGGAGTTTATAGTTTATAGTGAATAGTTGATAGTCCGTTGCGGGCAACGGCGTGCGAAGCATACCACTATCAACTACCAACTCTCAACTACCAACTTTTAAACAATACGAACTTCGACTATAAAGATGTTCCTAATTTGTCGCCTCCTTTAAATGCGCTCGAATTGCTTTTAGCAGTGCTCCGGACACTTGTTTGTTTTCGCGGAGGAAGGTACGTGCCGCATCGTATCCGCGTCCGAGTGCGATGTCGTCAAACTTATACGACGCACCGGATTTTTCAACCAAGTCAAACTTTTCACCCAATGCGAGGAGCTCGCCTTCGCGCGAGATACCTTCATTGTAGATAAGATCAAACTCAGCAGTGCGGAATGGGGCAGCAACTTTGTTTTTGGCAATCTTCACGCGGTGGCGACCGCCCATGATTTCAGTACCTTTCTTAATCTGTGCAATGCGACGGATGTCGATACGTACCGAGCTGTAGAATTTCAATGCTTTTCCTCCCGGTGTGGTTTCCGGGTTGCCAAACATCACACCAATCTTCATACGGATTTGGTTGATGAAGATAACAATGGTGCCGCTCTTGGCACAGATAGCCGTGAGCTTACGAAGTGCTTGGCTCATGAGACGTGCTTGCTTGCCGACGTGGTGTGCACCCATGTCTCCTTCGATTTCATCTTTCGGTGTAAGTGCCGCTACTGAGTCGACAACGATGAGGTCGATGTTGCCTGAGCGCACGAGACTCTCAACGATTTCGAGTGCTTGTTCACCCGTGTCCGGCTGTGAAATAAGCAAATCTTGTGTCTTTACACCGAGCTTCTTTGCATACACCGGGTCGAGTGCGTGCTCGGCGTCGATAAATGCACACACGCCGCCCATTTTTTGTGATTCGGCAACTGCTTGTAGGGAAAGGGTCGTCTTACCTGAAGATTCCGGTCCGTAAATTTCGATGATGCGGCCACGGGGAAGACCACCGATACCGAGTGCCCAGTCGACACCGATTGAACCGGTCGGGATGACGTCAACGTCTACGTGTCCGCGGTCGCCAAGCATCATGATGGCTTCGTCGCCAAATTTGCTCTTGATGCTCGCCATTGCAGCCTCTACCTTTGCGCTGCGCTCGTCTTTCGTCGCTTCTTTAGTTGCTGCGTCAGCTTTTTTCTCAACGACTTTCTTGGTAACGGTTTTCTTCTTTGCTGCTGCCATAAATATACGTATTAATGATTATGCTTCTTCATCTACTGTTTCAGCTCCTATCTCTATAGTATCAATTTCCGGCCCAGTGTGCTCCTCTTCATCTGTTTGTGTCGGAAGGTCGGTAGCTGATGACCCTGCTTCGCCCTCTGGTGGAATATACACTACTTCGAGCACCTCTTTTTGCGTGTGGTTGAACTTGTCGCGTGCTTCAAAGATAAAGCGATTGAGCCCTTCTGCAAGGAGTATCTTTTCCGTAAACAAGCCGGTGTCGTCGATAAAGATAGGGCGCCCACTGAGCGTTATTTCCACGACATTCTTAACCGTACCGCGGATCTCAATGAGCTCTTCATACACGGTGATGGCACCTTCTTGTTCAAGCGCAATCTGCGGTCCATAGAGCATGTTTTGCGCCTCGTAATATGCATAGGCAAGTACCAAGAGCACGAACGCAGCGAAGAAGTATTTGGTGAGTCGTGAGTGGTGGGGGAACATACGAGGCGAGTTGATAGTTTATAGTTGGTAGTTGATAGGAATAATGACGACGCGCGTAAGGGGCTTATCGGGCGCGCTCGTCTTCGGTGTCGATATCTTCATCCGTATCCTCCTCATCGTAGTCTGCGTCAAAGGAGTCATCGTCGTCTAGGGGTTCGTCATCATCTGTATCGCTGTTTGCGCCACCGAGCACTTCGCGTGGCTTTGAACCATCAGCAGGCCCCACGACACCACGCTCTTCGAGTAGGTCCATGAGACGCGCGGCGCGCGCATAACCAACGCGTAGTTTACGTTGTAAGAACGATGTCGAACCTTTACCTGCTTCGGTGATAACACGCTTTGCTTCTTGATAGAGGTCGTCATCGTCATCATCACCGCCACCAACACTCGAAGCAAAGATAGTGTTGTCGTGCGTGACTTCCGCAAAGTCGATTTCGTCGGGAAGTTGATCTATATGTGAGTCTGCAAGATACTTCACTATTTTTTTCACTTCTTCTTCCGAGATGTATGGCGCCTGGATACGTCGTGGTTTGCTCATTTCTCCTGAGAGGAAGAGCATGTCTCCGGCACCAAGAAGCTTTTCGGCACCACCGGCATCAAGAATGGTACGTGAGTCAATTTGTGACGATACCTGCAACGCAATGCGTGACGGAATGTTTGCTTTGATGAGACCGGTAATGACCTGCACACTCGGGCGTTGTGTTGAGAGTACGAGGTGAATACCAACCGCGCGACTCATTTGTGCCAGTCGCACCACGGCTGCTTCGAGCTCGCGAGGGTAGGAGGTCATCAAGTCCGCCATTTCGTCGATAATTGCCACAATGTACGGCATTGGTTCAGGCATGTCCGGTGTATCTTCACCCTCAGCAGGGGGGTTCTTTTCCTGCTTCTTCTTTGCTGGCTCAAATACGTTTGCGTGGTATGAGCCGATGTCACGTACCTTTTCGGCTTCAAGGATGTCGTATCGTCGATCCATTTCCTTTGCGAGCCACTTGAGCGCAAGAATCGCTTTCTTTGGCTCGGTAATAACCGGTGTGAGCAAGTGTGGTATCTCGTTGTAGAGAGTAAGTTCAACGCGCTTTGGGTCGACCATCATAAAGCGAAGCTCTTGTGGTCCACGGCGGTAGAGAAGGGAGACGATGAGGTCGTGCACGGTTACCGACTTACCGGCACCGGTTGCTCCGGCGATGAGCAAGTGTGGCATCTTGGCGATGTTTGCGTAGTGTGGGTTGCCGGCGATATCACGACCGAGTGCCACGAGCAGTGGTTTCTCTGATTGTTGGAACTCAGGGTCACTAAAGATAGAGGCGAGTCCGAGGGTCGACTTGGTGGTATTTGGTACTTCAATACCCACGAGCGCTTTGCCGGGGATAGGGGCTTCGATACGGATTGGGGTTGCGGCAAGTGCAAGTTCGAGGTTGCTCTGAAGACTCACGATTTTGGCAAGGCGTACGCCCTCTGCCGGCTTCATTGCGTAGCGGGTCACGGTTGGTCCGATGGATACTTCGTCCATCTCGACACTGATGCCGAAGTTCTGAAGCGTTCGTTTGATAGTGTTCGCGCTTGCCTTCACGTCACCGACTGACGGCTTACCTTTGTCCTTCTGAAGGAGCGAGAGTGGCGGAGGGGTATATGCCCCATGGCTGCCGGTCGCAAAGTTGAAAATAGCCGGACTCGCGTCGTCGCTGCCGCCGAAGTTAAAGATGCCACCGCTCTTCTTTGGCTCGGGCTGCGCGGGCGCCTCCTCTTCCTCCTCAATGTCTTCTGTCGTTTCCTCTGCACGTGCAGTGACTTCTGCAATCGCAGCTTCCTCCTCCTCTTCGAGATACGCTTCGTCTTCATCCTCTTCCGTTTCTTCTTTGTTTCGTCCAAGGAAGCGAGCAAGTGTAGGGAAGGCATGCTGTGGATGCGCGTCGAATGCAATGAGAAGTGAGATAACGATGAGTGCGAGCAACACGACAATGCTTGCAACGACATCTATTGCGTATACCAGTGGAGATGAGATGAGTTGTCCGATGAGTCCGCCGCGTTGGTCGAAGAGTGTCTCAACAAGCCCAAGCCCGCTGAGGAAGAAAATAACCGTTCCAACAATTTTAAGTGCACCAACCTTTTCGTGTTCTATAGAACGAAAGAGAACAGTTGCAATGATGCCAAATGAAATAGGGACGAGCACGTAACCAACACCAAAGAGGGCGGAGAGCCAAATGTAGAGTGTCGTGCCAACCTTGCCGGCAATACCAAACCACGCGAGTATGAAAAAGATAGCTGCCGCTACTGAGAGAATCGCCCACACGCCACGCATGGTCTCGGATTGAATCGGCAGTTGCAAACCACCCTCGTCACTACTTTCGGTGTCGCGTGCTCGTGTTCGTTTTTCTGCCTTTCTTGATTTCTTTTTTGGCGCCGGTTTTTTTGCTGCGCCCTTTCGTGTTCGTGCTGCCATTGTGTCTTTACGTTATCCCGTCATGATACCACAGTGAGCCCGAGCCGTGGACTCGCAGAGTTTGCAGTTGTTAGTTTGTAGTTGATAGTGCCCCGAGCATCCCCATGGGGATG
>DFRR01000007.1:0-16951 GCA_002378745.1 Patescibacteria group bacterium UBA3458 | reverse complement strand
GAGCATCCCCATGGGGATGCTCGGGTTCGTTTCTCTATCAACTCAAGGGTAACGTGCTCATGCGCGTTGCCCTTGACCTTCAAGGACAGAAACCTATAATGGACATAACGTAACGGACACCATTACGGACACGTTCTAAAGGACAAAAGATTAGTGCAAAAATGTCCTTTAGATAACGGACAAGCGCATGACTATAAAGGACAAAGAAATACAAAGAGGCAATATAAACTACGAAAGTTTGTCTTTTGAAGCGAATCTCTCCGTGAGTCCTTTCGGACAAAATAAAGCCGCTGAAATTGCATACAAAAAAGGTGAACGTATCGTACTTGCGACGCATCTAGTTACCAACTTTGTTCCTAAAGATGAGCCGGTTCGTGCTGCGGTGCGCACACACAGCCAACAGCTACTCGGAAGTGTCATGGCACTTCGTGATGGACTCCACCGCACTGACTCCGACACTGTACGAAGTGTCACTGCATCCATTCGTGAGATTCTTTCGCTACTCGATATCGTGCATGCGTCTGGCTATATTTCAGACATGAACCTGGAAATGTTGAAGTACGCATATGCAGACCTTGCACGCTTCATACACACCTCTGCGAGTGCTCCTGCGTCAGAAGGTGTTGCACTCTCTGAGCAGGACTTTGTTGCACCATCACGCGAAGAAAAAAAGGTACTCTCGCACGGACATTCTAACGGACAAAAGAAGACGCTCACGGACACTTCTGTAAAGGACACTGTAACGGACAGCATTTCTATAACGGACACAAAGCAGGAAACAAGCAAGCGTCCTCAATCTTTGCGTGCAAAACGACAACGCAAGAACCGACGCATGGCGGTACTCGACATCGTTACAAAACACAACCCGGTACACATTAAGGACATCGCGAAGGAGCTCCCAGAGCACAGCGAGAAGAGTATTCAGCGAGAGCTCGCATCGCTCGTCGCCGACGGCGTGGTGAAGCGAGAGGGTTCCAAGCGGTGGACTACGTACTCATTGGTTGTATAGCCGCTAGCTTTTAGCTACTGGCCATTAGCTCATAGAAACGACAAACCCCGCATTCCTAAAGGAATACGGGGTTTTGTCGTTTGTACGTCGCGCTATCAACTATAAACTAGCAACTATCAACTCCATAAACCAGTAGCCATACACTCGACTGTTCCTACTTTCTGATTTTGAAACTGTCGTTTAGCAGCCCTGTTTTATTGACTTTACGCGCCAAAATAGTATCCTTCGCAGTACGTTAAAGCCAAGAACAAAAGCCGCTCACCAGCGGTCGCTTTAGCGTAGGTGAAAGCACTCTCGCATGAGCACTTTCTCACTCACATACAAAAGTTTTGTTCGCTATCCACATTACGAACTACTACAGTTTATTGCTCCCTTGGCTGGGCACTATATAATGTGGGTATGAGTTGCGCGCTTGTGCGTGCACTCGTGTGTTCATTGACAATTCATCCAGCACTAACTTTGGTGTTAGACTGACACCATGATGTTCTACGTATACGTACTAGAGAACACTCACGGTGAGTTATATTTCGGATGCACAAACGATTTGCGCAGACGGTTGCGCGAGCATAACTCTGGCAAGTCGCGATCAACCCGAGGCATGCAGTGGGAGCTTGTTTTCTACGAAGCGTATCGCAATGAAGAAGACGCTCGCACTCGGGAGCATCGAATAAAGCATCACGGTCAGGCGAAGGCGCAATTAAAGAAGCGCATATCGCGCAGCCGTCTACATCAAAGTTAGTGCTGGAGCACATGATACATACATGAGGACAAGTGAATTCAGACCTACATGACGTAGGTGTGAAATGTAAGTGTTGACGGAACTCTTCGTCTACACTCGCAGAAACATTTCCGAACATTGAAGCAACGTTCCGCACCTTGCACGCTCTCGTAGCGTACAAGCATTCCGCACGACAGACACACCGTTCAAAATTTTGTTCGCTAACTCACATACTACTGTGTCGAAATAATGGTAGTGGTGAGATGGCAATTAGAAGTAACAGTCAGCTCGACTGCAGTGCGACAACTCCATTACACATTATATTAGTAGTAATCGTTGTCACACAGGTAGGAGAGAGGGCGCCCACATATCGCAAGATGTGTGGAAGAAAAAATGTGAGGTTAGTTTGGTCGACGAACTAATGTCACAGCTATGAGAGTCTCCGGGCACATCAGTACTCGGGGATATCCCCGAATTAGCCGGGACATTCATAGTCAATTAGGTCTATAAGCTGTACGTGTAACAACGTACATTAATTACATAATTATGAGTATTGCATTAACAACAAACAAAGTTGCAGCAGCAGCAGTTGGAGTTGCGATGATCTTCTCGTTTGCTTTTGTCACACCGGCATCAGCACAAACAGTTGAAGAACTTACCGCACAAATCAACTCATTGCTCTCAACAATTTCATCATTGCAGGCACAGCTTGCAGGGATGACTGGTGGTTCAACAACCACTACCGGAAGTTACAACTTCACTCTTAATCACGAACTAGGTGACCAGGGAGGCGAAGTTATGAACATCCAAAAGTTCTTGAACGCGAAAGGATTTACCGTTTCAACTTCAGGAGCAGGTTCACCTGGTAACGAGTCATCATACTTTGGTGCAAAGACCCGGGCAGCAGTTATTGCGTTCCAAAACGCAAACGCAGCTACCATTCTTGCTCCAGTTGGACTCTCAGCTGGTACTGGATACTGGGGACCAAGCACTCGCGCAGCGGCTAACGCAATGAGCGCAGGTACCGGCACTGGTACTGGAACAGGAACCACTCCAACAGGAACAGGTTTGACCGTTTCAGCAGCAGCACAGCCAGCTAACGGTTTGGCTCCTGAGTCAGCAGCACGCGTACCTTTCACCAAGTTTGTCGTAACAAACAACAGTGGAAGCGCACAGACCATCAACAACGTAACAGTTGAGCGCGGTGGTTTGGCAAGCAACTTGTCATTCGACGGAGTTGTGCTTCTTGACCAGAACGGAACCCAAATCGGAAACGCAAAGGTTCTTAACTCAAACAACCAGGCAACCATCGGTTCAACCGTAACCCTTAACCCGGGTGAAAGTCGAACATTCACCGTTGCAGCGAACATGGAAGATGTTCTTGACGCTCGCGCAGGTGAAGTTGCAACATTCTCTGTTGTAAGCATCAACACTTCAGCAACAGTATCTGGTTCACTTCCAATCACTGGTGCAGCACACACTATCAACGCAACTCTTGCAATTGGTAGCGCAAGCGGTATCCGTGGTACAGAAGATCCAAACGGAAACCAGAGTAAGGAAATTGGTACTCAGGGATACGTATTTACTGCAATCCGCCTAACAGCAGGATCACAGGAAGACGTACGCCTACACTCAATTCGTTTCGACATGAGTGGTTCAGCATCAGCAGGTGACCTTGCAAACGTACAGGTTCTCGTTGATGGTGTTGCGTACACACCTTCAGTTGATGGAGACACTTACACAGCTTCATTTGGTTCAGGAATCGTCATCAAGGAAGGTTTCTCAAAGGAGGTTGTTGTTAAGGGTGACATTGTTGGCGGAACAAGCCGAACAATCGCCTTCGACATCGAAGAATTTACTGACATTAACGTAACAGGTGAGACATACGGATACGGAATCACTGTTACTGACGGTGGTGCAGGTTTCACTACAACTGAGCCTGTATACGACGCTTCAGTCGTAACCGTACTTGCTGGTACATTCAACTCTGTAGCTAAGAGCAACGCTGCTCCAGCTGCAAACATCGGTATTCAGAGCCAAGACGAAATTCTTGGTGGATTCACCGTTGACCTTAAGGGTGAGGCAATCAACGTTCAGACAATGAACTTTGACGTTACTGTAGACGCGGGTTCAACATCTCGCACAATCACCAACGTTACGTTGGTAGA
Organism: Patescibacteria group bacterium UBA3458; assembly: GCA_002378745.1. Classification (GTDB taxonomy): domain Bacteria; phylum Patescibacteriota; class Minisyncoccia; order Phycocordibacterales; family UBA2100; genus UBA2100. The sequence goes on along the minus strand of DFRR01000007.1, from coordinate 13,056 downwards.
CCAGAACGGGGCAGTTCTTGCAGGTCCAGTTGATTCATCAACTCTTGCAACTTCAGGCGGAACAAACACTGACGCTATTACATTTAGCTCAGTAGACCTTCCAGTTGGAGTAACAACCTTGTACTTGAAGGGTCAGCTTGACTCAAACTGGGTACTTAACGACACATTGGCTGTAAGTACACAACCTTCAACAGACTGGTCAAGCGCTAAGGGGCAGACAACAGGTGACAACGTAACGTTGCCAACAGCAACTGCAACAGCAAACACAATGACTGTTAAGACAGCATCATTGTCAGCTATTACTCTTACTGCAAACCCAGCAACACGTTCAATCGTAGCTGGTGCAACTGACTATGTCTTTGCAACAATCAACCTTGACGCATCAAACTCAGGTGAAGATGTAAAGGTTACTGCACTCGTACTTGAAGACACTCTTGGTGACGCAGGTGACGATGCAGGAGACATCGACAACGTTGAAATCTGGGCTAACCTTTCAGGTGGCACAACCAACGACTCAGTTCGTGGTGACGTATTCGAGACTCGAGTAGCTGACGCTGAGCAATTCGTTGACTCAGGTGCTTCAGACGAAACACTCTCAATCTCACTCGACAATCACATTACTGTTAAGAAGAACAGCAGTGTTGACATCGCAGTAGTTGCAGACCTTGCATCTGGAGCAACAACTGGTGACACACACACAATCAGTCTTGACACTGATGCAGGTGACGTTACCGCAGTTGGTCTAACTTCAGGTTCATCTGTTTCTGTAACACCAACCGGTTCAGGTCAGACACAGACAGTTGCAGGAAGTGGTACATTGACTACATCAGTAGACTCTTCATCACCAATCGCATCTCTCTTGCTTGACAACACAACCACAGAGCAGACAGTAGCAGTCTTCCGTCTTGCAGCTTCAAACGTTGAAGACCTCGACGTAGACAGCCTCTTGCTCACATCTGGTAACACTGCTGTTGAGAAGTTCGTCTTCTACAACGGTTCAACTAAGCTTGGTGAAAAGACCAACGCTGGTTCACCAGAATTCTTCTTGAACGACGGACAGCTTACAGTTCCTGCTAACGGACACGTTCTCGTAACCGTTAAGGCAGTAATGCGCAACATCGACGGTACAACCGTTGCAAACGGCGCATCTGTAGCAGTTGTTCTCGACAACGCTGAGACAACAGGTAAGAGCTCAGGTACAGCAGCTGACAGCGGCACAAACCGCACTGCAGCTACACACACTGTATACGAAGCATACCCAGTGTTCGCGTTTGACAACTCAGGTGTATCATCTGTTCTTACACAGAATGCAAACCACTTGATTGCTAAACTCAAGATTACCAACCCTGGTAACGAGGACGTAACGTTCTCAGCAGGCGCTGCTACAAGCACCTTGTCAATCCAGGTTCAGGTAGTTGGAGACAACACTGACTCAGGTACAGAGACCATTACATTGAAGGACGAAGATGGTATTACTCTTGACACTGGTACAATCACCAGTTCGACAACAGTAACCCAGATCGACTTCACAACTTGGACAAACACTCTTACAATTCCTGCACGTGGTTCAGAGACAGTCTCGATTTTCGCAGACACCTCTGACCTCGAGGACGACGGAGACTCAATCCAGGTATGGCTCGACGACACCGCAGCTGACGCAACCTTTGGTATCGACGGTAGCGGTGCTTACGCAGAAGGAGACGTTCTCTTCCGCGGAGACATCTTTGGACCAACAGCTGTTAACCCTTCATAATCGACTTATAGTCTGATTATCTTGGCTAACTTCAGTTAGGTACAAGTAGGGAACAAGCCCCAAGCGCGCAAGCGCTTGGGGCTTTTCCCATGCCTGGATAAAAAGGTGCACAGAAACACCCCCATCGTTTCGTTTATCAAGGGCGGTCCTTGATAAATTCAAACCCGGTGCCTCGCCCAGGGGAACCCTTGGACATAAGGCAAGTAAAAAACCAACAATGCTCCAGTTAACTGGAGCATTGTTGGTTTCGTCCTATCGTTGCGCACGCCATAGAACACGGTATGATAGACGCCATGGAATACATCAATCAACGAAATCTCATCATTGCTGCAGGATTGTTAGTAGTAATTGCACTTGGTGCATACGCATATTTTAATGGCGCTGCACAAAATGAAGTTCCTGGCCTCGTTACTGAACTAGAAACAGTAGAGGAGGGGGCAGCAACAACGACACAACAGCAGGAAGACGAAACAACAGCCACAGTCGCTACAGAAACCACTGCTACAGCGCAAGGCACAACCCAACAGCAAGAAACAACACAGGCACCCACAAAGGCAGAAAAAAAGGAGCTCGGGCCACGCCAGAAGGCAGGCTCTCCTGGCGACGCACTTCGACTCTTCGCTGAAGCGATGGTGGCAAACGATGCACAGCGAGCTGCTTCATACTTCTCGCCACACCTTCAGGCAGACTACGAAGCATCATTCAACACCTATAACGACATGGCGCGACACCCGGTAGTATTTGCGTACTACAATGGGAAGGTTGACCCGGTACAACTCATTGACCCAGACAACGGTATCTATGAAATAGCGGTATATCCAGGCGGCGGACCACTCCCATTCCGCACGAACTACATGTTCAACGCAGACATGCAGGAATTCGTCATCACCGAGTTCTAATACTTCAATTGGTAACATGAAAATCAAAAAACGCTTCGATTAACCGAAGGGTTTTTATGTAGAAGCGTAAACCAAAACCAATCGACCACCATCCTCTTATGCACGTTCAAGCCTATATATAGTAGGGAGACTTCTGTACTATGTGATTATGTTTCAATTTGTTTTGTTCGGACTGTTTTTTGCATGTATTGCGGTTGCAGCTGCGCTTGCAATAAGTAGCAATCGACCCATACGGAACATACTCTTTGTCTTTACAGCAACTATCAGTATATGGGCAACTGCTTCATTCATCAGCGATTTCAACCTCCTGGGAGTATGGAAGTTTATCGCATGTATATCAATTGCATTACTGTACTGTGCGTGGGTTCTTTCGGAAAAACCCGGGGAGAGTAGATATCGTAGAATTGGCAAGCTATACATAATTCCACTCGGATATATTAGCTACATCCTCTATGCTTACTATGGGGCATACGGTGTAAGTATTGATAGCGCTCACGTATTTGATTTTCTAGCAACTACATACCACTCCCTAATTACGCTATTCGTTCTTTGTATGCTGCTTGCAATAACTTTGTACTTCAGAAAATCGCTGTATATTTGGTGGACAGGACGGTCGCGTACTGTCGAGCTACGCTCCTTCCTACAAATCATCTCCACTATACTGATTATTAATGCTGTCAGTTTTGGCGCAGTCGTAATGAGCATGCTTGTCACGAGAGGCGGTGAAGATGTCCTCGGAGCTGCCATTGTAGCTGTAGGCATTGTCGGCACAACCGTGGTCGGAGTAGTGCTCCTCTCTGTGTTCATGTGTGCCTATTACGCATTTTATAGAATGGTTCCGGCAGGAGTGATTGCGAGTAGTGTTACGGTGCTTGGAATCATAGTGATGGTAGGCACACTGGTGACAAGATATTCCTCGTTTCTATTCTCACACGATGGATTTGTAATTATGGCCTTCGCCATCGTTCCCGGTGGTATAAGTTGGAGTATTGGGACGATTGTTGCACTTCGCAAGCAGTATGTGAACTGTGGATGGAAAGCACATAGTTCTTGGATGCGGTACATAACATTTGCCACTCTACTCTCTACGATATTGATAGTATCACCACTAATTTTAGCGTGGTTTGGCAGGTTCTTTTTCTAAACCTATATAACTACTGTATGCGCGAGACTATAGTGCTAGGGGAGTCCTAGCACATGGGTATCAACACACAGAGAAAGGGGCTGCCTCACAGACGTTATTATGGGGGCATGGAACGTAAAACACCCTTCGTTGAAGATGAGTGGTATCACATCTATAACCGTGGCATCGACAAGCAAAAAATATTTTTTGATGCTAGCGATAAGAAACATTTTCAAAAGCTCTTGTATCTGCGAAATAGTGACAGAAGGATTGATGCGTACCGCGTAAAAGATACAAAACTGAGTGATATAGATCGCGGAGAAACCTTGGTAGATATTGCTGCATATGCGCTAATGCCTAATCATTTTCATTTACTCGTTAGGGAAAAGTCTGAAAAAGGAATAAGTTCTTTCATGTCGAAACTATTAACATCCTTTTCGATGTATATGAACATTAAGCACGAAAGAACCGGACCATTGATGTGTCGTCCATTTCGTTCAAGACATGTCGATTCCGATGAGTATTTCAAATGGTTATTTTCCTATATTCATCTAAACCCCTTAGCATTATATGCTCCTGAAAAGACCTGGAAGGAGAAAGGGATACGCAATCAAAAGCGAAGCCATGCATTCTTAATGCAGTATGCGTATACAAGTTATCCAGATTACCATACAACATCTCCGAAAAGAGAGGAGGCAGTACTCTTGAAAAGGAGCATAGTCGATCAAAGCTTATTTGACGTTGACCCGCTTTTTGACGTAAGTACCATTGATGAGTTTCAGCGCCAACACGTGCTAGGGGAGTCCTAGCACGTGTTGGCGAAAAGTTTTCCACGGTTTTAGGTGTGTTGGTGGCGGGGTAGGAGAGAGATGCTAGTATGAAGAATATGAATATATTACGTACGTTGCGGGGTAAGTGGTGGCTTTGGGTTGTTGTTATTCCACTTGGTGCGGTGGGCTTATGGCAAGCGTATGAGTACGCGGCTGATTGGGTATATTATGCACCGTTTCGTGCAGAGGAACGAGAACAATTGCAAATTCTTGCTGCCTGGAAGGCTGAAGGTGAGAGACTTGAGGCATTAGACAGAAAAGACACGTACGGAGGAAAGACTCCGGAAGAAACACTCGAGTTGTTCATTGAAGCACTTGAAGCAGGAGATTATGAATTGGCGAGTAAATATTATTTACCGGAACAACAGGAGTCAGTATACCAAGAGCTTTCTGAGATAGACGGATTTGATCAATATTTACAGATACTAAAAACATATGATCAACAAGGAGGATTATTTTACGACGGTATAACGTACGAGATTGAGTTTTTCGATAATGGTGCTCAAAAACATCTTGAAAGATTCAAGCTTAACGAATATACCAAAAAATGGAAACTCGAAGATTACTAAACATCATACTCTTTCTAACACTCAGTACCTCAGCTGCGCCGAGTTTTTCCTATGCATACAGTACCGCGACACATAGCAACTTAACCCAGAACACCTTGAGAGAGTACGAACGCCTAACGACAAATATGTTCGTAGACTCTGATGTGCAGTCGGTAATGAGGGGGAGTATTGAGGAGGATAATTCGACACGTCCAATAAATCATTTTTATGATCCAATAGCTGGGGTTGGGCTGCAGAGAAATATATGGCGAGACGGAAACCCGGTTGACGGAATTGCGGCACCGGTTTGGGCGCGCAGCATCTTGAAGCAAGGGAAACCTGGTCGCAGAGAAGAATTGTTTTCTTCCGATTCTGACTTTTCTTGGGACAGAGCGATATATGAATATGTGCACGGTGACAGAGCTCGAGCTATGGAGGCGCTTGGGCATGTATTGCACCTTGTGCAAGATGCAACCGTGCCAGCACACGTAAGAAATGATGCACATCCAACCTTTATCCCTCGACAGCAAGACCCATATGAGACTTTTACGGAAGGGTTGGGCGGGAGTATTGCGATTGTTTCGCACAAACTGGTACAAGCAAATTCAATTGAGGGCGCGATGAAAGAAGTTGCGACTTTTACAAATAATAATTTTTTAAGTCGTGATACGGAATTTGAGCATTATATACACCCAGCAGAGGATGATTTATACTTTGACGCTAATTTTGGTGTACATAAACAGAATGGACATATAGTAGTTAGGGCAGCCCAGGAGTTCGATCGAAAAAATAAAGTAGAGGTCACTAGGTACTTTTTTGACGATAAAGACGGAGAGATATCTAAAGCTTATTGGGACGTTCTTTCGGAAAAAGCTGTTGTTTATGGGGTTGCGGTTATAGATCTCTTTTTTCGTGAGGTGGAGAAGGAGAGACAAACGGGTGAACTGTTGGCAATGAACAAGAGCTATGATGAAGTTACTTCGTTTGTTGATTCGCTTGCTACGGTGCGTGATGCAAAGACGAAATTCACCTCACTTGCTGCCGCTGATGTGTACGAACTCAATAAGGAAGACCTTGACGGGTACTTTGCCGCTGCTGCAGTGTACGGAATTCATGTACCTGCGATTGCGCGTGAATCACCACTGAAAGATGAGGAATCACGCAAGCAGCCGGCGAATGCGCTGATGGCGTTTAATCAAGCAAAGCAGTCAATCATCGGAGAAGCGTTGCCCGAGGGAACGCCGATTGTTATACAACCAGAAACAGTAAAAGACGAGCCCACCGTACCGGAAGAAGAATCTGAAGCAGTGGTAGAAGAGGAGGTGTTTGAGGAGGAGTCTACGGTAATAGCAGAAAATGAAGAAGGTGCTGGAGAAACAAAAACGGAGCTGCCGAGTCTCGAGCCTGGCTCGGGTGGCTACGGTGGTGGTGCAGTACAAAACAGTAATGATGATGGTGATGTTGCTGCTGCTGCTGCTGCTGATACAGTTGCAGCTCCTGTGGTGTTAGAACCTGAAGCGAATACATCGCTCGCAACCACCACCGTTACTTTCAGTGGCACGGGAGTAGAGGGGCACATGCTAACCGGAACCATTGGCACCACGATCGCAACGACCACGGTAGCAACCGATGGCACCTGGTCGTTAGGACCGTTTACGCTTGAGGAGGGAACAGTAGTCACATCATTTTTTCAAACCAGCTCAGAAAATGAGGATTCTGAGACAGTAGCAATGGATGTGATAGTTGATGTAACACCACCAAATGTACCGACGCTCAGCGTATTGGAATGCATATACACATTACGAGAAGACGGGGAGTGTTTGGCGGGAACGACTGAGGTGCACTTAGAGTGGGACGAACAAAACGATGCCGCATACTTCTCGATTCAGGTTGAGGATACGGAAGTTGCGACAACATCTGCAACGAGTGCAACCGTAACGCTTAGTGATGAAGCGACAAGTAACGTTTCTATTGTTGCATATGATGCGGCGGGGAACAGTGCGTCGTCGAATGAAGAAGATGTGGCAGTGTTTGCAAATCCAATAGTGATAACAGAAGTTGCGTGGGGTGGCACTGCGGCAAGCGCGGACGATGAATGGATTGAACTCTACAACCGCACCAACCATGTGCTGACACTGGAGAATGTACAATTGGAAGCACGCGATGGTTCACCGAGTATACAACTCATCGGAACTATCGGAGTAGGAGACTATTGGACTGACCACGCATATCTCATTGAACGTGGAGACGGGAGTGCGACAAATAAAGGTGAAGACTTGGCGATTGACTTTGATGCACTCAGCGACAGTGGGGAAGAGCTGCTGTTGCAACTTGCTGCAACGAGTACATTCCTAACCGAGCTCGATGCTACGCCAAGTACTGATGCATGTGGTGGTTGGTGTGGTGGATCTAATTCCGGCAAGTATTATTCAATGGAGCGCATTGATGTGGATGCATCCGGAAGTGACGCATCAAACTGGCAGAGTAACGATGGCTACCCCGTGGTAAACGAATACTATGATGCGCGCGGGTACGAATATGGAAGTGATAGAAAAATATACGGTACGGTGAAGCAGGAGAGTAGTAACGGGTATCCTGAGTTTGGTTACTTCTGCGAGCCGTATACTGAGAGCTTTGAAGACGGTGGAACATATGCGCCATCGGTTCCCGGGAATATTTCAACAAAGAATTGCACGTATCTTGCCGGCCTCTGGTCTACCCCTACGAATTTCAGTGCGGCCGGCGCCTTGTACAAAGGAACGGTGGGTAGCTCAACGAGCATTGCCGGGCACCAGCTTGGATCGATGCTCTCAACTCAAAATGGAGACATCGTTGATTCACTCGAAAATGGCGACAATGTATTTGTAGCAATGTGGAAACAATACACTGGCAGCTCGCATGCAGGCGATGGTGTTGCCTTCGACGATTACTTCACCGGAGCGGCAACATCAACTCCGCCACATAATGACTACCGAGTGCTCGAGTGGATCTTCTCAGAATAGTAAAATAAAAACCGTGCGGTTAGTCACACGGTTTTCCAGAAGTGGGAATGATTTGATTTTACTGTACTACACAGTACTATTATCTATATGCAAAAAGATATTTTGAATGGCACATTCTTTAACTTTCTCTTTGGTTTTGCCTTCATTATTTCCGTGAGTCTCGGTGTGGTGCTTGCGGTGAACTACTACGATGTGAGCACGCAAGACATCGCACAGGCTGCCGCGACGCTCTTTCTCTTTAAATAAGCAGTATTCAGGAATATAAACCAAAAGGCGCCGTCAGGCGCTTTTTTAGTGATCTTCAAATATTTTAGGCAGGAGAACGTTATGTTGCCTTGCGAGGTCTTTGATAAGTGAAATTTCGGTAGCATTCAGACCAATTATACGCTCTTGTTTCTTTGCGGGAATGCGTGTATCGGGGTCAAGAGTGGGCTCAAATAGTATTGATTCGAGGTTTGCCGCGGCGACGTCACCAATCTGGTTGCGCACAGCCTCAATAAGACGCTGCGTATACCGCGCATTATCTTTCTCAAGGTAGGGGTCGATCGACTTCCTTTCCCTTGGACCTTCGTCGTTAGATACTGATTCCATATTGAATAATAATGCCTCATTAGGTTCGTATATACAACCAAATATTGTATTCTGTCTGAATATTGGGTATAGTCTTTCCCAACGAGCTGAAGACAGCGTGCATCCGCATTTACGGAGTCAGACATGCCGAGGTTGATTCTCTTCATATAACGCTCGTTATATTTACCAGCAATTTTGTATTGCACATGGCAAAAACAAAAGAACAAAAGAAAGCGATTATTGATCGCCTTGAAGATGCGGCGAAGTCGTCATCTTCAACAGTGTTTGTACACTTTTCTGGACTTCCGGTAAGCGAAGAAACTGCTATGCGCGGTGATCTTCGTGAGAAGGGAGTATCGTACTTCGTTGCACGAAAGACGCTCATGAAGCGTGCGTTTGCTGCAGCGGGTATCACTGGCACTCAGCCGGAGATGACCGGTGAAGTAGCCGTTGCGTATGGGTCGGATGACCCGACAGCCGCAGCCCGCGGTGTACACGCATTCGTAAAGAAATACGGTGGCAAGCTTTCGATTGTGGGAGGTATCTATGAGGGTCGCTTCATGGATGCTGCAGAGATGAACGAAGTGGCGACTATTCCACCAGTCGACGTACTTCGTGGTATGTTCGCAAACGTCATCAACTCACCAATTCAAGGTTTGGTTATTGCACTTAACGGAATTGCAGAAAAGAAAGCGTAAGAATCTCATATGTAGCGCATTGCTTTGTCGCACTGCATCTACATCTGATAATTTTTCAACCACTTTAACAACACACTATAATTAACTAATCATGACTGAAGAAGAGAACAAGGATGGTGCTGCAGAAGAGACTACTGATGCAGCGACCGAAGCTCCTGCAGAAGAGGCAGCAGCTGAAACCTCAGCGCCAGCAGCAGCTCCGGCAGCCGAGGAGGAAGAGGTAGAAGTGCCTGCAGAGTACAAGGAACTTATCGAGAAAATCGAGAAGATGACCGTACTTGAATTGCATGGACTCGTAAAGACACTCGAGAAGAAGTTCGGTGTATCAGCTGCAGCGGTTGCTGTTGCCGGAGGTGCGGCAGCAGGTGAGGCAGCAGAGGAGAAGAGTGAGTTCACTATTCACCTTGCCGCAGTTGGTGAATCAAAGATTGGTGTCATCAAGGCAGTGAAGGACGTGCTCGGTCTCGGACTTAAGGAGGCAAAGGAACTTGTTGAGAGTGCCCCAGTTGACCTTAAGGCTGGCGTAAAGGCAGCAGAGGCTGAAGAGATGAAAGCGAAACTCGCTGAATCTGGCGCAACTATCGAATTGAAGTAATTTGTTTGTGTACGAAGGTACGCAACAAAAAACCGCATCCTTGGATGCGGTTTTTTGTTTGCAGAATGGCTATGCTACAATCATTCCCAATGAATCCTGTTAGAAATTGCGGGGTACACAATGTGATTGTATGAATCAGGTCGCTTTTACGAAATATAACCAAAAAGGATTCGGACGTATCCATATGTCCGCATTCTATTTCTAACGGGATGAACGAAGTACTGACAGCACTCTTTGGAAGCTCGGCACGCGTGAAGATACTCCGGCTGTTCCTCTCAAACCTCGACACCTGTTACACACAGGCGGAGGTCGCTGAACATGCGAAGGTGCATATTCAGACGGTAGCGAAAGAACTCAGGCTACTCACCAAAATTGGGTTGCTTAAGAAAGAGCAGGATACGCGCGTGGTGTTGTCCGGACGTGGCAAGAACAAGAAAGAGACGAAAAAGAAAGTATCGGGATTTTTGATTGACCGCAACTTTAGTGATCTGCTCGTGCTGCGCAATTTTATACTCAACATTCAGCCGACTGATGACAAAGGCATCTTGAAAAAGGTGAGTGGGGCAGGAAAGATGAAGTTGGTGATTGTCGCCGGCGTGTTCATTCGTGAGCCGGACAGTCGCATTGATATTTTGGTAGTGGGAGACTCCATTCACGACGCACGACTAAAAGCAGCAATTCGTGATCTTGAGTCGCACATGGGGCGAGAACTTCGCTATGCGGCATTTACCACTACTGATTTCACGTACCGACTGGGTGTGTACGATCGGCTCGTACGCGATGTGCTTGATTATCCGCATCAGATTATTGTCGACAAACTCGCGCCAACGTGGAAGGATGTGCATATGCGCAAAATCGCCTAGTTTGTAAGGACTGAATACGATGATGAGGGCTCCATACTACTCCACAGCCCTTCATGTTCCTTGTTGCTAGGGTGGTATTATTAATGTAGGTCGTAGCAATCATTATTAACTTTCACATATAACGCCTAGGCAAAAATAACGTTATGTTGATTCAATCATGGGCTGCTGCTATTCAGCAGTCATTTCAGGAGGTTTGGTTGAACTTTGTAGTGTTCGTACCAAACATCATCGTAGCGATTGTTATCTTTGTAATCGGTTGGATTGTGGGTGCTATTTTGGGACGCATCGTCGCGCAAGTGGTGGATGCACTTAAGATAGACAACGCACTCCGAAGCGCTGGTTTCGAAGAGGCAGTCAACAAGGGAGGATTTAAAATGAGTGCTGGGGGATTACTTGGTGGACTCGTAAAATGGTTCATCATTGTAGTATTCCTACTTGCTGCCGTTGAAGTCCTCGGACTTGACCAGGTGGGAGTATTTCTCCAGAACGTAGTACTTACCTACTTGCCAAAAGTTATTGTTGCAGTCTTGATTCTCTTGATTGCTGCAGTACTTGGTGAGTTCGTAAAGAACCTCGTTGCCGGAGCAGCTCGCGCAGCAGAAATGAAGAGCGCACACTTCCTTGGAAATCTTGCGAAGTGGGCAATCTGGATCTTTGCATTCCTCGCAGCACTTGCACAGTTGCAAGTTGCAGCAGCGTTTGTACAGACATTGTTTGCCGGTGTTGTCGTTGCACTTTCACTCGGATTCGGACTTGCGTTCGGTTTGGGAGGACAAGATGCAGCAGCACGCTACCTCGAACAACTTCGCTCAGAGATGAGCCACAAGTAGTCGCTACTACTTTTCTAAAACACAAAACACCCGCCCTTGGCGGGTGTTTTGTGTTTTGGGTGGCGTGGTGGTATAAGGGTGCACAGACAACGACGGGAGTATACACATGACCGATGTTGAAGCAGTGCTGCGGGGAGTCGCAGCGCTCAAAGAAGAAGCGCTTGCATATCTGGATCGCAACCAGGTTCGCTACGTCACGAAGGTATTCAAGGGGATTGATGTCACCGAAGAAGGTCTGTGGGTCATTACACAGCAGAAAGGGACTCCGGGGTTCCCGGTGGTCTCAGCTCTAGCGGCTGACTTGGTGTGTAACATCGAGGAATGTCATCGTATCCTTAAGCGGGCGCCTGCGTGAAGAGGGGGCCGAGAATGCTACATCTCGGCCCTTTTTATGTGAGATTTGTTGACATTTCCTAGGGTATCTATATAATGGCGCCCACGTGTTTATGAGTAAAGTAATGAAGCAAAAGGCGTGCCGTTAGAGGTGACTTTTTCATTTAGAAAGCACTGATTCGGCCGCAGAAGCGGCTTTTTTTCTTGCTCGGGACACGTTGTACTTTGACAATTACATAGCATTGAAATCGACATGCAGATAGCATGTTCCCGTTTTGATTATTGGGTCTAGCCGACCCTGGTCTTTCCGTGCGGGACATGCATTGCATTCTTACTTTCTATTCGTAGAGAGTAAGGAATAAAACCGAAACTACACTACAGCAGCCTCACCGGGCTTGCTGGTAGTTTCAAAACCGTATCAACACCGTAAAGTGGTTTGCGTTGTTGATACACAAGACACAACAAAGTGTGTTAGTGGAACTCCTTACAGGAAGTTCCATTAAGGGCACATGGTGGATGCCTTGACTGAATGAAGCGATGAAAGACGTGGTCTGGCTGCGATATGCTTCGGGGAGGTGCCAAACAACCTTCGATCCGGAGATCTCTGAATGGGGGAACCCCATCGAGCAACACTCGATGACCTCGTGCTTGACACGAGGGGTATACCTGGGGAACTGAAACATCTAAGTACCCAGAGGAATAGAAACCAATAGGAATTTCCTGAGTAGCGGCGAGCGAAACGGAAGAAGCCCAAACCTTACTGCTTGCAGTAGGGGGTTGTAAGGCGTTAGTGCTGCATTTATGTAGGAAGAGTTACAAAATATGTTATTAGAGGAACAACCTGGGAAGGTTGACCCCAGAGGGTAATAGTCCCGTACTCGAAAATAACATGTCTCTTTAGCTAGCGTTCTTGAGTAGCTCGGGACACGAATAGCCCGAGTGAATCTGCCAGAACTAACTGGTAAGGCTAAATATTCATTCAGATCGATAGTGAACAAGTACCGTGAGGGAA
>DFRR01000004.1 GCA_002378745.1 Patescibacteria group bacterium UBA3458 | reverse complement strand
GCCGCGAAGCGGCGAAATGGAAGGGGGCGGCGGGAGAGACCGAAAAGACGCGGAGAATACGGCTCTTGTTTCAAATCCAAAAACTATTTATGAGAGAACCAAAATATTTTCTATACGCGCGCAAATCGACGGAGGATGACGACCGCCAAGTGATGAGCATTGAGGCGCAGCTTTTTGAATTGCGAGAGTATGCGCGTAAAGAAAATATTGAAATTCTTGCAGAATTTCAAGAGTCGAAAAGCGCAAAGACGCCGGGGCGTGAAGTATTCGGCGAGATGATGACGCGCCTAGAGCGTGGCGAGGCAAGCGGGATACTGGCATGGCATCCTGACCGCCTTGCCCGCAACTCGATTGACGGCGGGCGCGTCATATACGCCGTGGACACCGGCAAGGCGTCGTCTTTGCGCTTTCCGACCTTTTGGTTCTCTCCCACCCCGCAGGGGCTCTTTATGTTGCAAGTGGCGTTCGGCCAATCGAAATATTACAGCGACAATTTGAGCGAGAATATCAAGCGCGGCGTCCGCCAAAAATTGCGCCGGGGAGAGTGGCTCAATCGTGCGCCCTTTGGCTATGCGAACAATCCAGCGAAGCGAAACATTGAACCGCACCCCGTGAATTCTCGTATCGTTCGCATTGCATACGAGGAGTACGCCAAAGGAACGCATACGCTCGTTTCTCTCGGCGCATTTTTGGCGGACTTGAATGTGGTGTCGTCGAACGGAACGCCACTTGCCAAAGCGTCCATCAAACGCCTCCTCACGCATCGCGCGTATCTCGGCATGGTGAAGCATGGCGGTGAATGGTTTGATGGACGCTTTGAGCCGATACTTTCTCCCACATTGTTTGAAGCCGTGCAGAAAGTCGTCGAGGGTAAGGAGCGTCCGCGCTCTCGCCGGATACGCCACGATTTTCCGCTTACCGGACTATTTCGCTGTGCCGAGTGCGGCGGGATGATTTCGGCGCAGTGGGCGACCGGCAAGAGCGGCGGCCGCTATCGGTACTATCGCTGTTCCAAAAAGCGCGGGAAGTGTACGCAACCGTATGTACAGGAATCTGCCCTCGCCGACAAAATCAAGGCACGGCTTCAAACAATCTCTCTTTGCGATCGCTATACCGATTGGATGCTCGCGGAAGTCGAGCGACAGGAGCGCGAGGAGCGTTCAGCGTCGCAAAGCGATGTTCAAAATCTTTCCGCCAACATCAAAGCGGACGAGGAGCGCATGGAAAAACTGGTCGCGTTGTATTTGGACGGCGATGTGCCGAAAGAGGCGTATCTCACGAAAAAGGACACGCTCATGCGCTCTCTCGCCGCATGCCGAGCGGAATTGAAAGATTTTGAACGCGGAAGAAAGAATCGGGTCGAACCCCTGCGGGAGTGGATTTTAGATTTGAAACAAGCCCATTTCTTGAGTTCGTCGGACGATTTGTCCCGCATCAAGCAGTTCGTGCTGAAAGTCGGAACGAACCCCGTTTTGGACGCCGCATCCCCGCACTTTTCGGTAGCCGCCCCTTTCCATTTCGCCGCTTCGCGGCGTGCTTTTCTGTCCGCCCATTCTGCCGCGCCGCTTCGCGGCGCGGCCTTGTCCGAGTCCGAAGTTTCAATCTGCGGAGAGGGTGGGATTCGAACCCACGGTACGTCGCCGCACTCCGGTTTTCAAGACCGGTGCATTCAACCACTCTGCCACCTCTCCGTGGCACGTATCCTACCAGATTACATTTCCAAAATACAGACTCGTAGTATACTGGAGGCATGATCGATATTTTTGGTCCAAATACCGGAGTGATTCTCGCACTCGTATCATTGTGGGTTATCCCATGGACTGGTTGGGCACTGTGGTTAGCTGCACGCCGCGGTGACAAATGGTGGTTTATCGCATTGCTGGTGTTAAACACATTGGCAATTCTTGAAATCATCTACATCTTCGCTGTTGCAAAGCGCTCCGACCAGCAAGACTCTCTCGAAGAGTAATGATCTCTAACGGGATGAATCCCGTTAGAGATCAGAAGTTTTGGTACGTGTATGTACTCGAAAGTCTGGAAGATGGAAAGTGGTACACCGGTAGCACTAATGACCTACGGAAACGTTTTAAGCAGCATCAAGATGGGCTCACATCATCTACGAAGCACAGACGCCCGTTTAAGCTGATATACTACGAAGCAAGTCAGCACGAGCATGACGCACGGTCGAGGGAATTATATCTTAAATCTGGTATGGGAAAACGATATCTCAAAAATCGCTTAAAACGTTCCCTATCTCTAACGGGATGAAGTATCTCGGAATAGACTACGGTACAAAGAAAGTTGGCATCGCATTCTCTGACGATGCGGGCACGATTGCATTTCCGCACTCGGTTGAGCCTAATGACATGTATTTGTTTGAGAAGATCAAACAACTGCTCGAAGATGAAGGAATTATTGCGATTGTGATGGGGCATTCACTCGGGTTCAAAGGGGAAGATAACCCGGTGATGGAGCACATCAATCACTTTACCGAAGCGCTCATTCATGCCGGTTACCACGTGCACATGGAGCCCGAGTTCCTTACCACTGCACAAGCAAAACGACATACTGCTGATGCACTAGCGGACGCTTCAGCGGCAGCGCTGATATTACAAACGTTTCTTGATAAGCATCCACCTGAAGACTAAAATAATCACTCATGAAAGATGAAATTTCCATCAATGACTTTGCAAAAGTAGACATTCGTATTGGCACAGTACTTGCTGCAGAGCGCGTTCCCGAAACCGACAAGCTCATTAAGTGCATGATTGATTTCGGCGAAGAGACACCGCGAACCATCGTGTCGGGTATTGCGCATCTCCGCGAACCGGAACACTTAGTAGGGAAGCAATTGCCATACATTGTAAATCTCGCACCACGAACCATAAAAGGTGTTGAAAGCAATGGCATGCTTCTGGCGGTTGGCGAAGGTGATGCGTTCGCGCTTCTTCACCCGGACATTGCGGTTCCCTCGGGGACGGCGGGGAAATAACTATGATGGCGTATCTGACTCGGTTACGTGCGTGGTTTGTATTGAAGGCTGACACTGTACAAGCGCGACTACTTCTTGGTTTTTTGTCATTCGCCGAGAGTAGCGTCTCGTTTATTCCACCGGATCCCTTTCTTGTGGCAATGGTGTTTGCACACAAGCATCGCTGGTTTGCATTTGCGTCTATCGCTGCGATTACCTCAATTGCCGGAGCAGTATTTGGTTACGTTGTGGGCGCGGCGCTATATGAAACACTCGGCGTGCGCATTATCGCGTTCTACCATCTTGGTGAGTACATGCAGCAGGCGACAGAGCTCATCCATGAAGGCATCTTCCTTTTTACGCTAACCGCGGCATTCACCCCGATACCATTTAAAGTCGCGGTACTCGCTGCCGGCTTCACAAAAGCACACTTCATTCCATTCATTGTGGCGACTGTTGTCGGGCGCTACGCGCGCTACTTGCTTGTTGCATACGTAGCGAAAGTATTCGGTGATAACGCAGCACACTTCATGCGACGATTCTGGTGGTATACAACTGTCGTTGGTGTTGCACTCGTTGTTGGATTCTCCACATATTATTTTTTCTGGTAATCGTGTATAAACACGGTAACTCGTGTCAGTAAGCAATGCTATACTTACTCACATGCAGGGTCTGCATACACACAAAATTGCAGCGTTCTTTCCGCCGCCGGAATTTCTTTCGATGCCAGCAGCCGGCGTCGATATTTCTGACACCTCAATAAAATATCTTGATGCAGCGTATACACCCGCCGGGCTTGTGCCGGGCATGTTTGATTCCGTTCGCCTCGGGAAAGGCATCGTAGAGAATGGGGTCGTGCAAGATGTTACCGGATTGTCCGAAGCGCTTAATGAACTGCACGAGAAACATGCGCGTACGTTCGTGAATGCGTCACTACCGGAAGAGCTCGTATATTTGTATACGCTTGAAGTACCGACAACACACAAAGACAAAGATATTCTGCAGGTAATCGAATTTTCTTTGAGTGAACACGCACCAATTCTCGCTGACAACGCAGTGTTTAATTACGATATTTTGCGGCGACGCGGTCCGGTTACCGACATTAGTGTGACTGTTTTTCCGCGTGACATCATTGATGGCTACAAAGAAGCATTTGAGCAAAGCGGTTTCCGCGTTAAGGGGTTCGAACTCGAGGCGCAATCCATCGCACGCTCTATTGTTCCAGTTACGTCAGACGGTGTTTCAATGATTATTGATTTTGGCCGCACTCGTACCGGTATTACTATCGCACTCGGGCAAATTCCATTGTTCAGTACAACGGTGAAGGTGGGAGGTAACGCACTAACCGAGGCAATTATGAAGCACTACAACGTTTCTGAAGAGGAGGCTGATGACATAAAACGGCAGCAAGGCATTGCAGAATGTGAAGATAGTGCATTGCAAGATATTCTTATGGAAACGGTGACAATGCTGGTGAAGGAAATTCAACGACACTACCATTATTGGGACACTCGCCGAGACGAAGAAGGAAATCGCATTGCAGGCATCAAAAACATCTTTTTGTGTGGGGGTGCAGTTGGACTTAAGGGATTGCCTGAGCAGGTTTCGAGTACATTGCAGGTACCGGTACATGTCGCTGATGTATGGGGGAACATGTTTAGTACTGACAAACATATTCCAAAAATTCCTCGTGTCATTTCTTGGCAAGCAGCGACCACCGCGGGACTTATTTTACGTGACGTAATGTAGTGATATGGCAAACGTACTTCCACCATATGAACGAGATGCACTGCGACGCAACTATTATTTGCGATTAGGCATCACGTTCACGTTCATGTTTGCTGCAGCAATGCTCATTGGAAGCGTTTCGTTGATACCGGCATATCTTTCAGCGCGTACCGATCTCAATGAAGCGGTACGTTACCAAGAGGTACAGGCAAATACACAAGATGCAACTGAGCGTGATGGCGCGACAAAAACGGCACGTGTCGTTAACACACAAACAGAATTATTATTGAGCAGCAACAACAGACACGCAACGCGTGCAATAGAGCAGATCATGCGTGACTGGCAATCACACGCAGAGCACATCATCATCAGTGAGTTTCTCTACGAAGTGGGGGAAGGTAAGACGTCAATGCTCAATCTACGTATCTCAGGAGAAGCACGAGACAGAACATCTCTTAACGCATTTGTGCAGACACTTCGCGCAGACCCAGCCTTTACCGGCGTAACACTCCCGGTGTCCGATTTAGCCAGCGGTGCAATTTTGCCATTTTCGCTCACTGTCCAATTTGATCCTGAATCATGAAAACCGCATCAAAAAATACTTCACTAACAATACTCGTATGTGCCGGGATGTTAACGCTGCTTGCGGCGACATCGGCGTATGTATGGCTCTTTCTCGAGGTGCGACATACGCTTAGTGAGGTGACAAATACCGCTGAGGACGCACGTTTTGTTGCTGCAAGAAATGCACATACACAAACAGTACGACGCATTATTCGCGACACCGAGATGGAGCGAGCCGAGCTCGATAGCTACTTTCTCAGAGAGGAAGACATTGTCACGTTCTTGGGTAATGTCGAAGAGCTTGGGATATATGTTGGTGCACCAATTACGGTACAGTCGGTGAGTGCAGAGGAAGCGATTGATACAGATGAACGGATTGTACCGTTGCGTCTGGTGCTTAGCAGTGAGGGAGCCCTGCAAGAATTGTTCTACTTATTGCAACTGCTCGAAACCTTCCCAGCTGCAGTACAGGTACAGAAAGTTCAGATAACACAAGATGCAAAAGATCGTGCATGGAACGGCACATTTCATATCACGGTGCTGCGGCTGATACGGCCCGATGTATCATAAAAACTATGTTTAGAAGCTCATTTGAAAAAATATACGTTCGTCTTGGCAAATATCGTTTCTTTGCACGATTGTTTGAGATGTTACGCAAGACGCCAACTCCCGCGGTACATTGGTATCTCATTTTGGTGGTAGCGCTATGCATTACTATTGCGAACGTGAGTGTCGCATGGTTTACGTTCCGTGGTGCAACGACACAAGAAACGGGTCTCTTTGGACAAACCGGCGGCGGTTCTACGATAAGTCGTGACGCCTTAGAGAAGGCGCTGGAGGCATACCAAACACGAACTGCAACATTTGATAGCCTCAGACAGAATCCACCGACGATTATTGATCCGGGCAGATAGCAAATTTCTAGTGAGAGCTCCCTGCTCAAAGAAGATTAGAATTTGATGCTATAATCTAGCAATGGTTTACAAGAAAAGAGAGGATTTGTACGCTGCGCAAAAACGACATAGAGTTAGAATCAGGGAGAGAGTTCTCGAGTTTCTATCCACAAAGAAATGTGCTGACTGTGAAGAAAGTGACCCGATTGTTTTAGAATTTGACCACATTGATCCTAATTCAAAGTTTAAATCTGTTGCAAAAATGCTATCTGGACATTACTCTTGGAACTCAGTTCTCAAGGAGATAGAGAAATGTGAAATACGGTGCGCGAATTGTCATAGGAGAAAAACCTACATGCAATTCGGATGTTTTGGGAGAACCATATCAAGAAAGTCCCCATAGTTTAATGGATAAAACAAGAGGCTTCTATCCTCTCGATCTGGGTTCGACTCCTGGTGGGGACACAATAATAAACAAAGACATCCGTCTGGATGCCTTTGTTTAGAAAGCAAAATACTTTGCTTTCGTGCTGTTGCGCAAGTCACGGCATGCTACAATACACTCCACATGGAACTAATCATCTGGGCAGTCATTTTTGTCGCATCTCTCGTTTTGGTTGTTAAAGGGGCTGACTGGTTTCTCGACAGTGCAGAGAAAATAGGACTCGCAATGGGGCTTTCCTCATTCGTCGTCGGTGTGGTTATCGTCGGTCTTGGTACATCACTACCGGAGCTCGCGTCGAGTCTCGCGGCGGTCTTGCAGGGAGCGAGCGAGCTCGTTGCTGCAAACGTTATTGGTTCGAACATCGCAAACATCTTGTTGATTGTAGGAATAGGAGCAATCGTCGGTGGCAAACTCGCGGTCAGCAAGAACTTAATTGATCTCGATATTCCACTTCTCGCGATCACCACCACACTTGGCGTGGTCGTCATGTTTGACGGCTCTGTCACGTTTGCTGAAGCCATCTTCCTCATACTCGCATTCGCCGTGTTTTTGGCATACTCAATTCGAAACGGTGGTGCAAGTGGAGAGAAAGATGGTGCAGTGACGCAGCTATTTGCCTTCGAGAACAAAGAAGCGTTTCCAAAGATTGAAATCACTGATATCGGGGATGACCCAAAGCGTGAGGCAAGCAAACACGTTACCGTTCGTGACTTCGTGTGGCTCATCGTTGGTCTTGGCGCACTTGTTGCCGGTGGTAATTACCTAGTGCAATCGGTTGTACATATGTCTGAGATTTTGATGATAGGTGTCGGTGCAATATCTCTCGTTGCGGTAGCCGTTGGTACGTCATTGCCGGAGCTTGCTGTTTCAGTCAAAGCGGTTCGACAGGGGAAGTACGAAGTTGCACTTGGAAATATTTTTGGTTCAAACGTATTCAACATTCTTTTGGTACTTGGGTTGCCAGGGTTGTTTGCGACACTGGTGGTTGATGCGCCGACGTTACTACTTGGTTTGCCGACATTGATTATCGCAACACTCTTCTTTGTGCTCTCGGGTATCTCGCAGCGTATTCATTCGTATGAAGGTGCGTTATACCTCATCATATACGCCTTCTTTATTGGAAAACTGTTCGGGTTGTTTTAAAAGAAAAAGGCGCCGTCGTGAGACGGCGCCTTTCGGATTGTGTCACGCAGGAACGACTTCCTGCTCGCCACGAAGCTGTCTGAGGATGTCGGCGGCCGGATCAGTGCCATCGTCTTCCGAGAGAGCGGTTTTTGGAAGCTCGTTAAGTCTCGAGCGAATTGCCCCGACGATTTCATTCCGGGGAACAATGCCTTCATCCATAAGAAAGCACAGAAGACGCTCGTTCGTTCTGTCCCAGACGAAGTGATCATCAATTTCGACGGTTTTGCCGTTGAGAGTGAAAGTCTTGACGATGTCGGTGAGCACCTTGCTCCATCGCTGTCTTTCCGATTCGTTCATTACAAAGCCTCCGAAGTTTGCACACAAGTCCGTGGGTACGGTATCAAAAGATGGGGAATGTGCAATGTGAGCGAGGGATTTGGTCACAGTCGCTAACCATTTTGTTCGCACTACGTGCTCCAAAATGCTAAGCGCTCCGACCCGGACTCGGCGCGACCTAATTTTCAACGACTGGAAGGAGTATGAAAATGGAAGTACTCT
>DFRR01000012.1:37411-38224 GCA_002378745.1 Patescibacteria group bacterium UBA3458 | reverse complement strand
ACTTTAAAGTCCATGTCACCAAAGTGATCTTCTGGTCCTTGTATGTCAGTAAGGATTTTGTAGTTGCCGGAAGCGTCGCTCATCATACCCATTGCGATACCAGCAACCGGACGCGTAATCGGCACCCCGGCATCCATAAGTGCGAGCGTTGAGCCACACACACTTGCCTGTGAGCTTGAGCCGTTACTTGCCATCGTTTCTGAAACAATACGGATGGTGTACGGAAACACTTCTTTTGATGGAAGCACCGGAACCAGTGCTTTCTCGGCAAGTGCACCGTGGCCAATCATGCGACGGTTGAAGCCACCGACGCGACCAGTTTCGCCAACAGAAAATGGCGGGAAGTTATAGTGGTGCATGTATCGTTTCTTGCCGTCTTGCGATTCGATGGTGTCGATAATCTGCGCATCTTCCGGACCCCCCAGTGTAAGTGCGGAAAGTACGTGTGTACCACCGCGATAAAATATACCGGTTCCATGTAGGAGATCGGAAATACCACCCGCTTGTGCGTACAGCGGACGGATTTCATCCATCGCACGTCCGTCCTGTCGACGATTATTTTGTATCGCTTCTGTGTGAACGAATGCGTCAACTTGGTGTTCAAAGTAGTCACCTGCATCAGCTGTTTGTTCAGGGAGATTTTCCTTAACGAGCGTCATCCATGCGTCTTTGAGCGCATATGCACCCCTTTCTCCAAAAACAAACTCACCCATTTGTGGTGCAATTTCGCGTGCGAAGAGTGTCTTAAGTTCATCGCTTGGAGTGCGTGAAGGAACTGTTTGTTTTTCCCGTCCAATTTCAGCAATAATTGTC
>DFRR01000012.1:35808-37244 GCA_002378745.1 Patescibacteria group bacterium UBA3458 | reverse complement strand
TCCAATTTCAGCAATAATTGTCTTTTGCCAGTCTTGTAGTTTGTTATGTACTTCAACCGCAGCTTCAAGTCCTTGTACGATACGCGCCTCAGGCACCTCATGTGCGCCCACTTCAATCATGTTAACGTTTCCGTCTTTACCGCAGGCAAGCAAGTCGAGCACCTCAACTTCTGATGTTCGTTGTGAGTATGCTGGGTTAACGATGAATGCATCGTCACCGTGTACCTGCCCGATGCGCACTGCGCTCACCGGTCCGTCCCATGGAATGTCGGATGTGCCGAGTGCGAGCGATGCCGCGATGACTCCGAGTACATCAGGGTCTTCTTCATCAATGGCGAGCACCGACACAATAACCTGTATGTCGCGACGGAGTGACTGGTCAAAGAGTGGTCGAATGGTGCGGTCGACAACACGAGCTGAGAGCACAGCTTCTTCGGAGGGACGTCCTTCGCGACGTTGGAAACGACTACCAAGAATGGCTCCTGCCGCATAGAACTTTTCTTCAAACTCTACAGAAAGCGGAAACCAATCCTGTCCGTCCTTTTGCCCACCCATCACCGCAGTAGCAATAACCGCAGTGTTTCCGTAGCGCAGAATGACTGAACCACTTGCTTGGTCAGCTAGGTCAGTAAATTGAGCGGTTAAGGTCTTCCCTCCCACTTCGAGTGAATATTCTTTTTGTTGCATACAATGTATTACTTGTATGGTGTTCAGATTGCAGTACTACACGAGGACGAGTGACGTACACATGTGTATCACTGGGTATCCAAACACCATTGTCTTAATAAGCTAGTCGAACTCTAGCAAATTTTACGGTGAACTCAAACGTATGTTAGACTCACACACATGAAGCAGCTTATACATGTGCACGGTGGTGAGGCATTCGATACCCACGAAGCGTATCTTGCATTCCTTCGCGAACACACTATTGATGACCCAATGCAACCGAGTGAGCCATCATGGCGTGACACATATGCAGAAACACTTGGTGATGAATGGTATGTCATAAAAGTACGCATGCCCTCAAGCTTGAATGCAAAGTATGAGGAGTGGGCGTTATGGTTTGAGAAATATCTTCCGTATATACACGATGGTGCAGTACTCGTCGGGCACTCGCTGGGTGCGAATTTTCTTGCAAAGTATCTCGCCGAACACACACTTCCCTTCTCGGTTGGACAACTACATCTTGTGGCCGGATGTTTTGGCTATGTCGCCGGGTTCGCACTACCGGATTCGCTCGAACGAGTGACACAACAGTGTCCTTCGATTGTTCTCTATCATTCACACGATGACACGATTGTTCCTATTGCTGACTTGGAAAAGTATCGCGCAGCACTACCGTCTGCAGAAGTTGTCGTTCTCGACAATCGCGGACACTTTCTCTCCGGTGCATTTCCCGAACTCATAGCACGTATCACACAATAGACAAAAGCGCG
>DFRR01000012.1:3360-35629 GCA_002378745.1 Patescibacteria group bacterium UBA3458 | reverse complement strand
AGCGCGCCCCATCGGGGCGCGCTTTTAGTCACACAGTAGTTATTCTTGTGAGAGCCCGGGAATCTTCCATCCACGGTATGAGATGAGATACTTCTTTGGATCATCATCCATATCGGTAAAATCATCACAGATTTCACGAAGTTTTGATGATGATGATTTACCAAAACTTATGACCTCAACCTGGCATCCCTCATGGAGCTGGAGATATTCAACAAGTGGAATAAAGTCTCCATCACCGGTGGCAAGTATTACAGCATCAAGCTTCGGCGCCATAGTTACGGCGTCAATCGCCATGCCTACGTCCCAATCAGCCTTTTTCGCCCCGCCGAAGAATATTTGTAAGTCTTTCGTGCGGATTTCAATACCAAGTTTTTGCATTGCTTCAAAAAAGCTTTGTTCTTCACCCGACTCGGTCGTCACCACGTATGCGCGCGCGCGTACCAGTTGACGTCCGGCAACGGACTCTTTGAGTACATTCCCAAAGTTCACTTTTGCCTTATAGAGATTCTTTGCACTGTGATAGAGGTTTTGCGTATCGATAAATACACCAACGCGTTGTTCTTTGTGTTTAATAACTGACATAAAAAAGAGTTATGTATGTAGTTCCAGTAAAAAATTCGACCCTATGTATCATACACGATGCCTACCGGATAACACAAAAAGTGCGCAATCCGCCAGCTGGCGGAGCGCACTTTTGTGTGAGAGAAAAATTGTTTTAAAAATTACTTCTTCAATCCAAGCGCTTTTACAAGCTTGTTGTACGCTTTGCTGTCCTTGCCCTCTAAGTACTTGAGGTGCTTGCGACGGTTTGCAACCATCTGTAGCAGGCCACGACGTGAGTGGTTGTCTTTGTGGTTTCGCTTCAAGTGTGCAGCAAGTTCATCAATACGCTTACTCAAAACGGCAACTTGTGCCTCAGGAGAACCAGTATCTCCTTCGTGCCGCTGGCCTTTTTTGATCGCGTTAACTTTTTGTCGTTTTGTAAGCATGGTATACACAAAATATGCCCAGACGATGTTGCGCTACACAACATATCCGGACGTGACGCAAATATAGCACACTTTATATCCATTGGCAAGGCTGTCTCATATAGCTCCTGCGAGGGGGTTTTGGCATGCTACACTGTGGTGCATGAGTTCCTCATTGGACGCCTACAAGCAAGAATTTCTTGAATACCTTGAAATTGAACGCGGACGTGCGGTCAAAACCGTAGAAAACTACGACAGATACCTCGTTCGCTTCTTCACTCAGGCACGAGTGAAACACCCAAAGGATATAACTGAGACGAACGTACGCGAATTTCGTCTCTGGCTCAATCGGCAGCGCGCCATAAGTGGTGAAACATTGAAGCGTCGCACACAAAACTACTATCTTATTGCGCTACGAGCGTTTCTTAAGTTCCTTCGCAAGCGCGGTGTTACAAGTCTTTCTCCTGAGCGCATTGAGCTCGCCAAAGTACCACAGCGCGACCTTGATTTAATTACTCGCGCTGAACTAAACCGACTACTCGAAGCACCGATGCAGGCGTACAAGAAAGCAGAGACCGATGCCGAACGCCTACGCGCGCTGCGTGACGATGCGATACTCCAACTACTCTTCTCAACCGGGTTACGTGTGTCGGAGTTAGTTGCTCTTGATAGCGATATTGATCTTTCAAAGGACGAAATGTCGGTACGAGGAAAAGGAGATAAGGTTCGTGTCGTGTTCTTCTCGCCGGAAGCAAAGAGGGCGGTGCAGAAGTATATAGATGCGCGTAAAGATTTGGATGAAGCGTTGTTTGTAAATATGGGACGCAATGCAACTGACCGTAATGAGCGCCGCCTCACCTCTCGCAGTGTGGAGCGCATTGTAAAGCACTACGCAACGCGCGCCGGTATCACAAAAAAGGTAACCCCGCACGTCGTGCGGCACAGCTTCGCGACCGACTTGTTACAAAACGGTGCCGACATTCGCAGCGTGCAGGCGCTACTCGGACACGCCAATATTGCCACCACGCAGGTATACACACACGTTACGGACAAACACCTCAAGGACATTCACAGCAAGTTTCATAACAAAAAGCAGTAGTGCATAGCAGTTCTTGCTGTGTTCTGTATAAAGATATATTGTGACAGAGGAGCACAACAACCTATGGGGGGTTGGTTTGTGAAACGGCAGCGTTAGCTGCTACTCCATTTTTCCGAAACGCTTGCACCTAAGGGGCCGCCATGAGTTTCAATTGGCGTAGACGAGAGCGACGACGACTCAGGTTCCACCACGCTACCTTCGGTTCTCACCCGAGAACCTGAGTCCCGCCGTCCGCTCTCGTTGAGCGAAGAGGAAGGGCCGAGGAGTAACATCCTCGGCCTGCTTTTTTATTGAGAGATATACCATCAGGCAGATAAAAAAGAAGCCGAAGGGAATCATCCCTTCGGCTTTGTCTTTTGTAGCGCCTCGCGTCGAATGGTGCCGATATGGTCCAGTACTTCTTGTGGGCATGAAAGAAGATTTCGTATGAACTCACGAAACTTCTCATCCGCGATGACAGGGTCTCGGTATACTTGCCGAAACACCTCGCGTTCACTTATTCCACATTCACATGCTGTGTCAAAGAAGCCATTGATTCGAACGCATTCAGAGCGCTCCTCCGGCGTAAGCTCGGGTGGGAGCTCAAAACCGAAAAGCTCACGAAACTGCTCTCGCGACAGTTTTGGCACTAGTACCTCCTGCTCACATGCTTGTTCGCGATGCACGGAGTGTGCCACGAGAGCGCATTAAACACAATGTGGTAGCATACTAAGCATGAAAATTGTTTCATGGAACGTAAATGGATTGCGGGCGGTACACCGCAAAGGACATTGGAATGATATCTTTACCCTTGCACCAGACGTACTCTGCCTGCAGGAAATCAAAGCACACGAAGATCAACTTCCTGAGGAAGTACTGCACGTGCAGGGGTTCCATGCTTTCTTTAATCCGTCGCAAACAAAGCGCGGATATAGTGGCACCGCGCTGTACTCGAAGCGAAAGCCGCTCGACGTTTCATATGGTTTGCCTGTTGCAATAACCGAGAAACATAACTTGTATACCGATGGATACGGTGAAGCAAATAGGGAGGGTCGTGTCATCACTGCCGAATTCCCTGAGTTTTTTGTAGTCACAGTGTATACGCCAAATGTAAAAGATGACCTCTCTCGCCTTCCGCTTCGGCACAAACATTGGGATCCGGCGTTTCTCGAACACTGTGTAACACTCCAAAACAAGAAACCGGTTGTGTTCTGTGGCGATTTAAACGTTGCACACACACCACTCGACTTGGCGCGACCGAAGGAAAATGAGGGACATAAAGGATTTACTGTAGAAGAACGAGAAGGAGTAGATAATATGATTGCGGAGGGTTTCACGGATACACTCCGTATGTTTTTTGAAGGAGACGGATACTATACGTGGTGGAGTCCGTGGGGCGGCGCACGTGCTCGTAATGTCGGATGGCGACTTGACTACGTTTTTGCCAGCGAGCAGCTTGAAGAAGCCGTAGAAAACGCTGCAATCCACCCTGATGTGTTCGGATCCGACCACTGCCCTGTTTCGGTAGATCTTGTCCTTTAGAATGTCAATAATAGTGTCCGTGAGAATCTAAAGGACACGATAACGGACACTATCCACAGTATTAGCGTCTTTTATATGTCCGTTAGCAGGTGTATACTGTCCGTTAGATGTAGTTCATTCACATAGAGTTCTTTTCTGCTCATTCGTGTCAGAACTGTGCTGCACCAAAAAGGAACACACACAACTCCAAACTAATTAACGTAAACGCGATGTATCGTCTACGTAACTCGTAAGGGACAACTTCTCTTACACAACGGTGGCACACGACACACAAACACATGCAAAAACCATCTATGGGATTCTCGAGGATTCGTCAAAAAAACAAAAGCGAATCACGTAAAAAGAGTATCACCCAAATATATCGAGACCGCCTTTAGGCGGTTTTTGCGTTGAAAAAATCCCTACCGAATATTTCGTAGGAATTTTTTCAATATAGTCACGCTTGTTCCAGATTGACTTAGGTAACGTGATGCTTTTTTCGCAGCGCCTCAACTTCTTTCGTGTCCTCTTCTTCTCGTCGACTTCTCCCCTGCTCCCCAAGCGTTTGCAACTCTTCAGGTGGAAGCTGTGCGAGTGTTTCAGCGCGAGACGAAAGATACTCGTGCGTGTTTCGTGTCGGATCGTCGAGTACTTCTTCAAGAAGTGCGTGGAGTATCCATCCAACTTTTGGCCCGGGACCACTTCCCAATATTTCGATTACGTGCGTTCCGTCGATTTTCAACATGCCGACTGAAATGGGGTCGCGAAGTGCTTCATCAACCATCGACTTGTATTTCCTAAATCGAAACGGTTGTTCTTTCGGTCGTCCAGTTCCGATACGATCGCAGGTGCGGAGTTCAAGCAGCTCTTGTATGTGGTCAACGCCGACGTTGCGAATCATGCGACGCACCGCACTGAGCGTGATTTGGTCGGGGTCGGAAAAGAACATGTGCCATCGTACCAGTCGTTCAACCACGTCTATTGTTTCGGTCGAAAACTTGAGGCGCGTCAATATCTTTTTTGTCATGCGTGCGCCAATAACTTCGTGCCCGTAAAATGTGTAATCCTTTTTTTCGTCATCGTACCGACGACTCGCCGGCTTGCCTACGTCATGTAACAAGGCTGACAAACGAACGTGGAAAGAATACTCCTTATCAGCTGCATGCTGCAGACTACGAAGTAAGTGCTCAAATACATCATATGAGTGTGCCTGGTTTTGTTCGCAGTTAATACCCTCTTCAAGTTCCGGAATAATATGTGTGAGCAAACCGAGACGTTGCGCAAGAAACACCGCTTGCATAGGCGTTGGCGAGGCAACGATGCGGGATAATTCATCACGAACACGCTCAGCTGAAACTTTAGTAATAAGCGGTGCGCTCGCAGCTATCGCCGCCGCTGTTTCCGATTCGATAGCGAAGTTAAGCTCAGCTGCAAGGCGGATTGCACGGAGCATGCGAAGCGCGTCTTCGGAAAAACGCTCTTGTGCATTACCTACTGCTATAATTCGCTTCAGACGAATCGCCTCTTCCCCGCCGTACGGGTCAACGACCAAATCATTCTTCGGGCTATACGCGATTGCATTCATCGTAAAGTCTCGTCGCTTCAGATCGTCCTCAAGATTTTTACTGAACGTCACTTCGTCAGGATGCCGTGCGTTGCTATACGTTGACTCAACTCGATACGGTGTTATTTCCACTACCTTCAGCGTTGGATCTTCCGACTCCGTCTTCACCCCCACCGTGCCAAAATCGTTCTCATAAAATGAGTCTGGGAACACACTCTGGATTTCCTCTGGTGTTGCATCAGTGGTCACGTCCCAGTCTTTCGGCGTCTTGCCTCGAATGAGATCACGCACGCATCCTCCGACGAGGTACGCTGCGAACCCCTTTTCTTCGAGTGTGGAAAGCACGTTCAGGATTTCCGATGGAACATCTTTCTTCATATACGCAATTGTAGTACACCCATTGCCTTCAAGCGAATATAACCGTATGATGCACGCACCGAATAACGCAGTTACTTCGCAATGAGTAGCAGCTACGCACCCGTGGTGAAATGGATATCACAGCGGTCTTCGGAACCGTCGTTGGGGGTTCGAGTCCCTCCGGGTGCACAAAAAACAAAGGACTGGATTTTTATCCAGTCCTTTATTTTTTGGGTAATGAGCGGAAAGTGGAACTTTCGGGACTCGAACCGCCGGAGCGATGTTGGAGCCGCAGCGACAACCGCGAGGCGTGACCCGCCGTACTTAGTGAACATGAGTGCGCAGCACGATATGTGAGCTTAGTAACGGTCAGGTTCAAGTCCCGTCGCACAAAGAGCTTAGAAACTTGACCCCACATATCTCACGCAAGTCAAAAAGTATACGTAACAACTAGTCGTCGAGTCCCTGGTTTGTATTTCGTAAGACGGAGCCACTTATGAGCGTAGCGAATTAGTGAGCTGACGCCACATGTTCAGTAACTGTCGTCGGCACACCGCCCTTCCTCATTGCCTCCCCCTACAAATCTTGTATAATCTGCACACATTGCGGGTATAGTTTAGTGGTATGACACGACCTTGCCATGGTTGAGACGGGAGTTCGATTCTCCCTACCCGCACAAAACGTAAAGAAAAACAGTGCCTGCGCACTGTTTTTTAGCTTTGTGAGGCTGCAGCTTTTTGCGATTTCCCTTGAGCAAAACGGGCGAGCGACCAATTTTTCTTAGAGCTATGCTCTTAGAAACAATGGAAGTGCCCTTGTGGTGCCCGGGTCGGAGCGCTTAGCATTTTGGAGCACGTAGTGCGAACAAAATGGTTAGCGACTGTGACCGATTCTCCCTACCCGCACCACATACAAAATACAGAACCCTAGCTATCAGTTGATAGCTAGGGTTTTCACATAAAGGACAGCAAAACCCCTCAAGCCTTTAACTTCAAGCATCGAGCAGTATCCTGTCACGGACAGCACCAGCTCTAACGGACAAAAACTGTGCATAAGGCTGTTAACAGTGGGGATAACAAATCTAACGGACAGAAAGTTTTTGTCCGTTATCCCCAAAAGTGTCCTTTATGCACAGGCTTATGCACAGTTTTCTACATTTTACGTTACTTACGAAACCTTTTTCCCTCCTTTTTCACGTGAAAGGGCTGTGTATAAGTGAGTTACAGTAAAGCTAAAACCTAGTGGAATGCAGAGGAGCTTTCACGTGAAAACAGTGAGTAACGCGTGGGTTGTGAAACATAGTGGCAAAATATGCAATATAATACGCCCTTTTGGGGATTTTTGCTCGAATAAGGTGCATTCGAAGCTTTCACGTGAAAACTCTCGTACCTTATACGGTAAGTGAGGAGTGCTTATACTTTATCGGATTACCACAGTGTTTGCAGTGAATTGCATCAATATCGTGTGTATGCAAGCCACATTCGCGGCACGTGTACTGCTTTTTAGCGCCATAAAATATGGTACGAGTGAGTTGCAAAAAGAGCGTGATACCAATAAGCATGGCGACAACAGAGAGGAGCTTGCCCCATGGGCCGGCTGCCGTCACATCACCATACCCGGTGGTTGTGAGCGTTGACACTGTGAAATAGAGCGCGTCAACATAGGTATTTATATGTGGATTGAATTGCACCTCAGCAACAAAGACAATTGCGGTCATAATTCCTAAAAATACGAAGAAATTGAGCAGGCTTTCGATGGTTGCACTGTATTGCGTGACTGTTTTACTCTCTTTTTTCGCCAAACTTACAATGTAATAGGTACGCAGGATTCGCAGTGAGCGCAAAACACGTAATAGCGCAAGGTTGCCAATAAGTAGTGGGGCGAATAGGGAGGCGATGACGAGTACATCAATAATGCTGTAGATGTTAAATATGAATGCCGTTTTTCGCGGTGCTATCCAAAGGCGGGCAAGGTATTCAAGTAGAAATGCGCAACCAAAGGCGACTTCCAAGGCGCGTATACCTGGATGCTCCGGTGCGAATGCTTCTAATATAAATATACCGAATACCGCAATGTTTAGCGCTATCAGGAAGCGATTGAAGTATATGCTTGTGGCGTTTCGTCGGTGAAAGAGGTGTGTTATATACGCTTTAACACGTTTTAACACGTTTCAAAGAGCGCGTTTTCATCTCAGTATGCTAGCATGTTTTCACGTGAAAACAGTCTCAAAAACAACGCATATTGGGAATATTGGTGAAACTATCGCGGCAGAATTCTTGCGATCCAAAGGGTATCAGGTATGTGTACGCAACTATCGTAAGCCATGGGGAGAGATAGACATCATTGCAAGGAAAGGGGACGTGATGCACTTTGTGGAAGTTAAAACCATTTCACGTGAAAACAAAAATGATGTTTCACGTGAATCGGACGGCGCGTTTCGCGCCGAAGATCAGATGCATCCAGAGAAAATAGCGCGATTGCAACGCACCATACAGACATATAATGCAGCGCATGCGCTTGAGGATGACTGGCAGCTCGACCTTATAGCAGTTACCCTGTTTGTAACGGACAAGAGGGCAGAGTGTCTTTTATTAGAGAATGTCCTTTAACATGTCCTTTAGAAATGTCCGTAAGAACCTATCGGACATTTCTAAAGGACAAGCCATTCTAACGGACATATTGAGTATGCTAGGGTAGTATCTCTATGGAAAATGGCTACGCATGTGCTACACTAGCGCGCACGCAGTAGTAGTTTCGGGGCGTAGCATAGTGGTAGTGTACTCGGTTTGGGACCGAGCGGTCCGAGTTCGATTCTCGGCGCCCCGACAAAAAATAATAGACCCAAGCTATGGCTTGGGTCTATTATTTTTCTGATAGAGTCGAGAATCGAAAGGCGGAAGGCCGCGTGCCACAGCACGAAGGAGGCCTGAGCCCGGGCAGGAGCCACTTAGTATTTTCGAGTGCACAGCACGAAGAAAATGCTTAGTGAGCTGACGCCGATTCTCGGCGCCCCGACAAAAAACAAAAAACCTTGCGATTAATCGCAAGGTTTTTTGTTTTCGCTGATAGGGTAGAGGGTTATCAGAATGTATAGAAACCAAGTAGTGCTGGTGACATCGCTGCACTAAATGTGTCTACTTTCTCAGAAAAGTTTCCAGACTCTAAATAATCATGCAAATGTAGCCCGGTTTCCGCCGCGATGCTCGCATCGATGTGCGACATAGTAACTGCGCGGAGATCTCTCTCTGCCGTAGTTGCGCCGGTGCTGCTGGTAACAATGATGCCCACGAGGTTGCCCCATTGGTTCACCACTGCGCCACCTGAGGCGCCACCTTGCGCAACGATAGTGCCGCCAAAGGACAGGATATCAACGAGTTGTTCTGTAAACGTATATAAGCGCTGCACTGTTGCGATTGTGGAAACAGACCACAAGTCCCTTCTCAGGCTTGCGCTTCCAAGAAACCCGGCGGGATATGCAGCCAACAATGTGGTGTCGTTAGTTTGTGTTATTGCGTGTCGCGCATCGATGGGGAGGAATGGGAACTCGTCCGGGAGTGGTGAGCCATCAACGGTCC
The DNA here is from genome assembly GCA_002378745.1 of Patescibacteria group bacterium UBA3458. Classification (GTDB taxonomy): domain Bacteria; phylum Patescibacteriota; class Minisyncoccia; order Phycocordibacterales; family UBA2100; genus UBA2100. Next base: position 26,566 of record DFRR01000012.1, on the reverse strand, counting down.
CCGTTATGTATAAGAGCGCCCAGTCATTTTCGCCGGTGCCGGTGGGGTACTCAAGGCGAATGTCGGCAGCGTGTTTAGCAACCCACGCTTTGGGAAGCGCAATGAGTTCTGCGGTGTATGTTGCCCGAGCAGGGGAGCCGGTGCGTACCACACATGCGGCCTGTACCGTTGGGTGGTTCTCAAGGAGGACGTACTGTGCAACATGGGCGTTGGTAAGAATAACGCCACGCGAATCAATAATGACGCCGGTGCCTGTTGCTCCGGATATTGGCGATTGTGCTCCACTTCCGCAGAGTATGTTCACGAGCGTTGGTACTGTATTTTTGTGTACAGTCTCCCATGCAAGTGACGGAGTCGTACACGATACAACCTGTGCTTCAGTTGCTTCTGGTACATCAACGTCATCACTCACTGTCTGTTTCTCCTCTACGGCAAACACCTCTTCAGCCTCCGAGATCTGATTTTCGTCAGACATAGTGTCTTCTTGGGTGGTAGAGACGTCGACATTTTCTGTATCTGGAGATGTAAGCACTGAGGCAGTGTGTTGCTCGGTGACCAATGGCGCGGTAGTACCTTCTTGAAGCAGCGTGTAGGTGATTACTACTAGAACAAGAAGAGACACCGCGAAGACCGTTGTGAGCAACATCCCGATACGTGCTATTCCAGCGGGGTGTGAGGGACGGCGTGAAGGTTTCATGCTATGTATCATACATTCGCTTGAGCTTGTGGGCGAGTCTGGTAGTATATGCGCTACTCCCTGTAGATTCCATGAGGTGGTTAGGGGAGAATGCGGGGTCGTTAAGTGCAAAGTAACTATTGCACAACAGCCTGCTGTAGCAGAGGCATTGCGGGTGTAGTTAAGTGGTATAACAACAGCCTTCCAAGCTGTGGTCGGGAGTTCGATTCTCCCCACCCGCACAAAATGAAAAGAACTAGGCTTTTGCCTAGTTCTTTTCATTTGCTGGATGATGAGAGAATCACCACAAGGGCACTTCTTGTTTTCTAGCTCCTCTGTCGCAACAAAACAAAGTCGCGAAAGACGGAGCCGCGCCATTGGTCTGAGCGGCGAGTCCGAGTCGGAGCGCTTAGCATTTTAGAGCACGTAGTGCGAACAAAATGGTTAGCGACTGTGACCGATTTTTCCCCTAAAACTCTCGTGAACCTAGAAAATCTTTCAAACGCTCCTTATGTTCAGGTATAACGTTCTTATGATTAAAGAATTCAGTAATTGACATACATTTCCACCCCTGCCCTTCATTACCCAGTTCGATATTTTCAATGTCCGATTCAGTTACCGTGACAGCAAAGAAATAGCCAATACCTCCCTCAACAACCACAGAGGGATATTCTCTTTGAGCCAAAATGTTTCCTGGTTTCAAGTCGATACGCAACTCTTCGTAAATTTCTCGATGTATACATTCCCATGGAGTTTCGTTACTCTCACGTCCGCCGCCAGGAAGTTCCCACATTCCAGAGTGCAGTAGCCCCGGCTTATTGTCACGTAAAATGGTGACTATAGAATCTCCATATAACAATGCGGCTTTCGTCCCGTGAAAATTTTTCATACCTCACACTAGCAAATCGTGAAAACAAATACAAAAACCCCGCTTTGCGGGGTTTTTGTATAAGTAGGAAAGATAAGGTTACTTAACCGCGTCTTTCAAAGCCTTAGCTGCACGGAATTTTGGTACTCGCATAGCAGGAATCTGGATAGACTCACCGGTGCGTGGGTTGCGACCCGTACGTGCTGCACGTGTCTTAGCTTCGAAGATACCCAATCCTGCGATTGAAACTTCGCCGCCTTTCTTAAGACCTTCAACAATACCGTCGATTACAGCTTCAACAGCGCGTTCTGCGTCTGCCTTTGTGCCGCCAAGTACGCCATGTACTTTGTCTGCAAGTGCTGCTTTGTTCATAGGTTTGTATTATTTATGTGATTAAAGCGACCTTACGTCTGAAATCATTATATAGAGCGCCATATTTTGTGCAATAGGCAATCTGTCCTATAGTTTATTGCTCAAAATGCGCACGATATGGGCTTTTTCGGTATGTCCCAAGCACCAGCATACGCTTTGTTTTTTCTTGGAGCGCTAAAAGAGCATCCCGTAATGGTGGCTTTGTAGAGCCACCTATACACTCCAAGTAAAATTGAGCATTTTTATGGCGTTGCATTGGCACAAAACTCTCGAGCTTTATGATATTTACACCATGCTCGGCAAAGGCACCGAGCGAGTCGTATAGTGCTGCTGGCGTATCTAACACGTCATACACAATGCTCGTAATACAATCTGATCCACCAAGCTCACGTGACTCAGGATTTTTGGCAAGAATTAAGAAACGCGTCACATTGTCAGGCGCATCTTGCATATTTTCTTTAAGCACATGCGTTGCTTCGTGTAGTGACGCAGCGTAGACAGACGCGAGAGCCGCTTTGTGCACGTCCTGTTCTTCAGCGATGTACGCAACTGCTTTCGCAGTGTCGCCAAATGGAACCGGTTCAATACCAAGAGCACGTAAGGTGTCTGTACACTGTGCAAGCGCTTCGCGATGCGAATAGACGTGCGTAATATCCGTAAGTTGTGCCGATGTGAGTCCTATGAGGGCATGCCGAACAGGCAAGAAGTGCTCATCGATAATGGTGAGTCCGCTGTCGGGAAGAAGATGATGTAAGTCTGCGACGCGTCCTGCCGTAGAGTTTTCTATTGGGAGCAATGCATGAGTTACTGCGCCCTGTTGGACTGCATCTACTACCGCATCAAAGGTTGGGTATCCAGTGCGTTTTGCGTCCGCATCGTATTCGGCAGCGGCGATGCTCGAGTATGAGCCTTCAACACCTTGGTACGCTATGACACGCTCTACACTTTCCATACGCTGGCCTAGCGCGCGTACTCAATAGAGCGACTTTCGCGGATAACGTTCACTTTAACCTCTCCAGGATATTTCAATTCGTTTTCTATTTTAAGTGCGATGTTGCGGGCAAGCTCGCGTGCTTCAATATCTGAAACCTCGTCTGGCTTCACAAAGACACGCACTTCACGTCCGGCAGAAATAGCATAGCTTTTCTCAATGCCCGAGAAGCTGTTTGCAATGCCTTCGATATCCTCAAGTCGCTTAATGTAGTTTTCTACGGTATCGCGACGTGCGCCAGGGCGACCGGCAGAAATAGCATCGGCAACCTGCACAATGTAGCTCTCAGGGTTTGAGTATGGGTATTCTTCATGGTGCGCCTCCATCGCCTTGATGACCTCTGGATCAACGTTAAACTTCTGCAAGATGCGACGTCCGATTTCCACGTGGGTACCGGTGACCTCGTGGTCTACCGCTTTACCAATGTCGTGAAGCAACGCTCCTGCGCGTGCGACTTGTACGTTTGCACCAAGCTCTTCAGCAATAATTGCGGCAACGTGTGCCATTTCAATTGAGTGAAGCAATACGTTTTGTCCGTAACTGGTGCGGAAGTGAAGACGTCCGAGTACAATGAGGAGTTTCGGATCAAGATTGTGCACTCCTGCCTCATACGCGGCTTCTTCTCCGCGCTTTTTGATAATCACGTTTATTTCTTCCCGCGCCTTTTCAACCGTTTCTTCTATCTTTGCCGGCTGAATACGCCCATCAATCATCAGGTTTTCAAGTGCAACACGGGCAACTTGGCGACGAATCGGGTCAAATGAGGAGATAGTAATTGCGCCAGGGGTGTCGTCGATAATGACATCCACGCCACTTGCTCGTTCAAATGCGCGAATGTTGCGTCCTTCTTTACCGATAATCTTTCCTTTAATCTCCTCGTTTGGAATGACCACAGTCGTTGACACCACATCCGCCTGTAGGCTGTTACCAACACGGTGGATTGCGGTGGTGAGGATGTCTTGTGCTTTTCGCTCGTATTTGTCGGCACCATCGCGCTCAAGCTTTTGTAGACGTACCGCGATGTCCTCTTGGTAGGTTTGCTCCACTTGTTTGAGAAGTTCGTTCTTTGCCTCCTCACTACTTAAGCCGGCAATTTTTTGAAGCTCCTGCTCGCGTTGTGCGAGTTTCTGTTCTGCCTGCTCGCGAAGCTCTTTGATACGCTCCGCTTTGGCTTTCATTTCCTCAGTATCTTCATCAAGATCGAGCTGTCGTTTGTCGAGCAAATCCTCTTTACGTACGAGTCGTTCTTCGGTCTTCTTTAAATCGCTTTCGCGCTCTTTAAGTTCCTTCGTGCGCTCCTCGATAATCTTCGTAGCCTTCTTTTCGGCGTCTTCGGTGATTCGCTTCGCATCTTCCTTCGCTTCGAGCATCATCTGCTTGATCTGTAGCTCCATCGAACCACGCTTTCCAAGCGATACGATCCATCGCAAGAAGTAGCCAAACCCCACACCACCTGCTGCTGCCAGAAGCAGGAGCATAAGTATTACTTTTAAGGACATATATGTTACTGCCCGTACCCTTACACGTATGCTTTTTTATATAGTGCGCCGTCGGTCAAAGAAGAGAGTGCTGCATCACGGTAGTGTTCACCTGTACAAAAGAGTCAAAACGCATCAGAAAACGGGAAAAATTACTGAAAATATTAAATTACAACCAGTATCGCAAGAATACCAGAAAATTACTGATACGCAAAAAGGGGAGTGGTGCGCAGGTCTTAATTCAACACTTTGTCAATGACGCCGTATTTCTTTGCTTCTTCGGCAGTCATAAAGAAGTCGCGGTCAACGTCCTTTTCAATCTGAGAAAGCTTCTGACCGGTGTTCTTGGCAAGTATCTTGTTGAGTGTTTCGCGGAGACGCAAAATGTATTTTGCACTGATTTCTATGTCAGACGCCTGGCCTTGTGCGCCACCGTGCGGTTGGTGGATCATGACGTCAGAGTTCTGCAGCGCAAAGCGCTTACCTTTTTCACCGCTACTCAAGAGAACAGAAGCCATAGATGCAGCCATACCGACACAAATAGTAGAGACGCTCGGCTTTATGTGGTTCATGGTGTCGAGAATCGCAAGACCTGCGGTAACCGAGCCTCCAGGGGAGTTAATATAGAGAGAAATATCTGCTTTTGGGTCTTCCGATTGTAAAAAGAGGAGTTGTGCAATTATCAAGTTAGCCATTTCATCGTAAATCGGGCCGCCAAGGAAGATGATACGCTCTTTGAGCAGGCGTGAGTAAATGTCGTACGCGCGTTCGCCGTACTGACCTTTTTCTACAACAATTGGTACGAGTTGTGCGCTTGGGGTGTGGTGTTCGTTATTCATACGGCAAAATATACCATGCCGAGAACAAGAAGTTCAACTATTGTGCGCTTTTTTCGAGCTGATCGAGCACCATCTCGTTACGTTTCGTTGTTGCAACGTAGATACGAATGTTTTCTTCGTCCGCTTGCGGATAACTCTTCTTAATGTGGTCTACTTCGCGCTGCACCATGTCAGCATCAGGTGTGAGTTCTTGCTCCTTTGCAATAGTATTGAGGATTAATTGTAGTTTTGCGCGCTTTTCCGCCTCGGGTTTCCACTCAGTGTACAGTTCCTCAATCGTTTTATTGATGTTCTTTAGGTAATCTTCAAACTTGGTACCGGTTTGTGCTACCTGTGCTTCCATCTGCGCGTGCATTCGACGTGTTTCCTCGTCAATGAACAGCTTTGGTATTACGACTTTTGTATCCGCGATGATTTTCTCGAGCGTTTCCATGCGCTTCTTTTCATTTCCGCGCAATTTCTTCTCCTCAAGAATGTTTTCCCTCACTTTCTTCTCAAAATCAGCAACAGTTTTAAAGTCCCCGAGTTGTTGCACGAACTCATCAGTAAGTTCAGGGAGTTCGTCGTCGGCAATTTCCGGTAATTCTGGCGATTCAACCCCATCGTTTTTCTGTTTCTCGTAGGCCTCGATTCTGCCCCGCTCGCGACGGATGTGTTTTAGTGTTTCTGCCACTTCGTCGTCAGATACGTCAAACGTTTCTTCTTTACTAAATATATCCTTCGCGATTTTTTGATAGTTAGGCAACGTAATTGCCGGCATGACGGCAGTTGTTGCAGTAAATTCAAGCGCGTTACCTTGAGCAAGTTTAGTGATGTTAATACGAGGAGCGCCAAGGGCTTCGATATTCTCAGATACGACAATTTTTGGGTAGATGTCGCTCAGCGCCATGTTTGCTGCGCGTTCCATGATGCGACTCTCGCCAAGGTGTCCGATGAGCATGTCTTCCGGTACATGACCCTTTCTAAACCCAGGCACTTCAACGCTGCTGCCGAGTTCTTTAACTGCTTTTGTGCGATACTGCGTCAATATCTCTGCGGGTATGGTGGCGCGTATTTCGCATTCTGAACCTTCTAATTCTGTAACGGTAACGTTAGTATACTGTGTTGCATTCATGCGCGTGAGTGTAGCAGTTGCAGCTTTGTAATGCAAAAAACGAGGACATCTTGACCTCGTTTTCGCCATAGATAATGTAATCGGAGATGTTAGAACTCTGACTCGGCTGCCTGAAGGCTTGCCTCGAGGCTTGCATCAAATGCCGCCGCATCAAACGAATCAAGGTCACTCTCAATTCGGTCAGGTTCGTCAGCAGGACCAGCGATATCCCCATCAGCTGACGATTCTTCAATTGCTGACTCTGATGCATTGAGGGCATCCTGTTCGTTCAAGTACGATCCCCAGAAGTAGAGACCACCGAGAATGAGAACGAGCACGATTATAACAATTCCAACAAATGGACCAGTACTTCCTGTTTTGTGCTCCTGTGGTGTTGGTACGCCACTTTCCTCGTTCATGTATGTATTGTTGTTTTCGTTCATGTCGTTAGTGGTTAGTTATTATTCATCTGTGCCGACTGATGCGTCTAGTGAGGCATCAACACGAATGATACTTTTGAGTTCTTGATTTGCTTTTCGCAACGCCGCAAGGACATCTTTTACTGCTGCTGATGCGTCACGTACTGCCGTTTTCAGCTCATCCATGAGCGTTTCCGGTTCTTCCGATTCGAGTACGAGTGTAAATGTTGCACGAGCAGTTGCGAGTTTATCTGTTGCAGTAGCGAGTGCCACTTCAGCGGCTCCGGCTGCTTCGCTTGCCTGTGTGGTGTCAACACCTTCGGCAGTGAGAGCGGCGATTTTATTGTGTATGCGCTCCAGGGCAGTAGCAAATGTTTCTAGTGCAGTACCGATTCGTACAAGTATTAACTCGAGATGCCCCTTTGCTCGGGTCGCGGCTTCTGTTTGCACGCGCACACGAAGCTCTGCTCGCTGCTGCTGGATGTCACTGCGAATTGTACGAGCACGTTCACGGAATTCAGCACGTTTTTCAAGTGCTACTTCGCGCAGTTGCGCATACTCAGCGCGGGCTGCTTCGAGTATCGCTTGACGTTCTTCCGGGGTTTCTGCAGCATCTAGTTCTGCACGAACCTCGGCTCGTTGTTCTTGCTTGTCTGCGCGGATATCACCCTGGAGATTGAGATGGTCTTCGCGGAGCGTGCGCAATCCTTCTAGTGCTCGCTCACGAAAGTTTTCGCGTTCTGCTGATAATTCGTCACGCATAGGTGGGGTGGCGGTAGCGTGTACCTCAGCGCGGAGTTCTGCAGCACGTGCCTCTGCCGGACGCATCGCACCACCTGGACGCCCTTCTCGTGGTGCATCAAATGGCTGTTGTGCTGATGCGATGTGAGTTACACCAAAGAATACTGCACTAAAAAGTACAAAAAACAGGGTAAAACTCGTTCGTGTATATGTCATGGTTATAAAATTAGTTGTTATGGGTAACCTTATTTGAGGTAGACGAACGCGATACCTCTTCGTTACGAATATATGATACCACCAGTGAGTTGATAGTTTACAGCTAAGGAGTTGATAGTTAGTCCTAAAAACGAAGAAATCACCAAAATGCACTGCATTTTGGTGATTTCTGTACGTCGCTGCGACGTGTACAGGTTCTCTATTTTGAGAACTTCTCAGTGTAGAGTGCGATTCCTTCGGTAACGGCAGCCTTTGCTGCAGTGGCGTCTTCGATACCGTTCACTTCAACAACTTTGTTTTGTATTTTCTTGTATGTTGAAAAGAAATGTTCGATTTCCTTCAATGTGTGCGGGTTAATGTCGCCCTTATCGTGTACGTTTTCCCAGCGAGGGTCTTCGGTTGGTACGGCAATCACTTTGTCGTCATTGTCACCACCGTCAATCATTTTAAGGAGTGCTACCGGACGTACGCGCGCAAGAATGCCCGATGGAAGCGGATGCGTGGTGAGAATAATCACATCAAGGGCGTCATCATCGTGCCAGTAGGTTTGCGGGACGAATCCGTAATCAAACGGATAGTCTTGTGCCGTGTGCATAACGCGGTCAAGTGCAATGAGTCCGGTTTCTTTATCAATCTCGTACTTGTTCTTTGATCCGCGACTAATTTCAACAATTACGTTGACTGTGTCTGGAGTATTGTCTCCTGCAGGAACATCGTGCCAAAGGTTCATAGTAGTATTTTTGTGAGTCTTAGTAATGGGTAGTGTAACATTAGTGTATCTAACAACGCGCATCTACGCACATGCAGATATGTTACTTGTTCTCTTCGGTGGTCGTTTCCTCCTCAGAAGCAGCGTCTGCTTCGGGCGCGTCCGGCTGTTTTGTCTCTGTCGCCTCAACCTCGGTTGGCGCTTCAACACCGAGAGTGGTTGCGGCATTTGGATCGAGTGCCGCCTCGACAATCTCGACTTCGCCGTCTTGGTCAGCTTCTGCGAGTGCTTCACCTTGTGTCGACTTAATGTCGATAGCCCAGCCGGTAAGCTTTGCAGCAAGGCGTACATTTTGACCACCGCGACCAATAGCGAGCGATTGCTGGTCTTCAGTTACTTCAACTTGCGCACGCTTCTCATCGTCCTGAATTTCAACGCTCAGTACTTCGGCAGGCGAGAGCGCGCGCTCAATAAATTCACGCGTGTCCTCTGACCATTCAATAATGTCGATTTTTTCTCCACCGAGTTCACTGGTTACGGTTGAAACACGCACACCGCGCTGTCCAACGAGTGAGCCAACCGGGTCGATGTGGTCATCATTTGAGACCACCGCGAGCTTTGATCGAGAACCAGCTTCACGCGCCACTTCTTTTATCTCAATGGTCTTGCTCGCAAGCTCAGGAGATTCAAGCTCAAATAGTTTTACCAAAAACTGTGGATGTGCACGTGAGAGTTTCAAGAATGTGCCGCGTGGACTTTCATCCACTTTGTACAATAGTGCACGAACACGCTCACCCTGGCGGTATCGTTCACCGGGGATTTGCTCTTCGTATGGCAAGATGCCCGTTGCGCGACCGAGGTCAACGTAGAGGTTGCCACGCTCAAAGCGTTGTACGTGTCCTGAAACCACTTCGCCTTCGTGCTCGCCAAACTCTTCAATAATAGAGACTTTCTCAGCTTCACGAATCTTTTGCATAATTACTTGCTTTGCGGTTTGTGCAGCAATGCGACCGAAATCTTCTTTTGGCTCAAGTGGGAAATCAATCTCATCATCGACTTCAGCACCTTTCTTGATACGGCGCGCATCATCAATCATGATGTGGTGCTCGGGGTTAAAGCGGGTGCGCTCATCATCCTCGTCAGCTTCTCCCTCTTCAGGACGCACGAGCGTATCATCAACAACAATCTTGATTTGCTTGAATTCAACGTCACCAAGAGTGGTATTGAACACGGCACGCACAATCTGTCCGCGCTTTCCGTACTCTTTTTTGTATGCAGCCGCAAGCGCCATTTCAATTGCCCCAATGACTTTTTCTCGCGGAATACCGCGGTCTTCCTCCAGTTCTCCAAGCACTGAATTGATGACCTTTAAATCGAATAAACTCATACGTAATGTATTTATGTGATTAGTAACCTAGTTATATCTACTGTTTTGTATAAAAAAAGACCGGCATGTGCCGGACTACTCAAAAACAGTATGTACCAAGAGTATACCCCCACGCCCATCCAAAAGTCAATTATGCGATACGATTCACACCAATGTAGTTCGATGCGTATAGAGGCACACATTTTACACACGCACGAAACACATGGACGCAGCGAGTTTGCTATACTAATGAATAACGCGGTGCATAGTGCGCCTGAAATCACACATGTACATTAACGATCAACAGCTTCGCGAATTTTTGAGCGACTCAGGGCTTGTCTCACAGAAAAAGTTTGATGCTGCAGTCAAATTGGCACAGGAGAAAAGCATCTCCGTAAGTGACGCGCTTGTCTCGGAAGGGGAGATTTCAGAAGACGACTTACGGCGTTCATATGCATACGTGCTCGGCATCCCATTTGTTGACCTTGCAGACACAAAGCCTGACTTGAACACACTCGCGCTCATTCCTGAGCCGATTGCACGCCGAAACAACATTGTTGCCTTTAAACAAGAAGGCGGAAACCTTGAGGTTGCGATGCTCGACACTGACGACTTGGCAGCAATTGACTTCGTTAAGAAGAAGACGCAGCTCAAGATTCTTCCGCGCCTCACCGATGCTGATTCCATCAAGCACATGTTGCGACTCTATCAAAAGTCACTGCGCGACGAGCTCGGAGACATTATTACGCGCGAGTCGCACACGCTTGAGAAATACGGCAAGCTCGAAATTGGAAACGAGCAAGATTTACGCAAACTTGCTGAAGGCGTGCCTGCTGTTCGTGTACTCGACTCACTACTTCGTCATGCGATTGTGCAAAACGCATCCGACATTCACATTGAGCCACAAGAAGACGCGCTACTCGTTCGCTATCGTATCGATGGCATTTTGCATGATGCGATGACGCTTCCGAAGACAGCTGCAGCGTCACTCACGGCACGAGTAAAAGTACTTGCGAGCTTGCGCCTCGACGAGAAGCGCTTGCCGCAGGACGGACGATTTCGTATGGAAACAGACGGCGACCGCGTGTCCTTCCGTGTATCGGTATTGCCAACGTACCACGGCGAGAAGACAGTGATGCGTCTGCTCCGCGAAGACGTTGCCGGCTTTACACTCGAGTCGCTCGGGTTCCACGGCATCGGACTTGAACGCACACACGACGCGACACGTAAAAAAACCGGATTGATTCTAGTGACCGGACCAACAGGTTCCGGTAAATCAACAACCTTGTATACGATGTTGGACATTCTCAATACGGCCGACGTAAACATTTCAACTGTTGAGGACCCGATTGAGTATCAAATGAAGCGCATTAACCAAACGCAGGTGCGACCGGACATCGGGTTTACCTTTGCAACCGGTTTGCGTAGTCTCGTGCGACAAGACCCGGATGTCATCATGGTGGGAGAGATCCGTGACCGCGAGACAGCGAGTCTTGCTATTAATGCAGCGCTCACCGGACACTTGGTGCTTTCAACACTCCATACCAACTCAGCAGCAGGCGCAGTGCCGCGATTGATCGACATGGGCGTAGAGCCATTTTTGCTCGCTTCAACTCTCAAGGTGGTTGTCGGACAACGTCTCGTACGTACGTTGTGCACAGGAGCCGAAGAGTATTCGCTTTCTGCAGCGGAAGCCCGCGGACTTGAAGAAATGGCAGATCTCGGCGCGGTGCTTAAAGCGCTCAAAGAAGAGAATGTTGTCTCGGCAAATACCACATGGAAGAGTGTCTCGCTTTCACGAGAGAAGCCGACGAAAGATTGTGAAACAGGATACAGTGGACGACAGGGTATTCAGGAAGTGCTGCCAATCAGTGAAGCAATTCAAAAACTCATTCTCTCCGGTGCCGCGGTGGATGCCATTGAAAAGCAAGGGCGAGAGGAAGGCATGCTCACTATGCTCGAAGACGGTATTTTTAAGAGTGCATCAGGCGTCACGAGTCTTTCAGAAGTACTTCGTGTTGTCAGTGAATAGTCATGAAGTTTACGTACAAAGCAGAGCGTGAAGGGGAAACCTACACAGGTACACTTGAAGCAGCTGACCGGTTTGAAGTGTATCGACACGTGCGCGCCGAAGGAGGCAGTATCATCTCGGTTTCCTCCGAATCAAAAAGTACATGGAGTTTGGAATACTGGAACGCGAAACTCTCATCAGTAAAAGAACACGACAAAATTGTATTTGCATCAAACCTCGCCGCCATGCTCTCCGCAGGACTCACTATCTCGCGTGCACTTGCTGTTGCTGAGCGACAAACAAAGAACCCGCGACTCAAAAGCGTGATCCTTTTTGTACGTGGCGATATCGAAAAAGGGGGCACCTTTCACGACGCACTTGGTCGTTTCCCCGGAGTATTTTCAAAATTATTTGTGGCGATGGTTCGTGCCGGAGAAGAATCAGGAACACTCGACGAGTCACTTACCACCGTGGGACAGCAATTGCAGAGTGCCTATGAGTTGAAAAAAAAGATCAAAGGCGCACTTATTTACCCCACCATTATTGTCGTGGCGATTGTGGCGATTGGATTTCTCATGATGACAGAAGTGGTGCCGACACTTTCAAAAACATTCGATGAGCTTGGTGCAGAATTGCCAAAGGCAACACAGGCAATTATCAACGTGAGCGACTTCTTGGTTAACTACACGGTTGTGGTGCTGCTTGGCGTGCTTGCAGTCGGTGCCGGTATCTACTTCTTGTTGCGCACACCGGGAGGGCAGCGAGGTCGCGACAAACTATTACTTTCAACGCCATTGATTGGTGAGCTCGTGAAAGAAATTAACGCGGCACGCACCGCACGCACTTTCGCGTCATTGCTTGGTGCGGGTGTTGATATTGTGAGTGCGCTGCAGATTACCGCTGAGGTGGTGCAAAACCATTACCATAAAGACGTACTTAAAGCGGCAGAAGAAAAAGTACAAAAGGGAGGACAACTCTCAGAAGTGTTTATGAAGCACGAAGATCTCTACCCGCCGCTTATGGGCGAAATGATTGCCGTGGGAGAAGAAACTGGTGCACTCGCCGACATGCTCGTGCGCGTCGCTGATTTTTACGAAAGCGAAGTGGCACAGAAAACCAAAAATATGTCGACTATCATCGAACCATTCTTGATGCTGCTCATTGGTGTAACTGTCGGATTCTTTGCAGTTGCGATGATTGGGCCTATTTATTCTCTTTCAGACGCCTTCTAATAGAGCTTGTTCAAAAAAACTTGCCAGCTGCGACCTTGTGTGACGGACTGCGCGAGAGAACGACTCGGAAGACTCAAAATACCACCGGTATTCTTCGCCTTACTCGCCGCTCGCTCGCCTCGTCACACAAGCTCTCGCCTTTGCCAATATTTTTTTCACAAGCTCTGGAGTACGCATATGTGACACATTTGGTTGTCTACCTTGCCGTAGGCAGGGCGCACTGCAGAGATAGCCGCTTAAGTTGTATGTGGACGTACTGAAACTAAAACGAGCAAGTGCGTTACAATACGTACATGCATAGGAATGCACGGTACGTTCGCGGTGTCGGCTTACTCGAGATGGTAGTTGGCGTTGCACTCCTCACGACTATTTTTGTCGGTTTGTTCGGGTTGCTCCAGCTTGGTACGCGTCTGGCAACCGATAGCAAAACACGCACCAGTGCACTCGCGCTCGCACAAGAGCGTGTCGAATACATACGCAGTCTTCCATACAATAGTATCGGTACTGTTGGAGGAAATCCTTCAGGGTCGCTTGCAACGACTGAGACTATTACGCTCAATAACACGACGTACACACGTACAACGTACATCGTCTACATCGATGATCCAAAGGATGGTAGTGGTGCAGCGGACAGTAACGGGAAACCAAATGACTATAAGCGCATAAAAGTAACTGTTTCCTGGACAGGGCCACGAGGCATTATACGAGACACATACATTATTACTGACATAACGCCGTTAGGTATTGAAACGTAAGTATGTGGAGAAAAACACACAGAGGATTCACCTTACTTGAGGCGGTCATCTTCCTCGGTATTTTAGTGCTCATCATTACCGCGATTGTCGCGTCGTTGCGATATGTGTACCGCGGACAGCGATTCGCATTTGAACAGGCTGACGCAACCCGCAGTGCGCGTTCAGGATTAGAACAGGCGGTGCGCGACGTACGCGAAGCGTCCTTTGCCGACGACGGCGCGTATCCGATTGTGGCAATGACGTACACGAGCCTCACGTTTTATAGTGACTATGACAACGATGGGAAGATTGAGCGCGTACGATATTTTCTCGATGATACCGATTTCAAAAAGGGCATCATCGAGTCTGCAGGTGATCCACCAACGTACAATATAAATACTGAAGTAGTGACCACTATTTCACAAAACGTACGCAACACTCCCCTCTCTAAGCGATTATTCTCGTACTATGATAAAAACGGCAATGAGATAATAAACTTGAACGATATTGATGTACTCGCATTTGTAATTGTGAGTTTGGTAGTAAACCTACACCCAGAGCGTGCACCTGATGACTTTGAGTTGCGCAGCAGTGCAACATTACGAAACTTATAACACTATGAAACGAAGACACGAAAAAGGCATCATCATCGTTCTTGTACTGGTATTTGCGGCCGTGTTTGGTTTGTCCGTTTCTGCACTCACCACGTTTATATTCATGCAGGCAAAACTCTCAGCGAGCAAAGAAATACGTGAGCAGGCATTTGGCATCGCCGAGGCAGGGCTTGAGTATTATCATTGGTTTTTAGCACATTACCCAAATAATCTTAAAGATGGCACCAGCGGTTCAGGGCCATACGTACACACATACACCGATCCACAAGGAGGTACTATTGGATCATTCAGCCTAGATATTGTTGGAAACAAAAAATGTGGCGAGATACAGTCGATCGATATTACATCGACCGGAACCGTTGCGAGTGACCCAGCGTTCAAACGTACCGTAAGTGGGCGCCATGCCGCGCCGAGTGTTGCCGAATACGCATACATTATTGGTGAGAATGTGTGGGCAGGTTCCGATCGGAATATTACCGGACCATACCACTCAAATGGTGGTGTGCGCATGGATGGAACAAACAACTCTGTTGTAACCAGTGGTGTGGCCACATGGACGTGTCCGGCAGGAGACTTCGGCTGCACCACGAATCAGACAGTGAATGGTGTATTTGGTGATGGACCAAACTCAAACCTTTGGCAGTTTCCGGTGAGTACCATCAGTTTTTCCAACATGGCAGCAAGTTTTTCAAACTTAAAGTCCAAAGCGGTGGCAAGCGGTATTTACCTTGCGCCGTATAGTACAACAGTGGTCAACTATCAAGGGTATCTTACTGCTCAAAATGGATATCGATTATTATTTCGGTCAGATGGGACAGTTGATATTTACCGGGTTACCGCAACAACCGGATATTGGGGGTATCGAAGTGGCATTGAATGGACACCTGACTTCCATATCATTTCTTCAGAAACATACCTCGGCAGACAAACCATTCCCGTCGACTGCCCGGTTATCTTTGTTGAGGACAAGACATGGATTCAAGGTGCAATTAACGGAAAAGTGACCGTAGTTACAGCCGATCTGGTAAATAGCAACTTTGCACCAGACGTTATCATTCGCGGGGATCTTACATACGCGACAGAAGATGGTACGAGCGGTCTTACGGTTATTAGTGAAGGAGGGATCTTCATTCCTCCTCAATCACAGAACAATTTGACGTTGAACGGTATATTCGTAGCTCAAGGGGATCGATTCGGTAGGCCATATTACGAAAATGATGTGAAAAACAGTCTCACTATTCATGGATCGATTGTCTCAAAGAATCGTGTCGGTACGTCATGGACGTGCGACACTGTTATTTGTTCGGGTTACCAAAACCGATATAACTCGTATGATCGGTTACAAACGACCAATCCACCCCCGTACACTCCATCGTATACCACTACACATCAGTACATTCTTTGGCAGGAAGAATGATAGAAGAGGTTATAGTTAACAGTTTGCAGTTGATAGAAATGATGATGCACATGCAGACTATACGCTCTCGGCTGTGAGCGGTAGTTCTCGAATGGTATACTGCACCGTATGAAAACAGTGATTTGTAACTGGAAGATGAACCCAAAGAGCTTTGATGAAGCCAAGCGGCTGTTTGCAGCTACAAAAAAGCTCTCACTCACGACTAAAGGCACTGACATTGTGGTACTGCCGCCAACCATTTTTTTGCGTGAACTTGCCAAAAGCTACCGTGGCGTACGCATTGAGTTTGGTGCGCAGCATGTATTTTGGGAGCAAGAAGGCTCACACACCGGAGATACCTCTCCAGCACAGGTGCGCGACAGTGGTGCCACACATGTACTTATCGGGCATGCTGAACGCCGAATACTTGGGGAAACCGATGCACAGGTTCGGATGAAAGTTGCCGCAAGTCTTGAGCTCAAGCTCGACGTGATTATTGCCGTAGGTGAACGCGAACGCGATGCACACGGAGAACATATTCAGCAGGTACGGGAACAAATCGTTACCGCACTCGCTGATGCGCCACCGGCACGGTACAAAAACATCACTATCGCGTATGAGCCGGTATGGGCAATCGGTGCCGCGTTTGCACCGGATGCACACGAGGTACATCAGATGATGCTCTTGGTACGTAAAACAATACGCGATACATACGGTGAGCGCGCCTTTAAACTCATTCGTGTTGTTTACGGCGGCGCGGTAAACAAAGAAAATGCAGAAGCGATATTTGCAGTACCCGACTTAGACGGTGTGCTCATTGGTCGCGCGAGTCTCGACCCGACGCAGCTCGAGAGTATTATCAAAGCAGCACAATAACTATGAACGTCCGCTGGATTCAGGAACAAAAAGGCGCCCTTGCCGGGAAAGTAGTACTGGTCCGCTCAGGGCTCAACGTTCCTGTCGAAAATGGCGTTGTCATAAATGATTTTCGTATACGTAAAGCACTGCCGACATTGCAGTTTCTCCACGAAGAGGGAGCGAAAATAATTGTAGTCGCCCACATCGGGCGGGAGCAGGACGAAACATTGAAACCGGTTGCGACGGAACTTGAAAAACACCTACCCATAACTTTCGTGCAAACGCGAGACACGCTCAACATTACCGCGATGCACAACGGCGACATTGTGTTACTTGAGAACATGCGACAAGATCCACGCGAAGTAGCAAATGACGACTCATTTGCGCTTGAGCTCGTACGCGACGTCGACATATTTGTACAAGATGCATTTGCAGTGTGTCACCGACAGCACACGAGCATCGTTGGTATCCCGAAGCTCATACCAAGTTTTGGCGGACTCTTGTTACACGACGAAATAACCGCGCTCACCAGTGCACTTAACCCGCAGCATCCGGCACTGTGCATTCTTGGCGGCGCAAAGTTTTCAACGAAAGAACCGTTGATTAAAAAGTTTCTTGCTACCTATGACGATGTCTTTGTCGGTGGCGCACTGCAAAACGAAATACTTGCTGCTCGCGGTTTTGTTGTCGGTAAGTCGGTTGTCGAAGACGGACGCGTTCCGGAAGACATCTTACATAATGATGCACTGCGCGATGCTATTGATGTGGTAGCGATGGCGCCGGATGAGACAGCGCGTACTGTTCGTGTTGGTGCTGTTGCACCTGATGAAATGATTGTTGATATTGGCGAAGAAACGATTGCTGCAATCGCTGCCGACATAGGAAAATACAAAAGTATTTTATGGAATGGCCCGATGGGGTGGTATGAAAAAGGATATGATGCTGCGACTGCTGCACTTGCGCACGCGATTGCAGACACTGATGCATACAGCATCGTTGGTGGAGGAGACACCGTAGCGGTGATACAGAAAGAGCACCTTGAAGATAAATTTGATTTTGTATCAACCGGTGGTGGAGCAATGCTCGAATTTCTGCTCAACAAAAGTCTTCCCGGAATCGACGCACTTACTGAAAACTAAACGTCGATACGTTTGCGAATATCGTTTGCAACAGATGCGAGTGTCTCAGGGGTTGCGTCGTGTTGGGGGAACCCGACAAGACCATCATTCGCAAATCGTGGAACGATGTGCACGTGCACATGGTCTACCAACTGACCTGCCGGTCGCTTGTTATTCACGATGATGTTAATACCGTCGGCACTTGTTGCCTCTTTTATCTTTGGGGCAAGCATGTGTACAGTGTGCATAGTTCGCGACCAATCTTCTGACGACGCATCGAATACATCTTCTGCGTGCACCTTTGGTATTACCAGTGTGTGCCCCTCGTGAACCGGATGTATGTCCAAAAATGCGTACGTGTACTCATCTTCGTACACACGGTGTGACGGTATCGAACCCGTCAAAATGTTACAAAAAATACAGTCTTCCATTGCAATGCAGTATAATCCAACCTAATGGCAAAATCCAAACCATACACACTTCGCGCAAAGCCTGATGAGCAGGTGCGGAGTGCATTGAGTGCATACCCGGAGTTCGTACAGGAGTTGCTCGCTGCGCGAGGCATCACGACGCAGGAAGCGGCAGCAACATTTTTCAACCCCGACTACGACGCACATGTGCATGACCCGTTTCTCCTCAAGGACATGCCAATAGCAATCGACCGAGTACTACGCGCGATAGCTTCCGATGAACACATCGCCGTGTACAGTGACTTCGACGCTGATGGGATACCCGGTGGTGCATTGTTACACGATGTATTCACGAAAATTGGCTACACACGTTTCACCAACTATATCCCACATCGCGATACCGAAGGGTATGGGTTTCACAAGGAGGCTGTCGACACACTTAACACCAAGGGAGTAACGCTCATCATCACCGTTGATGTTGGTATTGCAAACGCTGACACTGCCGCATACGCAAAGAGTCTCGGCATTGATGTTATTGTCACTGATCATCACATCCCGCCGGAAGAGTTGCCGGATGCGGTTGCGGTAATCAACCCGCAACGCACTGACGAAACGTATCCGTATCGATTTTTGTGCGGCACGGGCGTGGCGTTTAAGTTTGCACAAGCATTGCTACAGAAAGCTCGTGAAACAAAACAGGAATGGATAGCGGATGTACCCGAGGGGTGGGAAAAATGGCTACTCGATTTAGTGGCACTTGCAACAGTTGGTGACATGGTACCACTCACCGGTGAGAACCGAGCGCTCGTGCATTACGGGTTGCTTGTGTTGCGTAAATCAAAACGTCCGGGTGTCAGTGCACTCTGTCGTAAGCTCGGCGTATCGCAACAACACATTACTGAAGACGATATCGGATTTTCAATCGTCCCCCGCATTAATGCGGCGTCGCGCATGGGAAGTCCAGAAGCAGGTTTCACACTCCTTACTACCACGGACGACGCAGTAGCAGCACATACAGCAAAAGAACTCGACACGCTTAACAACAAACGAAAAGGGCACGTCGCACACATTGTGAAAGAATTGAAAGAGCGCTTTCACGACGATGCTGATGCGGCGGTGCTGGTTGCAGGAAATCCAAACTGGAACCCGGCACTTTTGGGACTCGCTGCGAACACGCTCGTGGAAACATACGGAAAGACAACCTGTCTATGGGGGCGAGAGGGGACGGGGAGCATCAAAGGTTCATGTCGAGGCAATGGTGCAGTAAATGTTGTTGCGCTGTTCAACGAAGCACGCGACGCACTGACACAGTTCGGTGGGCACACACATGCCGGTGGGTTCGCCGTCGCCAATGAGCACTTGCACACACTGAGTGAAACCTTTAACAAGGCACATGAGAAAGTGGCTGATTCAAACAATGCGGAAGCGATCTATGTTGATGCGGAACTCACACATACTGCACTGCATGATACGCATCGGACGCTTACCGCATTTGCACCGTTTGGTATTGAGAATGCGAAACCGACATTTGTCTGTAAAAACATGGAAGTACAAACCGTACGACAATTCGGGAAAGAAGACGCACACTTAGAAATGCATATTGCTCCGGACGCATTCAGCACCGGTGTTCGTGCAATTGCATTTTTTAAAAACGCGGACTCTTTTACAAACAAACCGGAGGTACACAAAACGGTTGACGTGGTGTGCACACTTGAGCTCTCTCGATTTGCCGGTCGTACCAGACTCGAACTTCGCATTGTGGATATTACGTAAGTCTTCTGCAATACAGTGCGGTACTATTAGTGAACACGATTACGTATGCCTACTTTTTCAAAACGAGCAGCATTTGCATCCGGATGGGAGCGTTTCAAAGAACGACCGTTCTTTTTGATTGGTCTGTTTATACTCACGACTCTCGTATCGGCGTTCACGAGTGCACTCATCGATGCGGCAACCGGGGGAGTGCGCGTCGCGTTCAACATACTCGACTTTGCAGTACAGATTGTGCTCAACATGGGGTTGACGCTCATCGTATTGCGAGTGTATGACCGTGTTGAAACCGGTTACATGGATATATTTGAACCATTCCACATGTTCTGGAAGTACCTCAGTGCAACTATTTTGACACTCATTATTGTGCTCTTTGGTTTGGTACTGTTCATTGTGCCGGGTATCGTCGCGATGATTGCACTTGCCTTCACTAGCTACTTGCTCATTGATCGTAATCTTGGTCCGATTGAGGCGATTACCGAGAGTATGAGAATCACACATGGACATCGCTGGAATCTATTACTGTTCGGGTTGAGTCTGGTGGTATTCAACTTGTTAGGAGCTTTGTTCTTCGGTATCGGACTACTCATTACCATTCCGGTTTCCGCACTTGCCACCGTACATGTATATCGATGGTTGTTGTACCCGCCTGCAGAGGCACCGGTACGTGTGTCATCACTGACAAAGGCACTCGCTGCATTAGTTATGGCAGTATTGATTATCGGTGGCGGTATCGCACTCGTGTCTCTGGCTATTAGTGGTATGCAGGAAAATACCGCTACACAAGAATTGCGCGATACACAACGTCGAACAGATCTTGCGTTCATTAAGTTTGGAGCCGACGCATACTACGTTGACGCTGACAGCTACCCGGCGGACCTGTCTATGCTTGTTCCTAAATATCTACCTGCACTTCCGCGAGACCCGCAAACCGGTGTGGCATACAATTATGTCGTATACGAAAACGGTGCAAACTTTGAAGTATGTGCACCATTAGAAACAGACCCATTTGGTGGAGTCTATTGTGAATTTGGTATTGATCCAAGTGAAGCCGGTGAGTCTGGCACTATTGAGTTTCTCGAATAATCATTTTTACGACGTGTCGGAAAGTTCGACACGTACTCATGGTCGCGTATACTGTGGCGTACATGAATACACTTATTGCGTACACAGATGGAGCATCACGCGATAATCCCGGTTTGGCGTCCGCCGGAGCCGTACTGTTTGATGGCGATGTGGTTTTGGCAGAGATACGTTCGTTCCTTGGTGTGCAGACAAACAACTGGGCAGAATACGAAGCGGTGGTGCAGGTGCTTGAAAAAGTATCTGAGCTTGGGCTTGCGCATCGATCGCTTGAAATCCGCATGGACAGCAAACTCGTTGTCGAACAACTCTCCGGGAACTGGAAGATAAAAAAAGACACACTGCGAGAACAATACAATCGAATACAAGCTATTTTGAAAAATGGATTCACCGATGTGCGCTATGTGCATGTGCCGCGAGAAAAAAACGAATATGCCGACAGGCTTGCAAACGAAGCGCTTGATAATAGATAGCAATCAACATTCGTAACCCAATTCGTATATCGGCGGATGGTACGCTCTGTGTATGCACCGAGTTGTTCCGTATGTATGCGTTGGGCTCATGCTCGGCATCGCTGTCCGTTCTCATGGAGACTATGGATGGCCTTTTGTTGCATTCCTTGTGGTCACGACACTGTGTGTTGGAGTACTGTGGTACGAGTGTATGCGACGGCATACACTCGTGCTCTTTGTTGCACTGTTGTTACTCTGTGGTGCCATTGGATACTCACGCATGGAACTGGCTGTTCCGTACAGAGAGACGCACGTAGTAACGGGAGAAACCATTACGCTCACCGGTACTATCATACGAGAACCGGATGCGCGTGGAGGGCATACCAACATCACGCTCGATGCGGAAACGCTTGACGAACACGTATTGGTGCGCATATCTCCATACACAGATGTCGCGTATGGCGACACTGTGTCGCTGACCGGCGTGCTTGAGACGGTAGAAAACTTTCAGAGCGATACTGAGCGCGTATTCAACTATCGTGGCTATCTTGCCAAAGACAATATTCACTACATCGTTGCGTTCCCGGAACACATAACGGTGACGAATCATCGCACTACACTGACTGGTGTATTGTTGGAGCTCAAACATACGTACCTCACAGCACTGAAGCGGTTATTGCCTGAGCCCACTGCCGCATTAGCTGGCGGCATTACCGTGGGCGAGCGTCGCTCGCTCGGGGACACCTTGACACAACAATTCAGAGACGTCGGACTCATACACATCGTGGTACTTTCCGGATACAACATTGCAGTCATTACGCTATTCATTATTGCAGTACTTTCTTTTTTGCCTCGTCGAGCTCGATACATCAGCGCCATCGTCGGCATCATTCTCTTTACGATTCTGGTTGGCGCGTCAGCGACAGTGGTGCGTGCAGCAATCATGGGCTGTATCGGTGCGCTCGGTGCGTCACTCGGACGCAGCTATGACGCACTACACACACTACTGCTTGCCGCTATCGGCATGCTCATGTGGAATCCGTACCTGCTGGTATATGACCCGTCGTTCCAATTAAGCTTTATCGCAACGTTTGGATTATTAGTTGGGCTGCCGTTGATCACACCGTATCTTACGTATATTCCCGAGTACCTTGGATTGCGCGATATTGTCGGGGCAACCATAAGTACCTATGTAGCAGTGCTGCCACTACTTACCTACATGGTGGGCAGTGTTTCTCTTGTGGCGTTGGTAGTAAACGTCTTAGTGTTGCCACTCATACCGCTTGCGATGCTCGCAGTGTTTCTCGTCGGTGTCGTCGGAATGGTTTCGTCTACACTAGCGCTGCCGTTTGTTGCAATCGCATATACGCTGCTCATGTATGTGATTACTGTTACAAAAGTATTTGCTGAACTTCCCGTTGCCGCGCTGCACGTACCGGCGTTTTCTATTTCGTGGGTTGGCATTGCGTACATATTGCTTGCAGTTGGTGTGTATATAAAAAAGAAAGGGCGACTCAGATTGCTCTGAGTCGCCCCGTTAGTTCAGTCTCGCGTTACGCGAGCGAGACTACGCCGCAGCGACCGCGCGCGGTGCTGGCGCCGCGCCGAGATGCTCGATGACGGCGTCGAAATAGGCCTTGGCGTTGTTGAGCTTGTCGTCGGAATAGCCAGCCCGCTTGCCCGCGAAGGCGAAGGCAGTGCTGAGAAGCACGATCTCGTCGAGCGGTCCGAGTTCGAGCGGGTCGATCTGACGTATCAAC
>DFRR01000012.1:0-3214 GCA_002378745.1 Patescibacteria group bacterium UBA3458 | reverse complement strand
GGGTCGATCTGACGTATCAGTCCGGCGAACAGGTGGTTGAGATCGTAGACGTCCATGTCCGAGCCGACGAGAATCGCAAGAGCCAGAGCACTGCTCGCCGACTGCTTCCGCAGACGCAGCCAGTCGTTGAAGTTCACGGTCTGCCTCTGCCGGACCAGCAGCAGCTTGATGTGCTCGAGCGCTTCGATCTTCGAGCCGTCCCGGCGATTCATCTCCGCCATGAAGTCGTGGACGAGTCTGTCGAAATCACCCTTCTTCTGCTGGAAGTCGAAATGCTGGCTCGTGCGACCGATGACATGAAGCATCGGAACGGCGAGCTGGATGCCGGAATCCTTGGCGCGGTCCAGCATCGCGAAGAGCGCACCCACCAGCGTGAGCGTGCCGAAATTCATTTTCGTCATGTAGTTAGTCCTTCCAAAGAGCAAACCGCTCTTGCGAGCGGCGTCCTGCGGGCTGCAGAACCCGCGAAATGTACCATATGTTTTTATAGCGTCAAGATGTGAGGAAACACATTTATTTCTGTGTTGCGTGTGCAAAACGCTCAAGTGCAACATCCCAGTTGAGGTTTTTGAAGAACGCATCAACGTGCTGTGCCTTCTCAGACGGAAGGTAGTCAATCATGTATGCGTGCTCCCACATGTCTTCAGTAAGAATAATGTCAACGTCAGCGAGCATGCCCAGTTCGTGGTCGGCAGTCCACCAGACGTGTGGCGTTTGCTCCTTAGCGTCCCAGCCGAGCGTTGTCCACCCCGGGCCGCGGCTCATAGACACACTCTTGAAGTGCGCGATGAACTGCTCCCAGCTACCATATTTTTCAATAACCGCTTTGCCCAGCTCTGAGTCAACAGGCGCTTCAGTTGCACCTGTTTCCCACTGTGCAAAGTAGAGTTCGTGCATACGCATGCCGTTGAATTCAAAACCAAGTCGGCGGCGTGCCGATTCAATTGCGAAGGCAAATTTTTCTGCGTCGTGTGCGGTCAAATCGGCAATCTGTTCGCGAAGTGTATTCACGTGCTTCACGTAGCCATTGTAGAGCCCAATGTGAACTTCAAGCTGCTTCGTTGATATTCCTTCAAGTTCAGGAAATGTAAAAGTCTGTGGTGAGTAGGTATGCATATACTAATGTGGTTATTTCAGTAACGTGTGTGCATTGTAGCACAGGCACAGTATAGTGAAGCAAGATGAAGTACCGAAGAATTTACACGCTTGGAGTATGCGCAGTATTTGTATGTACCACACTAAGCATTTGGTACGTTGTACTTGCGCATGAAACGTCGAGATTTCTAACGGTTACATTTTTCGACGTTGGACAGGGCGATGCCGTTTTCATTGAAGCACCTTCAGGTACTCAAATGCTTATTGATGGTGGGCGTGATGCGACAATTTTAACGGAGCTGGCGAGCGTCATGCCGTTTTGGGACCGTAGCATTGATGTCGTGCTTGCTACACATCCTGATGCTGACCATATCGCAGGCTTAATACCCGTCGTTGAAAGATACGACGTGACACAATTTATTGACTCTGGCGTGTCTACGGACACAGAGCTTGCTGAGGCACTTACGAACACACTTACTACCACACAAACGCCGATACACACGGCTCGTCGCGGCGACGTTTTGGATTTGGGTGACGGTGTATTTGTAACGATACTGTTTCCGGACAGAGATGTGTCAGGACTTGAACCTAATGACGCTTCTGTCGTGCTGAGACTCACGTTCGGTGAACATACAGTTATGCTCACTGGAGACTCTCCTAACACAATAGAAAGATACTTGGTGTCACTCGATGGTATGCAGTTACACAGCACGGTACTGAAAGCGGGGCACCACGGCTCAAACACCTCAAGCGACATTACTTTTGTGGGTACTGTCGCACCAGAGTACGTCGTCTTCTCACGCGGCTGTGACAATAGGTATGGACATCCACATGAAGAGGTGCAAGAACGTTTCGAGCGCTTCGGTATTTCAATGTTCGACACATGTACAGATGGAGCAATTCAGTTCAAGAGCGATGGCGCCATACTTACCGTTACGGTAGATGTGCTATGACAAAGCCCCGCATGTGTCCATGACACATGCGGGGCTTTGTCGGGGAGTGGATTCTATCTATTACAACAGCCCAGCTTTCTTGAGCGTAGTGTACGCACCATTTTTGTTGATGGTCTTGATTGCCTTTGTTGAAAGCATTGCTGTGACAGACTTACCAAGTTCAGGGATGAACATGGTTTTCTTTTGTAGATTTACCTGGCGGCGCTTTTTACCACCTGGGTTGAACTGCGTTGCACGCGTACGGTTGCTGTAGCGACCGCCGACCCGTGACCTCTTTCCTGTTACTGCACATTCTTTTGCCATAATGTCGCGAATCCTAGCATTTTGCTCTGAAAAAAACAATATCGACGCGCAGAACACAACTGACCCCTGTGGGAATCTCATTATGCGGAACGCACAGCGTGTTACTATAGTAGGTATCATGGGTGTCGAGATACTTTTTCTTATCGCTATTTTAATCATGTCCGTCGTTATTCACGAGGTGTCACACGGATTTGCTGCAAATTGGCTCGGCGACCCGACCGCTCGACTTGAAGGACGACTTACCCTTAACCCGGTGCCACACATTGACCCGATGGGATCGGTCATTTTGCCGGCGATTCTGGCGCTTTCCAGCTCACCATTTCTCTTCGGGTGGGCAAAACCGGTACCATACAATCCGTATAATTTTCAACGAGGTGGACGATGGGCGGAAGCGCTTGTTGCAGCAGCTGGCCCTGCGGCGAACATCGCCGTTGCTCTTGCCGTGGGTCTCTTGGTGCGCGTTGGTGTAATTCCGCTTGAGGCAACCAATCTTGCGGTTTCAATCATCTTTCTCAATGTGCTGCTCGCTGTTTTTAACTTGATTCCGATTCCGCCACTGGATGGTTCAAAGGTATTTTCACAATTGTTACCACAACCACTTGCGGTTGGATATGAACGTTTCCGAGAGATATTCGAACGTAACCTCTTTCTCTCTTTCGGTGCAGTCATTATCTTTGTGTTGTTGTTCGGTTCGTGGTTTGCACTATTCATCGCACACATTACTCGAATTATAATTGGTGCGTAGTATATGGCTTTTGAAACACTCAAAAACTTGTTTGGTGGTAAGGATTCACTTCAAGACCGTGTGCTTGAAGAACCTAGTGAGACTTCGCGAGCCGGTAACACTCTGCTCTGCAGCTTCA
>DFRR01000009.1:14347-30248 GCA_002378745.1 Patescibacteria group bacterium UBA3458 | reverse complement strand
ACGAGCCGGCGTCCTTCCGGATGCTGTTCGCCAAGCAAGTACGGCACGAGCGGTTGCATGCCCGAGCTGGTAAACAATGTGGTCGGGTCGTTTTCAGGAATGATTGACGCAGACGGAATAACGACATGCTCGCGTGCAGCAAAAAAGTCGAGATATTTTTTTCGTACGTCACTTGAATTCATACGCTGCTACAGTATGCTGGAAATATACATCACGATCGGTTCAAAGAAACCAAACGCCGCAATTTCCAAGAGGTATCCCAATATCATCAACGTCATACCGACGATTGCGATATGCTGTTCTCGATGCATCTCCATAAGCACGATGCCGTCAATCCGCTTTTCGTGCGTAATCTTGCTATGAACGAGAATAACGGCTGTACCGAGTAATATTTTCCCCAGCAATCCGATGGTTAACCCCCAAAATAACATGAGAAACAGCATACCACTTTTGTGAACGAGCGCAAAAGATGTATGCTAGTGGGCATTATGGAATTTCAAACACACACATTACCCAACGGACTGAAGGTACTACTAGCACCAATTGAAGGCGCAGAAACCGTGACCGTGATGGTTATGTCGGGAACCGGTTCTCGCTATGAGAATGAGCAGGAAAACGGCATGGCACACTTCCTTGAGCACATGCTCTTCAAAGGGACTAAGAATCGAAAAACAGCAAAGATTATCTCAGAAGCGATAGATGGCGTTGGTGGTCAGCTCAATGCATTCACCACAAAGGACCACACGGCGTACTATGCGAAGACTGACAAACGACACTTCGACATCGCGTTCGACGTTATTGCAGACATCTTCCTGAACCCAACATTACCAAACCATGAGATAATACGAGAGCGCGGAACAGTTGTTGAGGAAATCAACCTGTACGAAGATATGCCGATTCGTTCAGTCATGATGGAGTCAGACATATTGCTATTTGGACAGAATCATCCACTCGGAAGAAACATTCTCGGACCAAAGAAAAACATACAGTCGTTCACCCGAAAGCAGTTCCTCGACTACTTTGCACGTAATTATGTGGCGCAGAATTCTGCAATCTGTATCGCAGGTGCTTTCTCACCAACAAACGCGCTGCGCAAAGCAAAGACAACCTTTGCCGCAATGCGGGAAGGCACGGCGCCGTCGGCTGCAGCGTATGAGCACACACAGACAGAACCACGTGTACACCTAAAGTATAAAAATACCGACCAAACACACTTTGTACTCGCACTGCCGGCATACCCGCTGAATCATAAAGACGAAGCGGCTGCGGATGTACTCGCCGCAGTCCTTGGTGGCGGTATGTCTGGCAGATTGTTCCTGCAAGTACGTGAACGTCGCGGGCTCGCCTACTACGTGCGTGCTGACCAAGAGCAGTATTCCGACATCGGAGCGCTTGATATTCGTGCAGGAGTTTCAAACACTGCACTAAAAGAAGCACTTGTCGTGACACTCGCCGAGTTACAAAAACTGAAACGAACGCGCATATCCGATGAAGAACTCAATAAGGCGAAAGAGTATGTAAAAGGAACGACAGCACTCTCACTTGATACCACTGATGCAAAAGCACAATTCATTGGACATAGTGTTTTGGTGCGTGGCACGACGAGTGGTTTGCGTGAATACAATTCGGCAGTGAATGCTGTAACTGCAGCAGACGTGCAACATGTTGCGAAAGAATTGTTCAAGACCGAACGACTCAACCTAACAGTTATTGGTCCGCATAAGGATAGCAAGCCACTCTTGGAAGCATTGAAATTTCCGTCAAAGTAACGGGTATTCCCCACGTATAAATCAGCAAAATGGGCTCATTTTGCTGATTTTTATGCGTTTTAGAGATTTGCGCCTTCTTCGAGCAATAGCGTGCGCTTCTGCGCTACTCCCCCACGGTTGTAGCCACCCAGATCTCCATCTGAGCGAACCACGCGATGGCACGGTACGTCAGGTAGGTAGTTGTTGCGCATAATGGTACCCACGGCGCGTGCCGCACCCGGAGATCCAGCCGCGGTGGCAACTTCCTTATAGGTTCGTGTCTCTCCTTTCGGAATCGAGCGAACTATCATGCGAACACGGTCGGCAAATGTAATCTCATCTTTCTCCATAGTCATTAAAACAACCTATCATTTTTTGCGGACAGCGTCTTTGCTTCGGGTACCGCATCGCTCGCCTGCGCCCGCTCTTCCTTATTTTTCAACAGCACCTTCCCTGCCGCTTCGCGATACCGGCAATAATCACAATCATCACTTTGCTTGGGTACGCGCGGGTCATCGAGACAACGTTTGATGTTGAGTAACGTCGGTTCAACCCAAGAGTCATCTCCTTCGTAGCTGATGAGCGTCACCTCAAAGTCGAGTTTGTTATCAAACATTTCTTTGTCTTTGTCGGCATTTGCGTACACGAAGTAGCCGGTGTTTGACACCGTGAAGCCACTTTGACGAAGCAACCACTGATAAACCTCCATTTGTCGCTTATAGCCAATATGCCACTCCTGGTCGAGTGCCTCGATACTACCGTCTTTGCTCGTCGACTTATAATCAACAACGTAGAGTGTACCTTCTAAATCAACCCACACGTCGTCTATTGCTCCCGAGACGGTAAACTCGGTCTCTGCATGTGTAACCGCGACCCCTTTAAAGTTCTCCCTCCAAGTATCAATATCCGGATGTTGAAATGGGACAAGATTCAGTCCGTATTGCGCCACGAGTGGGTGTGGTGTCTGTGCGGCTCGATGCACATCAAACTCATTTTTGAGGAGTGCGTCGACTGCCGAATTGAGATTGAATGGAAACCCAGGCGGGCGCGCAGTGCCGAGTTTGTTGTCGATGTAGAAACAGCGCGGACACGAAAGAAACAGGTCGATCTTCGAACGCGACAGACGCCAATTCTTTCCACCATAGTTCCAGTTTGGATTTCGGTTTGGTTTATAGAAGTCAGACATACCCTACTCTTCGGATAGCTGATCAGTCTTCTTTATAATTGGTTCAACGCTGTTATGTCCGAAGTATACTTTCACCTTCGCTTCAACGAACCACACTGCGGTAAAGATAAATAACGTCAGCAATGCAGTGTATGCGGCGATGATGTAGAGCCCGAATCCAACGGCAATACCGATACCAGCGGCAATCCACATACCGGCAGCAGTCGTTAACCCGCGAACAAGACTCTCACGGAACAAGATGAGCCCGGCACCAATAAAACCAATACCGGTAATGATGGCAGCCGGGACACGCATCGGGTCAAAGTTTACCTTTCCGAAGTATTGTGTGGTGATAACAACTGAAGTAATAGTAAACAAGCAGGCACCCAAGGAAACGAGTGCAAATGTTCGCATTCCGGCACTTTTTCCGGCAATTGAGCGTTCAGCACCGACAAGGAGTCCAAGCAGTGCCGCTACGGTCAACTGGATCAGGATTGTGGTAAGTGTCGGGTCAAATGTGAAGAACATATGCGAACAATACTACTTTTAATATGCTTGGAACGAACCAATTACCGGTTCCCCGGCGCTTTCGCGGAATGGGAAGTCATCACTTAAGTGGAACTCGCGGTCACCATTGTCGCCATAAAGCACTACCCAATAGCGATTTCCTGCTTCAGTTGCGCGCAGTAGCGGCACTACCACATTGGTGTGCTCGCCGGCGGTTTCTCGTGCGGCGCCAAGTGCGTTACCGATAACCCCGTTATGTTCTTCGTGAATAACTACCCATCCGTCTGCATCCAATGATACTGCTCCGACGCGCACCGAATCTCCCGCTGTTTGGTCAGCTACCGTGATATGTGTTGAGCGGACAGTTGCGTCAACGATATCATTTCCAATAGTACCTTCGGTGGGAGTCGTCGTCTCAGGTGTCTCAATGTCTTCCGGCATCGTTGTTTCAGGCGTTGCAGAATCCAATGGTTTGTTTGTATATGCATTCCATCCAAATACACACAATGCACCAATAATAAATCCTCCAACAAATCCGATAATTATCTTCTGAGTCATACTGTTTCCTGTTTAGGTGTTAAAGATGTACCTGCGTATATTATACGTTCGCTTTGGGAACTGCACAAAGTCCGCTTACCTCTTCACGAACTGCGTCATGTTTCTCCTCTGGAATGCCATATGCGCGCAATTCTTCCGGTGTTCGCGGCATTTGCCTGCACAGGACAATATTATCATCGAGCAATGCGCGTTTTTCACTTGCAGACAATGACGTTAGCGCCGTAATAGGGTGAATACCGGACTGGTCAACGAGGATTTCGAGACCACGACCACGCGGGTAGTCCCACCCAAGCAAGTGCATGCCAACACAGTTACTGTAACGTGCTGCATTACGGGTAAACCGCGTATTGGTAATCAACCACCCCTCATCTACTTTTTCACCTTTTGCCGATAAGTCATCGAATCTCGCTTTCACATAGAGAGCCACCTTTAAGTCAGTCTTAATACCGAGGCTGTTATGGAACTTCACTTCAGCGACAACTCGTTTACCCTCGTGTTCGGCAACAACATCAACTTCATGCGGCGCGCATTTGCCCTGGAGTGCAGCTCCAGTACGCACATTTGTGTATCCGATAGTTTCAAAAATAGCAGCCATGAATTGCTCAAACGGAAATCCTGATGGGCCCAAATCAAGCACAGCACGCTTAATCGAGTATCGCGCCGCAACAGGGCGACGTTCTTCATCGCGCAGCATGTCGAACGCTCGTTCGTAAATTTCTTGCGTCGACATTCCTTCGCGGAGGTCGCTGACGGTGATACGAATAATTTTTTCGCGCATCTCCTTCGATGCCCCCGCACGTTCAAGAGAACGGTCGAGTTTCATTTCATTGAACGGCTCTTGTTCACCGTTCATTTTTGTAATCAGTATGGCCATACGGGGCATTATACGGCACGCCCGTAGGTGTGCACACTCCCCTTACTGAACAATGGGTTATGCAACAATACCGCCACCCATGCAACGTTCCCCATCATAAATTACCAGTGATTGTCCGGGAGCCACTGAGACCGGTTCGCGCAGCTGGACGGTTAGATGCGCACCGTCTTCTACAAGTGTGCATGGTAGTGGTGTGCCATGATATCGAATCTCGCAGGTGTACTCAGCTTTATCGTTCGTCGAATGCATCATATTTGTTTGCTCAAGCGGAATCGTCGTACGTGCATAGCTCGAGACATCGTGCTGCGGTGCGACAGTAATAGTATTCTTCAATACATCTTTTGAAGCCACATATAACGCCTCAGTAGACGTACCTTTCTTGGTTACGGTAAATCCGCCACGTTGCCCAATGGTAACGAGTGCTGCACCATTATGCGTACCGATAACCGTGCCGTTAGTGTCCAACACATTTCCTTCTTCTGTAGCAATAAAGTGACGTAAAAACGTCTTCATATCAACATCCCCGATAAAACAAAGACCCTGACTATCCGGCTTTGTTGCGCTCGGAAGATTATGTTTTTGTGCATATGCACGCACCTGTGCCTTGGTGAGGTCCCCAATTGGCATGAGTGCATACGCGAGTTCCTCTTGTGTGAGTTGCCAGAGAAAGTATGCCTGGTCTTTTCGTGGATCAACGCCACGAACGAGTTCAAACGTATTCGTATCAATCTGATGAACACGTGCGTGGTGACCGGTTGCGATTTTTTCTGCTCCGTGTTGTTTTGCAAAATCAAGAAATGCACCGAATTTAATACTCCGATTGCAGAGGACATCGGGGTTCGGCGTCCGCCCTTTTCGATACTCCTCTATCATGGTGTCGACGACTTCTCGTTTGTAGATGTCTGAGAGATCAAGTCGCTTGAATGGAATACCTAAAAACGCTGCGACGCGCATCGCGGCACGCTCTTCGTCATCTTGTGTGCACGGCATGAAGCTTGGCTGCCACACGCGAATAAAGACGGCGGTTACGTCCCAGCCGTTTGTAAGCAGCTTGTGGGCAACAACAGAACTATCAACCCCACCTGAGAGTGCGACAAAAACCTTTTTCATTCCGTTAGAAATAAGACGCAGAAAAGCGAAGTATCTGCACCGTATGTTTTAATTTCTCTAATCATATGTTCGACCACATGAACTCTTTAGAATCCACGTCTGCAATCTAGCGGGATTCACAGTATTGAGAGTATAGATGCTCGTGTACGTTTAGTCTACGTATCGTCGCTTTTTGACTAAATGTTCGGCATACGTTCTACTGAAATATGTAGTTCCGCTACGATCGGCGAGATAAAACAGGTAGTCATTTTCAATTGGATACAATGCCGCGTATAGTGCTGACCGCCCCACTGCCGCGATCGGGCCGGGTGGCAACCCGGGATGCACATACGTGTTATAGAGATTATCTTCGTCAGTTAAATCAGAGAGCGTAATGTCGTACGTACCCTTGTTATGCGTATACGTAAAGGTTGCATCAACTTGTAGTAACATGTCTCGCTCCAGGCGATTATAGAGGACTCCTGAGATGAGTTGTTGATCTCGTGGTTTCCACGCTTCTTTTTCAATGATTGATGCGAGGGTGACGATTTCCTTGAGTGTTAATGTTGAAGATGCAATTTCGTCTTCAAACTCAGCAATACGCTGGTTAAACGTATCTTTCATTACACGAATGACCTCATCTTCCTGCACGTTCGGCAAGAAATAGTACGTATCCGGATAGAGGAATCCTTCGTCCTTTTCCGCTTTGCGCACAAAATTTCGTGCATTGAATTTAAACAAGCGCTTTTCATAGATAATTGCCATATCTGCCACGGTTGCCCCTTCAGGAATCGTGATGCGAATCGGCTCAAGTCCATATGCACCGGTCGTTATCACGCGCGCGACAGCAAGTGCGCCGATTGGTTTTGCAAAGAAATAATCACCAGCATGTACTGAACGCTCGCCGCCACGGAGTCGTACCAACAATGTTAACCACTCCGCACTTCGCACGATACCGACTTCCTCAAGTGATTGTGCAAGTTCGCTGAGTGTCTCCCCTTCCTGAACGGTTATATATTGCTCCACAGGAAAGTCGTGTGGCGGATGGAAACTCTCTACATAGAGCACAAGACCGAAAATACCCGCCACGATAAGTATGACGAGTGTCCGTCGATTTAAATCATGCAGTCGTGAATGATGCCAATCGTGTACGTTAATTCGTGCACGGTGTGTCCACGACAAAAAACGCACATACGCGCGCTGTAGTCGAGATATATAGTTTGGATCCTCGTCGTACATACTAAATACTATGTTGGCAAATTACTTGGTGGCTCACCCTTCGTTGAAGAGAGTCGTTGCAAACCAGGCGCTTTTGTCTCTTCCGTTGGGAAATGAAAAATGGTTGCAAGTTCTTCTGTGGTTAATACAAAACGTGGTCGGTCGTAGGGCGGATGGAAGAAGCTTCGGCGATGATATGCATCAAGTATTTTCCTAGAATAATACGCCTCGCGCAATCCCCTAAAATCTTGCCATGGGTAGTTTAGTGACGAATGCCAATCGGTACCCTCGAACCCATTTAAGTACCCTGATGAAAACGTATTCCAAAAGTTTACAATAAACGTTGGAATTTTGTGCCCTTTAAAGTTTGCTGGTTTTGCTAGGTACACTGCGCGGATGCCGGTATCAAATCCACTTTTTTCAATGCTCCGCTCAAGGGCTTTTATCACGTTTACCTCAGCAGGCTTGAGTAATGGGTATCCATCACTAATTTCGCCGGTTACCAAGTCCTTCGTTTGTGGCTTACTTTTCTGATAAATACGCTCTATTTCTTCACGCGCTTCATCCTTCCATTTCTTTTTGGTGCCCCATAGTGAGCTGTCTATAGTAGCTCCTTTGTTTCGACGAATAACAATCTGTACCCACATTTGCTCACCCGGTCCAAGTGAACTCAGTTTCTCGAATACACCCGAGATAGGGTCAATAATTTGTTCTGATTTTTTTGCCTCCTTATCAAGTTCAAAATCGACGTACGTTTTTATCGGATACGCATCAGGTTTTTCGAGTACATACTCCATACCCCAGACATTAGTTACTTCGGGGTCATAGCGCACTCCTTGTGAATAGTCCTCCACTTCGTGAATTTCGATGTTTGGAAATTGTGAATAAAATTGCGATTCGATGAATTCACGATGCTGACTCCATGCCCAGATATAAAAATTGATACGCCCCTCAATAGATACAATTTCAAGTGACCACCACGGACGCACTTTACCTTCCCACCAGCGCGAAATAAACGTTGTCTCTCCAGGTCCAACATTGAGGCCCGCAAACACCAAATCCATCGCTTTTGGTGTTTTGTGAATGTGGCGAGGAATTCTAATCTCGAGAAGTATCGGTGTTTGGCGTGCGATAAAACGTGCCCGTACGTACGCTCTCCACTGAGAAAAGAAAACCGTTATGAGGAGCAGTGGAATCCAGACCGGTGAAATGATAAATACCCACGAGAGAAATACCCACAAAAAAGGTGGGTACACAATCATCGCGACGCCGAGTAGGATGATAAACGCGGCAACAAATAGTATCCAATACGGAATACCAAGATATTCAGTATTGGTAAGTTCTGGGAACAAAGCCATAACACTTATAATAGCATGCACATATGTCACGCTTTAGTGTTCGCTGTGACTAGATAAGTGCGTAGGTGTCGTCCTTTTGGTGTACGAAAGTATCAGTGTCTTGAAGGTTCACTGCAATCGTATTGTCTTTCACGTATCGTTCACGCTTCACGTGGTCAATGATTTCTTTCTTAGTGAGCGGCCCGTTCTTTCGGAGTAATTCTTTTATCACATCCTTTACGACACCTTTTGAATATCCCCATTCTGAAAGTGCATAGAGTCCGCGTCCGACCAGTACAAAACGTGGATCTTTGATGAGCTCGTTGTGTGTGGTTGCAACATGTGCCTTGCGACCAAAGAGTGCTTCGACTTGCTGTGCAACTTCAGAAAAGTGCATTGGTGAGCCGTGTCTCTTAAGCGTGAGGTATGCAAAGTCACGCATACCCTTCACACGCACTGATGGTGAGGTCGCACGACCCCACTCGCCCAGTGGATTGCGCGCAATCTTCTTTGATAGTGCAAGCCAGCGCAAAAGGGTGTCAGCATTGTCTTGTGCGATTTGCGCTTTTGCGAGCTCTTGCTTGTAGCGAGCAATAATTTCCTCTTCAGGAAGTACAATTGTGTCAGTAATGGTGCCATAGAGGTTTTGAATGGCATCCCGAATCGCTTGTGCACGAGCATCGTCCACATACCAGTGATGTACGAAGTCACCCCCTTCTTTTCGCTTATTGAATGGGTCACCAACGTGGAGCAGGAATAGAATATAGTTTTGCTCTTCCGGCGACTTACAAAACTGCTGTAGGATTTCTTCTTCTGATGCAACACCACCGAGTTGCTCAATAGAATCTGCAAGTTCACGAAATGCAGTAGCAAGTTCTTGATAGTCTGCTGATTTCTGAATACTACGAAGCGCGTGATTTTCAATTTGGCGGACTCGTTCACGAGTAATACCGTATGATTTGCCGACTGATTCAAGCGTCTCTACAGTACCAGTCTCAGTAAGCCCGTAGCGACGAGCGAGAATGTCTCGAGCGCGCTCGTTTTCGACAACTTGTATAAGACGTGATGAAATTTGTTTCGGTTTGAATGTAATTTTGATTGCCATAGAACGCTTTGTTGAACAGTTGTATCACGCGTCTGGGGTTCGGTCAAGCTCTGGATAACCCTTGCAACACAAGGAAAACTGCCTGTATAAGAGCATAAAACCACAATAAGATTTATTTGTCAACATTATCGGAAATAACCATGTTTATGAGCTTGTTTGGGACGAAAATAATTCGTTGCGGAGTGTTTGGTATCCATCGCGCAAAGCGCTCATCGCTCGTAATCAGTCCTACAACATCGTCCTGTGTTGCCCCAACAGAAACCGTTACTTCCCCTCGCACCTTGCCGTTTATCTGTACGGCGAGCACCACCGTTTCTTCGGTGAGAAGTTCTTCATTATATGTTGGCCACGCACTTGCATGAATAGAATCCTTGTTTCCAAAGTGCACTCGCCACAACTCTTCTGTCATGTGTGGTGCAAATGGTGCGAGCAATTGCAAAAATGTTCGATAATCCGCTTCGGTAAGTCCATGTTCTGTGGCTACGTTTACGAAGGTCATCATTTGTGCAATCGATGTATTGAACTTGAAGGCCTCAATATCTTCAGAAACTTTCCGTATCGTTCGGTGTAATTCGCGGGTTACTGCATCATGCGTCGTTTCCGTGAGGTGTGATTGCAAGCGCCAGGTACGCTCGATAAAACGCTGTGCACCAACAAGCCCATTGGTGCTCCAGGCAACAGTATTTTCAAATGGTCCCATGAACATTTCGTAGACACGAAGTGTGTCAGCGCCGTGCTGTAAGACCACATCATCGGGATTAATGATGTTGCCCCATCGCTTCGACATCTTACGTCCGTCTTCAGCGAGTATGAATCCAAGGAATTCCAGTCGCGTAAACGGTTCAATGGTACTCACCACTCCGATGTCGTATAAGAACTTATGCCAGAAGCGGGCATAAATGAGATGTCGTACCGCGTGATCACCCCCGACATATACATCTACCGGCATCCAATCCTTCTCCTTTCTCACATCAATAAGTGCATTGGTATTGTGGGGGTCAACAAACCGCAAGTAGTACCATGAAGACCCTGCCCATTGCGGCATGGTGTTTGTTTCTCGCTTTCCTGCTCCTCCACAGCTCGGGCACGTGACATTGACCCAGCTTTCAATGTCGGCAAGTGGAGATTCTCCGGTGCCGGTCGGCTCATAGTGGTCGACCTCAGGAAGTGTTACCGGTAAATCTTCTTCCGGAACCGGCACGGCTCCACATTTCTCACAGTGAATAATTGGAATCGGTTCCCCCCAGTATCGTTGCCGACTAAACACCCAGTCTTTTAGTTTGTAGGTGGTGGTGCGCATACCTCCCACGTCGTTGGTAATTGCCACCTTTGCGTCAACACTTTGCATTCCGGTATAGACATCGGAATTAATGAGTAGCCCTGTGCCTGTGTAGGGCTCCTTCTTGACCAACAA
Organism: Patescibacteria group bacterium UBA3458; assembly: GCA_002378745.1. Taxonomy (GTDB): domain Bacteria; phylum Patescibacteriota; class Minisyncoccia; order Phycocordibacterales; family UBA2100; genus UBA2100. The sequence goes on along the minus strand of DFRR01000009.1, from coordinate 19,233 downwards.
TTGCCACACGAGTGCATGAAGCTCGTCTTTTATGAGTGATGCAACTTCAGTAGCCGGATGCCATTCAATGTCGAATTGTTCCTTTTCATTTTCCTCGAGTGTTTGTGGTGTTTCTTCATCGTCCTCGAGCTCGAATAGGAATCCGATTGCATCAATCTCTCGAGCAACACCTTTGGAGTGTGCAAAATAGTTGTGGCGAATCGGCATTGTCTGAGAAACGTATCGCACATTAGTGCAACGTGTCTCCTCACAAATCTCTCGTGCTGCAGTAGTTTGCGGGTCCTCTCCGTCTTCCATACCACCTCCGACAAAGAGTGTCTGATTTCTATCCTTCCATCGCACGGTTAGATAGGTGTCCGTCTTTGGGTCATGAACAATCGCAACAATGCTTTTTCGATACTCTGGGTTTTCTTGCGGTACGCCGGTAATAGGAGAAATCACCGGCACTATCGGCAAATTATATTTTTGAGCGAAGGCGTAATCGCGCTCATCATGTGCGGGAACTGCCATAATCGCTCCGGTTCCATAGTGTGCAAGTACATAGTCAGCAACGAAGACAGGGATTTCTTCCTGTGTCGCGGGATTCACTGCTTTAATACCCATCAGCTCTACCCCGGTTTTTTCTTTGTCTTGTGTGGTGCGTTCAATCTCCGTCTTTTTTTGTGCTGCGACGACGTACGCTGCAACTTCATCTTTATTTTCTACTGTATTATTGTGCTCAGTATCCCAGACTGCACGAACCCATGGATGCTCAGGCGCGAGGACGAGATAGGTAGCTCCAAACAATGTGTCCGGACGTGTGGTGAAGACACGAATGTGGGCTGGCCTCCCGTCCTCCGGGTTTCGCCAGCCGTTATGCTCAGGATGAGTAGTAAAGGTAAGGTTGAAGTCAATTTCCGCCCCTTCGCTTCTCCCAATCCAGTTGCGTTGTGCTTCTTTGATGTGTGACGGCCACTGTGTGAGCGTATCCAGGTCTTGCAACATGCGGTCGGCGTAGTCGGTAATTTTGAGTACCCATTGTCGCATTGGTTTCTTTTCCACTGTCGAACCACATCGTTCACACGTACCGTCACTTTCCAAATCCTCGTTGGCGAGTCCTGTTTGGCATGATGGACACCAATTGATTGGCTCATGCGACTCGTACGCGAGTCCCTTTTTGAATAGCTGCAAGAATACCCATTGTGTCCACTTATAGTATGACGGGTCGGTCGTATTTATCTCTCGACTCCAGTCGTAGTTGAATCCAAGGTGTGCGAGTTGCTTTTTGAAGTTCTCAATGTTCCTCTCAACCGCAACGCGCGGGTGCACCTTGTGCTTTATCGCAAAGTTTTCTGCCGGTAGCCCGAATGCATCCCACCCCATCGGGTGCAATACTTCATACCCATTCATTTTTTTGAAGCGTGAGTAGACGTCGGTCGCAATGTATCCCTTTGGGTGCCCCACGTGGAGTCCCTCGCCGGATGGGTACGGGAACATATCGAGAATATACGCTTTTGGCTTACCCGAGCCCTCGGCTGTCTTGTAGAGTTCGTCAGCAGCCCATTGTTCTTGCCATTTCTTTTCAATCTTTTTGTGGTCGTACTTCTGCATGGAACGCTAATAGTAGCACATACCTGCATTCGGAAAAGAAAAACACCTTGGCGATGATTGCCAGGGTGTTTTTTTCGATTCAACTGTTCGATTACAGTTACCTAACCGGTTTTTCAGGAGTTGGATACGGTTTTATCCGGTCTGGATCAATGGTTCGCTCAAAGCAGGTGCGTCCTTCTCTGTGTCCCCACTCTGCTGCGGTTCGTTGAAGCTCCTGTACTCGCCAGTCACTACCATCAAGTTTCTCCGTATCAACTTCAGGAAGCGCACGTGCAAATGTTGCACAGAGTTCAAATGTAAGCCTTCCGGTTGGCGTGTACTCATATTCGCTCTGTGTTGCCGGGTCAGTCGGGATATAGCTACCGGTAAGTGGATCACGGACAGCATCAAGAGACTCCGGAAGTTCCCCAGTTGTCCGATAGTACTCGGTCACCTGTGATTGAATATTCTGCAAGTCGTTTACACGCTGCTGGTCTTCACGAAGCGCTCGCTGCGTTGCTGGAGAGCCCATGATAATGAATCCGGACACAATACAGAGAAGGACAATAACCGACACGCCGGCACCAACCATCTGTGATTTCTTTTCATTCTTCTCCCAGTAACCACGGATGTCTTGTAGGTAGTAGTAGAATACCCCACCAAAGAGAATGAAGAGTGAGATAACCTTGAGGAGGAATGCAGCAGTAAGTTCTTCACCACCAAGGAAGGTATGAATGAGCACCACAAGGTCAATAACCAACCCAAAACCGGCAGCGAATACGGTGAGAAACACTAACCAACGACGCACCCATAAATCCTTCTTTTCAGGTGTTCGACGAATGTCTTTATTAAGCATTCGGGTAAGCAAAAGATAGATAGGAAAGACGACAATAAGGCTTGCGATAGCAAAGCGAATCGCGCCCGAATATGGGTCGTATCCAAGGATTACATTGCTACCGAAGATGCGTTCAATGTATTCAAAAATGAGTATGGCAAAGCTCCCTACTGATAAATACAGTGCAATCATTGCACCAAGCCAGAGGAAGAAGTCCTTTGGAGTTACTTTTACTGCTGATGTCATACGTATTCGTTAGATTTCTAAGCTAATGAAACAATGGTAGCAAGTACCTCAAAAGACACAAGCGACGAATACCAAATCAATCTTCGCGGAGACCGTTTTGCATCGAATCGATATAACCGTCTTTGTCGAAACCACGTAGGGCTTCATCGCTGAATATAGGTGCAATATCAAGTTCGCGAGCTGCTTGGTTAAATTGTTCTTTTCCTTCTATATTCAAACCGAATTCATGAGTATTAAGAGCAGTAGAAATTTCTTGTGGAGTAAACTTACACTCAAGCAGGAACGCCAAAAGTGACTTAAAAGAAGGGTTTTCGTCATCAACCTCTTGTACTTCATGTGCGTGCAGTACATGGTCACGAAAATGTCTCACCAGTGGTGTCTCATTTCCACTGCGTGTTCCGGAAAATACCTCGATACCCACATGACTCAACATAAAAAAAGAAAGCAGTGTGCCGGCAATTTCTGCAGGTCCAAGTTTATGCAGAGCATCAAAATTTCCTTCATGAATAGCTTTCATTAAGATAAGAACATCCTCAGCACCTTCTATTTTCTCAGCACCCAATCCAGTAGGAGTATCCTTGAATTCTTCCATATTACTCGCAGTTTACCTGATCGTTAGCTATGACGAAACTCCATCACATCACCATCTTGTACGATATATTCTTTTCCTTCGGTTCGAATTTTCCCACTTTCTCGTGCTGCAGACCATGAGCCAGCTTGTAAAAGCGCTTCCCAGCCAATCGTTTCTGCACGGATGAATTTGTCACGGAAATCTGAGTGAATTGCCGCGCCGGCAATAGGTGCGGTGCTTCCTCTCTGAATAGTCCATGCGCGCGTTTCCTTTTCACCAGTTGTGAAAAATGAAATCAAATCAAGCAATGCGTATCCTGTTTTGATGAGTTCATCCACACCACTTTCAATGATGCCAAATTCGCGACGAAACTCTTGTGCGTCGTCCCCATGCACATCCTTGAGTTCGTCTTCAACTCCCGCGTCAACCTCCACCCAGTAGGCGCCAGCGTCTTCCAAGAAACGCTTCAACTGTTCCCCTCGTTCTCCCGGCTGTTCATGCACGTTTAGTCCGGCACTTTTCTTGTTCAGTACGTACATAAACGGCTTCATCGTGAGCAAGTGCAATCCTTTGACCTGCTCAAACTCCCTCTCATCGAGATACGTTGCGCGCGCAAGCTTTCCTGCCTCAAGCGTGAGGAGAAGTTTTTGCAGTGCGCCCTTAAGCACCACTGCGTCTTTGTTCCCTACCCGGACATCCTTTTCAATGCTTCCGAGGCGCTTTGAGACTGTTTGTGTATCAGCTAACACCAATTCGAGGTTGATGATGTCGATATCATGCATTGGGTCTACTGCACCATGCACATGTGTAATTTCAGAATCATCAAATACACGTACTACTTGTGCGATAGCGTCCACTTCGCGAATGTTTGCAAGAAACTGGTTACCAAGCCCTTCGCCTTCCGAAGCGCCTTTTACCAGTCCGGCGATATCGACAAATTCTACCGCTGCCGGAATGGTTTTTGCTGAGCTCGACATTGCAGCGAGTTGCTCAAGTCGTCGGTCTGGCACGGCAACAACACCGACTGATGGATCAATGGTGCAAAATGGGAAATTTGCTGCCTGAACTGACTTTTTGGTAAGTGCATTAAAAAGCGTCGATTTGCCGACGTTTGGAAGACCTACGATTCCGATACTTAATGACATATATCAAATTTCATTGAAATATAGCGTATTTTCGTGATATTGTCTCCCCGTGTTCCTTTACTGACGAGGTATGCTATGACGCAAGCAGATTCTCTTCCATCAGAAGAGTCAGAGTTTGAAGAGCGAGGGCGACTTATCGAGCAGATGCTCGATAAGATCTATCCGTTCAGCTCAGACATGTCAGAAGATGACCGAGAGGGCGTCGAAAATGATAGACAGATGCTGATGATGCGTGCTGACTGGGGCTCCCTGCCTCTCGAAGAGCTACGGCAAATCGCTAGCCAGTAGGTTTGTCGTCTTCGTCGTCAACGAAATACGGCACGATCTCCCAGGGGATCGTGCCGTTTTTTTGCACTGTGTCCTATGCGTCAATTGATTTTGACAATTCCAACTCGAAAATAAAAGCAGCAGGTTCCGTTGAACCTGCTCTTATATTTGTGTCGTTTGCTCGGATGCCACACAAGTATGGAATGTGAAGACATCTCTCTCAATGCTAACAAAAGAACGTGCACGTTCTTTT
>DFRR01000009.1:0-14152 GCA_002378745.1 Patescibacteria group bacterium UBA3458 | reverse complement strand
GCACGTTCTTTTGTTAGCATTGCTCAGATGTGTGCTGCGCACTTCATTCCATACTTGTGTGGCATCGCTCGTTTCACTAACAAATGAAAAACGCCTGCCGAAGCAGTCGTTTTTCAGTGGTGCCATTTCTCCCCGAAGGTTGAAACGAACACCATGTAGTTCAACTCCGAAGAGTCGAACTACATGGTGGCCATTTCGAGTCCGAAGACCTGAAGTAGTCACCAGTACGGTAATCAGCAAGCTGACTACCGTCCAAGTACCTTATCAACTGAGAGAAAAATGTCAACCCGCCGTGGGCAAACAGAGGACAAAAATAAAAAAGTGTCAAATTATGCTTATCGCATCAATTGCTGCAATTCCTTCTGGTATTTTTTACTGACCTCCATCATGGCGCTCATTTGGTCTCGCCCACCCTTCACTAAATCTTTCGTTTCCTGCGCTATTTTCATAAAGAGCTCAGGATTTTTTTCAATCATGGCACCAATCATCTCAGCCTGGTCTTTCGGAAGGTTCTTGAGCTGCGATTTCATTAACTTTTTAACAAGAAAATTTTTGAACATAGTGTATTATTCTGTGATTACAAGATTAGTAGCAGCTATTGTAGTAAGAAAACGAAGCGTCCGCAATGAAATATTGACAGAAACGATATTTATGGCAGAATACTTCGACTAATGTAGAACGTAACTATGAATAGTATTGAAACACTGAAAGGATTTAGCGAAAGTATTATTGGTCTTTTGAAGAAGGTACTCCCAACTGACTTCTTTTCCACCTCTGGTCACAAAATTAAAGCAGTATGGGCACGTTACTCTCGTCGTCGTGGTGTTCAGATCGCTTTTTTGATCCTCGTGCTCTTTTTTGGTGTCGCGGTTACTAAGGCGTTGCTTTCAGGTGGTTCTGAGGAAAATGCAGAGGGTGTTGCGCGACAAGTGATGGTTGCGCCTGCCAGCAGTGCATCAAATCTCGACTCTGTCCTTGAAACAACGGGTGAAGTGAAGTCGCAGACGCAAGGTGATCTTCGAGCGCAGCGAGCCGGCGTTATTACCAGCGTGAATGCCCGTGTCGGGCAGCGCGTTACCGCAGGCACTATTATTGCAACAATTGAAAACGCTTCTGAACGTGCAAGCGTTGCACAAGCACAAGCAAGCGTTGCACAAGCACAAGCCAATCTTAACAAAGTAATCGGTGGTGCACGTAATGAAGAACTCGCGGTGTTGGCGGAAACGACACAAAAAAGTGCCAAGGCAGTTACGGAAGCAAAAACAGCAGCGCGCAACACGCTTTTGAGCGCGTACGCAACGACAGACGCAACTTTCTCAGGTGGAATTGACGTTATGTTTACCGATGCAGATGGCGCAAACCCAAAGTTGCGGTTCATTTCGCGCAATAGCTCACAGGCAACCGCTGCAGAACACGCACGCTTTTTACTACAAGCTACCATTGAACGCCATAATGCAGCATCAGCGCAGACATCTCTGAGCGCAACTAACGAACTTATTGCTGAAATCAACAAAGTCGAGCAGGAAATGTTCAAAATTAAAACTGCACTCGACAACGTCATCAGTGCACTTGATGGTGCGGTTGCAAACGCGGGAGTTTCTGAGAGCGCCATTGCCAGCTATCAGGTAACCGCAACAGGTGCGCGCACCAGTGTGTTGAGTACACTTTCGAGCCTTTCAAGTGCTCGAGGCAATCTTGAAAGTGCACAGAGTGCCCTTACTATCGCTCAAGAAAATCAGTCACAGGGAGTAACTGGTGCACGACAAGAAGACATTGATGTTGCACAGGCGCAACTCGAGTCGGCACAGGCATCACTCGCGCAATCAGTCGCACAGCTTGAGAATACACGTGTACGCGCACCGGTGACCGGTGTCGTAACCATCCTCACTATTTCTAAGGGAGATTTTGTTACGTCGTTCCAAGACATTGGACTAATCGCAAACGATAATGCGCTGGATATTGAAACATATGTATCGTCAAGCGCGGTCAATCGAATTGCAGTTGGTGGTGCTGCACGTATCAATCGCATGTACGAGGGGGTTATTACCAGCATCGCACCGGGGATTGACCCAGTAAAGCGCCAGGTTGAGGTACACATTGCATTGGTGAATGAGGATGTTGCGCTTCCCCACGGCTCACGAGTCTCCGTCGAGTTCTTGACTGACGAAAATACTGGCCAATCAACTGATGTCGAAACAGCAAGAACTATCCTTGTACCAATTTCTGCCCTAAAGCTTATTGGTGACGAGTCGTTCGTCTTTGTCGTTACGCAAGAGAACACACTTGCAGCACTTCCGGTTACGCTCGGCGCGATTGTGCAGTCGTCCATTCAGATTCTTGACGGAATCGACCACACTACCCAAATTGTCGTTGACGCACGCGGGCTCAATGTTGGCGATACGGTAATTGTTAAAAACAATTAAGTTGCTGTATGTATACTATTTGGAGCTTTTTCACACAGCGAAGTCGCTTTGCCACACTACTCATTCTCACGATTTTATTCCTAGGTATAACCGCGATCTTCGACATACCAAAAGAATCAACACCTGAAGTTGAGGTGCCTATTGCAGTTGTCTCGACCGTACTGCCTGGCGCGTCTCCTGAGGATGTTGAAAAACTAGTAACGAATGTCCTTGAGGAGCCACTAAAAAATGGCCTTAGTGAAGTACGTACACTTACGTCAAACTCGAGTGAGGGTATCTCGAGCATCACGATTGAATTTGAAGCCACTGCCGACCTTGATAAGTCGATGCAAGACGTGCGTGACACTGTCGATATTGCAAAAGGCGACCTCCCGGGTGACGCACTCGACCCACGTGTTATCGAGGTAGACTTTGCGGCAAGTCCGGTGGTGACTGCAACGCTCTCTGCAAATATTCCTGAAGAATTGCTATATCAAATTGGTGAAGATGCCGCGGACGAACTTGAAGATATTCGCGGTGTCACTTCTGTGGAAGTTGGTGGAATTGAAGCCCGTCAAGTAAACGTCATTATTGATCGAAATGCACTTGCGGAACTTGGGCTTACCACGACTGATATTACTCGCTCTATTTCCGGTGCAAACGTGGCACTTCCGGTTGGAAGTATTCAAATTGGAGACACGGAGTTCCCGGTTCGTCTTGCTGGTGACATCACTGACTCAGCAGTCATTGCGGATATTCCAATTCTTGCAAAAGACGGGGTACCGATATACGTGCGCGACGTCGCACGTGTCATTGATGGGCGCGAAGAGGCAACCACGATTAGTCGGACGAGTGTCGATAATAATCCATCAATAAACTCAGTTTCGTTTGATGTATACAAAGGGTCAAGCGCGAAAATTACGCAGGTAAGTAGAGATGTTCAAAAGCGACTTGCTGAACTACAGGAGCCAGGCGAACTACTTGCAGACTTACAGGTGTACGTGATGTTTGATAACGGTGAGCTTTTGCAGAAAGACCTCACTACCCTTACTCGAAGTGGTATTCAAACTGTCATCCTGGTAAGTTTAGTTCTTATGATCGCGGTTGGTTGGCGCGAAGCGCTCATCGCGGCGATTTCTATTCCCCTTTCATTCCTCACCGCATTTATTGGACTTGAAGCATCAGGCAATACGCTCAACTTCGTGAGTTTGTTCGCACTTATTCTATCAATTGGAATCATTGTGGACTCTACAATTGTGATTGTCGAAGGTATTAACCGTCGCCTTCGTACGCTCAGTGCACGTCGTGATGACGAATCAAATCTTGACCGGCAACGTGCAAAAGCAAGCGCCGCATTAGACGTGGTCAAAGAATTCCATGTCCCACTTACCGCCGGCACTATGACGACGGTTGCGGTATTTGCACCGTTACTCATGGTTTCGGGAATTACCGGAGAATTCATCAAAAGTATTCCATTTACCATCATCTTCGTATTGCTTGCGTCTCTGCTTGTTGCACTTGGATTTGTACCAATGTTCGCAACAAAGTTACTTAAGCGTGGAACGACCGCACAAAATCAGTTTTCTCAAAAACGCGATGAAATCATTGCCCGTTTTGAAACACGATATCATGACTACCTCACACAGTTCTTATCGAGTCGTGAAGCGCAAAATACGCTACTGGTTACTCTTATTGCATTATTTGTACTGTCGCTCGCACTACCGATAATAGGTGCAGTCAAAGTAGTTTTCTTTGAAGACGGTAACTCGGATTACGCATATGTAGAAGTGGAGCTCCCAACAGGTACTGTGCTTGAACGTACCGATTTAGAGGTGCGCAAGGTGGAAGAAATCCTCTACACCGTACCGGAAGCGTCATCGTTTGTAACGACCGTTGGACGCTCAAGCGCCTACAGTAACCCTCTGGGTGGCACTTCAGGTAACACGCGACTAGCTAACATCTTCATTACGCTTGACCCGGAACGTGAACGCACCACTGGCGAGGTCGTCGACGAAATTCGTGAAAAACTTAGCACGATACATACTTCAATCATCCGTACTGATCAGCTCAGTGACGGTCCACCGTCTGCTGCGCCGATAACAGTAACACTTTCAGGAGAAAGCCTCGCTGATTTGGAAGAAGCAGCTCGTATCGTCGAGCACACACTTGATGCGATTCCCGGCACCACTGACATTACTTCGAGTACAAAAAACAACACCAATGAATTTGTGCTCAGTGTGAATCGTGCTGAAGCAATCGCACAGGGAGTAAGCATTTCAACAATTGCCACCACACTTCGTGCAGCACTATATGGAGAGGATGTAACAGAAATTCAGCAACTTGGTGACGATATTAATGTAGTGGCGCGGCTTGCATTGGATACGCAAGATGGCAGCAACATCTACACAACCAACGAAACAACCATCGATACGCTCTCACAAATTGAAGTGGCAACGCAAAATGGTACTGCCCCGCTTGCCTCATTCATTACCTCAGAGATTAAGCCAAGTCGTGCATCTATTAACCACAAAGACGGTGAGCGTATTGCTACGGTTTCAAGTAACGTCGCTCAAGGCGGCAACGCACTCATTGTTTCAAGTCAGTTAGAGGAACGGCTCGCTTCGGCGGAGCTTCCTGACACCGTTTCCATCTCATACGGTGGCGAAAGCGAAGATGTCGACCAGTCATTTAAGGATATGTTCGTTGCCTTGATTATCGGATTGGTAAGCATGTTTGCGATTCTTGTGTTGCAGTTCAACTCATTCCGATATGCAGTCTACGTGCTTGCCATTGTACCGCTCTCACTCATTGGTGTATTTGGAGGTCTTATGATTACCGGAAGCCCGCTCTCCTTCCCGTCAATCATGGGATTCATTGCGCTCTCAGGTATTGTGGTAAACAACTCGATTATTCTCGTTGACACCATCAACAGTGAACGTCGGCGCGTTGGTGCTGCCAAACCACTTGCCGAGATTGTTGCAGACGCAAGCGCGTCACGATTGCGCCCGGTATTGCTCACTGCACTCACCACCGTTATCGGTGTCATACCACTACTCTTCGCGGCAGCTATTTGGACACCACTCGCCTACGCACTTATGTTTGGATTAGCGTTTGCGACCATCATCACGTTGCTTCTGGTTCCATCTATTTACACACGCTGGCCGGGTAAATTCGAGCAAGAGTAAGAGAAAGAGAAGCCCCCGCAACCAGTTAAGATTGCGGGGGCATGCAAATGTGCTACCACTTGCTGATGATGTAGTCCTCGTAGATTTTCCGGTTGGGTTGGAGGGCGATTCCAAAGCGAACTTCACGCATCTTTCCGAGGATGAGTGCATCACGTGGATGCTTCTTGTTCGGAACGAGTAGCCGATTTTTGCTTCGGAAAGAACAATAGGGATACGCGCCGGGAACGTTTCTTGATTGTCTTTGTTTAAGAATCGCCAAGAGCTCAGCCTGTTGTTCGCTTGTTATTCGCAAAACAATATCTCCGGCTTTGGTGATCTCTTCTACCTGCACGTTTTCAAGCAGTACAATTGTTGCCCCCTCCATACCTAGATATGAATGAGTAGACATCACACTACCTCCCTGTGTTGTCTGTTACCATTTATCCACAACCAAAACAGAATTGCAATGCAAAAACAAAAAAAATCACCAAAATGGGCCCATTTTGGTGATTTTTCAGCTAACCCTGTCTTCTACTAACTTACCCCCACCCCCCTATAACCTATTCACCATCACCTCGTTAGTATTGCTTCAACCAAAAGCCAAAGCGTCCGAGGTGTACGTACTTCCCTATTTTTGTGCGATTGATTTCAAGTGCGAGTGCACCCGTGCCCATACGCTTTCCAAATTCATCTGCCAATGTGCGCATGTACGTTCCTGCGCTCGCCGTGCAGATAATGTCGAGTACTTGCAGTGGCTGCGCATGCGCTTTGTACCACGTATTCCATGAGTCAATCACTTCGTGTCGTCGAAAGTCGCGACCGAGACGCTTTGATTCGTCGGTGACAATTGCGAGTGCGTGAATTTTTTCCAAGGTCCGTGTCTTGAGCTCTTCTGGAGTCAGGGTGCGCACCCCTTCAAATCTAATGTGGTAAATCGTACCATCGGAATACGGCACTTCTATTTCATCAAGCCTGTCCTCAAGAAACCACTGAAACAATGGCTTGCCGTTTACCGGTTTAGATGACAGTACCGGATACGGCCAATGGTAGGCGCCAACAAGTTGTGTTAATTGTGCATGGAGTTGCTCCGGTGTAAAAGCGCGCTCTTGAGATGTGTCAGGATAGGAAAGTTTGCCAAGTACATCATGCGAGTCACTCGCAATGCCTAGTGCAATAGACACGCGATACTCTTTATCTAGATTCCAATATTTTTTAATTTCTTTGCACTTCTCTCCGGTGAGCACCAGTAACTTTCCTTCTGCCATTGGATCGAGTCGTCCTGCATATGCCATGGGCGTGCCGGCAGGAATCCCACGTTCATCTCGTGAACGCTCGAGTGCCTGCAATGGTGTCTCACCAATATGCTTATGTAGTGTATAAATACTGTCAGCCACACGAGTTAATTGTTGTTCGCACGCACAATCGCAATTGCCACTTCCATATTATCAGCACGTGAGAGTTTATTTTTCTTAATATAAGAACAGGTAACACAGCGGTGTAGTACGATGTAGTTACTGCTCCCCTGCGAAACAATCTCTATCGGCTCCATGAGTCCCTGGCATCGTGCTGCACGGTCTCCTGGATACACATCGACATGTTTGCTCCATAGACATTCCGGACAGTGGTTGGTGTATCCATTCCCTGAAACCGCTGCTCCACAGTGTTCACACGTAAAGTCTTCGATCGTTCGTTGGAAGGCATTACTCATATGCTCTGCAGAAGTAGCTGCCTCCTAAGTATAGCTGGTTCTGTTACGTTGCGCTCTCATCTTGTGAGCACAAGAGTACCGCCGCATTGTCAGCAACCTCAAGAACGCCGCTAATGATTGGAAACTCTTTAGTTGTTCCGTCGGGAGTTACTACTTTAAGTGCGCACCGTTCAATACGCGTCATAAGTGGCTCGTGGTGTGCGAGCACGGTAAGTTGCCCCGTCGTTCCTTTTGCGTGCAGTTCAGTCGCTTCTCCGCTAAAGAGTTCTTGCGCAACCGTTACAATACGAAGTGTAAAAGAGGTAGCCGCCATACACTATTCTTTATTGCCTGCAGCAATCACTTCGTCGATACCACCCTTCATGTAGAAGTCTTGCTCATTTCGGTCATCGTGTAGACCATCGAGAATTTCTCCAAATCCACGCACGGTTTCTTCAAGTGTAACGTATGCTCCCGGCTTGCCGGTAAACACTTCTCCCACGAAAAATGGCTGTGAGAGGAATCGCTGAATCTTTCGCGCACGGTACACCAGAGTTTTGTCTTCATCAGAGAGTTCTTCAATACCAAGGATGGCGATGATGTCTTGCAAGTCTTTGTAGCGTTGTAGTACTCGTTTTGTCTCGTTGGCAACACGATAATGTTCTTCGCCAACGATGTCTGGCGTTAACGCGGTTGAGCCTGACTCAAGCGGGTCAATAGCCGGGTAAATAGCCAACTGTGCAAGTGCACGACTCAACACCACGGTTGAGTCGAGGTGCGCAAAGGTTGTTGCCGGCGCCGGATCAGTAAGGTCGTCAGCCGGCACATACACCGCCTGCACTGACGTAATGGAACCTTTTTTTGTGGATGTAATACGCTCCTGCAAGAGCCCCATTTCCTCAGCAAGTGTTGGTTGATATCCAACGGCAGATGAGACACGTCCAAGAAGTGAAGACACTTCAGAACCAGCCTGCACAAAGCGGAACACATTGTCCATGAAGAACAATACATCTTTACCGCCTTCATCACGGAATGCTTCCGCCATGGTAAGCGCACTGAGTGCGACACGTGCACGTGCACCCGGCACTTCGTTCATTTGCCCGAACACGAGTGCTGTCTTGTCGAGCACGCCCGACTCCTTCATTTCGTAGTAGAGGTCATTTCCTTCACGTACACGCTCTCCTACTCCTGCAAACACCGAGTGTCCACCGTGCTCTGCTGCAACGTTGCGAATGAGCTCCTGGATGAGCACTGTCTTTCCCACTCCGGCACCACCGAAGAGTCCAACTTTTCCTCCCTTGATGAACGGCGTCATCAGGTCGATTGCCTTAATACCGGTTTCAAACACTTCAGCCTTTGTTTGCTGTTCTGCAAATGATGGTGGCGCTTGGTGTATACTTCGTCGAGTTCCCTTTGCTTCGCCCTTTCCATCAATCGGGTCGCCAAGTACCGAAAACATACGTCCCAAACTTGCTTCACCGACAGGAACCGAAATAGCTGCACCCGTATCCGTCACTTCCATACCTCGTGCGAGTTCTGCCGTGTCAGACATAGCGATACAGCGCACGCGGTCAAGCCCAAGGTGCTGTGCAACTTCGAGCACAACACGACCGTTGTCACGCTTCACTTCAAGCGCGTTCTGAATTGCGGGCACCGACTCCGGGAAGTGCACGTCAACGATTGGTCCGATAATTTCTTTAATGGTTCCTGTGTTCATATTAATTACGTTATGTTTTGTTACTAATGTTTTTCCACCAACCTTCCTCCAAGCCTGATACTATTGAGCTTATAAAGGCGTGCAAATCAAGATTCCCCTTGTTTTCTTGTGCAATAGCATCGTAATTGCTGAGTATATACTCTTTTAAGATGCTATTTGCAACGGCTGCTAATGGAGGAGTTTGTGCTTGTTCAGTACTGTTGCCAATCGAGATATCTGCCGTACCCGCGTTATCTATGAGTCGCATTTTAAGATGGTCAGTAATAGCATCTCGTGTTGTTGTGGCGATATCGTACTCTTTAGCATTAAGGGTGACCTTCAAGGTAGTGTTTCGCACCAAGGCTGTACGTCGCTCAATGGGATATATATCTTCAATAGTTGCCATGGGGTGCGATTGAGATTCGGTACGTACTAATGCTTGTTGCTGCACCAACGTTTGGCGGATGCTCTCGAAGAAACTTTTAATATCTTCGTCTCCCCCATTATTCTCTTGAAGAATGTCTCCCGAAAACTCTTCTGCATAACCATCAAGCTCAGCAATCGCTTCTTCCAGGAAGTTTTCTATAGTGAGTGCTTCCGCATTCTGTTTGCGTATTGCCAATTCCGTATGTATGTTCAGTGCGTCAATAAGATGACCTTCAATATGATCAAGAAGTTTGCCTACTGAGCGGCTACTGATGCGATACTTCTCTGCCGTCTCGCGAATAGTTGACTCAATCTGTGTGAACGCATCAGTCCATTCTTCAGCCAAAAAGCCCGACACGTTCAAGTTTCGTACTTGCTCTTGAGAATGTGGCGTTTTTTCAATCACAGTGAGTTGTCTGAATTGCCAAAGTCTGGATTTAGACCGGTTAGCTTTTGGATAAACGCCCTTCCCTCAGGATTAATTTCTGAAGGAATCTCACTCGAACTTTTTGTAAGCAAACCAAAGTTGTTAATTACAGATTCGGTAACAGCCTGCGTGTATGCGTTCTCAAACTCCTCATTATTCACAGTATCTCCTTCGGAAATCACGTATGCATGGAGAGCAGCGTTTATATCCTTGATAACCGTATCGAGAGTCTCTTCCTTGATGTGGTGCTCTGCCCCCAGTTCGCGTATCTGCATACACTTGGTTAAAAATATTTCGTCGCACATACCAAGAGATTTGAGTTCTTTAGTTTCGCTTTTAGGATTCTCAATCATATATCACTTATTATTGTTAATAAAAACACAGTAGGCTCTCAAGACATTATTTAAATGACGGCTTATGTTCTGGAGCCAATGCGATGATAAATGCATCAAAGTCTGCATTGGGAGAACGCTTTTTTGCTTCCGTAAACTCTTGTATGTGCTCAGTCGGATACGTACGAATAAATTCACTACCGATAGCGTAAAGAGTGAAAGGATACGTTTTACTACCACCTTCTTCTTTGTGCGTTAACGCAGTCTTCGTTAGATGGTCGATCAACTGGGAGTAAAGAGTCTCTTGCGTCTTCATATCTATCTGACAAATCTGTCCTTGTTCGCGTATTCGATCTTCAAACAATTTAGAGACTTCCTGAATTTCTCGTTGCGTAGTTGCGTCTAATTTTGTTTTTACAAGATGTAAAAATTTTTCAATCATATGCACAGATTACTTCATCGCTTCAATACCACTGGTAATCTCGCTCACTTCGCTCGTAATCACTGCTTGGCGCGCTTTGTTAAATTCAAGCATCAAGCTGTGACTCAGTTCAGTCGCCTTGTCCGTCGCATTCTTCATTGCCACCATTCGTGCTGAGTGTTCAGATGCTTTCGTCTCAAGTAAGGCGTGATATACAAAGACGTTTACCAGGTTTGGAATAACGACATCAAGTACGTCCTCAGCACTTGGCTCTACTGTGTATGCAACAGCGGCTTCGGTGGTGTGTGCATCAGCAAACTTTCCAACCTCCGGCGTAATGCCTGCAACCACCTCGGTGAGTGCCGCTGCATTAAGCGGCAGTACTTGTCGAGCGACTGCCTCTTGTTCGAAGGTTGATCTAAAGTTCGTGTACGCAATCATCCAGGCACGCGTTCGCTGTTCATTGTGCTCACGAAGCAGCACTTCCGTAATACGCTGCATATCAGTTTCGGTAAACGTATCACTCTTGTTTTCTTCGTAATGTAAAACGGCGTATCCACGGTTTTGTACGAATTCATGCCCGCGGCGACCAATACACACGAAGACCTTTTCAACATTCTTGTATGCCGGGTCTTTCAAAATTGTATCAAGTCGCTTTAGCAGTGCGCTGTTCAATGCGCCCGCAAGTCCTTTGTCACTCGTAACTACCACAATACCCAGCGCCCCGGTGTCTCGACTGGCAAACAGTGCATGATTCATCAGTTCAACCGAACTGGTTAAATGATTTAAAATGCGCACCGCACCCTCTGCGTACGAACGACCGCCAAGTGCACGCTCCTGCGCTTTACGCATTTTTACGGCAGATACAGCTTCCATGGCACGCGTTACTTGGCGTGTCTTCATCACGGATTGTCGCTTAAGTTTTAGCTGTTTAAGTCCTGCCATACGTTAGTGGTTATTCACTCGTGGTGAACAATTCTGCATGAGCTGCTTTAAAGCTCTCCATTGCAGCATCGAGTCCCTCAGTTGTGCTGTCTTCAAGTTTTCCGGTTTCAGCAATCGCTTGCAATAGTGCATTGTGCTGCCCATCAACATATTCCAGCCATGCACGTTCCGCGCGAGTCACGTTCTCAACCGCAACATCAGCAAACAACCCATTGATACCTGCGTAGATAGAGACTACCTGATTTTGGAATGCGAGTGGCTCTCCATTACGCTGCTTGAGCAGCTCGGTCATGCGACGTCCTGAGTCGATACGTTTCTTGGTTGCTTCGTCTAAGTCTTGTGCAAACTGCATGAATGCTTCAAGCTCTCGGAACTGCGCAAGTTCGATACGAATTGAACCACCAACCGCCTTCATTGCCTTTGTCTGCGCACTTGAACCGACACGTGATACTGAGTTTCCTACGTCAATTGCCGGACGTGTTCCCTTGTTAAAGAGGTTTGCATCAAGGAATATCTGTCCATCAGTAATCGAAATCACGTTTGTTGGGATGTACGACGAAACGTCACCTTCCTGTGTTTCAATTACCGGGAGCGCAGTGAGAGAACCGCCTCCCTTTTCGTCGTTAAGCTTTGCAGCACGCTCAAGAAGTCGTGAGTGCAAGTAGAAAATATCTCCCGGATACGCTTCGCGTCCAGGTGGTCGTCGGAGCAAGAGCGAGAGTTGTCGGTATGCAACCGCCTGCTTTGAAAGGTCATCGTAGATAACGAGTGCATCACGTCCACTGTCCATGAAGTACTCACCGATGGCAGCACCCGCAAACGGCGCAAGAAACTGCAATGCGGCCGGAGCTGATGCTGGAGCTGACACCACGATGGTGTACTCCATAGCACCTGCTTCCTCGAGCTGCGCCACAATACGTGCCGTCTTTGATTCCTTCTGTCCGACTGCAACGTAGATACAAATTGGGCGTGTCTCATTCGGCTCATTCTTTTGGTTAAGGATGGTATCGATGGCGATCGTTGTTTTTCCGGTAGAGCGGTCACCAATGATGAGCTCACGTTGGCCACGTCCAATCGGCACCATTGAGTCGATTGCCTTAATACCCGTGTGTAGTGGTGTGCCAACTGATTTTCGATCAAGCACGCCGTACGCCTCCCGCTCAATTGGTGCATATTGCTTCGTTGTTATCGCACCTTTCCCATCAAGTGGTTCGGCAAGGGTGTTTACTACACGTCCAAGGAGTTCATCACCAACAGGAATCGAAAGGACACGACCGGTACTCTTTACCAACATGCCTTCGTGCACCTGTGCTACATCACCAAGCACAGCTACCTTCACTGAATCTTCTTCGAGGTTCAAGACGAGTCCGTACAATGCGTCGCTTTTCTCCATTGCGTCCTCAAGTCGTGAGCTGGTTGCGTCATCAAAGAGCACCATCTCGCTCATGATTGCTTGTTCCAGACCTTCGATTTCAGCGACTCCGTCCCCGACACGAACCACGCGACCCACTTTCTCAACGTCGCCGGTGTGTTCAAAGTTTTCGATTTCTTTTCTTATTTTTTCAATAATTAACGTATCCATATGTATTTTCTTTGGTGATGTAGTTACTTGGTAATGCGGTGATACAGTGCAAGAAGTGCTGCTTTATAGC
This sequence comes from Patescibacteria group bacterium UBA3458, assembly GCA_002378745.1. Classification (GTDB taxonomy): domain Bacteria; phylum Patescibacteriota; class Minisyncoccia; order Phycocordibacterales; family UBA2100; genus UBA2100. The sequence continues at coordinate 1,000 of DFRR01000009.1, read as the reverse complement.
TTGTGTCGATAAGAGTATCTCGATGTACATAGCGCCCCCCGCCGATAAGTGTGTCGTCAATCACCGTTTCGATGGTGGTAGCTGCCGCCTCCGGTACGCGTGCAGCAAGCGCACGCTGTGCACCGGGTACATCAGCTGCACGGGCAACCATAAGTACCGGTTGTACTGCCGTCGTGCGTGCGTGTATACGCATAAATTCGCGCATAATCGCCGGAAGTGCTTTCAGTTTACCTGCCTTTTTGAGCACCTGTACGAGTGATGCAACACGCGCTGAAATAACCGATTCATCGGTTATGCCCGTTAGCGATTGATACAGTGCATGTGCGTACTCAGCCGGCATACTATGATTGTTTTTCTCGTAATATTTTTTCAGCTGCCAGAATTGCCGCCTTACTAATCTCAGCCTGACTTTCTCGAAGTGCCTGTGTTTTTGCTTCTTCCGCTTGCTTTTGTGCGTTGCTCACGATTGACTCGGCACGGTTTGATGCGTCGGCAAGCGTCTGCGTAGCTTTCTCTTGCGCACGCGACTTTGATGTTGCAAGAATTTCCTCAGCAGACAGCGATGCTTGTTTGAGTACTGCATCGCGTTCTCCTTCGATTTCCTTCAAACGTGTAGTTGCCGCTTCAGCATTTTGTACACCCTCTTCAATCTTTCGCTGACGCGCATCAATCATTGAGAGAACCGGTCGATACAGAAAGTACCAAAGTGCAAGCAATAACACCCCAAAGTTAATAATTTGAGCAATAAGCAATGAGACGTTTATTCCGAATGTACTGAATAACTCTCCCATACGGACCTATACGAACTTAATGATGAATGCGACTACGAGTGCGAGAATACCGAGTGCTTCAGCAAAGGCGATAGCCACAATCATGTTTGCGACAACCTTTCCGGATGCCTCAGGGTTTCGCCCAATTGCTTCCATTGCACCTTTACCAATAAGACCGATACCTACACCTGGTCCAATAACACCGATACCGCTTACCTTGCTGTTCATTC
>DFRR01000010.1 GCA_002378745.1 Patescibacteria group bacterium UBA3458 | reverse complement strand
AGCCTACAAAAAAACCCAACACTCATCGTGTTGGGTTTTTTTGTAGGCTAGTTGTTACTCCTGTCAAACTGTACCGAGACGTCCTTGGTGAATGTGCCACCAAATTGCGATTCGCACTCAAGTGTATATATTGCCGCGCGTAGCTGTTGGTCTGGTACGGTGTTTTCGGTCGCACTAAACGGCTCAGTGATTACAACACTCTGCGTGTTTGTATAATCAAAGCCGCGAGGGCCAGTCACACGACAACTCTTCATAAACAAGCTTGACCACGAAACACGGACGCGATCACCACGTTTCGCAGTTTCCGGTTCAACAATGATGTCATATATCGATTCTCCAACAGTCATAGCACATGTGTTGCGTCCGATTTCCTCGTCATCTTCATTGAGACACGAGACGGCGTATCCGGTATTAAACTCAGGAGACACCGTGACTTCACCTGAAATCTTCCCATCAGTATCAATGCCCATACCAACACTGGCTACTGCAGCAGAGGTACACGCCCATTTTATGGTACTTGAGCGTCCCTTTTGAAGTGGGTTTGGACTACACGAGAGCTGCGGTGGCGCAGAACCGGTTGGGCCTGTCACTCCCGCACCATCAACGACGATGGTTGTTTCGCAGGTCTCGGTATTGTCGTTACCTGAGCCGATTGCAGTAAGTGTGTACACGGTACTCTTTGTTGGTCGCACTGTTGCTTCTCCATTTGGCGAAAGATTATTGCCCACTTCTGTAAGGTTCACTCGCTGTGCATTAGTGGTGCGCCACTTCAAGACGACTGTTTCGCCGGAGAGAATATCTTCTTTATTTGCCGTAAGCACACACTGTGGTTTTGTTTGAGTACGCGAGCATACTACCTGCCCATTCTGCACTGTTTTTGTGTACCCACTGATACATTGTTGCTGCCCGCCGCCGCTTGAACCACTACCTCCGCTGCCTTGCCCAAAGAACCATCCTGAAAGCCCCTGCCCGATGACTTGCCCAATCATGAGTCCATAGGTAGACCATCGCCGCTCGTTGAGTATCTCCTGCGCACGACACTGCGCCCGCTGCGTGATACCTCCTTGTGAACACGTGTTCCCGCTGAGTACTCCTCCGGTGACCCCAATTCCGCCGAGTGCTTTCTCTTCCTCTGTGAGTTGTTTATATACGCAAGTGAATCCACGGCTTGGGTTTGTATAGTCTTTTGGATAACAGACAACAGGCCCTCTGTTTGCACATATCTGTGCATCGAGCGCAGACGCAATCGGTTGCGCGCTGTTTCTATCTCGCAACGAAAATACAGCGTTTAGTTCCGCCTCACAAGCCTTTGGTACAAATAATCTCGAGTCCTCCTCTGCAGTTGTTATCTGTACTGCCATGTCGGTTGAGTCATCACCGACCTGCACGCGCGGTACGTCAATCATACAGAGTGACTCTTTCACCGGATCAACAGTACTATTACCTACCGGACGTCCCGTTTCGCGTTCAATACAATTCCTCAAAGCGGCAACGGTCTTTGATGGTGCGGCCGGGTCATCTGATGCATAACAATCTCGTAATCCCACACGTCCGTTTATCACTAAGAGATATCCTGTCGAACATCGATTCCGGCATGAATCTCCTTCTGCATTGAGACACCGTTCCACACCATCATTTAGGGACACGGCATTGATCACGGCTGCTGTTGCATTCGAAGCCGCACTATCATTCGCTTCTCCCCGTGCCATAACAAACATCCCAAGTACAATGACGAGCGATACAAACAGCACAGCAGCGCCGAGCTGCATGATGTCGGTATACAATGTCTTCTGCTCTGTTTCAGGTTTCATGAGAATATTTTTATATGGTAGCTGCAAAAAAATTATATTGAAAACTGGTTATACACACGCGCAGCGCTCTCCTTTCCAATACGCCATAGGGTACGCGGCATGCTTCCAATCACAGTTGGTGAGAGTCCATGCACCATACCGTAGTATGAACCGTACAGGATGCTTCCCTCAGTGAGGCGAAGTGAGTTTGCAAGTGCGGATGATTCTTGTTGCGGGGCTGTCTGTGTCTGCCCGGCGACAAATTGTCCGTAGTTATCAAATCCACTACCCTGCTGCATACTCCCGGAACTGATGTCATATGGCTGGTGAAAATTGTATGAAACGCCCACCGAGCTACCGCTCGTCACCCCCGTGGCACCACCGGTAGTGGCGTCATACACGGTGTATGTGTCACTACTCTGCTGCACTCCACTGCCAGCACTTGAGCCTCCTTGAGTAGAAATGCCTCCCGTACTCGTGTTATTCGCAGTGTTTGTCATCCCGTTTGTTGGTTGACTCTTACAGGTACTAAAGAGCGAAATGCCAAACAATCCCGAGCCTTCGCACGTCGCCTTTTCAACTCCTTGTTCGTTGTCAGGATTATAGGTTAGTGATGTTTTAGTATCAGAGTTGTCCGAAGAAGACGAACTCCCGCCGAATAAGTTATCCAAAAAGCTGCCAGAACCACTGCCTCCACCTTGTTGCGATGTACCCCCTTGCCCTTGTGTATATATGAGTGAGCCGCCGCCATTAGTGTATGTTCCTTGTTGGGTGCCACCAAAGTTTGGTGTGAATGCACCGCCAAGTGACGTTAGAAATCCATAATATGGATTATATTGAGCTGTGTACGTTTCGGCACGCAATGCTTCAAGAAGTGCCTCTTGCTCTGTTTGGCTACGAATAATAAATGGTCCAAAGTCTTCGAAATCTTTTGGTGGTGTATATTCTTCGGTCGGTCCATGTATATCACGCTCGGTATCATCTCCTTGGATACTCCCAACGACACACCTGCCATCGCCGAACCCGTATAAAGTGCTGCGTGCTTCTGGATCATCAACATTTTTTTCTATGTCTGTGCGGTGATACCCAGTTGACCACACACTTGTTCTATCCGTACGTACATCGACGTGTATTGCCTTGCTCTTATAATACCCAATGCCTCCTTGGCAATTGTTTACTTTTCGTAAACCACAAATAGCGAGCGTGATGAATTCAGCCTCACGCCCTTCTGGAACACGTAAATCAATAGCGTTATTTAGACGGTGCTGACTATTCGACACACCGGTATTTGGAGTGCATACCGAACGGCTTTCGTTTGCATCACCTGGATTGTATCGACAACCGCTGGTAAATCGACATTCGATACCCATTACGGCACACGCATTGAGTACTACGTCTGAAATTTTGGTATTCGCGCCAAGAATACTTCGTTTATACTCTTTCCAATTCGCATCAATTACCGAGCAGTTGTTCATGCCGATACTGCTGGTGGTGTCGTCCGCCGCAAACGCAGTGCTACCAATACTAAATAGTAGTACAACAAACAACGCAGAAGAGAACAATCGAATCATGCGTAAATGATACAGCGCTCATGCGAAGAAATCTAATACTCTCTGTGCGCAAAATTATGTGAATGCAGACTAGAAACCACTTGGTGACACACCAACTAAACCACTGAGGAACAACAATAGCCGTTGCCACCACGAAAGTGTGGTGCCTTCTTCGAGACTCGCATAATAGTCGCTTGCAAGGTCGTTGTTGCGACCGCCTGAAAGCGATACGTTTGAATCTCGATAATCCCCTACTCCCGTGCCGTTCTGTTCATTCAAGAGTGCTTCTCGTCGTCGCGCTTCTTCAGCTGCTCGCTCTAAGTCCGCAAGTGAAAGCGTTCCGTCAACTCCTGCTCCCACAGAAGAACCATTACTGCTCCCAGCACCTACTCCAACAGAACCTGAGCCTGTACTTCCTGTTCCGGATGTTTGCTCATATGTCGTTGATACGGAGTCAGTATTCTTGGTGTTCTTTCCAGTCACAGCATTCACGATATTTTGATACCAACTCGTTCCCGAGTCCCCCGAACCGTATGTCAGTGAGCCATTGTTGTTTGTATTGTCATTTGGTTCATCATCAAATCCTAGGTCCGGCTTGTTAGTATTATCCTCTTTACCCGTTTCGTAATCCAAGTACGTATCAATATCATCAATATATTGTGGTGAGCCACCGCCGTAGTAGCCGCCCCCTCCGTAAGAACCTCCAGTCATGCCACTAAAGAGACTTTGCAATGCACCAACGGCTGTTTGCACTACAATACCTTCGACTATTCGCTCACCAAGTGTCCCACCACCGCCTCCAAATACGCTTCCGTAGGGTGTGTAGTTCGTCATTCTGCAGCACCCTGCCATACAGCTACCGTCCAGAATCAAACCGTCTGGAAGACGAGCGTGACAATAATAAGTATCGTGCCCTCCATTTGAAGGTGGCCCTGGAGGATTACATATCTGATGATTTACAAATACTGCGCCTGGTGGCGTACCACATGTGTCAGTTGAACCGCCTCCTCCTGCCGCTTGTGCTAACTGCGCTTTCGTCTGTGCACTTTCAAATGCAGTGCGAACGGCGTGCAAGCCACCCCCAAAGAAAAATTCAAGTGCGAAAAGGACAACTAACCCTAGAGCCAGTGCGCGAAATGTTGTTGCGTATTTTCCCATAGACTAGTTTGCATCAACTTCAACTTCGGTCCTGACCAATAACCCACTCGTACTTTCACACGTGAGTGTAAACGTGGTGTCTTTAGTAATGCCCGGTGTGGTTATTTGTCCTTGCGTACCGTTTCGTTTAAACCCAAAGTGGGCGTCCGAGGTAAGCGTGCATGACTGTGTGTCAGTGGTGCTCCATGCTAAAACCGTCGTATCGCCAAAGGGTACCGCGTTTGGTGTGGCAGTAATAGTAAGCGCTGGTTCGGCAACGACGACGTTACAGCTCGCTGCGGTGTCATCGGTATCCGTACTTTCATTCAAACACGTTACGGTGTACGTAGTGCCCTCCGTCGGCTGCACACGTACTGAGCCAATGGTTTCTCCATCGGTTTCGAATCCATCCCCTTCGGTACTTGTCGCCTCATCACGACATGCCCACATAACAATAACTTCTTCTGCTGCACCAACGGTGCTCGGTACACAAATGAGTATCGGTGTTTGTCCGCCAAGCACCATGCGTGCGGTGTTCACGCTCTCTGCCGTTGTTGTTGACGAATCGTTCTGACCGGTTGGCGTGTTGATACCAAAGAAGCTACTCAATGTACCGGTAAGAGACGGAGTATTGCTTGTTGTGCTTGCGGTACTTTCGGTGTTGTTGTTACCGGAGAATCCTAAGAAATTTGCGATTGGATTAAAAATACTTGCCGTTTGCTGCGAGTTATCTTCAGTTTGAGCAAATACTCCCGGTTGTTGCACCATTGTAAGTCCAATGACGAACACAAATAGCAGTGCAAGCGCTTTCACGTGTGTGTTGATTGAATTCATAGAGCGCGGTTGTGTGCTTCAATCATACGCAACGCGACTAACTACCGCAATTGCGCTTGTACACAGAGCCGTTTGGTCATAGCGCGAGGATGAATCGTTCAAGTGCAATCTCAAGCGATACTCCTTCCCGTCGTGTACGTTGTGGCATAAGTGCACACACATGTATGAGCTGTGCGAGCTCGTCAGCTGACGCAAAGTGCTGCGCAGCGCGTTTTGCTTTCGTAAACGGATACGCTTTCATCCCCGCTTCTTCTGCTGTGTTTGATTGTGCAGCCAACACGATGCTCTTGAGCATCCAAAAGAGTACGCCGTGTATTTCCTCATCGCTCACGCCGCGAAATTTTGCTTCGCGAAAGAGTGTCCAGAGTTTCTTTACATTTCGCTCGCCGAGCGCATCACTAAGTGTGAATGTGTTAAATGGAGCCTCTGTTGTGTGCTTCTTCTGTTCAAATACATTTATCTTTTCGGCGTGCTTTTCGAGTTTTTTAATGACGGGTGTACGCAGCGCTGCCTCAAGTATGAAGAACGGGTGTGACGCTGATGCCAGCAATTGCAAGTTCGCCAACACTGCTTCCTCGCCATCCGCAGACGAAAAGAGTGAATCGAGCACGATAATATAGTCGCTCTTAAAGAGACCGTGCGACTGTGCCAACTCTTCAAATGAATACTCACTAAGTGTTTCCGGCGTAATGCGAAAGTGCAGTGCATCCGGATTCTTCGTCAACATCTGAGCAACCGTTGCGCGTACTTTACTGCGCGCTGCATCAGTGTCGCTTCCGTAGTATACGTACAACATATCGTTACAACTTTTTCATCTCGCCCCAGTTAATGCCTTGGGATACGTCAACGATGAACGGTACACCATGTGTCTGCTCCGGCTCAAGCACGCGTTCCATGATGTTCTTGATGTTTTCGGCAACCGCTTTCGCATGTGTTTTCTTCACTTCATAGACAAGCTCATCATGCACCTGCAATACTAATCGCACATCAGACAACAACCCTTCCTTCTCCAAGTACGCATGAATGCGTACCATGGCAATTTTTACCACGTCTGCTTGTGTGCCTTGTATCGGTGCGTTAATCGCCATTCGTTCAGCGGCAGCGCGTATGTGTGGCAAACTCGAACGAATGCCTTCGAAGTAGCGACGCCGTCCAAAAAGCGTTTCGGTGTACCCAAGGCGGGCAGCATCTGCCTTGGTCGCATCAATCCATTTAGCAAGTTCCGGATATTGCTGGAAATACGTATCGTAAAATTCACGTGCCTCTTTCTGTGTTGTTTCTCCGCCAAGGTTTCCACGAAGCGCATTGACACCCATGCCGTAGAGAATACCGAAGTTAATGACTTTTGCTCGGCGACGCATTTCTTTGTCTACTTTGTCCGGCGCAACGCCAAATACTTCTGCGGCTACCGCGGTGTGAATGTCACCACCTTCTCGAAATACCTCCAACAGCTTCTTGTCTTGCGAGAGCACCGCCGCAACCCGAAGCTCTATCTGTGAATAGTCGAGTGCAATGAGGACATTCCCCTTTTCGGCAACAAACCCATTTCGTATGCGTCGTCCATACTCACTCTTGATTGGAATATTTTGCAGGTTCGGATCCTGGCTTGCCATACGCCCAGTGGTGGTGCCTGCCTGCAAAAACTCAGCGTGTAAACGACCGTCTGATGCAACCAAGGTTGGTAAGGTATCGATGTATGTTGAGAGCAGCTTTTGCAGTTCTCGATATGCAAACACGTCTTCAATAATCGGATGTTCCCCTTTCAACTTTTCCAGCTCTGACTCTTTCGTACTACGTTGTCCGGTTGCTGTCTTCTTCTGATTTTTTGGTTTGAGTCCAAGTGTGTCGAAAAGTATTTCGCCGAGTTGTCGCGGTGAATTAATATTGAATGTCGTCCCAGCGTGTCCATAGATGCGCTTTTCAATTTTCGACAACTCTTTATGATACTCCTTCGATAGTGCGGTAAAATATGGCACATCAAGCGCAATGCCGTTTTCGTTCATGTTTCTCACCACAGGAATGAGTGGTTCTTCGATACCAGTAAATACGTGCATTAAGCCGCGCTCTTTGAGTGTCTCAAAAATGACGCGTTGCGCATCGGCAACCTTTTGTGTTTGAGCAAACTGCAACACGTCTTCTCGTGTTGGATTCGTAATATCTGAACGCAACAACCACAACGCAATGGTGGTGCGCTTAAGCTCATGCTCGTCTATATGTTCCGCTTCCTCTGTCTCTTTTTCATCAGATACACTAAAAATTTTTCGTACACGATCACCCAACGAACGAAACTCGAGCTCTGCAAACAGTGATAGCATCGCATCGATATTTAATGTATCTCGCCATACCGCTTTCGGCAGCTCGTAGTTAATCGGGGCATCTCGTCGTATGGTGGCAAGCATCTTCGAGAAAAACGCCTCGTCCTTCCCCTCTGCGATAAGATTACTGATACGTGGCGTCAGTCCGAGACTGGTAAGCGCGGCGTCATCTTTTTCAAGTGCTGCGTACATTTTCTCAAGTGTCCCAAATTTTTGAATAAGAATCGTTGCTGTTTTCTCCCCGATACCGCGTATGCCGGGAATGTTGTCTGACGGATCGCCACGCAATCCTTTGTAGTCAGGAAGTTGGTCGGATGGAAAACCAAATCGCTCCTGCACCGCGTCTTCGTCATACAATATGGTGTCTTGTATTCCCTTTCGGAGGGTGTAGACGAGCACGCGGTCGCGCTCGATAAGCTGTAGCGTGTCCATGTCACCCGAGGCGATGACTATTTCGACTGGCTTTTTTTTGAGTTGTTCAACGATAGTACCGAGAACATCATCGGCCTCAAACCCTTCACTGTCATACATGGGCACACCAAACGCTTTGAAAACATCCCGACTGCGCTCAAGCTGGTGCGCAAGCTCATCATCTGTTTTCTTTCTACCTGCTTTATAGTCGGCAAACACTTCGTGTCGATTCGTTGGTTTCGGCAAATCGAAACACGCAGCGATATAATCAGGGTTCAATTCCTGAATGATTTTCATAAGCATAGTCGAGAGCCCAAAGAGCGCACCGGTTGGCTCTCCTTTACTTGACGCAAAATCCGGTAATGCGTGATACGCACGATGGATGATCGCGTGTGCATCAAGTAGTACGAGTCTTTTTTTAGTTTGTTTTGCCATACACAATACTTCGGGTGTCCTCGTCTATATATGTAAAATAAATGTGTTGTGCATCGTCAGGTAATGCTTCACTCACGTGTTCCGGCCATTCAATGGCAATTAACTGGGAAGGATCTGCAACGATGTCTTTCCATCCGAGTACGGATAGCTGTTGTGCATCATCAAGGCGATACGCGTCAATATGCACCAGTCGAGCAAACTCCTGCTCTTTCAGTGGATAGTACTTTTGTATCACAAATGTTGGGCTAATGGGCACATCCGTAACGCCAAGTTCGTGTGCGAGCGCTTGCACGAACGTTGTCTTTCCTGAGCCCAAGTCACCATGCAATGCGAGCACGGTTGCACCATCTACCTGTCGAGAAAGGCTGCGTGCGTATTGTGTGGCACTGCGTATAAATGTATCTCGAGACATAGCTTCCATGCGGGCATTGTACACTAAAGCAAAAGCGTGGTCGCCGACGCTATGCGAGCCATACCCAAAAACCGCTAAAACGTATACGTTTTAGCGGTTTAGCCATGTTAGAATAGCGACAGGTATGATTCAGTTTGACGAACGAAAACAAGAAGAAAAACTTGCTGAGCTCCACGAGCAGGAGGAAGAAGCGCTCGCACGTACACTGTCTCAAAAGTACGGTGTTGAGTATGTAGATCTCACGCGTGTATCCATTGATACCGACGCGCTACGCCTGGTGCCGGAAGAAGAAGCGCGTAAGGTTGAAATTGCACCGTTCAGAAAAATTGGGAAAAAGGTATTCGTCGCAATGCGCGCACCGGGACGTACCGATTCACTCGCGGCAATCCAAACCATTGAACGCCTCGGGTACCAAACACGACTATTCATGGTTTCAACCGCTTCGCTCATCCACGCGTGGGACCACTACAAAGATATCTCTCACGCAACTGCAAGCGAAGGCGGGCTGCTTAACATTTCAACGGAAGAAATTGAACGCATTAAGAACGAACTCAAGACGGTTGAGGATGTACAAAGAAATGTTGATGCAAACTTCAAAAGCGGCAAAACACACAAAGTGTCGCGTGTGCTCGAAGTATTGCTCGGCGGCGGACTCGCGCTACACGCATCAGACATACATATAGAACCGGAAGAAGATGCCGTACGAGTGCGCTTTCGTCTCGACGGCGTTCTTACAGAACTCCTTACCTTTGACTACGAAACGTACAAACTCCTTTTGTCACGTATCAAACTCCTATCAGGAGTGAAGCTCAATACAAAAAACAGCGCTCAAGACGGACGCTTCAGCGTGAAAATCGGTGACGGCGAGATGGAAATTCGTACCTCAATCATTCCGGGAAACTATGCCGATACGGTTGTTATGCGGCTCCTCGACCCATCGACTATCGGATTGCCGCTCGAGAGTCTCGGTATGGACGATTTCCTCATGCGCCTGTTTCTCGCCGAAATCAAAAAGCCAAACGGAATGATTCTCAACACCGGACCAACCGGTTCCGGTAAAACCACAACGCTGTACGCTTTTTTGAAAGCAGTAAGTAAGCCGGGTATTAAGATTATTACCTTGGAAAACCCGGTCGAATATCACCTACCGGGCATCGTGCAAACACAAATTAGCAAAGACTATACATTCGCCTCCGGTCTTCGCAGTATTCTAAGACAAGACCCTGACATCATCATGGTTGGTGAGATTCGAGATCCGGAAGTTGCAGCAACCGCAGTGCACGCCGCACTCACGGGACACTTGGTGTTCTCAACACTACACACGAATGACGCAGCGGGAACATTTCCACGACTTATTGATATTCAGGTGCGCCCGGAGATTCTCGGCAGCGCGGTGAATATGACTATGGCTCAACGCTTGGTTCGCAAACTTTGTGATACATGCAAGAAGAGTGTGCCCGTTACTGCAGAAGCACGCACCAAACTGGAAAAACTACTCTACAACATTCCCCGACCGGAGGACGTACCGAAGAATCGTGACACGCTCTGGGAACCGGTTGGCTGCGCTGAATGTAGCAATACCGGGTACAAGGGCCGCATCGCAATTCTGGAAGCAATACAAATGGATGAGAAGGTTGAAGCTGCAGTGCGTACGAATCCGAGTGAATTGGAAATATGGCGTGCAGCACGTCCGCAAGGTATTCGACGTATGGCAGAAGATGGTGTCGTGAAAGTTCTCCAAGGCATTACGTCGCTCGATGAGCTCGCACGCGTCATCGACATCGATGACGCCCACCTCATGGCAACAAAAGAGTTTGCACAGCATTAGCAGAGTGTGGATATCTTCGACGTACGAGTGAAAAAATTCGTATACTACAGATAGTGTTGTACGCCGAATACATGTTCGATGTACAACGCACTCCTATATATCTACATATACAGGAGTTAGTGTGTGAGCGAAAAGCGCGGCCGCCCAAGCCGCGCTTTCGCTATGTACGAGAGGTGTACAGGGCGACACACACGTACACCCTAGTCAACTTTCCAAAACCCTGCCTCACTGATATGGTGGATGCAGGCAAATGAAAACACCCAAGCGGGTGTAATCACTGTTCGGGGAAAAAATTCTCTAAGTGATACTTTGCAAATGCAAAGCCGAGTGCCTACCTGAGGATGGAATCAGCACCTTGAGCCATATGAAAACGTTTTCTATTGTAAAATAGAAACGCGCCCATAAGGCTCAAGACCACTTCGTCCTCGGAAGGTCTCTTATTGACTGGGAGTCTCATCGCTTAGAGAATTTTGCCCCCGAAAATGTACGGTAATGAACGCGGGTAATACTAACACACTAAAATCGTATGTCAACCCTTCCTGCAGATACACCCGAATCTCCTAATGACGGTGTCGGGGACGTATTTTTGGACAAAACACTGCGCCCAAACCGCTGGGACGAGTACGTCGGACAGGAACGAATCAAGGAAAACCTCTCTATCTTGCTCAGAGCAGCAACAGAACGACAACAACCGCCGGAACACATTCTCTTTTATGGACCGCCGGGGCTTGGCAAAACCACACTTGCGCACCTCATTGCGCAAGAATCAGGCGTACAAATTCGAATCACATCAGGTCCTGCCATCGAGCGTGTAGGTGATCTTGCTTCGATTCTCACGAACCTGGGCGAGCGTGATATTCTTTTCATCGACGAGATTCATCGTCTTAATAAAAATATTGAAGAAGTGCTCTACCCTGCCATGGAGTCTGGTGTGCTTGATATCATCATCGGCAAAGGTCCATCCGCACGCACGATTCAGCTTGAACTCCCGGCATTCACACTCATCGCTGCAACCACCCAGGTATCCGGTATCTCGAGTCCGCTGCGCAGTCGTTTTTCCGGCGGCACATTCCGTCTTGAGTACTATTCCGAAGATGAGATTAAGACGGTACTCAAACGCTCGGCGCAAATTCTGGGTATACAGATAGACGAAGAAGCGCTGAGTGAGATTGCAAAACGCAGTCGCTTCACGCCACGCACCGCAAACTTTCTACTTAAACGGTGCCGTGACTTTGCGCAGGTGCATAAAAACACGCTTGATAAAGAAACGGCACAAAAAGCGCTTGCGCTGCTTGATGTTGACGAGCTCGGACTCAACCGAAACGACCGCGAGATTTTGCAGATTATTATCGAAAAGTTTAACGGCGGGCCAGTTGGTCTGAAAACGCTCGCAGCGGCTACTTCAGAAGAACAAAGCACTATCGAAGAAGTACACGAACCCTATCTCATTCAGCTTGGCTTGCTTGAGCGCACCCCCCGCGGTCGCGTCGCAACCAAACGCGCATACGAACACCTCGGTCTCTAGCTTAGAAAGAAAATAGTTTCCCAATTGCACTTCCAATATTTGAAAGTGTGTCTCGTGCACCGGAAAAGGCTCGACTAACAAAACTTTTTGGCTCACTCTGAATGTACCGGCTTCCGTCTGAAATCATGACCATTTCTGACTGCGCCACTCCTCCGCCTGTAAAAGTAGTTTCACTTCCCGAAATGAAGTTGGTTAAGGAGCTGCCTTTCCCCATAGCAGTGTTCGGTACGTAGACAGTGTTTCCGTTGTTTACCGTAGCTCGACTAAAGTCAAGGGACTCATATTGAGAAAATGTCGGGTCAACACGATACCCAGTGTTTTTAGAGGGGAATGTTGGCGTTTGCCATTCCTCAGTTGCGTATCTTTCAAACAAAGTTGTGTCTTCGTCATAAATTCGCTCGACTCCTATCTTGTCCATCACTCGAGCCATGAATTGTTCTGCTTCTTTTGGATTCTGCGCGAATCCGTCTCGTAATGCATTCAGGTCTTCTATCGTCTCTACCCCATACTCTTCTGTCATAACTGACATGCTTGCCTCCGTATAGACTGCACCGAAGTTAATTGCTGATTCACTATTATCGTCAAAAGTGACCCCGGCACTTTCTTCTAAGGATTTAATGAATTCACCATCTCTATCAATGCTAGTTATATCATATCCCATTCTTCGAAACGCCTCTACTGTTTCCGCGCCGCCCTTATCGGTAGGCAGTCCGTACCGATCGACTAAACCCTTAGCATACGCCTGACAAGTGTCGTTTCCGAGATCTACCTCATTCCAACATAAAAGTTTTGTTTGGTTGCCAAGTACGGTACTTCCAAAAGCCAGGGCTGCTGTTGGACACGTTTTCGTTGCCCCTGCATTGTTATCACCAATAAGCAAAGGACAGGTACCAACGGCACCATTGCCATCCTCCTTAACCCAGATGACCTCCACTTCACTTTTATGTACGATACATCCCCAGAAATATCCTTTTGGTGTGCCGTCCGTAACTACTGTTACCAGTTGATTAAGTATGTGTTGATTACTTTTTATATATTCGTCATCAATATTGTTAGCTGCCTCGCATCGTTTGTATGTAATGTCTAGAGGGACCCCTCCTTCCTGACTCGCAGCGGCAAGTGCCAACATGCGTGTTGGTTCTCCATTGAAAATAGATACTTCCTCTTTAATAATTCCGCGAAAGCTGTTTGTGACGGTTTGTACAACTCCGGCTATGACTTCAGCTGTCTTTTGTATATATTCACCAACGGTTGCTGCTGTTTTAACCAGTACCTGCTGGGCATTTACTAGACTCAATGTCGATGTGGCGTGTGTAGCCGGAGCGGGACTCGGCTCTATCCATCCGTCGTACACCGCAAGGAAGTGCGCGACTGCCGACTCAGGCAACTCTCGCCGGGTGAGTTCCTGTATAAATACCTGTCGTTCCACTTCTCGCGCTCGTGCTTCACGTCTCGCTTGGCATGTGTCACTCTGCTCCGCAACATCACAAAAGATGCTGTTTTTTGCGCGTACTGCTTCTTCTTGCGCCGTTTCGAGTGAACGGATTGCCTCGTCTTCGATAATGAGGTCTTGAATGCGTCCGTATGCCTTGTTTTCCG
>DFRR01000017.1:20742-21764 GCA_002378745.1 Patescibacteria group bacterium UBA3458 | reverse complement strand
TGGTGCATAACAAGGGAGGTGGAGGAGGTGGAGGTGCATTCTCCAGTGGACTCTTCGGAGGCGCGGGTGTTATAAACATGAATGTTAACGGCAACTTCGGCGAAGGAAATTTTAATTTGCCTACAATCCCTACAACTGCGCCAACAACCGGAACAACAATTCCAAACGCCTGTGAGGCCTCACAGCCAGTCGTTACTGACCCGGGGGAAGTTGATCAGCCTACGTATACAACAGCGGAACGTACCTTTACGCCAAATCAACGATCTACAATAACATTGTCATTGTTCTCGGGATTGTTTGGACAAGGGGGTGGCACCGGCTGCTATTCTCTAAAAGGAAAGGGTGGTGCAAACAAAGTAGTGGGCGATGGCAAAGTCACCACAAATCCTTGTTTCCCGGATAATGCAACCGCAGACTATATTTGCAAACGACATGGCTGGGAGTGGGGTGTGGAAAGTATCCAAACAGCAGATAATAAAGTATCAGCGGCATACTCCATTGGAGGCCCCTTGAAAGACCGCTATGGGCAAGGTTGGACTATTCATGGCGAGGAACCACAGACAACCCGCAATGGACGTTTCGGCAGTAATCGGACAACAAACCCGCCGAAAGAAACACCGCAAATTCAGTCGGTCACCTGTAACCCACCTCCTCCTGGAACGTTCTTTATTGCCGGAAACGCGTGCGCTGGAGGGCAATGCTTTTGGGGGAACAATAAAAACACACCGAACAGTCCATCAGATGCAGGAAATGCAGCAACGTATTTCTGTCGCTTGCATGGATATGAGACGTTCACTAGTTATGAGTCACGGCCAAAGGCGAGTGCTGCACAAGGTCATGTGATTCCAAAAGTAACGCCGTACCCACCAACGCAGTCTATGACACCCGCTGAAATTATTGCAGCTGCGAAAAGTGAGGTTACACTCCGCATTGGTGATAGCAGCTGTACAAGCAACTGTTGGTACCGGCTCGGTGTGGTGACTTGTAAACTACCGCCGGAGGCACCGGTTTCGGTAAAAAAG
>DFRR01000017.1:4167-20533 GCA_002378745.1 Patescibacteria group bacterium UBA3458 | reverse complement strand
CCGGCATCATGTGAGACGCCAGACCAAGGCGAGGGGGGAGGAGCTGGCGCCGAAGATGCTGCCATGACCATTAGTGTGAACAGACTCCAGGACGCTTGTTACCTCAACGAGCAGTACACAGTACGCATAAGTGGCACTGACCCGCAGGGAGACCGTGTTCGCTATGCAATTGACTGGGATGCTGACGGCGCCGTTGATGAATACGTTCCTGCACAAGGGTATGTTGCTTCAGGTGCCGCGCAGGATGTTGGATACATATTTACTGAAGAAATGGAAATGACGGCACAAGTTCGCACAGAAGACGAGAATGGCAATTTCTCATCATGGTCGGAGCCACAAACCTTTACATGTTCAGATAATCGTCCACCAAACACACCTCGCGTAAGCAGTGGGCAGTGTATTCCGGATACCCCACTCACGTTTACGATAGAAGCAACACACCCTGCAGGGAAGTCTATCTACTACGAAGTTGATACTAACCAAGATGGTGTGATTGACCAACGCATTCCTGCTTCAGGCTCGGTTACTTCGGGAAGTGTACGCACTGTCGAGTATACGTTCCCGAGAGGGTACTATGCATTTAATGTGCGGGCGGTTGACTCAGAGGGTGTCCCTACAAACTGGAACATTGTAACTGGCACGTGTGGTGTTGCCGAAGACATATGTCCCTCATGTACCGTTGGTACGCCTGCGATTAATTTTAGTGCGCAACCGACATTGGTTGTACCGGGTCAATCGGCACAATTAAGTTGGTCTATCAGTGGTCTTGATACCATCCAAACTTGCAGTATTACGGGCACGAACGGACAAAATATCTTGTGGGAAACCATATCGTCTACCTTAAGTCAGGCCACTCTACCTATTACGGGGCAAACAACATACACACTTTCCTGTGGCTTTGCCGGTTTAGGTACGCTTACGAAGCAAGTAACCGTATTTCTGACGCCAGCATGGCAAGAATTTTAGAACGGTAACGTAGTATGTCATTTATCTCGCGCTTTCAAGCAATAGACGAAAAGGAAAAGACTCGGGCAGTACGAGAACTCATTGAAAAATCTACTCCGGATTTCGACTATTTCTTCATGCTCATTTTGTCAGTGCTCATGGCAACATTTGGTTTGCTTGCAGGTAGCGAATCAATCGTTATTGGTGCCATGTTGCTTACGCCATTACTTGCTCCAATTATGGGACTCTCACTCGGGACATCCATGTCACACCACCCGCTTATTCTGCGTTCGCTTTCCACTATCGGATATTCAGTCGCTTTCTCTGTGGGGGCTGCGATTGCAGGCGCCTTCTTGTTTTCAGTGGGAAACCTAAGTGGTGGTATCAACGAAGTCATTCTTGCTCGGTCACAACCGTCGCTACTCTTCTTTATCGTTGCCGTGATATCTGGGTTTGCGGTTGCCTACACAACCGTGCGACCAAACCTCTCTTCAACATTGCCGGGGGTTGCAATTGCGGTTGCATTGATTCCACCGCTTGCGGTCTTTGGTATTGGCATCGCGATGCTTAACCCGTCAATCATCGCCGGTTCCATGGTCATGTTTCTCATAAACGTTATCGGTATTGTGTTTGCAGGAATGGCAACATTTTCGCTCATGGACGTGCATCACAAGAGTTTCATCGCAGAAAGCACGATTAAAAGGGAGCAGCAGCGCGTTGACGAAGAGATTCAAAAAGTAAAACAATTCGAAGAAGAACTCGTTCGTGAAGAGGTATAATGAAAAGTTGATAGTTTATAGGGGATAGTTGATAGTGACGACGAAATCGCTCATTCCTTTAGGAGTGAGCGGTCTACTATATACTGCATACTATCAATTATGACCTGAAATCATGATTCGTATTGTCGGACATATCGATATGGATGCGTTTTTTGCATCTGTTGAAGAGCGAGATAAACCATATCTTCGCGGATTGCCGGTCATTATTGGTGCCGATCCAAAGGGGGGGTCGGGACGAGGGGTCGTTTCCACTGCGAACTACAAAGCGCGTGAACTCGGCATACATTCAGCGCTCCCCATTCAGAGCGCATGGAAGCGCTGTGAAGCAGCTCGTCGTGGTGGCGGTGCCCGATGCGTGTTCATTACGGGGAATCATCACCGGTATACGTCGGTGTCCAAGGAAGTATTTTCAATTGTGCGAGCACATATACCGATTGTGTCAGAAACAAGCATTGATGAAGCATATATGGATTTGAGCTTTTGTGAGACATATGATACCGCTAAAGCATTGGCAACATCACTTAAGCGTACACTTAAGAAAGAGACGAACCTCTCATGCTCCATTGGTATTGGTGCAAACAAAATGATTGCAAAGATCGCCTCTGATTACGAGAAACCAAACGGGCTGACGGTTGTGCGTCCGGAAGAAACCGAAGCGTTTCTTGCGCCACTTCCAATCCGAGCTATTCCCGGTATTGGGGTTGTGGCTGAACAACGGTGCAATCGACAGGGAATATATACGGTAGCCGATGCGCAACAAATATCATGGCAAGATGCAGAATCACTCTTTGGCAAACATGGGTTCTCATTGTGGGAGCGATTTCGCGGTATTGATGAGCGAAAAATAGAAACAGCGCCACCTACACGTAAATCCATTGGAAAGCACCACACGTTTGCTGTGGATACAGAAGACATGGAGTACGTCATTCGCGTTTTACGTAATCAAACAGAGCAGATTGTGCACGAAGTGGCGCGACGTGGATTTACCGAGTTTCGCACCGTTGTCCTCACTGTGCGGTTTGCAGACTTTACCACCACGACACGTTCTCTGACTGCAGAAATGCCACTTACGACCTCGAAAGATATTATGTTGAAGTTGATGAAGTTAGTGCTTCCGTTCTTTGATAGCTCAGGTAACCCAAAACACAAAGCTATCCGCCTTATTGGGGTTCGTGTAGAGAAATTGGTATAGTGTGTATTATGAATACAGAGGCGGAGCGCAAAGCGCGAATGAAACGTATTGTTCGGGTGTTGAAGAAACTTTACCCTGAACCAAAAAGTGAACTTGAGTACACGACGCCATTTCAATTTCTTGTCGCAGTCATCTTGAGTGCGCAATGTACTGATAAGAAAGTAAATGAATGTACTAAGGTACTATTTACAAAATACAAGACAGCACGAGATTTTGCGAATGCCAATCCAAAAACGTTTGAAAAGGAAATCAGCACGATTCCATTCTTTCGCAATAAGGCAAAACATATACGTGCGGCAGCACGTATGGTAGAAGATGACTTCAACGGGGTACTACCCAAAACCATTCCCGAGCTCATACGACTTCCCGGTGTTGCGTACAAAACGGCAAATGTGGTGCTTGGCGAAATATATAATATGTGGGATGGCATACCGACTGATACACACGTACGACGTTTCGCGCTACGCTTCGAACTCACTACACACACAGACTTAACAAAGATTTCAAAAGATCTCGAGCAACTCACTCCCAAAGCTGACTGGAAATACGTGAACAATGGATTCGTTCTCTACGGGCGCTATACATGTCCTGCACGAGAGCATGACTGCACTGTTCACGCACTCACCAAGCTGTATCCGAGGGCGGCGCATATTTGGCCAAAGGCAAAGTAAAAGAGTTGCATAGTATGACTCTAAATCACCAAAATGGGCCCATTTTGCTGATTTAGACGGCAAATGGACGAGGGAATGATATACTGAATAGCATGAACACACATCAGAGGGTTGCCATTTTTGATGTGGACGGGACTATCTTTCGGTCCAGTCTTCTCATTGGTTTGGTTGAGAAAATGGTTGAAAGTGGCGTATTACCCGCTTCGGTTAAGCAGGCATATGAAGGTGAATATCATCGCTGGCTCGACAGAACTGGCGGATACAGCGAATATATTAATGCGCTTATGGACGCATACTATGCGAACATTAAAGGTGTGCACTACGGTGATTTTGCTGAACTCTCAAAGCAAGTAGTGGCAGATCAAGGCGACCATACGTATCGATACACTCGTGATTTACTTAAGAAACTCAAAAAGGAAGGATACTTCTTATTGGCGGTTTCGCACTCGCCTAAAACTATTCTCGATCAGTTTTGTCCACGACTCGGGTTCGACAAGACGTATGGCATGATTTACGAAATAGGGCCGGAAGATAGGCTTACCGGAGAAGTCGTCGACAAACATTTCATCCTCAATAAGGCGTATATTGTAAAACGAGCAATTGAGAAAGAAGGACTTATTTTTAAGGAGTCGATCGGTGTCGGAGACACAGAAAGCGACATCTCATTTCTTGAATTGGTTGAAAATCCGATCTGCTTTAACCCAAATGCACATCTGTATCGCCACGCAAAGATTAATAACTGGAAGATCGTCGTTGAGCGTAAGGATGTTATATATGAACTATAGTATGTACATTACTCTTGCAATTCTTTTGTTGCTTGGCATATACGGTGTGTACGCATACCAGCATATGGCTCCACTACTCAAGAAAGGAAAGTCACTTTCAAAAACAGCAGTTGCGTTTCAGACATCTGGTAAAGACATTGTCGATATGTTGGTAGTAGGGGACAGTACGGCCGTTGGTGTCGGTAGTGTTCCTCAGCAGAGCGTTCCCGCAAGAGTTGCTCAGGAACTGAATCTATCTGTCGAGAATCATGCAAAAAGTGGCGCTACCTTACAAGATGTACGAATGCAACTGCAACAGGCATCCCAGGAACACTACGAACTCATTCTTATTCAGGCAGGTGCCAATGATGTTATGTCGCTGGCACGATACACAACGGTGTCGGAAGAAGCACGACTCGTGTTAGAGGAAGCACTTCGTCTCAGTGAACGAGTGGTGTTTCTGACCGCGGGCGATATTGGGCAAGCGCCGATTTGGCCGTTTCCGTTGAATGTAATGCTTTCACACCGAACTACTCAGGTGCGTAATCAAATCCAACCCCTCGCTGAATCCCTTGGCGTCCTGTACGTCGACTTGTATGCGTTGCCGGACCCATTTGGTACAGATCCTACGCGGTACTACGCACCCGATTTTTTGCATTTATCTGCAGATGGATACGCGGTGTGGGCAACACATGTTCTTAATGCCGTGCGTAATCGATGGGCACACACGTATGGACAAAGGTAAGGGTCGGACGTTCGTAAAGAAAATACGCGCATTTTATGCTACACACGGTAGGAACCATCTGCCGTGGCGTGCAACACAAAACCCGTATCATATTCTTGTGTCGGAAATAATGCTGCAGCAGACACAGGTTGATAGGGTAATACCGAAGTACCATGCCTTTCTTCGCACATTTCCGACCGTTGAGAAATTAGCGCACGCACAATTTGTGGAAGTGCTCAGACTCTGGAGCGGACTTGGATATAATCGCCGCGCTCGCTTTCTACATAGGGCGGCACAGGAAGTTGTAAAGAATCACAACGGTATATTTCCTCGGCACTATGCGGAGCTGATACAGTTACCAGGCGTTGGCCCGTATACTGCCGGCGCAGTGTGCGTATTTGCGTACAATCAACCGATAGTCTTGCTTGAAACAAATATCAGAACCGTGTATTTGCATGAATTTTTCTCTGCAGACTCAAATGTGCGCGACAATGATATTCGACCATATATTGAAGCGACACTCGACAGAGAACATCCACGTGAGTGGTACGCTGCGTTGATGGATTACGGTTCCTTTTTGAAGAAGCAAATCCCAAACCCGAGTCGTAAAAGCGCGCATCACGTTCGTCAAAAACCGTTTGCCGGTTCGATTCGGCAGAAGCGCGGGAAGATTCTCAGAGCATTATTATCCGGTGCAGATACAGTGAAAAGTATCGCTGCGGAGTCGAGTTTGGGTGAGAGAGATGTCGTGCTGGCACTTGATGCACTGTGCAAAGATGGATTAGTTCAGAAGGATAAGAAGACGTGGCACTTGGTTACTTAGTATCCTGAATGGGGGCCACAAACCATATACCGCTGAAGATGATGAATGCCGCAACGATAAATATATATTGAAGTGGTAGCACAAAAAGTAATAGTGTGCCAATCAGTGGACTCATGATGTACGCAAGCGGATACAGCATTCGGAAGGCACTCACTACATCAGCGTCATCAGCATCTACGTGCTTGAAGAAGTACCCTTCACTTGCAACCTCAATCATTGCAGCGCCGATACGTGTCACAAACATGCCGATTCCCCAGAGTACTAATGAAGTACTCGTTATGAAAGAGATGCTTGCGGTCGCAAATGCAAGTATGGCGAGGCCGATAATGAGTACTTCTTTTTCACCCCACGACGCATCCATAATCTTTCCAAGGGGGATTTCCAAGATAAGATACGCAATCATACCAAAAGAAAGAATCATGCCGAATTCTGAGAGGGGAATACCGAGTGTCTTGTGCACGTACAGCGGCAAATAGACAATCAGTGTACTGAAGAAAAACCGCAATAAAAACTGGGCAGCAAACACGCCACGGAAGTTTGCACTTCGGCGAAGCGTGGTAACAAAGCGAACAATATTGAGCGCCTTGTATTTCGGGTCTCGGAAGTATTCAAGTTGTGAAGCTGAAAGGAATATGAACGGTACAAAAATGAGCGCGGCAATAACAAACAAGTTATCAAATATACCGTTCACCACGAGGAAGCCACCGATAAGCGGGGCGGCAAGCCAGGCGACGTTGGCTGCGGTAAGAAAGATGCTACGCATACTACTGGTCGTCGCTTCGCTTTCGACGGTTCCTTCAAGGAAGATATCTAGCGAAAAACCAACGAGAGTTGGTGCTACAAATACAATCAGGAAAAGAGCGATTATCAGTGGCGTGCTTTCTGCAAAGACTAGGCTGAGGAATGCAAGAAGTTGCAACAGTCCGAGCGTGAGTATATTGGTGTAATTACCTTGCCGCTTTAGGAAATACGGTGCGTAGGCAATTGCAAACAAGGCAACCATCGAGCCAATCGCGAAGATGACACCAACAAACTGGTCGGGAATACCGCGAGATACCAGAAAAGGCGACAGATAATATGAAACCATCGCCACGTGGAGTGTGAGTAGGAAATTAAGTGCATATATCGCGTAGCGCGACTGTGCAACGAGTGTTGAAGGAACTCGTCTTTCTTTTACCATCACCATGGAGCGTATTATACTCCGACGATTACCGGTATGACGATAGGGTTCTTGTGGGTTTTCTGTAGTAAGAATTGTGCGACGATGTCGGTAAGTTCATTCTTTACATCATCAATCGCAACTTTACTTGAATTCTTCAGGCGGTCTTCAACCGTTTTCTTTACAATTAGTCGTGTCTGCCCAAGCAATTCTTGTGATTCGCGCAAGTAAATGAAGCCACGTGAAATAATGTCCGGTGACTTACGAAGTTTACCGGTACGAAGATTTACCGTAATAACCACGACAAAGATACCATCTTGTGCGAGGGCCTGTCGGTCTTTAATAACCGCCTCTTGAATGTCGCGGACGTGTAGCCCTTCAACGATACGTGTTGTCATTGGTGCTTTTACATCAAGTCGTACGAGTTTAGTACCTTCGTCGTGAATTTCAACAATGGTACCGTTGTCTGGAATGACAATGTCTTCAGGCTTCAATCCGCACGACTCCTGCATAAGATCACCGTGTGTACGAAGCATGTAGTGATAACCGTGTTGTGGGATGAAGAACTTTGGTTGTATCTGCCGGTGTATCCACTGTGCTTCGTCAGCATTACCGTGTCCGGAAGCATGCACATCGCTCGTTTGGTACGTAATAATGTGCGGTCCTTGGCGTGCGATTTTATCTTTGAGTGTTTGTACGGCACGTTCGTTTCCCGGGATAACTGAAGAGGAGAGAACGAGTGTATCAAGTGACGTAAGCTTAATGTACTTATGTGTTTTGTTTGCCATGCGCATAAGGGCAGCATATGTGTCACCTTGGGCACCGGTGGCAAGCACTACGATTTTGCTTTCAGGGTAGTCTTGCATTTCTTCCACTGAAATAAGTGTACCTTTCTTTGTCTTTACCAGGCCGAGCTCTTTGGCAATCTCGAGGTTACCCTTCATACTTCTCCCTTCAACGACAACTTTCTTTCCGTATCGTTCTGCTATTTCAATAATCTTAATCACGCGCTCTAGTTGTGATGCAAATGTACCGATAATAAGGCGGTGCGACGCATTTTTAAGGATGTCTTCGAATGTATCAAACACTTTGTGTTCCGGGATAGACCAACCTGGGCGCTCTGTGTTTGTTGAGTCCATGAGCATACACACGATGTTTTCTTCTTTGAACACGCTGAAGTTTTCATATTCTTCTTCAGCAACATTTCCGGCGCCATCGTGGTTTAGCTTGATGTCTCCCGTGAGTGTGACACCACCGAATGGGGTTTTGATGATTACGCCCATTGAGTCGGGAATAGTGTGTGTTACGCCATAGAAGCGTAATTTTAAACCACCGACGTTAATCGTTTCTGATGTCTCGACTTCGCGTATGTCAGGAGTTGGCAGATGAGGGAACTCTTCTTGGCGCTTTTTAATCATGACCCCGGTAAGTCGGCGGGTGTAGATAGGCGGGTTGCCAATGCGATCACTGATGTATGGAAGACCACCGATGTGGTCAAGGTGTCCGTGAGTGATAACGATGGCTTTTATTTTTTCCTTTCGATCCTCAAGATACTGTGTGTTCGGGAGAATATAGTCGACTCCTGGAGTATCTTGCTCTTGGAACATAAAACCGCAATCAACAATGATGATGTCATCATTGAACTCTACGACGGTCATGTTACGGCCGATTTCTTCTACACCACCAAGTGGAATGATGCGAATGACGTCTTTCTGAAGCTCAGGAATAACATCATCTTTCTTTCGTGCGTGTGGTCGGTCTTGTGGTCCACGATGTCTTCGAGAATTTGTATGTGATTTTGTACTTCGTCGCGAACGAGTTCGTGAACCGGATGCACGATGGTTAGCGTCGGTACGTGTATTTCCCGAACTGTTACGCGAAGTATTTCTGCGTCGTGACCGTCCTGGTGCACGACCGGAGTGTGATTGGTTTTGTTCCATTGTTGTTATACGTTAGTAATTTATTAATTAATTGACTATTTAAAGAAGTGCCAAATACGCTCTGTTTGTGTATGCCAGAGGTGAACACCAGCAAACCGCTCGCTTGGCGTGGTTATCAAGTCGATATCTACGCCACGCAATTGCTGCGGAATGATATATAAAAAGTCAGGTGCATATAAGAAATTTGCGGGTGCATCAGTGATGATTTCATCTTCAAACGCAAGGTAGAGTTCATCGCGCTGTGCTTTGTCTGATACAGTTCGGGCGCGCGCCAAAAGGGTGTCCACGGTTGAATTCGTATATATCGCGATGTTTAGCCCCGGGTCATCCTTTTGTGAAGAGTGCCAAAACGCGAAGAAGTCGAGCCCGCGTCCGACAACCTCCCCGAACAATAGTGCCTCGTAGTCACGTGGCCGGATAATGTTTTGGTTCAAATCACCAGTCTCAAAGACATTCACTTTTGCAGAGATACCCGCCTCTGTCCACATGGTTGCCGCAAGTTGTGCAGCGCGCTTTAGCTCTGGTGTATTCGCAGTTGCTACTGAGAAGGCAAGCATCTGCCCGTCCTTGCTCCACTGATTGCTCTCAGTATCGTATTCCCAGCCAGCATTTTCAAGTAAGCGAAACGCTTCCGCTCGTCGTTCCTCGATCGTTTCTGACGACACATGCATCACGTGTCCCTCAACAGCCTCCGGAGGAATAGGGGAATTGATTACTGTCCCATATCCGTTGAGTACTTCACCGACGATGCGATCTTTATCTAAAATCTTATCAAGTGCAAGGCGAACATTTTTGTCGGCAAAGATATGATTTCTGTTTTGATTAAAGAATACGGCAAAGATTCGCGGCAACGCAATACGCAACAGCTCTGAGTCTTCAGTAAGACGATTATTCACAGCTGCTGAAGATATTGCACTGAGGCTCGTTACCGTACCTGACGCATATGCACGAAGCAAGTCTTCTTCATTTGCATAAAAGTTAACAAGAAATCGGTTTATGAATGGGCGTCCAAGCGTGTAATTTTTAAATGCGTGCAATTCATACTGTGTTGGAATTCCCGATGCATTGTAGGTGATGTCTTTAAGCTCGAACGGGCCTGAACCAACTGGTTGTACGTTGAAGTTGCTGAACGCAAACTCCTGCGTTGATACATCGAGCCAGATGTGACGTGGAAGAATGCCCATGGTTGTGTTCTCAAGAAACGGTGCATATGGTCGTTGCAAGATGAATTTCACTTCACGGTCAGTTACCTTTTCAACACGAACACCATCCCAGTCAGCCCGTCGCGGACTCTTTACTAATGGATCTTGCGCTCGTTCAACGGTAAAGACGACATCATCTGCGGTAACAGGGACGCCATCGTGAAAACGCGCAGTATCACGCAATACGAAGTGATACTCGGTCCCATCTTCTGAGATGGTATAACGCTCAGCAATGTCCGGTATCAATGCTCCTGATGGTCCCGGGCGAGTGAGTCCGGCGTAGATAAGCGCGGTCAAATCTCGATCAGTGTCAGAGAGAGCAAGTAGTGGGTTAATAAATCGTGGAGCGCCGACAACGCCTTCACGAACGACACCACCACGAACGGGAACTTCCGTGGTCGCCTCTTGGTTTACCCGAACAAACACAAAGAAGGTACTGATACAGAGCGCAGCGACAAGTATCCCAAAGAGGACACGCTCACTTGGAGAGAGTGTTTTCACAATGCGATCCAAGACACCAATTTTGTGTAATTGGTAGGTGCGCAATACATACGAACTAATCTTTCTGTCTTTCATTTGTTTGAATCCAAACGGCAATTGGTGATTCGGAGTTTGGGGGTACTGCTGCAGTACCTAATACACGCCTGTGAAAGCGGTGTGTGAGCTATGCGACAAGCAAGCTAATAAGTGCGGTAAGTGCAAAAAGCACACCGAGCACTATGGTTACGTAAAAGAGTGTTCGCTCAAGACCCCGGCGCGTATGAAAACCCGAACTAAAGTTATCTGCACCAAAGGCGCCACCAAGACCCGAACCAGTCTGCTGAAGCAGAATAGTCACGATGAGCATGATGGAGAGCGCTATCTGGATGTACGGTACAAGACCGATAAATGCTTCCATGTCACCGTCGAGTATAGCAGGGCACTAAAAAATGGCAAGACTCGGCACATATCGCGTTGCATCAATGTAGTGGCTTCCGTATAATGACGCCCACCAGTATGGCGCAGATACTACTGACCATACCATTATAAAACTAAAACTATTTTGCTATGGCAAAACCAAATGTTACACCACTCGGCGATCGAGTACTCGTTGATCCCGTGATTGTTGACGAGAAGTCGCCTGCGGGAATTATCATTCCTGACACTGCGAAGACTGAAAAGCCAAAACAGGGCAAAGTTGTTGCAGTTGGCACACTGGAAGAGGTAACCGATGTAAAAGTGGGAGATACCGTTCTCTTTAGTGACTACGGATTTGACGAGATAAAAGTAAATGGGAAGGAATACTATATTATCCAAAGCAAGAATTTACTCGCAGTAATTAAGTAATACACGTATGGCAGGAAAAAAAGTTATCTTTAGTCATGACGTTCGCGTAGTACTCAAAAAAGGTGCTGACACTGTTGCTGATGCGGTGCGCGTAACACTTGGACCCCGTGGACGTAATGTTGCACTTGACCGAGGATTCGGTGGACCGACAATCACTAACGATGGTGTGTCTATTGCAAAAGAAATATCGCTCACCGACAAGTTCGAGAACATGGGTGCTGAGATCATAAAGGAAGTAGCGAACAAAACAAACGACAAGGCAGGTGACGGAACTACTACCGCAATGGTGCTTACCAGCGCCATCATAAACGAAGGATTTAAACGAACTGCCATGGGTGCAAACGCGACAGTGGTTCGTCGTGGTATAGAGGCTGCGGCTCATGACGCGGTCGAGGCGCTTCGTAAGATGGCAAAAGAAGTAAAAGGGAAGGAAGAGATACGAAACGTTGCATCGATTTCGGCTGAGTCAAAAGAGCTTGGACGAGAAATTGCTGACACCATTGAAAAGGTTGGCAAAGATGGTGTGGTGACCGTTGAAGAATCACAGACATTCGGTATCGAGTCAGAAGTAGTAGAAGGGCTTGAATTCGACCGCGGCTACGTATCACACTACATGGTGACCAACACAGAACGAATGGAGGCGGAGATGAAAGAGGCACCAATCTTGGTAACTGATAAGAAGATATCAAGTGTTCAGGAGATTTTGCCGCTCTTGGAGAAGCTCGCGCAGTCTGGAAAGAAGGAGCTCGTCATTATTGCGGACGACATCGAAGGGGAAGCACTTGCGACACTCGTACTCAATAAGCTTCGTGGCGCGTTCAGTGTTCTCGCGGTAAAGGCACCGGGTTACGGAGATCGTAAGAAAGACATGCTTGCCGACATTGCGACTGTTGTTGACGCCGAAGTTATTTCAGAAGAGCTCGGGCGCAAGCTTGAAGAAGCTGAGTTGGGCATGCTCGGACGCGCAAGCCGTGTCGTTGCAAAGAAGGATTCAACAGTCATCGTCGGCGGAAAGGGAAAGAAGAAAGATGTTGAAGCTCGTATTGCACAATTGCGCGCACAGGTAAAGAACAGTGAATCAAAGTTCGACACTGACAAACTTGAAGAGCGAATTGCAAAACTCTCAGGCGGGGTTGCGGTTATTCGAGTAGGAGCGGCAACCGAGACAGAGATGAAATATCTCAAGGACAAAATCGAAGACGCGGTAAACGCAACCAAGGCGGCCATTGAAGAGGGAATCGTTGCCGGCGGTGGTACCGCATTGCTTCAGGTTTCAGAGAAGCTTGCGAAGAACAA
This sequence comes from Patescibacteria group bacterium UBA3458, assembly GCA_002378745.1. Lineage (GTDB taxonomy): Bacteria > Patescibacteriota > Minisyncoccia > Phycocordibacterales > UBA2100 > UBA2100. The sequence continues at coordinate 7,712 of DFRR01000017.1, read as the reverse complement.
GCATGCGCAAGGGCATGATGAATTCGCAATCGGATATCAGATACTGGTAAAAGCACTCCGTGCACCACTCATTCAAATTGCTGAAAATGCAGGGCGAGATGACGCACCTGTTATCTTGCGAGAAATTATTCAGAAGGGAGGCAATTATGGATTTGATGCGGCAAGTGAGTCACTTGAGGCGCGCATCGTCGACATGTTCGCTGAGGGTATCATTGACCCGGTCAAAGTAACACGCAGTGGGGTGGAAAACGCGGCGAGTGCTGCAGCAGTACTCTTGACTACCGAAGCAGCTGTTGCTGATGATCCTGATGCAAAAGAAGATGCATCGGCAGGAGGAATGGGTGGCGGCATGCCGGGAATGATGTAGTCACACCAACCGTTCTACATAGTGGTAACAACAATGTCCGCACTGAATGTGCGGACATTGTGTTAGGTCCGGATACACTGTGAAAATTGATCACTGTCTCCACATTGCTGTGCTTTCTCGGTTATAGAATAGTGCACTCGCGCTTCTGCGAAGGGAAGTGATGTCGCAATCAGGTTGCGTGCATATAGCAGCGTATCAATATGTTCAGGGAATACATATGAGATATTCCATCGCGGGAGTGTAATACCACTGCGGCGCAGGTGGCGAACACCAACTGTCGTGCAGTTTTCAAGAAGCGTGTGAAAGAATGCCGGTTTTTCGTACAGTGCATTAATGTCGTGCGCGAAACTCAGAAATATCTCCTGAACCGTTTTTGCTTCAAGAGCGAGCGGGTACAGCCGCACCTCATCTTTTCGATGCGTGGTGCGCAATTGTATGACATCACGCTCATCGGCAACAACATACATGAGTTCAAAATACTTAAACAATCCCCTTATGGCGCCCATGGTGCTAAATTGATCGCCTACTTTCTTACGAATTTCTACGGAAATCGAAATATATTCACCCCCGGATAGTTCAAAAGAAATAAAGGTGTGCGCAGCTTGTAGCCCGAACGGGAGTTTTGGGCCAAACGGTTCGATGATAAACCAGGCAGCGACAACATCTTGCAACTTGAATGTTTTATCGTAATAGCGAATATCGTATTCGTCTTCACTTTGATACCGAATGTTTCTGACGTTGTGAACGGTCACCAGTGGACCGTAGGTACTTATCGCCGGAAGTACCACCTGATCTTTATTCCAGTTGCGTGAATGGCTTGGTTTTCGCGAATAGTAATATATGCACAACAGGCATAGTGCCACGAGTATGAGAGTTCCGAGTATGAAAAATGTGTCTTGCATGCTGCGCATCATGGTACAATTGGAAGCATGTTTAGCAAGCTGCGCGGTATCGCAATTGTGAGTATGTGCGTGTTTACGTGCAGTGTCAGCATTGCCAGTGCGCAGCTATTGCAGTTCGAGAACGAAAATATTCTTGGAGGAAGTGTCGTTATCGGCACCACGACGGTAACGTTTGATGTGCCGACGCCGACTGATTCAGTATCGGCAGAAGAACGACTACAACGATTATTGTTTTTCCTGCGCTCAGGAACAGATGCACTACGCGTGGGAACCCAAGCATACACAGCACTTCCGAGAGAACTTCTTGATATCACCTTTGGGAGTATCGAGGGAGCAGACGAACAGGTATCTCAAGAAGGCGCTATAACACCGAGCACTTCAGCGCCAGAGTGTGTGCCCTTTGATGCCAACTTCGCACTTGGTGCTGAACACCCGGAAGTTGTCCGGATACAAGCATTCTTGAATCGAGATGTACGCACACGCATTGCTGAAACAGGTGCCGGCTCCCCGGGGGAAGAGACTACGTATTATGGTGCAGGCACACGTGCTGCCGTGTCAGCATTTCAGTCGCTCTATCGCGATGCCATTCTTACCCCGGTAGGCTTGAGTGAACCAACCGGATATTGGGGAGCACGCACGCGAGAATATGCGAACCAGCTTTCAGGGTGCGTAGGTGCGCAATAAATATTGCATTTGGTGTAGCACGCTGGTATAGTGCTGCCCTATGTTGGAACTGAAAGTACGAACACGCGAGACAAATGAAAATGTAGAGACTCTTCGCACAGAGGGTGTACTTCCTGGTGTGTTTTATGGACCAAAAGAAGCAGCTACTCCGATAGCACTTGAACTTAAAGATTTTCTCCGCGTCTGGGGACAGGCGGGTGGTTCGACCATCGTGAAGTTGGAAGGTGTGGGAGAAGACAAGGACGTCTTGATTCATGAGGTAACCTGGCATCCGGTTAAGGATATCCCTACACACGTAGACTTTTATTGTATTGAAAGCGGTAAGAAACTTACCGTTACTGTTCCGCTGGAATTTGTTGGTGAAGCTCCGGCTGAAAAGCTTGGCGGAATCGTGGTTAAGGTTATGCACGAACTTGAGATTGAGGTTGAACCAAAGAACATCCCACACGACATCAAAGTTGATATTTCAGCACTTACTGACCTTGAGAGCAGCATTACCGTAGCCGACTTGCATCTTCCTGCATCGATTGAGCCCCTCTCTGAATTGACCGAAACAGTTGCTTCGATTACGCAGGCGAAAGAAGAGGTTGAGGAAGAGCGAGATATTTCAGACGTTGAAATAGAGGCGAAAGGCAAGGAGGAATCAACCGACGAAGAGTCAGAAGAAAAATAGATTTGAATCACTGTGTATGCACAGTAAGAAGACGCCCACAGCGGCGTCTTTTGCGTTATACTATGGAAGATATTTCTATGCATATACGTCGCAGTGCCATACGTATTGTTGTACTCGCAGGCTTTGCAGCTGCCGCGTTTGCTTCGTTTGCGTACGCCGAGACGCAAGAGGAGCGACGCATTCGACTGGAAGCGGAATTGCAACAGATTGAGCGTGAGATACAGCAGCAGCAGGTTTTGCTTGATGAGAAAAGCGGTGAGCGCCAAAGTCTTGAGCGAGATGTCGCCGTGCTTGATGCTCAGATAAATAAGGCGCAACTCGCAATACGACAGAGAAATCTGACGATTGCACAAATTGCCAACGAAGTAACTGACCGAGAACAAGCGGTACGAGCACTCGACGAGAAGCTCGATAGAGAGAAAGACTCGTTGGGACAACTGATACGAAAAACCAATGAAATTGACCAACTCTCGTTTCCCGAAATGATTTTGGGAAACAAAGACCTCTCAACCATTTTTTCAGACCTCGATTCATTTCAAGTGGTAAAGGTGTCACTCTCAAACTCTTTTCAACTCATTGCAGATACGCGCACTGCGATCCAAAATCAAAAACTCACACTACAAAACAGGCAACTCGAGGAGCAGGAGCTACGGAGACTGCAAGAACTCGAAAAAGAGAAAGTAGAAGAGCGCAAGAACGAGAAAGGGGAGGTGTTGCGCGTCACCAGGGGAGAGGAAGCCGTATATCAGCAGATTATTAGCGAAAAGCAAAGGACTGCTGCAGAGATTCGTTCAGCATTGTTTAATCTTCGAGACAGTGCCGCTATTCCATTTGGAGATGCATATGACTTTGCAAAAGAGGCAAGTGCAAAAACAGGGGTACGCCCGGCACTTATTCTTGCCATCCTCAAACAAGAAAC
>DFRR01000017.1:0-3983 GCA_002378745.1 Patescibacteria group bacterium UBA3458 | reverse complement strand
ATCCTCAAACAAGAAACTAACCTCGGTGAAAATGTCGGGCAATGTTTGTTGACGAACTCGCCGAATAAGGGCGATGGTAAGGGTAAAAACACCGGACGACCCTTCGATCAAGTAATGAAGGGTTCTCGCGATGTTGATCCGTTTATACAAATAACATCCGAGCTCGGTCTTGATCCATTTAGTCAAGTCGTTTCGTGTCCTCCGGGGTACGGATACGGTGGTGCTATGGGACCTTCGCAATTCATTCCGTCAACCTGGGTTCTCTATAAAGACAGACTTGCTAAATTGACCGGGCAAAACCCGCCGAATCCATGGAGTCCGCGTACTGCCATCTTCGCTACAGCACTTCTGATGGATGATAATGGTGCAGGAAGTGGAACGCGTGCCGCAGAGCGCCTTGCTGCACTACGGTACTTTGCCGGATGGGGTAATGCGAACAAGCCGGCGTATGCTTTTTATGGAGATTCAGTTATGGAGCTTGCTGATGATATGCAGGCATTGATTGATGTATTGGAACAGTAATTACTTGTTTTTTTACTTCTCTCGGGTATAATCGGCTCCCATGAAGAAAGATATTCATCCAGATAACTACCGACAGGTTATATTCGTCGACAATACCTCAGGAGAGGAGTTTTTGCTCAGTTCTACTGTAGAAACTGACGAAGTAGGCACATATAACGGAAAGGAATATCCACTCTATCGTGTCGAAATTTCGAGCGCATCGCACCCATTCTACACGGGTGTTAAGAAGACTATTGATACTGCAGGGCGTGTTGAGAAATTTAAAGCACGTCAAAAGGCTGCAAAAGGCCAGTCATAACTTTGTTGTACGAAAAAATTCGCACTTGTCGTAGATTCACTACGTTGCGTGCGAATTTTTTCGTACGCCTCGTTCTGAACTGACTTTTACAGCCTTTTTTCTGTATAATGCGCATATCTATGACACCGGAACAGAACCAAGAGCGTCCCGATATCTTATATGAATACGCGAATGACCCTCGTGTCGCGTACCTCATACAAGAGTACGACCGACTACACAACGAAGAAAAAGAGGCGCAAGAGCTTGCTGCGTCTGACGCTGAGATGTTGGCGTTAGCAAGTGAGGATATTTCCATGTTACAAGCAGCTCGTGCAGAGATACTTGAACAAATAAAGCGCATCGTACAAGAAGCAAAAGAAGAAGAGCGATTCCCCAACGAAGCCGTTCTTGAGGTACGCGCCGGTGCCGGTGGTGAGGAAGCAGCGCTATTTGCTGAGGAGCTAGCACTCATGTATATGAAGTTTGCCGAGATGAGTGGTTGGCACACGCGTATACTTGATGAGTCTCGCGCTGCGATGGGCGGATACAAAGAGGCATCAATAGAAATAAAAGGGCAGGGATGTTACAAACTGCTTCGATTCGAAACCGGAGTACATCGGGTACAGCGTATTCCCGCAACAGAAAAGCAGGGGCGTATTCACACGTCAACCGCCAGTGTTGCCATTTTGCCGGTGTTTAAACATACGACTGTGGAAATTAATCCTGCCGATTTGGAAGTAGAGTTTTCTCGGGCTGGTGGCAAAGGAGGACAAAACGTAAACAAAGTTGAGACGGCCGTTCGTCTTACACACAAACCAACCGGTCTGACGGTGCGGTGTACTGCAGAGCGCTCACAGCAGAAGAATCGTGAAAAAGCGTACTCAATTCTCGCATCGCGATTGCAGGAAATGCATGATGAGGAAGTTGCACGTAAGCGCTCAGACACACGTGCGCAGCAGGTTGGTACCGGAGATCGTTCAGAAAAGATTCGAACCTATAATTTCCCGCAAGACCGCATCTCTGACCACCGCATCAAAGAATCATGGTCCGGCATTGAGAAGGTTATGTCAGGGTATATCGGACCTATTCTGGAGAGCCTTGCGGCGTTTGCTGCAGGACCGTCAGATGACGCTGCTACGTCGTAATTATCCGTTGTGCAGGTTGTTGTGGCTGCACCTTGCCATTCTGGTGGGGTTTTGCTACTATTGCCGTGCCCGCAAAGCGCGGGTTTTGTAATACAGTATGTCAGTAAATAACACTATAAAAAAGCTATTTGAAGTAGGTGCGCACTTTGGGTATACACGCGCACGTCGAAATCCAACAACGCAATCATTTATTTTTGGACAAAAGAACCGAAACGACATTTTTGATCTTGAGCGAACTGCTGAAAAACTTGATGAGGCAAAGCAAAAAGCAATAGAGGTAGTTGGGAAGGGTAAGAGTATCCTTTTTGTTGCCGGAAAAAACGAGGCACGTATCATTATGCGGCGTGCGGCAGAAAAGGCAGATGAGCCATTTGTATGCAGTCGTTGGATTGGTGGTACACTCACCAATTTTAAAGAAATCAGCAAGCGCATTAAGCGTTTGGAGACACTCCAGTCTGACAAAGAGAAGGGAAATCTCGAGAAGTACACAAAGAAGGAGCGATTGCTTATGGATCGAGAAATCGAAGACCTCGAAGCATCATTCGGTGGTATTGTTTCAATGAAGGAATTACCTGGTGCATTGTTTGTGGTTGATCCACGACACGAAGACATTGCAGTGCGTGAGGCGTACGCAATGGGTATACCGGTTATTGCACTTGCAAACTCGGACTGCAATCTGAAAATGATTGCACACCCAATACCGGCAAATGATGCCACTGCAAAAAGCATCACATTCTTCGTTGGCGAGCTCGTAGCTGCAATCGAGGAAGGAAAGAAGAAAAAGGCTGCCGCACAGAAGTAGCACCTCGCTGTTATAAGCACTAGGTAAGTAATAGAGTATTGTATATATGTCATCTACTGAACTCATAAAGCAATTGCGAGATGAAACAGGCGTTTCAATTATGCAGTGTAAGCGTGCGCTTGAAGAAGCAAACGGTGATCTTGAGCAGGCAAAGGTTGCACTGCGCAAAATCAGTGCACAAGTTGCTGCCAAAAAGGCAGACCGCGAACTCGGGAGTGGTGCGGTACAAACATACGTACACTCAGGAAATGCCGTCGCAGGCGTTATTGTCCTCGCATGTGAGACAGACTTTGTTTCTAAGAATGAGGAATTTACCAAGCTTGCGTATGACATCGCAATGCATGTAGCAGCGACAGCACCGGAATTTGTGTCGCGCGCACAGGTCACTGATGACGCAACTGCTGCTGCGCGAGGAGTGTTCGAAAAGGAAGCAGCTGATAAACCTGAAGAAATGCGAGAGAAGATTGTGCAAGGCAAACTCGATTCATTTCTTAAAGAAAAAGTATTGCTCGAACAGCCGTTTGTAAAGAATCCTGACGTTACCGTACAAGGGTTGCTTGATGAAGCAATGCAGAAATTTGGTGAACGCATTGAAATTGCAGAGATGGCGCGATTCGCAGTATAGTATAGTGTATGGCAGCAATTATTGCCTTCAGCACATCGTTGGTTCTTCTCGTTGCGTTCCTTTCGTTTAAAGTATTTGAACAAGCACGAACGCTCGTAGGGTACCAAGCAGTTCGTGTACGAGCAGATCGATTTGTTCGACGCGTAGCTGCGGTAGTACGCACTCGACTTGCGCGTGTGGAAGAACACCTTTCTCTGAATTCACTCGCACAACAGCTGGTGCGTCGCACTGCATCAGTTATTGCGGCTATGGCACGTACTGTTGAAGTATATGCAGAGGATGTCACTCGACGTATGAGTCGGAACGGAAATGGTGTTGCACGAACCACCAAATCACTCTTTCTTGAGGAGGTAGCAACCCATAAAAGTAACCTTGACACTGAGCGTGTGAAAAGGGAAACTAGCCTGTAAATTGCTGCGGTTCCGAATCCGCTCAAAATTCGCCTCCTTAAAAATTAGTTATACGCCAGAGTAAGCATAGCTTGCTCTGGCGGCACTCAGACTAAATGAAAATATGATATATTTTCATTTCGCTCTTCGTTTGCCAGAGTAGCTCAGTTGGTAGAGCAACCGCCTTGTAAGCGGTAGGTTGCGGGTTCAAGTCCTGCCGGGC
>DFRR01000016.1 GCA_002378745.1 Patescibacteria group bacterium UBA3458 | reverse complement strand
ATTCCGGTCTGCGAGACACATGCAGAGCCCGTAGGCGACTGCCCACGAAGCGTCCTTGAGTCGTTGCTCACCGAGTTTCAAACCGGTTGTCTCCGACGGCAACTTAAGCGCAACGCGTGCGTAGTCTTCAATGGTTGCAATACCCGCGCCACCACCGGTGAGGATAATACCTGCCGGCAGAAGTCCTGCGCGATTAATTTTTTTCAAGTGGTCTTGAATAAGTGAGAACATTTGTTTGAGACGTGAGACAACAATGTCATCGAGTTTTTTCTGTGGTACCGAGTCGCCGGTGACGACGCCTCGCTTGAGCTGCTCGGCTTCTGAAAGTGGGACACGTAGTCCGAGTGCAATGTCGTTGGTAATGTCGGTGGAGCCAATAGGGAATACCTTAAGTGAAATAGGCGTGTTCTCTTCAAACACCACAATAGAGAGTGTTTCTGCACCAATGTTTGCGAGGATACAGCCAACCATCTTTTGCTGCTTCGTGAGTGTTACTAAGCTCGCGGCAATAGGTGCCGCCATAATGTCGATAGTCTCAACGCCAGCTGCTTCCACCACGGCAACGATGTCATCGAGGTGTTGCTCTAGGACGGTTACAAACATTGCTTCAACTTCAAGTTTAGATGCGCGCATACCAACCGGGCGACCGAGAATCGGTTTGCCATCAAGAAGGTAGGAGACAGGGATTGCATGGAGCACCTTGCGGTTCATCAGTTCGCGGCTGATACGCGCCTCAGCTTCTGCCAGCGCATTCTCAGTATCGATCTCTGACACTTCAGAGTTTGCTCGACTTACAATTGCTTCGCCATTTGAGTACTTGTCTTCAAGTCCGACGCCGCCGATAGAAACATACGCGCGATCGACTTTCACATCAGCTTCTTTCTGCGCTTGCTCGAGTGCCTTTTTAAGGCTGTCGACAATATCGTTCTGACTGGTGATGTAGCCATGCCGGAGTCCGCGTGCAAGCGCGGAGCCGGTGCCAATGATGTGCGGTGGAGTACCATTGTGTTGGATTTGCGCAATGACCACTTTCACGTAAAAAGTGCCAATGTCTATACCCACGACAGTGTTCTTTCGCATACATCTTATTGTAGCGTCCGTACACGCAGGCTTCAAACCCTGCAGCTGTGCGAAATCTCGGCAGTTTAGAGAGTATGTGGTGTTAGCGTGTGTCGATGTAGAGCGTCTTTAGGAGACGTTCCTCTTCACGCTCCATGGCGTCACCGTGTACGTCACCTTTAAGGTGCAAACAACCGTGTATGAAGAGAAACGCAATGTGTTCGAGGTAGGTGTGTCCAAAGCTCTCAGCATCGCGCGCGACGCGTTCGAGATTGATGAACATCTCACCTTCGTGTGTATCAATGGGGAAGGTGAGGATGTTCGTCGGTCCTTCTTTGTCTTTGTGTTCTTTATTGAGTGTGGTCGCCAGTGTGTCTCCCATGAGTACGAGTGAAAGTTCGTAGCGAGTGCCGAGGATTGCACGCTTAATGTTGTCAAAAGGCACGCGGGGGAGCGTGCCTTCGATTTCTGTATGGAGTGTGATGTCTACTTTCGCCATTTTACGCGCTTGCCACGGAGGCTTTCTGAGAGCTTGCCTTCCTTGATGAGCTGTTCGAAGTCTTCGCGTCGCTCAATCTTGCGGAGCGCCTCTTTGCGACGAGTTGACGGAGAGAGTGGGCGTGATCGGTAGCGAACTTTACGCATTTTCTGGACAATGCCGGAAGAACGCATGCGCTGCGTGAACTTGCGTAATACTGCGCCTGTGTTTTCGGTACCTGTTTTTTCTACGTGTATGTTTGTTGCCATAACGGGGAGAACTCTACCACAGAGCGCCGAAAGCTTCAAGCGGGCGAGCCGCTGGTCATGAGCTACTGGCTTATAGCAAGCAAAAGTTAACCCCGGCTTCTTGCGAAGCCGGGGTCCCTTGAACGGATGTGGGTGTTTCGGTGAGATGGCTCACCAACCAGGAGGTTGCCTGGTCAGAGAACCGTACCACCGTCGAGATTCGCAGAGCCACCGCCGATGCCTTCGAACGGATCGATGCCGGCCGAGCCCTGGTCACCGATGCCGTTGTGCGGGTCGACGTCGCCCTGCTCCGGCTTCACACCTTCGGGTTTCCCACGAATGCGATGATTCCTCAGCTGTCCCTCCAGTCCAAGTGGTCGTGCCACACCGTGCAGCACGTACCATATTCACTATATATCATTGTAAAAATATTCATAGCATTGTTCGATTAATCGAACAAAGCTGAGGAAATGAGGATAATTTCCCTTGAGTCTTGAGTATAAAAGAAAGACCCCCTCGGCCGAAACCGAGGGGGTACGCAACGCAACAACAAAGGAAGGGAAAGACCCGAGGGTCAGGCGATCAGCGGCGCCGGATGCCGGACGTCGTGGTCCGTGGCGGTGTGATCGTCGAGCATCGGAGTCGCATAGAGGCCGGCCGCTGTCGTTCCCATTTTCAAGCTCTGAAGCTTCCTTTTCGTCATGCTGTCCTCCTGACAGTCTGCGTTGTCCAACCCACGGCATTGTGGGCTAGTGGATGAATAATGCTATACACCTTAATGTATGTCAATAGATGCCTCTGAAATGCCTCGAAACCACCAAAATGGGCCAAAATTGGTGATTTGGGCATATCAAAACCCCGGGGCGCGTGAGCGTCCCGGGGTTCTTGAGCCGATGATTCAGTTCAAATGCCTGCAAGATTGAACTGCCGGCAATTTTCTTTTGACGACTGCGGGCCAGCACTTTTTTCCTCGGACATTGTCATGGGTGCGGGACCACATGATAATCCGGGGAAGAGCGGCTTGCACACAACGTCATCAGAATTCCCGACAGGTTTCTTCGCAGAGGTCTGAAATCCTCGAGCTCCACCATCCAACAGTGGTGTTCGTATCTCTCTTGTCTCCATTGGTTTCCCCTCCGTTGATGGAATCTCCAGTCTAGCCCAGAGTTAGGCAACCTTCAAACGTTTTAAGTACCCAGGTAGATTCATGAGTGGGACGACCACCTGTGAGCGTGATTCCATATTGCGTACGATGGCAGTGTTTTCAAGCGCTTCTTTGTGTCCAATGATGATGGTGTACGGCACGGTATATTCTTCAGCGTGTGCGAGCTGCGCACCGATGCTTTCAAGCGCAACTTGCTGACGCACCGGAATGCCTGCCTCACGAAGTTGTTCGATGACGGTAAAGCTGCGCATCTTTGCTTCCGGACCGAGCTGCGCGAAGAAGAATTTTGGCTCGCGTTGTAATCGACGACGTGGCTTCATGCGTCCACGAATTTCGTGTTCAATGATAGCGCTTACCATTGGCATGTTGGTACGGTAGGTCTTCTGTGCGAGGGCATCGTGTCGTCCACCGCGTGCGATGGTGACAGTGTTACCGTTACTGTCAGGGAGTCGTAATTCAAACATGGTGTGTTGCCAGCAGTCGGTACTACCAACCACTGACGCATCCAGTTCGTACGGTACGCCCATTTTTTCAGTATATTCAAGCACACCACGCAAGTGTGCACGACTCTCATCGTTGAGATACTCCATTGGGTTTGGTGCACCGCCAGCAAGTTCGTGCTGCTTTTCCACAAGACGGGTGAACGCACGCACGGGGTTGCCCGCCTGCATATCGTCGCGTGCATAGGTAGGCAAGTCATTTAAGTGATTACGAAGGTAGTTGGTGAGCTCGCGCACAAATCGCGATGATGATTCGCGGTCACCGATGCTGTTGATATGCACTACAAAGTTTTCCAAACCACTGCTGCGCGCAATAGTTGCTAGTGTTGCAATGAGCATCCCTTCAGTGATTGCCGAGCGGCTGCCAATTGCGTGCAAACCGAGTGATGAAATTTTTGAGTTGGCTTGTTCGAGATGGTATGCAAACTGTGGTCGATTGTCTCGTCCGATGCGGTGGGCGACGACATTCTTGGTGAGCGCAGCAAGCTTTTTTTCTGCAGCAAGTGCCAACAGTGGTGCGGCAGTCGCTTTAACCGGACGACTTGGCTTATGTGCTTTGAGTATGTGTTCGATTGAATCAAACCCGTAAAACTCGACAGCATCAAGTGCACGGTCTAGTAGCTCTCCGGTACTAGCACAATTGGTATGACCTACGGTTAACATAGTTATTCGTTGTTATTAGTAACTTCGTCGTAGTGTTCTGCTCCAGGAAGAACACTAGCTGATGCAAACGGAAAGAGGCGGAGGTATGCGCGACCGACAATACGGTAGTCTTCGAGTGGTCCCCAGTAACGGGAGTCTGCGCTGGCTTTACGGTTGTCGCCCAGTACAAAGTATTCGTTGTTACCCAATTCCATAACGAGTTGCGATTCTTTTGAGTTCTCGTCGGTTACATATGGTTCGTTGAGAGAAAACCCGTTTGGATGTTCGTCATTAAAAATAGTAACGGTCGTACCGTTGAGCTGCACGGTTTCGCCGGGAAGTCCGATAACACGCTTTATAAAGAACCGCGACGGATTTTGTGGAAAGTGGAAAACGACTACATCGCCACGCTGCGGCTTTTCAAAGCGGTAGGTAAGCTGGTCGATGATGAGATAGTGCCAGGTGTCGAATGTTGGGTACATTGAGGCACCGGAGACAATAAACGGCTTTGCAATAAACAAACGAACGGGAAGTACGATAATAAGTACAAGGAGTGCAAACAAAATCAGACTTCGTGTCGAAGATGTTTTCTCCGATTTTTCTGTAGGAGACGAGTGCGTGTGCTGCTCATGCGCATCAACGTGTGAAGAATCGTGATGTATGTCAGCTGACATGTGCATGATTGTACTATAGGTAATTCTATTGACGCAAAGTTACAAGTGTTTCAGAGCACATATCAGTTGAGAGTTTATAGTTGGTAGTTGTTAGTGCATATCGGCGTGCGCTTTGCGCACGCCGATATGCATAGAGTTAGATGTTTTTCGTGTAGGCAATTTAGGTGGTATTCTTATGGGATGAAGTGGATAGTAGTTGGCTTGGGGAACCCTGGTGAAGAATACGTACACACGCGACACAATGCCGGACGTCGTGCGGTTGAAGCGTTTGCAGAACACACAGGATGCACACCGTTTACTGTCGACAAGAAAATTGCGAGAGAAACGGCAAAGGGAAGCAGTGGCGCACACACGGTGCTCGCGATTCTGCCAAATACTTTTATGAATAAGTCAGGTACTGCAGTGAAGGACGTCGTAACAACCATCAAGGCAGCAGAACGACTTATTGTGGTGTACGACGACATCGACTTACCGTTTGGTGCACTCAAAGTTTCTTTCGGACGTGGCAGTGGTGGGCACAAAGGTGTTGAATCAATCATCCGCACTGTAAAAACAAAAAACTTTGTGCGTGTACGCATCGGTGTTGCACCCACAACACTCGGTGGGAAAATAAAAAAGCCACTTGGAGAGCAGAAAGTGCACGATCACTTGCTCGGTGTGTTCAGTAAGAGGGAAGAAGAGACGCTCCACGCACTTTTCACGCGTGCAAGCGCAGCCATTGAGTCTATTATTGTCGACGGTCGTGCGCAGGCGATGAATACCTTTAATCAAACAGCATGAGCCATGCGTACGCACATCTGCTCGTGAAGGACTTCGGTCTCTGGTCGGTGTATGTGCATGAGAATCAAAGCTATCTCGGGCGTTGTGTTGTGTGGTGCAACCGCGAAGATGCAAATGACCTCGTTGATGTCACTGCCGCAGAGTATGAGCAGTTACTTAGTATATTGCGTGCACTACGTAAAGCGAGTGCGCACGTATTTACTCCGGACTGGTTCAACTACGCATTTCTTGGGAACGAAACTCGGCATTTACATGGACACTTCATTCCACGGTACCAGGCGCCTCGTGAGTATGCCGGTATAACGTTCACTGACGCACGGTGGGGACACAACTACCAAACAGATCATAGCTTTACAACACCTCCCGATGTACTCAAACAGATACGACGTGCACTACAAGACGCACTCGATACAAAATAACCCCGTCGTGCGACGGGGTTATTTTGCAGTTGTGTAATAACTATTTTGATTCAGACTCTGCTTCCTTGTTTGTATACGAAAGCGTCATCTTGTGCTCGTTTGGATCAAAGAGGGTAATGGTGAACGGATATGAACTTCCCAAGCGAAGTGTTTCGCGAAGTTGTTCACTGCCACCAAACTCAGAAACGTGTACCAATCCGGCAACACCTTCTTCGATAGAAGCAAGCGCACCGTGCTTGTTGTACTTAATGATGACCGCATCAACTTTGTCACCCTTCTTGTATTTAGCCGAAGCTGACTTCCATGGATCCTCGGTAAGTGCCTTGATTGAAAGTGAGACTTTGCCGTCCTTTACTTCAATAACCTGCACACGTACCTTCTCGCCAACTTTGTATCGGCTCTTTGGATCTTCAACCAGTGCCCAGTCCATCTCTGAAATGTGCACGAGTCCTTCAAGTCCGTCTTCGAGCTTCACGAAGACACCGAAATCGGTCGCACCGGTCACTTCTCCGTCGAGTGCGTCACCAACACTGTACTTGTCTACCATCTCAGCCTTTTCCTCCGCGTTGATACCCTTCTCAGTGAAGATAAGCTTTTGCTCCTTTGCGTCGGCAGTAATCACATACAGCGTGAGCTTCTGTCCAACGAGCTGTGTAAGCTCTGCAAAGATTTTGTCTTTGTCTCCATCAGGAACACGTGGGTAGTTCTCGGTTGAGAGTTGTGATGCAGGCAAGAATCCTTGGATACCTTGCCACTCGATGATAAGTCCACCCTTGTTCGCATCCTTTACCGGAAGCTCAAGTGGCGTCTTCTTCTTCATTGCGTCTTCTGCTTCACCCCATACGAGTGCCTGGCGTGCTTCACGAAGCGATACTTCGATGTAGCCATCGGGATTCTCGGTACTCGAAACCTTTGCAGCAACAATGTCGCCAGGGTTTACATTCTTAAGAATGTCACGAGCCGAGAGGTACTCTCGTCCGTAGATGATACCGGTACCGAATGGGTGCAAATCGATGTAGATGCGTCCACGATCAATATCAACCACTGGACCTTCTACAAGGTCACCAACTTCCGGGCTGGCAGGAGTCTCATTCAAGAGTGCCGCCATTGGTGAGTCTTTTTTACTACGAGGCTCCTGCTCATCCTGAGCAACGCTCTCGAGTATGTCGTCTTTTGTACTCATATTAAATGGTGTTTGTAGCGCGCTGTCTCGTACCAATCATCATGTGTGGTTCGTGTACAAGAGGGTTATCGTGCCGCAAACGTTACTAAAAAATGCCCCCAAAAGGGCATGCACACTATACTCGGTATTGCTTAAAAAGCAATGCGTTTCGTGCTATAATCGATAGGAAATCCGCTCATCTATGTGCGCGGGTTTCCTACAGCCATACATATCTATGATTATCACACACCACAAAGGAGAGTTTATAAAAGTAAGTTTGGGAGACACGACACTTGCATTCAACCCGATTTCCAAAAAATCAAAAATGGCACCAACGCGATTCGGTGCAGACATCGCATTCGTGTCACTTAACGACCCGGACTTTAACGGCATCGACGAAGTAACACGAAGTGGAAAAGATGTATTCGTGGTGCGCACACCGGGCGAATATGAAATTCAAGGTGTGTTCGTAAAAGGATTTCCCTCAACATCTGAATACAGCAAGGACGCACGCATCAACACGAGCTTCGTGGTGCGCCTCGAAGACATTAACTTGGTATTCCTTGGTGCATTGACTGAGAAGAAACCAAACCTTGCGATGGTAGAAGACATGGACAGTGTTGACGTGCTTTTCGTACCAATCGGCGGCGACGGCGTATTAAGTGCATCAGACGCGCACTCACTCGCAGTGGCGCTTGAAGCAAAAATGATTATTCCGATACACTATGATGGCATCGGCGAAAGTGGTGCACTCAAGACATTTTTGAAAGAGGCAGGTGCCGAGCATGTGAAGCCAATCGAGAAACTCACACTCAAGAAAAAAGACCTGGAGACCGCATCTGGAGAAGTTGTGGTCCTGCAGTCATAATGTACTCACATGAATCTTATTGAAGAATTGCGACAACGACCGGAAGAAGAACGACTCGCATTTGCGGCTATTGCGGCAGGGGTTGTTGCACTCATTTTGTTTCTTGTGTGGGGCATTACATTTTTCCGTAGTGCGACGAATACGACATCAATAACGGTTGCCAACCAACAAGGTAGTGCGCTTGAAGGATTGCAGAACGCGAGTCAGGACGTACAGTCGTCATTTGAAACACTTTCAGCACAGTACGCGCAGCTACAAGCGGCACTCGCTGATGCCGAGAGTATGAGTAATATGACAGCAGGAACCGAGGCAGTAGAGCTTTCGGTGGACGAAGATGGTACTGTACACGTCAACAACATTATTATAGAAAAGGACGAACTCGGTAACGAGTAATTAAGTAGTATGGCAGGTAAGAAAACCAATAACGAAGATAGTGGTAAGAGTCTCAATGACTCCGGTGAGTTACCGACCTTTCCAAAAGGCGTCATTGCACAGGGTATTTCCGGAGAAATGCGCGAGGCGTATATCAACTACGCAATGACGGTTATTACGTCACGTGCACTTCCTGATGTGCGCGACGGCCTCAAACCGGTGCATCGTCGCATTTTGTATGCGATGAACAAGCTCAACCTCACACCGGGTGGCAAAACGCGTAAGTCAGCAACGGTAGTCGGTGAAGTGATTGGTAAGTACCATCCGCACGGTGACACGGCAGTGTATGACTCAATGGTTGGTCTCACACAGGACTTCACTATGCGATATCCGCTCGTTATCGGACAAGGTAACTTCGGCTCCATCGACGGCGACAACGCTGCTGCGATGCGTTACACTGAAGCAAAGATTTCACACATGGGGCTCGAACTACTTCGAGACCTCGGGAAGGAGACGGTTGATTACCGCGCAAACTATGACAACACCGAGCGCGAGCCGGTCGTGTTACCATCAGCAGTACCAAACTTGCTCCTCAACGGAACGATGGGTATCGCGGTAGGTATGGCGACAAACATTCCGCCGCACAACTTCCGCGAAGTGGTGGATGCCATCGTACACCTTATTGACACACCAAAGGCTACTACGGAAGACCTACTGAAATTCGTACAAGGACCGGACTTTCCAACCGGATGTATTGCATTTAATCAGGCAGATATTGCGCGCGCGTACGCAACCGGTCGCGGGGGCGTCGTGGTGCGCGGTGAAGCGGAAATTGTTGAGTCAAAGAAGGGAGGAATGCAGATTATCATTACTTCTATTCCATATCGTGTAAACAAAGCAAGTCTCATCACCAAAATTGCCGAACTCGTACAGTCAAAGAAGCTCGAAGGCATCAAGGGGCTTCGTGATGAGTCGACAACCGATATCCGTATCGCTATCGACCTAAAGGGAACTGCACACCCCCAGTCAGTACTCAATTATCTCTACAAGCACACACAACTTGAAGATACGTTCCACTACAACATGGTGGCGCTCGTTGACGGTGTACCAAAGACACTTTCGCTCAAAGCAATGCTTGAGTCGTACATCTCGCACCGCGTCGAGGTGGTTACACGTCGCATCCAGTTCGATCTCGACAAGGCGCGTGCACGTGAGCACATTTTGCTCGGTCTTAAAAAAGCACTCGACAACATCGACAAAGTCATAGCACTCATCAAAAAGAGTAAGGACGTGCCCACTGCACACGCTGGTTTAATGAAGACATTCAAATTCTCAGAGATTCAGGCAACGGCCATTTTGGAAATGCGCTTACAGAAACTTGCAAACCTTGAGCGAAAGAAGATTGATGAAGAACTTGCCGAACTTAAAAAGTTCATCAAGGAGTGCGAGGAGCTACTTGGTAGTAAGGCAAAACTCATGACCGTTATTAAGAAAGAACTTAAGGAAATTGCTGAGCGACTTGGTGATGAACGTCGAACCAAAATAATGAAACGGGGTACAAAAAACTTCTCTATGGAAGATGTGATTCCTGATGATGAGTTTGCACTCGTGCTTACCAAAGGCGGGTATATTAAACGCACCAATCCAAATGAATATCGTCGTCAAAAGCGTGGCGGAGTTGGTGTTATCGACATGAACACGAAAGAGGAAGATGTGGTACGTACATTCCTTACTGCTGGGGCACACGCCGACCTTCTCTTCTTCTCAGACAAAGGAAAGGTCTACCGCACAAAGATGTACGAAATTCCGGAAGGTAAGCGCTCGACAAAAGGTAAGTCTATTATGAACTTCTTACAGCTCGACCAAGACGAGTACGTAACTTCGGTACTTCCGGTTGCTAAGGGATTGAGCGAAACCGACGACTTCTCACTCATGATGGTCACCAGTAACGGTACCGTGAAGAAGACACAGGCAAAGCAATTCCGGGACGTACGCAAGAGCGGACTCATTGCAATCACTCTTAATGGCGATCGACTCATTGCGACGCACTTTACTCAGAAAGGTGATGACGTGGTTCTTGTCACAAAAAATGGACAGGCGATTCGCTTCAAAGAGAGCGACGTGCGTGAAATGGGTCGCACCGCTGCCGGCGTGAATGGTATTCGTCTTGGCAAGGGTGATGAAGTTGTGGGTGCCGGAGTGGTAGAGAAAGACTCAAAAGGCAAAGCGCTCTTCGTACTCTCGGCGACAGGATACGGCAAGAAAACACCAGTAAGTGAATACAAAGTACAGAAGCGTGCCGGTTCAGGTATTAAAACAGCACAGATCACTGCGAAGACAAAAGAGCTCATCGGCGCTGAAGTTATTGCACGCGAAGGGGGAGAGCTCATTGCTGTTTCGAAGAAAGGACAAGTCATTCGAACCAGTCTTGACGAGATAAAACTACAGGGACGACAAACACAGGGTGTGCGGATTATGAAGCTTCGCACCGGTGATTCAATTGCATCAATGGTGACGTTGGAAGAAGATGCAGATACTGCATCTGGGGAGTAGTTAGCTACGCACCACTACTTCGTGCGTTATAATACAAGCACATGAGACATGTGCCACGAAATCAATCCGTCACCGTGAAGACCGGCGGTGGACAAAATATTCATATTCAAGTTGGTGGGGCGGATAGTTCGCAGCCAAACACGGCTGGTGCCATGGGATACCTCAAAGGCGGACATATTCCCAAGAATGTGCCGGTTGCGCATGCGCAACGAAAGCCCGATCAGATGGGTGTGACTCCAGCAACAAGTTTTTCCGATCCGAAGCAAAATGTGCATCGGTTTGGCATTCGAGAGGGTATGCACGTTGCCGACTTCGGTGCGGGCTCGGGTGCATATACGCTTGCTCTGGCGCCTCTGGTTGGTACAACCGGTGTCGTGTACGCTATTGATGTCCAGCGTGACTTACTCACCAGAATTCAAAACGAGGCGATACAACGTGATTTTGAGAACATTGAGATTGTGTGGAGCGACATGGAGTCCACCGACGGCGTTCGCTTGAAAGATGAGTTGTTGGACTGCGTACTCCTCTCAAATGTGTTGTTTCAGCTCGAAAACAAGAACGCGGTCATCAAAGAAGCGTGGCGTGTGCTGAAGCCGGAGGGGACACTTGTCATTATCGATTGGTCAGAATCATATGGTGGGTTAGGTCCACAACAAGATGCGGTGGTAACTCAAGCGGAGGCACAGTTGCTCTGCACGGATAACGGATTCGCATTCAGACGTCAGTTCGAGGCAGGAGAGCATCATTATGGTCTTGTGTTTGCGAAAGTAGCGGCACATCCTGATGCGCACACGAAGGACAATGAAGCTGTTGCGGATGACTTCGTTTCGCGTACCATTGCACAAGAGTTACTATAAATACTATGGAAGAAAAGCGTAACGTATTTCAGACAGTTGTACTCGGTATCTTTATATTTGCAATCGTGATTGCGGTACTTGTATTCGCGAGTCTTTCAGCTGGGGGCGGAGACGAAGACATTGGTCCGGTGGCAATGTGGGGAACAATCGACAGCACGTTAATCGATTCATTAATTAGAACCTTAAATGATGAAGATTCTCGAGTGGGTAATATTACGTATCGCGAAATCCCAGAAGAAAACTTTCAGCAGGAGCTTGTTGAAGCGCTTGCCAACGGTACCGGTCCCGACCTGTTCATTCTTGAGCAGTCACACTTACTTCGTCATTGGAACAAAGTGCAGCCGCTCCCATACGAGAGCGTGATGAGCGAACGTGACTTCAAGGATACATTCATTGACGAAAGTGAAATATTTTTAAGTGAGGCGGGTATTCGTGCACTGCCACTCTCGATTGATCCGCTCGTTCTGTATTGGAACCGTGACATATTCGCACAAGCCGGATTCTCACAAGCACCGCGGTTCTGGGACGAGCTCTTTACCATCGCTGAGCGCGTTACTGAACGTGATAAGGCAAACAACGTAAACCGTGCAGCTATTGCCTTTGGTGAGTATGACAATGTAAACCACGCGAAGGACATCATTTCGACGCTCATCATGCAGGCAGGCGGTGATATAGTCGCACGTTCCGGAGAAGGACAGCTCGTTGCACGACTTTCGTCCGTAAACGAAGCGACTGATATCGCACCAACACAAACCGCGTTGCGTTTCTATACTGAGTTTGCCGACCCGGTAAAGAGTGTATACACATGGAATCGCTCATTACCAAACTCACTTGATGCATTCGTGCAGGGAAACTTGGCATTGTATGTTGGATACGCGAGTGAAGTCGCAGAGATTCAGGCGCGAAATGACCACCTCAACTTCGATGTTGCACCACTGCCACAAATTCGCTCCGGTGAACAAAAGCGAGTACTTACCTTCGGTACACTCTACGCACTCGCGGTACCGCGTACCGCAAATAACGTAAATGGGGGAGTGCAAATGGCAATGTACCTCACGAGTGAAAGACCATCACAACTCTTTTCAGAACTCACCGGCATACCATCACCACGACGAGACGTACTTAGCGAAGCACCGAGCGATCCGCTTGCACTCATCTTCCGCAACTCCGCGCTGATTAGTCGCGCATGGCTTGATCCGGATCCACAAGCAACAAATAGTATCTTCCGTCGCATGGTTGGAGATGTCACATCAGGTGCTCGTCGTCTCTCGGACACTATTCAACGGGCGGATCAGGAATTTCGCGTGTTGATGCAAAACCTCTAACATCGCCTATGCAATCACGCATGCTTCTTGTAGCAATCGCATTAGGAGCACCGGTGGTCGCGAGCGCTGCGACGTTCAGCGATCCGCTCGTGTCGAAAGCAATCCTTGAGATTCTCAGAGGGTTCATTAGGGGAGTCATGTATGTCGGTACACCGGCGCTCGTTGTGCTTATTGTCTGGACTGGTTTTCTTTTCGTGGCCGCTCGCGGCAGCTCCGAAGGACTCACGAAGGCAAAGAAAATGGCACTCACGACACTCATCGGCAGCGTACTTTTGTTAGGTCTCTGGGCACTGGTTACGCTCGCGGGTAACACATTTGGTGGGCTTTCTGCTGCCGCACTTCTGCTCGTGCTTGGTGCTTTTTTCGCGTACGTGCTCTTTAAGGGTTAACGCACAATATCGCACTTCATTTATATACAGGTGACGTCTTGCGAGGAGTCTACTGTGGTACCATATACGCATATGCGGAACATCAAACATGGCTTCTTTGCGCTTTCTGTGCTCGCGTTATCCATTCCTGTAATCGTGTTTGGTCAAGGGTTCAGTAACCCTTTGAAACCCGAGATTTCAAGTGTCGCTGGGTTCACCACCGAATTTCTTCGCGCCGTTATATTTATCGTATTTCCAATCGCCGTAGTGTTCATCGTGTATTCAGGCTTTCTCTTTGTGTTTGCCCAAGGAAAACCGGACGAACTCTCAAAAGCAAAAACAAACTTCTTTTGGACACTTGTCGGTGTGGCGCTTCTTTTGGGCGCAACCGCGCTCGCGGCACTTATTAAAGGGACGATTGACCCGATTTTGGGAAACTAACGACCACGTATGAACACACGCATACAGCGCTACAGCACCACCTTTATTGCGGCGGTTGCGTTGCTTGCTCCGAATATCACTATGGCGGCAGTCGGTAACTTCAAAGAGTTCATCGGGCAGGTAGTCAATTTCTTTAACCTCGCTACCGCTGCGTTAGTAAGTCTTGCCATTGTGTTCTTTTTTTGGAGTGTAGTGCGTAATCTCTGGGGATATGGGCAAGGAAATACTGAAGACAAGGAGAAGCTGCAACAATCCCTGTTTTGGGGCGTGATTATCATCTTCATCATGGTAAGTCTCTGGGGTATTATTGCAATTTTGCAGCAAACGCTTCGTGACGGCTTTTACTAACTAAAGGCTATCCACACACACTTCAGAGTCTGCTTGTAACAGAGGGCTAGTACGCTACCATGATAGAAGTGGCGTTTAGTAGCGCTATCTTAACAGCTTATTGTATTTACAATGCAGAAATTAACACAGGCAACACTTTTAGTGGCAGCAGCCGCGTTGCTACCGGCGTCAGTGAGTGCGGTAACACTTGGGGACACTATTAGTACGCTTACCAATATCGTTAACAGTTTGATTCCACTCGTACTCGCAGTCGCAGTACTCCTCTTTTTCTGGGGTCTTGCGCAGTACATGCTAAATGCATCAGACACAGAAGCGCGAAACAAAGGAATCAACATCATGTTTATGGGAATCATCGTAATTTTCGTCATGGTAAGTCTCTGGGGAATCGTTCGCGTATTGCAGGAAACCTTTAAGGTAGACCAATCAGCGCCGATTGTTCCTGCTGCAATCTACCGATAATCTCATCGATTACGTTTCTTATGGACGGTCGAGAGGTAATGGTCAAGATTGTGGATCTTATTATTGATCCAATCGTTCTACTGATATTTTCAGCAGGAGTCTTCCTCTTTATGTGGGGACTCGTGATGTTTCTCTGGCAAGTTGATAATCCGGAAGAGCGAAAAAAAGGAGTTCAGCACATGTTGTGGGGTATTATCGGCGTCTTCATAATGGCAACTGTCTTTGGAATCATTAATATTGTTCTGAACACATTCGGTCTCGAAGACCCGACCAAATTCACGTTCTAGTTGAGAGAGTGCTACTAACATATTCTCAATCCAAAAAAGCGCTATACGGCGCTTTTTTGCATGCTCGGTACGTGCTAGTATGGGTGCTGCTAGCGCATGCGCTGGCGTCTTGGCTCGGTGGCTAGAGGCAAATGCTTCGCAGAGAACTGCACAATAGTCTTCTTGATCCAGGCGGGGGACGAACCGAAGAGGTACAATAACAATACATGGCTCGGTGGCGAAGTGGTAACGCTGGGGACTGCAAATCCTCCATGCGGGGGTTCGATTCCCCCCCGAGCCTCATTGAACAAAATCGTCTGCTCTTTAGAGGCAGACGATTTTGTTCAAGTGTATTGTGGGGAATCGAACAGGCGGAAGCCCGCGTGCAACAGCACGAGGAAGGGCGTGAGCGACCAATTTTTCTTAGAG
>DFRR01000014.1 GCA_002378745.1 Patescibacteria group bacterium UBA3458 | reverse complement strand
GGTTAGCGACTGTGACCGATTCCTGGCAGAGGCAAAGCTAAAAAACAGTGCGCAGGCACTGTTTTTCTTAACGCGTTGTGCTCGGGGCCGGGCTCGAACCGGCGACCCTTCGCTCTTCAGGCGAATGCTCTAAACCAACTGAGCTACCCGAGCAATATGTACTCCTTTATTGGGAAGTTCCTGAGAAGTCTACACCAGGAATCCGCTCAAGCAAAGCTTGTAATTGTTCGAAAGGTATTGCCTTACTGATATCCTGAAATTGAGTACCCGCCTGCTGCATTTGGTTTCCCGCCTGCTGCATCTGTGAGTAGGCATTGACGAAATTGTCGAGTACTGGCTGGAAGATAGTAAAATACAGATACACTGGGATACCCAGCAGTACTGCGTATATAAAAAGCTTAAACACCGTTCCCCAAAACGCCGCACGCTTCATACTACGCAGCATTTTGTTGTTATCGCGCGTCATTTTATATACCTCGTCGAGCTTCTTATCTCTATCATTCGGCATAGCGTTATTATATCAAACACCAAGGCTTGATTTGATGTCGCAGGAGGATTTGTGGACTAACGGCTCGATTCTTCGAAAAGGCTTTTTGTTCGATTAATCGAACAAAAAGCCACTGTGGATTATATTACTGCATCAACATGATATACTTCTCGGCAGGGTGATACGTAACTAGTTGGTTACCAACATAGTAGAGTGCGTATGAAATCCACGTTAGCATCAGTTTTTAAGTTCGAAGGAAATATGTCATTAGATACCAGCGCAGCACGAGAGATGGAGAACGAAGTTCTCGGGGAACACTCGAGTGATCTCGCTGAAGCCTTCCGAGCTATTACGACGCTGGTCGTAGACTAGTAATGTCGGGAGCCTATCGGCTCCAAAATAATATGGGTGCGCAAAAGACGACTTTTGGGTCGTTTTTGCGTTACGCGCAGATTCATATTGCAAATGTGTAGCCATTGTGGAACACTAGCGGTATATGGACCACAACACATTTCGAGAGATTCACAAAATTATCGAATCTTCAGACTTGAGCGTGCACGAAAAGCGAGAGTTCACTGAATTGTTTGCACAGACCAAGGAAGCGGCACTCAAGCCGGTGTTGACCCTGTTTACACAAGATCCGGCATGGGTTGAGAAGCTCTATGAGAATTACAAAATGAAAAAGGAGGCAATTGTTACCGGCAGTATGGCCGCGTGGCAAGACGCCATAGAAAAGGAACGGGAAGAGCTGTCGAAGTAATTTGAGAAAATAATGAACAAAAACCCTCGCACATGTGCGAGGGTTTTTGTTAACGTGCCTTCACTTTAAGTTTCGTTTGTCGCCCTTTGTTTATCTTCGGTAGACGTATTGCAAGAATACCGTGGTTGGTTGTCGCTTCAGCCATGTCCACATCTACTTCCTCGGGAAGGAGAATGGTTCGGGTGAATGAGCCCCAGAAGAGTTCTTTGTAAAAATAGTTTTCCTCGGTGACCTCTTTGTGCTCTTCGCGATTACCGCGAATCGTAATCATATCGCGAGTAAGTGAAATGTCGATATTGTTTGGGTTAACACCCGCAACAAGTGCTTTTACAATGATTGCATCAGGTGTTTGGTAGATGTCTACCGATAATTCTCCCTCCTCGACTTCCTCTTCCGGCTCTTCCCAGTGGTTCAACTGACGTTCGTTAGCTGCTGGTTGCTGCGGAGTTAGGTTTCGTGTTGGCTGCTGCTGTCGTGGGTCATGGTCGTCGTCAGCAAGTGCTGAAGGGCGACTTGGTGGAGTGGGGCGTGCATCTTCTCGACCACCCTCAAACAAGTCGTCGTAATCGTCAGGCGCAATTGAACCGGTGAGTCTCTCAAAAAAAGATGGTTTTCGCATAGCAACTATGAATGTTTAGTAATACGTTTTACGTGCTCAAAAGCAATAAGTAGCAAGATAAGCCCAATCCAGACACATGCAAATACGCGCATTAACTCACTACTGCTGCTCTTAAGTATAAAGAAGTTGAAAGCGCCATGCAAAACAATGGCAAGGATAAGACCAATTACAATGTACCAAAATTTAGTAAGCGGACGTTTATAGAAGGATAGCCCCATCATTAATCCAATGACCGATGAAGCTAGTACGTGGAGAAGCGTCGCGCCAAGAAAACGGAAATTGCCGGTAAGTATACTCTCCACGAAGCTGCTGTTTGCAATGGGGTCTATGAGAAAAAGCGTATTCTCAGCTGCTGCAAAGCCGAGTGCCACGGTAATCATGTAAATAAGTGCATCAATCGGCTCGTCATTTGCCTTGTGTGCGAGTACAGTAAAGTATGCAAGCGCGAACTTTACTATTTCTTCGATTGCCGCCCACGCAATAACCATAGCGGTTCCACTCAGTAGTGCCATTGCGAGTTTCTGTAGAGGAATGACGGTTGCTACACATACCATTCCAACAAGGAACGCAGCCACAATAAGCTGCTTTGGTTCGGGGTGTTTGGCATCCTCTTGAATCCAAAACCATGTCCAAATAAGTGCGGGAACGACACCACCAATAAGTGCATAGAGAACAACGGTAATATCCATCGCTCTTATTGTAGCACTTTTATCTAAGGCACCAGCTGGTGCTTTGTGCAATAACTACGCTGTGTACGGCCATTGAGTGACCATTAGCATGTCTGTTTCTTTGTGCGGTAGTGATTGCCAAATTTCTTCGGTTACAAACGGCATAAACGGATGTAGTGCTTTGAGTGATGTGGAAAGCAGTGTGTAGAGCGTATACTGGCGAGATACACGTGCGGCAGTGTCGTCTCCGGCAAGAAGCGGCTTACTATCCTCAAGAATCTTATCGGCAAGTGTGTGCCAAACGTAATGGTAGAGTTTCTCACTTGCGAGATAGAGCTGGTATTTCTCAAAGTCGCTCGTTACGTCCGCAAGGAGCGTGTCAAGCTGCACGCTGAGTTCAGCGTCTTCATTGGTGAGTGTCGGTGCTTCTGCTATCGGTGCATCCACCGTGTTTTCCAAAACGAAGCGACTCACATTCCATAGTTTGTTTGCAAAGTGCTTATAGCCCTTCACCTTTTGCTCGTCAAAATTAACGTCATTACCAATCGCAGTGCCGACAAGAAGCCCCATGCGAACCGCATCTGCACCGTACTGTGCGACGAGGTCGATAGGATCGATGCCGTTACCAAGAGATTTACTAAACTTTCGTCCTTGCTTATCGCGCACAAGTCCGTGAATCATAACGGTCTTAAAGGGCACCTGTCCGAGATGGAAACTACTCATCAAAATCATGCGAGAGACCCATAGTGGAAGAATCTCGTATGCGGGTGACATAAATGATGTTGGATGAAATGTTTCCAAATCGCTCGTCTTTTCCGGCCATCCAAGTGTAGAAAATGTCCATAGCGCAGAAGAGAACCAGGTATCAAGTACATCTTCGTCTTGTACCCATCCGTCACCGGGCGAGTCTATCTGTGCGCATATTTCATCACCGTTGTACCAGATAGGAATACGGTGTCCAAACCAAATCTGTCGTGAGATGCACCAGTCACGGAGGTTGTCTATCCAATGGAAATACGTTTTTCGGAATCGCTCCTGTGGCATTGCAACTGCGCCGCTCTCAACCGCGGTACGCATAAGCGCTTTGAGTGTCGTTTCAGAACCACTCGCAATACCTGGAATTTCAGAGTAGGGAATAGTAAAGGGTTTATTTACATCAACCCACCATTGCAGTTTTGGCAGTGGTTCAATAATTGCTCCGGTACGTTCAGCGGTTGCGACGTTTTGCGCCACCTTCTCCTCCTTCTCCATGAGGCCATTGTCGCGAATCCAGGCTGCGATAGTTTCCCGTGCTTCAACCGCCTTGCTGCCGGCAACCAGTGGCCCTGCAGCGTCGGTCATTTTCGCGTACTCATTTATCACCTGTATGCGTGGCAAGTCGTGACGTTCAGCGATGTCCCAGTCAGTCATGCTGTGTGCCGGTGTTACACCCAGTGCCCCGGTACCAAATTCTTTTTCCACGTGCTCATCGGCAACAATACGAATGGTAAGCGGCACTCCGGCGAACTCTCCGGTAAACTCTTTCCCAATATATTCACGATAGCGTTCGTCTTCCGGATGTACGGCAACGGCAGTGTCGCCAACTTTTGTCTCCGGTCGTGTTGTTGAAATAGCGATAGGGAAATCTTTCCAGTATTTAAACGTATACAGCACCGCTTCACGTTCTTCATGCACAATCTCATCATCAGAAATAGTCGTTTGTCCTTTCGGATCCCAGTTTACGATTCGGTTACCGCGGTAAATAAGTCCGGCTTCGTACATACGAATGAAGGCTTCCATAACCGCCCGATACCGCGCATCGTCCATCGTATATGCGTACCGAGACCAGTCGAGAGACGCACCAATTTTTTTTACTTGCGAGAGAATGGTGTTCTCACTGTTTTTTGCAAACTCAGAAACACGCCGTACCAACTCTTCGCGTCCAAGGTCGTGACGGCTTTTGCCTTCCTCCTTTTGAATATTTTTTTCGACGCGTGCTTGTGTTGCGATAGCGGCCGAATCAGTACCCGGCACCCAGAGCACCTTCTTGCCGCACATTCGTTGATACCGAACCACCGCATCTTGCAGTGCATCTTCATATGCGTGTCCGATATGAAGCACGCCGGTCACGTTTGGTGGTGGGAGTACTACCGTAAACGATTCGTTGCGTTCTCCGGGTAGGTTGTCAGGGTTAAAATATCCCGACTGTTCCCAGAGTGCGTAGATGGTATCTTCAGTGGCTGTTGGGTCATACGGCTTCAAGAATTTCTCAGGAATGCCGCTGTCTGTACGTTGCATACCAGCAAATAGTAGCACTAGACGTCCATTATAGCCATATGTTGAGCTGTTTTGTGGTTTAAGGTACACTGGCCTAGCTTATTATGGAATTAGCGAAACTGACGCCCACAGAACTCGATACACACGTAAGAAACGGTACCTTCAGACTGGCCTTTGTGGGAATGTCGAACGCGGGCAAAAGCTTTCGCTCCCGCGTCCTGCAAGAAGCGCTCGACTTTGTGTGGTTTCAGGTAGATGAAGGCATTCAGCACACACTTGGATTCAGCACTATGGAAGAAATTTCAGAATGGCTCGGGTACCCGACAGACGCAGGATACGACGAGCGCGAAGAGAAGTACTTAGCGCTTGAAAACGAGCTCACCAAGCAGGCATCTATGCAGACAGATGGCAAAAACCTGGTATTTGATACGACTGGTAGTGTGGTGCATCTTGCCGACAGCACACTGCATACGCTGCACGAGAACTGTCTTGTGGTGCATTTGGATGTCGGTGACGACTCGCTTGGCGAGCCCGTCGAGCGTTTCTTTGAAAAACCGAAACCGGTTGCATGGTCAGGATTTCTGAATCATGCAATGGGAGAAACAACAGAAGAAGCGGTACGACGCTGCTACCCTGAACTTCTCGCGTTTCGTCTGGAACACTACCGCAAACTCGCACACGTAAATGTGCCGGTGCACGAGGTACGAGATACCAGTGCTGAAGAAACACTCGATGTTATAAAAAAGCATCTCGCACACTAGCCCAGCACGAGATTTCCGTTTGCTGCCAACTCGCTCGGCGTTTGTGTCGGAAGTGTATGAAGCGCCGCGGCGAACCCAATCATAAGCCCGTTATCGGTGCTCAAAGATGGTGTTGGGAGATACAAATCAAATGCCTCGTAGTGAGCCAGTGCGTCACTTAGTGCAGTACGAATATATGCGTTTGCCGACACGCCACCGCCGACAATGAGTGAGCGCACACCAAACTCCTCTATGGCACGCATCGTCTTTGCGACAACGACTTCGGTGATTGCATCTTCCAGTTCACGAGCAATTTGTTTCTTTTGTTTTTCAGTTGGTGTGCCGATGGACTCTACTAACGTACGGACGGCAGTTTTGAGACCGGAAAACGAGAAGTCGTAATCATTCGTGGTGAGCATAGGGCGAGGAAGTGAGTACGGTTGCGAAAGGTTTTCCGCACGTGCGTGCGCTGCGAGTTTTGATATTTCAGGACCACCCGGATACGGAATGCCGAGCAACCGTGCGGACTTGTCGAACGCTTCGCCAACGGCGTCATCGCGCGTGCTCCCGATTTTTTCATAGCTGTTTGTATGCGTACCGTCAAACCAGTTTTTAATCAGCACAAGCTCAGTGTGTCCACCGGAGAGTAGCAGCGCTAATGCCGGAAGCTTTGGTTGTGTAATCGTAAAGTGTGTATCGTCGAGCGGTCGAGCGAGCCCTGCTGCAAGGTGTCCCTCCATGTGATTCATTGGGATAATTGGAATGTTCCACGCGTGCGAGAGCGCCTTGGCAAAGTTCACACCAACCCAGAGTGCCGGTTCAAGACCGGGGCCGTGCGTGACAGCGATAGCGTCCAATGGTGGCTTTTCGATTTGTGCAAGCAGTGTCGCCAGATGAATAAAGAGTTCAGGCTCGCGTTCGAGGAGTTCTTTAATAACACCGATACTGTCTTTACCAATCGCCGGTGTTTGCGTCTGTGTCAGCATGTTTGCTTGCGTAAGCAGCTCCACGAAGAGTGGCCCAAGGTTTTTTGAATGTTCGCGCTTGGCAAGCGACGGGTAGACACCACCGTACTCTGCATGCAGCAGTGCTTGGGAGAGGAGGGACTCGGCAAGTACGGTGATAGAGGCCGCACTTGCGTCCGGTTGCTCAATATCTACTATGGCAAGCCCTGTCTCGTCGCAGGATGTCTCAATCGCCAGTATTTTCATCTGGCTATCATACACAAGATGGGGGAGATGTGTAGAGACGGTACAGACTCACGGGGAATCGAGGGTCAAGTCACTAAGTTTATCTAGAAGGAACGGGGAATCGGCGTAAGCTCACTAAGTATAAGGAACGCAAAGCGTACAAAGTTAGTGTGGCGTCAGGTTTCTAAACTCGCTGCGCTGTGATGACACGGAGATCGGCGTCAGCTCACTAAGTATTTTCCACGCGCTGCGCGCTCAAAAATACTAAGTGGCTCCTGCCCGGACTCGGCGACAAGCACTCCTTCTAGTCGTCTTGTATACCGCCTCCGTCTTTCGATTCCTAGTGTGGGACCGGCAACACCTAAAATCCCCACGCTGCTCGCGTGGGGATTGTAAGCTGTTGTGACCTCACGGGGAATCGAACCCCGATTTGCGCCGTGAAAGGGCGCTGTCCTAACCGTTAGACGATGAGGCCGTGCGTGCGTATGGTAATACATTTCCCATACTTTTGCGAACAGAAAACGCGCCCTGGGCGCTGTCACTGTTAGTCCTTATGCGTTAGCCGATGAGGCCGTGCGTTGCGGATTGTACTATACACTGAGCCATTTGGCGAGCAACGTGCCTACACTAACTCTAGTGAACATGGTATTCTCTCTGCCACGGAGGAGTGCCCGGAATTGGTAACGGACCGCTCTCGAAAAGCGGCGCGCGCAAGCGCTTGGAGGTTCGAGTCCTCTCTCCTCCGCATATACAATGTAAGTCTAGGTTCGCCCTAGGCTTATATTGTAGGCGTGATGTAAGCTGGACTCGAAAGGCGGAAGCCCGCGTGCAGCAGCACGAGGAAGGGCTGAGCCCAGACGAAAAGTACTTAGTAGATTTCGAGCTTTGCGAAGAAATATACTTAGTAACTGGTCGTCGAGTCCTCTCTCCTCCGCATACACAAAAAAATAGGCCCCCAGTGTCTTGCGACTACTGGGAACCTTCAGTTTCTTTCCCTACACATTCGTAGATGAAGGCTTCGGTCCCACCTTCCAGTGGCACCGAGAACAAGTATATGCAGCCTTCGTACGTGTCTCGGGTTTGCGATGCAAAGTGTTGACCATCCCAGTCAGGGATAGCAACCAGCGCATGTGCGTCGACATTCTCAAGCGATTTTTTTATTGCAGCAAGGCGGCTTTCTGTTATTCCTATACCTGTTTGCATGACGCTACTCCTGTACAAATTGCTTGAGTCGTTTCCGAACACTTTGGACACTACCATGATCTGAGACTTTGTCAACCTTCTGCACAAATGCACCATCCTCCTTTACCACGACACTTCGAACCTCGCGTTTGTGCTTGCTCATACCCATGTCGATGAGGTAGATACGAGGATGTCCAGATGTTGTTTGTGATTTGTGAATCATCACGTTGCCTGGACGAATATCGAGATGAAACAATCCATGCTTTTCGTTAAGCTCCTTTACGAACTCGCCTAATGAATCAAATAGCGTATCTATGTCAGTACCTTCCGGTATAGCCGCTTTTTTGTCGAGAATATCGCGTACTGAAACTGCATCGAGCCGCTCCATTGCAAGCATGGTAAGGCGAGGGTCTATCGAGAAATATTCAAGTCGCGGAACGCCAACCCTAAGCTCTGCGTGGTCCTTGGCAATTTCGTGGAAGAGGCCCTGCATACTTGCTTCCTCAATGAGAGAATTTTGATGTCCAATAGGTGGACGAAGCAGAAACTTGTATGCAATATGCTTGTTAACTGGATCAGCAAGAACTTTACCATTGTCTCCACGACCTATTTCCTTAGCGTCCTTTACACGTTCGCGAATAGTTTCAACAAATTCATGAGACATCTCTTGTAAAATCGCAACGTTTTCGGGAAGTGCTTTGACGAGTGCCTCTTTGCGTTTTTGGTGTAGTTCCCAGAGCCGTTCAACTTGAGTTTGAAGTGGAAGATTCTCAATCATAGCTTCCCATTTTTCTCTGAGCTTTGGTTCGACAACGCTGAGAAGTCGATCAATTTCATCTCCAATCTGTGCATCGCTCAGGTTTGTTAGGTACTCTTGCGCTGCTGATTTTCGACTCTCGGTCGGGATAGATCCACTGAAGCTTTCGCGTATCATGGGTCGGAGTATAGCACTGTGAATAGGGGATAAAAAGCACTCTTTTTGCCAGAAACAGGCTACAATAACCGTTATGGACTTACACACCATCCTCATACTCGGACACATCGTCGGCACCATTCTTGGTGTTGGCGGTGCGACTATTGCTGAGGTGCAAATAGCTAAAGCGCTCAAAGACGGGAAAGTGGATAGTAGTGAACGCTCACTCATGCACGCAAACTACTTTTTGATTCGCGTAGGTACGGTGCTTATCGTGCTCTCAGGCATTGCACTCATATGGTGGTGGGTCATGGTAGACGGGAACTCGTGGCCACTTACCAGTGCAAAAGTATGGGTGAAAGAAATCATCACTGTAGTGATTGTCGTTAATGCTGTTGCGCTTTCAAGGCGATGGGTGCCGCTGTGGTTGGGAAGTGCTATTTCATTTACTTCATGGTGGGCTGCAACGGTGCTGGGTGTGTGGCGACACGTTCCGTATTCATTCTGGACGATTCTTATTGGTTACATTGTTTCAATCGGTGTTGTCGCTGTTGTATTGCACTACATACGGAAGTGGTACTTGGGTAGAAGTGTCTAAACTGAGCTTTGTGTCGTTCGCGACTTTGTTTTGTTGCGACGAAGGAGTTAGAAAACAAGAAGTGCCCTTGTGGTGAGTCCCTTACAAGCAAAGCTGTAAAACAAAATGGTCTAGATTGTTTATCTAGACCATTTTGTTTTATGTGCGCGGTAAGGGACTCGAACCCCTGGCCTTCTCAACGTCAATGAGACGCTCTAGCCAACTGAGCTAACCGCGCAGGTGCTCGCAAATATAGCACTTTTGCGAAGGGGATAAAAGTAATGTGTGCTTCTTATCATTGACTTGTTGGGTTCTTCTGGTACACCTACTATCAGAAGTATCGTGGTTGCGTATCAGGTGTAACGTCCTTGGAAAGGAGTTTCCTATGAAGATGCGTACTATTGTCGTGGGCATCATGTGTCTTGCCATGCTTGGCGGATGCAGAACCACGAGCGGGCAAGTTGCCGGTATCGTCGGTAGCGTGGTCGCCGGACAGCTCATTCTTGAGTCCATGAAGGGTGGGTCTCCGTCTGGTGGTGGCACCGGCTCTTCTGCACGCGGATACGAAGGGTGCAACAGCCCGGACGTGTACCGTGCCTACTTTGCCCAGCTGCGCGCAGCACATCCCGGTGCCTTGGGGTGGGGCGGGCTCTCTGGTGGTATACAGACAATCCAGCAGAATTGTCGCCTGTACACTTCGATACGGCCACTCATGGATGAGTCGTGTGTGGATGTCGGCTACACGGAGCCCGCGTGCCCGTTTCTCGCTGACGACTCCGTCCGCGTTTGGTCAATCGGCAGGCAACCGATTCCCGGCGGCACCGGATTGTTGTCCTAGGTACGGACAACACGATCTCAAAAGAGGGTACGGAAACGTACCCTCTTTTCTTTCGTGACTATTCATTTCAAATAGGAAGGCCAGCGATTGCTCGCTGGCCTTATTTTCGACGGCGGATGAGTTACTACTGCATCCGTACGGTGCGGAAGGGGAGGTAGTACTGACCGTCTTCATCGCTGGTCAAGAATGTATACGTGCCCTCCTTTTTGCACTGAGCGATGCGTTTTCGTACTTCGCTCACATACCGACGAAATCGCTGCTGAAATGTACCCAAAGGAACCTCCTTTCATCACCAGTCAGTGCGATATTCAATATATAGCACGCTCAAAATGAGTCGTCCATCAAGCCTGTGCAGGGTATTGACACTATAGATATTATCGTAGTATAATCACAGCACTTATTGATTATCCTTGTCTCAAGGAGTATCAAGAAAGTGTGTAGTGTAGGCTCTTTTACTAAAGAGCCTTTTATATATTTAGTAAGATTCAATAACTAAAAGACGCATGACATTAGCAAAAAACATCGCTGTCGCTACCGTGTGTGCACTCGTGCTTGCACTTGCAGGGGCAGTACCATTCACTGCGCATGCAGCAAACGCACCACAGTGTATTTTGAACACTATCGTGCAGCCATTTAACAACGGAGGCACCACACTCTCGTGGAAAGTGACTGATGCACACACCATTTATATCAGCGGTATCGGTAATGTAACCGATGCAGACTCAATTGTGGTATACCCAAATACGGTAACCTCATACACACTTACCGCAACCGGAAATGGTGGTATCGATACCTGTACGGTAACCGTACAGCCGACATCAGCGTATTCGTTTGGGCACACACCAACAAACACCGGCAGCCAAACCTGTTCAATGTGGGTTGACCCCGACTTTGTCACTCCAGGAGGCACCGCGATTCTTTCATGGAATGTCGGCGGAACACCGGCATTGGTTTCAATCAACAATGGCGTAGGGAACGTTGGAAACAATGGTTCTCGCACGGTACCAACTATCGGTGTGCCACAAACCTTTATGTTGACTGCACAATGGGCAAACGGAGTCGTGCGCAACTGTAGTGCCACCGTATACCCAACAAGTGCCATGGGAACTACATACTATGGAAACACCGGTACGCAGACACCATACATAAACACTACATACACACACGCAACTCCAGGGTATGTACCGATTAGCCACGTACCATACACCGGTACCAGCGATGTACTCTATGTACTTGCGCTTCTTTCGGTAGCGCTCGGATCATTCACCGTGCTCTACACGCAGCGCAACACCATGCGCTCAGTGCTCGCAAGCTTTTCTCCAGTCGACAACGACGACTTCGTTGAAGCAGCAGAATAACGAAAACACACAGAACATGAAAAACACCGCTCATTCGAGCGGTGTTTTTCGTATGATACTAATGCCCATTGCATCGCTTGTCAGAGAGTGGTTAACTTCCTGCAATCCACAAAGCGGCGAATACCGAGATTTGTGGGGAAATCTCAAAAGAGGGGAAACCAAATGGAAGAGAAGACGACCGTGGTGCGAAAAGTTGTCACTGAATCGGACGGCGGCTGCTCCAGTTGCGTCTTTGCTGGCGGCCGGTGCACTGGACATCAGTGCACGGCTGGACACACAGCAAAGGTGCGTGCAGCGCAGGCGCAGAAGAGTCAGATGTATGGGCATGCAAACGTGCCGCGGACGGCAGGAACCTAAGGTTCATCTCACGAGATTTGAAGGGCGAGTAGCGTACACAGAGGCGTTCTCGCCCTTCTGTTATATACGCTCTTGGTAGTTAAGTTAGCGAAGGTAGCCGTACATGTCTTCGATGGCTTTTACACCATCTCCGGCTGCAATATTGTTTTGATGATAGCGTACATTGGTACAATCACCAGCTGCCCAAATACCTTCTACACTTGTGCGTTGCGTGTATGGGTCAACTATTATCATATTGTGTGCATCAAGCTCGACGAGATTAGCTACAATTTGTGTATTTGGAATCATACCGATTTCTATGAAGATACCGCCGGTATCCATGGTGTGCTCTTCGCCTGTAGCGCGATTCTTGTACTTCACACTGGTTACAAATGCGTCACCAACGACTTCAGTAATTTCGACATTTGTTAGTGCGGTAAACTTTTCATTCTTGGTGAGCTTCTCAACGGTAATTTCATCAGCCAGGAACTTTTCATTAAATTCAAACAGTGTCACTGAATTCGTGTAGGCGAGTAGTTGTGCTGCTGTTTCGAATCCGGCGTTGCCACCGCCCACGACAATGACATCGCGTCCGGAAAAGAGCGGGCCATCGCACGATGCACAGTAGGTGAGCCCTTTGTGTTCAAACTCATCTGCACCTTTCGCCACAAGCTTGCGACGGCTTGAGCCAACACCAATGAAGACCGCACGAGACTCATACCGCGCACCGTCTGCAGTCACCGTTGCGAAGCCTTCAGTAGTCTTTTCTATGGCAGTAACAGTTTTTGGAACAACAATATCAATAACATCATCGGCGTACTCGCGCACGTGTACCTCGAACGACTTTCCGAGCTCGGCGCCTGAAATATGCGGCGTACCAATCCAGTTTTGTACATCTTCAGACACATTACTTTGTCCGCCCCATTCCTGCGTAATGAGCGTTCCGGTAAGGCGCTTTCGTGCCGCGTAGACCGCTACTGCCGTTGCAGCCGGTCCGCCACCGATAATCGTGAGATCTTTCATACGTTTGTGTGTTAGCTAGTCATACGCACAGAGGGTGCCCTAGACACCCTCTACTATAAACCAAAAGTAGCAATCTAAAAAATTACTTCAGCTTTGAGCGACGAAGGAATGATGGAATCGCACCCCAGTCGTCATCGTCATCATCCACCTTTTTCTTTTCCTCAGTCGCTTCACGCTTTGGCTGTGGTGCTGGAGCAGTCTTAGGAGTCACCGGTGGGGTTGGCGTTGCTCGCTTTGGTTCAATTGGTGCTGCAGCCGGTGCCGACTTCTCTTCGGTTGCAGAAATCGCCCTTTCCTCAGTCTCGTCTTTTTTGTCTTCGCGGCCAGTGCCAAAGAATGATGCTTTTCGTGTTGTCTCTGTGTTCGCGGCTGGTTTATTGTTCTCCGGGAAGCCGGTTGCGATAACGGTAATTTTAACCTGGCCTTTCTTAAGGGTGTCGTCTGAAATGGCACCAAAGATAATGCGAGCGTCAGGGTCTACCGACTCGGTAATGGTGTTTGCAGCCTCTTGCACTTCAAGCATAGAGAGGTCGTCGCCACCGGCAATAGCAAAGAGGACACCGGTTGCGCCCGAGATAGATACATCGAGCAATGGTGACTGAATCGCTTCTTGCGCTGCTTTTGCTGCACGGTTCTCACCGGCAGCAATACCCATACCCATGAGCGCGGAGCCGGCTGACTCCATAACTGCGCGGATGTCGGCAAAGTCCACGTTAATGATTCCGGGTGTGGTAATGAGGTCTGAAATACCTTCCACTGCCTGTTTTAAGATATCGTCGCACATCTCAAACGCGTTTTTGATGCCGGTGTCTTTCTGCACTGCGGCGAGCAGACGGTCGTTTGGAATCATAATGAGCGCATCAACTTCCTTTTTGAGGTTTTCAGCTCCTTCGCGAGCCAGACGGGCACGCTGTTGTCCTTCAAAACCAAATGGCTTGGTGACGATTCCAATAGTGAGCGCACCTGACTCACGAGCAATCTGC
This sequence comes from Patescibacteria group bacterium UBA3458, assembly GCA_002378745.1. Lineage (GTDB taxonomy): Bacteria > Patescibacteriota > Minisyncoccia > Phycocordibacterales > UBA2100 > UBA2100. The sequence goes on along the minus strand of DFRR01000014.1, from coordinate 632 downwards.
GCAACTACCGGTGCAGCACCGGTACCGGTGCCGCCACCCATGCCGCCGGTCACGAACACCATGTCGGAACCTTTGATCGCTTCATGTATTTCCTCTTTTGTTTCTTCTGCGGCACGACGTCCGAGCTCAGGATTCATTCCGGTACCAAGACCACGAGTAAGGTTCTTGCCAATGTGAATTTTTTTCTTCGCTTTTGAGTGATGTAAATCTTGTGCATCAGTGTTTACCACAATAAAGTCCACTCCTTGGACCTTAGAATTAATCATGTGGTTGATTGCGTTTTTTCCGGAGCCACCGACGCCGATGACACGAATGCGAGCGAATGCTTCAACTTCTGGCTTTACTTGCTTCATGATGTTTATTCGTTACGTTAAAAAATCAGTCTGCAAAGCCACCGTCGAGGATACAGTGTGTGTCTCGCAGACCGGAATGATCTAATCTATACGCGTATGATAGCAAGGGCGGCAGGTAAAAGAAAGTTTTTGGAAAGTACCTATTTAGAGCAGGCTCTAAGGCAAAAATTGCTTAAACCACGAGAGGAATTTCACGCCTGCCGCCCGAGCGGTCTCGATGCCGACGGTATCGGCGTCCGACGAGGCACCCCAAATGCAGAATTCAAGACCACTTGAAAA
>DFRR01000003.1:59036-61257 GCA_002378745.1 Patescibacteria group bacterium UBA3458 | reverse complement strand
GCCGCCGCCGCCGCCGCCGGCAAGCGCACGCTCAGGAAGCACACTTATCTGAGTTGAAGAGTTTAGGAGTGAATATCCGGCAAATGCAGTAACAAAGATAACGAGAGAAAGCACCAAATCACGAAACAGTGATCGCTGCTTTCCACGATAACGTTCATTGAGCATTCTCTTCATGGCACGTACGTATGTACAGTGTAGCACGTACACTATGTTGCCATGCTGTGCGGACGACACAATGTGAGGATAAATAATTTACGTACGTAGTTTTCGAAAAGTTCTCACACCCAAAAGTGCAATGCCTACTAAGGCTAGTAACGATATGAACCATTCACCCCATCGTGAATACACAGTGTGCGTACTCCGCACATGTACAGTATCTACAAGCGCATCAACTTGCCTCTCACTACGCAGGTATGTCTGCATCGCACCGGTGTGTGTGATAACGAATGCGGGCGCAACATTGCCGGACTGTATAAAAAATCGGTCATTTGCTACCGCATGAATACGCGCCATTTTTATTGTTTGTTCGCGCATCATCCGCCCGTTGGTGAACGCAGCGTGCGATGCGGCGTTCGCAAAGATACTGTGATTCTGTGCGAGCTGCCGATAGTAGTACGGCGATATAATCTCTGAACATTGAAGTGTCGCAACTTCGGTGTCCCGAAACTGTGTTATATCGTCTTGCACACGATAGTATCCGTGAATCGCATAGATGGCATCAAACCACTCAGATGCACCGGCGATATGCGTAAGGAACACCCCAATATACGGTGCGTACTCACCGACTGAAACTAAAAATGATTTGTTACGCACATCAACAATCCCCTCCTGCGCACGAATGTATACTACCGAAGAAATAAGTTCATCTTGGTTTTGTACGTTGTTTGTTGGGTTGATAATCAGCGCGTTCCCCGCACCTCGCAGCACGCGCATAATTTCCTGCGCCCGATGTGGTTGCAAATGATTAAAAACTTCGGAGCTTTCCGGGAAAAGCACAATGTCCGGTCGTGCACCGTCACTAACCAAGTCCTCAACCACAGTGACGATGCGTTCAGACCGCGCCGCACGGTCGGCGTCAGTCAACATTTCAATCTTGGATGGAAAGTTGGTATGTATCAGTAGTACCTGCTTCTGTGTTCCTGCGGGCACCATCACTGCGAGTACGTATCCGATGACGGCGATACCCAAAAGAGCGACCCCTGTGTACGTAAGATGTATGGTGCGTGGAGACGCTTCATGCTTTTTGTTTTTGTTGTGTGCTACTGAATACAGAAGGCTATACAGCAGCGCGCCAATGATGACCACCGCAAAACTGAGCATGTAGACACCACCGATTGCACTGAGCGAGCGCAGTATCGGAACTTCTGCTATAGCGTAGCCAAGAAACCCAAACGTCCAGTGTGCACCCAGTGTACTTTGCGCACCAGCCCATAGTATCGAAAAAGTAAAAGCTGCAACGTATTCAAACAAAACCCATACCACTGCCGCAACTATAAGTGTTATGCGTGGCGAAAGCTGCGAGATCCATCGTATGAGGACTACCTTTGCAACCATTGTGAACCCCAACACAGACGCTGTCATGATCCACGCAAACGCAAGCAACGCAACCGCAATGCTTTCGCTTTCGATACCAATCCAATGCAATGGATACACACCCCAGAACCACCAGTACACGGTCCCAAAGAATGCAAACCCAAAAAGAAACGCATGCCTCGCCACTGCTTTGTGTGTGTTTCGTTCTAGTAGCGCAAAAAATGGCAAGAGCGACACAACGGCGAGCCACGACAAATGCGGGAGTGCCGTAGAAATACCGAGTAGCACGCCGGCTGGAATAAGCAGATATGGCTGCTGCGCCCACCGAATGAGAATCTGAGCAAACGTCGTCATGGCACAGCTATTAATCGTCAGTGTGTACTGTATTTGCGGTAATCACCTTTTGTCGCTCAGTTGCGAGGGCAACCTCGAGTTCTTCAATACGCTGTGAGTATTCTTTGTTTTCCACTTTGCATACATCGAGTTCCTTCTTGTGCTTACCTACCATGCCATGCGAGTGCAGCCATGCGGGAACCACGCGAAGCACCCCGAGGGCGAATCCTGCGATGAACGTCACGAAGATGACCAGTGCCGCAGATACGGAAATGTTCCAGAAAAATACATTAAGCTGTATCGCCACCGCATTTGAAACCGCGAACCACGTGACCGCAAAAAGAATAACTATACC
>DFRR01000003.1:55455-58867 GCA_002378745.1 Patescibacteria group bacterium UBA3458 | reverse complement strand
ACTATACTGAGTATCGTTCGTATCATATGAGTACAGTATACCAAACATATTTCACAATCCGAGCATTCATACACGAGACAACGATAAGCGTGAATTCTGTTATTCGCTTGTCTTTCCGTCGTATTCTTCGTCGTCAGCTATCGCGTCTTCTTTGGTTGCGTGGACGGTCGCATCTTTGTGATGCGGAGGTGCATATATAGTGTAGAGCCGTAGTGGTTCACTCTGCGACATATTGACGACGTTATGTCGGACGCCAGCTGGAATAATAACCGCAACACCGTCCTCGAGCACATGTTTAATTCCATCAAGTATGACCGTGCCGCTTCCTTCTTCACAGCGAATGAATTGGTCGTTCTCTGTATGCACTTCCTCCCCGATGTCATCCCCCGGCGCGATACTCATGAGTACCAGCTGCATGTATGGTGCAGTATAGAGCACCCGTCGAAAATCATCATTTTCCAAGGTATCTCGCTCAATGTGTGTTGTATATCCTTTCATACGAATGGGGAGTTCTTACTACCTGTTAAAATATCGTGCTACGTGCTGCGCTTTAGGGGTTTCTTTCTTTCCGTGATGCCTTTGTTTTTTACCTCTGCACTAAGTCGAGGAGCAATTCGCCATGGGGTTTCTTTTTCGGGCTTAAACCCGCGCTTTGCGTCACCTTTCGTCTGCTTCTTCATATAACAAACAAGGAATTAGAGATAAGCTACTCTATTGAGTATATGCTTGTGTCAACTACAACGCAATCGGCATAAGAAGTTCGTCCCGATACTACTCGGTGTGACTACTGTACGTCTTCGACGCGAGTGTATGAGAGTGTGTTACCACGCTCAACGTAGTTAAGTACCAAGTTGGCTTCGTTTAAGTCCCATACAAGGTAACGATACTCTTCTCCATTAATGGTGGTGGTAAGCACAATACCAGTATCTTGGTATTCTGTTCCCGCACCAAGTGCAAGGTCCCAGGTACCCTGCGCAAGATCTTCTCCGTCATATACATCAACGGTAGTGCCATCTTCGTTAAACACCACTTCCGAGCTTGCGTCATCAGTGCTTCGCCATGTGCCCACGATGAGCTCAGACAATGTGGCAACATCTGCTTCGGTAAGCGCCTCCTGCGCTATAACTCCAGTTTCAGTACCGGTGCCTTGCGTGTCACGCTGTGTGTCGACGTAATACCACCCAAGAACCGCAAGGGCAATAATAATGATCACTCCTACTGTGTATTTTTTCATATAACGAATGAATATAGTATTAATTAATATTTTGTCTTAAATACTCAGCTGAAATCCGGCGTATACGAGGTAGAGTCCGAGTAGCAAGTACAGCACGGCGAAGAAGTAGTATGCGCTCGCGTTTTCAAGTACCGCCAGGAATGAACGCAATAGCTTTCTGGTTGCAAATAAATACAAGACTCCCTCAAGGAGAATCAACCAGCCAAAGATACTGATGACTATCTCAAGCATGGAGTTCCAGCTTGGATGACTCAAAATAAGCAGCAAACCGGCAGCGACTTCAACGATACCGAACATGAATGAAAGCGTTCGATTCTGGAAAAAGCTACCAACAACACGAACGATAAGTTCCCGTCGCAAGATAATGGCAATTGCCAAAATAATAGAAAAAACTCCTAAAAATTGAGCAAGAAATAATGTTTGTTCCATATGTATATAAAGTAGCACTCCTGTGCCGTTCATGAACAACATTCTGGGGACAAGTGCGCACGGAAACCACCAAATTGGGACCAATTTGGTGATTTAGCTCATTCGAATGTACAATTTCGAATTTTAAATTTTGATTGAATTATGAATGTTTTAATTTCAGAATTGGGTCATTCGGATTTGATTCGAAATTCATACTTCTACATTCGAAATTACTAGTCAAAACTACATGCTATCAGCTCCACCGTCTTCGGCTATAAGCTAGCGGCTAGCAGCTCATGGCTCTGGTAAATTGACATATACAAAATACGTGTTATTCTAACGCCAAGCTTTTGATACTCGTGTAGGGCTCATCGGCTGCAGACGCAGATCTACCCAGACACGTTTGAATTACTTATCCTGCACAGCCCCGAAACGAACACCTGATTCGTTTCACTAACAATTAGAATATATGAATACAGCAAGTCCCCGACATAGTCGGTCTGGCTTTGGCGCTCGTAAGCGCCGCCCTTTTTCAAGCGACTCTCGTAAACGGAGTAGCTTCGGACGCCGTCATGGTGCTCCTACCGGTCGGTCACGAGGTCCTCGCAAGATGCCATCGTTCGATCCATCACAATTTATTAATACCAACCCAGTAGACGTCGTTGAAGACGTGTACACAGCGAAGCATACCTTTGCAACGTTTGGTCTGACACAAGCCCTCTCGGCGAACATCAACGCTCTTGGATTACACACGCCAACGCCGATTCAGGACCAAATTATTCCTGAGATTCTCCAAGGTCACGACGTTATCGGTCTTGCAGAAACCGGAACCGGTAAAACCGCCGCGTTTCTGGTACCGCTTATCGAAAAAACCCTCGCAGACGCGTCACGACAAACATTGATTCTTGCACCGACGCGTGAATTGGCACTACAGATAGAACAAGAGCTACGTAAACTCGCAAAGGGCTTCCGTATCTTCTCAGTTACCTGTGTTGGTGGTGCGAACATTCGCCCACAAATACGTGCACTCCACCGTACCAACCACTTTGTTATTGGTACACCGGGACGCGTACTCGACCTCATTAACCGTAAAGACTTCAAGCCACAGCAGGTAACCAGCGTTGTACTCGATGAAGCAGACCGCATGCTCGACATGGGATTCATTAAAGACATCCGTACGATTCTTTCATCGGTACCCGCACAGCGCGAAACACTCTTCTTCTCTGCAACCATGTCTGATGACACGAAGCAGTTGGTAAAGGACTTCTTGAAGAATCCGGTAACCATTTCTGTGAAAAAGAAAGATGTGACCAACAGTATCGAGCAACGAGTCGTGACCTACGGGCACGATGACAAGTTCGAAACATTGGTAGGATTGTTCGCAAACCCAGAACTCAAACGAGTACTCGTCTTTGGTGCCATGAAGCACAGCGTAAAGAAGCTTGCCGAGCAGCTCAATGCACACGGCATTCAGTCTGAATCAATTCACGGAAACAAAACGCACTCACAGCGACAAAAAGCGTTAAGTAAATTCAAAAGTGGCAACACGCGCGTACTCGTGGCAACAGACGTTGCCGCACGTGGTATCCACGTAGAAAGTGTCTCGCATGTTATCAACTACGATTTGCCAAACACCTTTGAAGACTACGTGCATCGCATCGGTCGTACCGGTCGCGGTACCAACCGTGGTAAAGCGCTCACGTTCGTGCCTACACGGTAAGGCAAAAGTCCTTAAAGTACAGAACACAAACAAAAACCGCCGCGAGTACT
>DFRR01000003.1:50801-55199 GCA_002378745.1 Patescibacteria group bacterium UBA3458 | reverse complement strand
CCGCCGCGAGTACTCGCGGCGGTTTTTGTTATGTACGTGGTATCTCAAACCAGAAGGTGCTGCCGAGGTTCTCCCCCTCTGAGTCAACACCAATCTTCCCTTTGTGCTTGTGAATGATGTTCTTTGCCATGGCAAGGCCCAAACCAACTCCTTCGGTGTCCACACGCTTGGCTGCATCGGTACGATAAAAGCGTAGAAAAATGTTTTTCTTTTCTGCCGGAGAGATCCCGATACCAGTGTCAGAGACTGTATACCGTACACTATCCTTCTCGGCCTCAAGCTGTATGTGCACACTACCGTTTTCGGGCGTATAGCTAATCGCGTTTTCAATAAACACTTCAATGACTGATGCAATGCGGCGAGAGTCAGCTTTTGCGGTAACGCCCTCAGCAACATCACTTTCCACAGTGATGTGCTTCTTAGTAATGATTGACTGTAGTCGTGCAAGTGTCGTTTTCGTTATGGCAGCAAAATCAACATCCTCTTTCGTATATGCGTAGTCTTGCGAATTCTCTTCGGTTGTTTCAAACAGAATGTTCGTCAACTCAATGAGTCGGTTCGACGAGCTTTGAATATGCTCGGTGATGTCACGTGTTTCCGCATCGAGCTCTTTGTCGAGCAGTGCGCGCACTCCCCAGCTTATCTGTGTCAGTGGTGTTCGCAGCTTATGTGTTGCAACGGTAATAAACTCGTATTTCACTTGTTCGTTCTCGATAAGCTGAAACCAGAAGATTCGTGCGATCACAAACGAGATAGTTCCGGTGAGAATCGGGATTGTCCAGAATTGCACCCACGGCAAACGCGCAACGAGCATGTTGTTGAGGAGGATGAGTATCATCAAAACCGCGGTAATGGCACCAATTCCCAACGAATAGACCAGTGCTTTCTTAATAACGACACGAATATCAAGCAAGTTATCCGCAAGAATGCCGTACGCAATTGGCACGACATAGAGTCCGAAGAACATACCGTACACCGGACTCGCCGGAATATCGAACACTAACAGAAAGTCGATACATCCAAATCCATATCCGAATAACGCCGCAGCAATAAAGTACTCAAGTTTGCGGCGTTCTTCTTTTCGTCGCCAGTATGCCCACAGCAGCGCAGCACCCGATGCAAGCGCCGCGACCATAAAGTGTACGAGCATGAACTCATACAATGGCCCCGCATTAAGGTAGCTCTTAGTAAAGAGCTTTGGTGTGATACTCGGAATAAAACTCGCAGGAGACGCTAGTGCGAACAAGATGATTCCGATAGAAATAACGTAAGACGAACGAATGACCCACCGCATCGCATGTTGGATGTTTAGTGCAACAAATGTGAAATGTAGGAATGTGGATACGAGCAATGTATTGACCAAGTTAATCATCCACACGCTATATGCAAATGATGATGGCTCAAGATTAATACCTATTGCAAGACCTGTTCCATAGGTGGCTGGTGCAAGTGCTGCGAAAAAGAACATTCGGTTTACCGGACGGGAGGGATTTTGTGAGAATACAAGTACCCCAACGCCAGCGAGTAAGAGCGCCGAGATGAGGTGTCCAATCGTAGCTATAAGCAATGACATACGCTACTCTGTAGTTTGTGTATTGGTTCCGAGAATACGACGCACAAGCGCCAATATTTCGTTCGGCATTGAGTTTATCTTTACATAAAAGGAGTGTGCTCCAAGTTCCTTAGCCTTCTTCTTGTCCTCTTCAGTTGAGAGATTTGAAAGAATGACAACTGGGGTGGCATTCAGATTTGGGTCGCTTTTAATTTTTTCAAGCACTTCAAAACCGCCGAGTTCCGGCAAAATAAGATCAAGTAATACGAGGTCATATTTTTTCTTTTGCATCGCAGCCCAACCCTGCGCACCATCGCTGGCAACATCTACTTGGAATCCATCTTCTTGAAGTTTTTTTGAGATGATACTTGCAAAAAATGCTTCATCTTCAACGTATAATACATTTTTTCCCTCCATACCCCACTAGCATAGCCCATTGTGTACAAAAATCCACCAGTGTATGTGGCCTACATCAATCATGTGCGTGTTACACAATCTTAAGAAAACGCTGCAACCACGGCTCATTCAAGAATGACAACGTAATGTGTATATACGTCAAAATAACGAATGTCTGCGCATTCAAGAAGGTTGCATACAACCAGTTCGCCGACTGCCCGGAACCCGTTGCGGCAAACAGTAGTGGGAGGAAGAGTGCGAGATGTACCAGTACATATATCTTGAATTCTCGCTTAGAGTGCTGAAAGAAGCGCATGCCAAAGTGCAACATCCACATCGTGAAGTGATACGAGAGAATGAAGGTGAACAAATATACGTATGCGATTGGTTCAAAAAAGAGAGAAATTGCCGTGCTTGCTCCGACGATGAGCAGTATTGGCACTCCGATTCGCCAATTGCGCATACGAATTACTGCGTATACCAATGCCGGCACCGCCAGAATCAACATGAGTACCGGTAGCACTGTGAATATCCATAGCGGCATAAAAAGTTGCAAGTACTCAACAAAGTACCCTGCCGCAACCGGCATGTGTGACAAGTCATTGTTGTAGAAGAATGAGTTGTCGGGAATTGCGAGGAAGAGTAGCGCGGTAAACCATGTGACGCCGGCACTCACCATAAGCCACCCGTACGTCTTCCCTGTCTGCTGCTGCGTGAGCGTGTGCTCATTAAATAACTCGTGAACCATAAAGTATGGTACTGCGAGAATAGCGAGTAACGTGATGAGCTGTAGCTGCAATAGCAATATAGCAAACAGAGCAGAAGCAATGAACGCAAGTATAAATGCGAATTTTAAACGAGCATTGTCTTTTCTGAAAATACTTCGTGTTTGGTAAATAAACCCGATAACAAAATGAGTATACCCGAGGATAAATGTCCCAATAAGTAGATTTTGCCACCCAATCAATTTTGTTGGGCTATACGCCATCAGGGCAGCGCCGATGCTTAATACGAGCAATGTGCTAATGAGTACATTCCGTAGGTAAGGATTCATTTCGTATATGCTAGCACACTCACCACATCGTCAAGCACATTCTTGTGCGCATAATTATGGCTACTCGGAAAATAGCTGCTGCGGATTAATGCGAATGATTTTGTCGTCACCATCACGCGCACTCCCCCTACCATCTCGATTGTTAGTTGCGACGTACAGCATCCTATCAGGACCGAGCACGACAGTGCGCAATCGCCCGTAGAGACCAGCAAGATGTGCATGCACATCTTGTGTGCTATCTTCACTTAGAGAGAATGAGTACAACGACTCACCACGCAACCCGACAAACACTATGTGTCCGTCAAGGTAGGTCATTCCGGACGGAGCCCACGTCTCTGAAGCTCCTGAGTGTACAAACGGAGACTGCATACCTTCATGTATTTCGTCTCCCTGAATATCTGGCCATCCATAATTGGTTCCACTAACGATTCGGTTTACTTCATCAAAACCAGAACGCACCCCCGAGCGACCATGCTCAGTCGCCCACAGCTGTCCATCCTCGTCCCATGTCAGACCTTGCACGTTACGATGTCCATATGAATATACCGCGTTGCCAAATGGATTATCTTCCGGAATCCTTCCAGTTTCTGTAACTCGCAAAATCTTGCCAGCGAGCGAATCAGTATCTTGTGCGAGCCGCTCATCCCCCGCATCTCCAGTGGCAATATACAAAAACCCGTCCGGCCCAAACGCAATCCTTCCACCGTCGTGATATCGTGCACCAGGTATACCTTCAATAATTGTTTCAGGTTGTAGTAACTCATTTTCAGCAAACCAGTACCTACGGACAGCATTAGTGAACGTCCCGTCCGCTCCCTCTTCCGAGAAGTAAATGTAGACCCATCCAACGTCTGCGAATTGCGGATGAACTACAAGTCCAAGAAGTCCTGCCTCTCCACGGTGTGTACCTATGTCCGATAGTAGAATTAAGTTTTTTGTTCCGTCCGTAGATAATAGCCGCACTTGCCCTGGCCGCTCTGTCACGAGCATCTCCCCGCTTGGCAAAAAAGCAATTTCCCATGGAACCATCAGATCTGTGGCAATAACTTCCGGCTCTAGTTCTTGTACCCCAGCAATACTTTTCGCAGACTCTGTTGGCTTGAAGAGCTGACGAATGAGCATATCGCGATATACGTACAAACCAATACCAAGTGTCGCAATAATGCCAAGTACAATAACGCTGTATGATACTTTTCCCATTTGATACGAGTATACCAAAGATACGCACATATCGCGGATGAACGTGCCGGGTATAAAAAATTTATCTGCAAAACACAAAAAAGGGGTGTAAAACCCCTTTTTTGTGTTATCACGACGATGTTAGACGCATCATGTCGTACTAATAGCATGTCCGGTTTCATACCGGACAGCTCCAGTATATACCCCTTTGTTACAA
>DFRR01000003.1:0-50517 GCA_002378745.1 Patescibacteria group bacterium UBA3458 | reverse complement strand
TTGTAACAAAGGGGTATATACTCCCTATCTATGAAAATAGCATTCGTTGGAAAAGGCGGGAGCGGCAAAACAACAGTCAGTATGTTGCTAAGTCAATACCTAGGAGAAAAAGGGTTCCCTACCCTTGTGATAGATGCTGATATCAATCAACATCTAGGGGTCATGCTCGGCTTCTCAGATGAAGAAGTCGAAGCGGTTCCTCAGCTCGGATTGGAGATTTCGCTGGTGAAAGAGCACCTCCGCGGTTCAAACCAACGAATTGGTAGTGCGACAGAAATGATAAAGACTACCCCACCTGGTACCGGTTCACGCCTTCTTTCTGTGTCCGAAGACAATGAGTTGTATCAGTACTTTTCGCACTCAAAAAATGGAGTTCGCTTTCTTCGTGTTGGCGCGTTCACCGAAGATGACCTCGGGGTTCGTTGTTACCACTCTAAAACAGGTGCAGTTGAATTGATTCTTAACCATCTCATCGATCACAAAAACGAGTATGTCATTGTCGATATGACAGCCGGGGCAGATGCCTTTGCGTCCGGACTCTTTACTCGCTTTGACGTCACGTTTCTTGTTGTTGAGCCGACCCGTAAATCAATAAGTGTCTACACGCAGTATAAACAGTATGCTGCAGAATACGGCGTGCACATACGTGTCATCGGTAACAAAATAGAAAGTCCCGAGGATGAAGCGTATCTCAAAGAAGCTATCGGTGATGACCTTGTAGCAACACTCTCTGCATCACCATTTGTAAAAGCTGTTGATCGAGGCGTAGTGAAAGCAAACATGGCGTTAGAAACAAAGAATATTGAAGCGCTTGCGACGATACAGTCTCATGTCGATGCACAAGCAAAGGATTGGGACAAATTCTATGCACAAGCACTCATCTTTCATACAAAAAACGCGGAAAGTTGGGGTAATGATGCTGTAGGAAAAAACTTGTTGGAACAAATAGACCCTAATTTCTCTCTTGCACGATATGTAGAAAACATGTAGTGCCGCCAACAACAAGTGTGACTAGACGCATACATTTGTTGTTGGTTGCAATGGTGTAACTAACAAAAGCACAAGAGGAACAGACATGTCACTTCCGTCCATCCCGAAGGTGATCGAGGAACTCGGCTACAACTCTGCCACGCTCAACGCTGAACAGGCAGAGCAGGTTTTGGTCGAGGCGCTTCGCGCCGATATGCCTTTGGCCGTTGCGTTCTTGCACGAGAAGGCGCACGAGGCAAAGGAGCATGGTTTCGCCGAATGGACCCAGGACCCGAACTCCGAGATCGGCAAGCAGCTCATTCGGCTGCATGCCTCTGACTCGCTTCGCCCGATCGTGACAGAGCATTTCTGTCACGGGCAGCAGCTGACCTTCATCAACTGCTGCGGTGGTGTCGTCGGCACACCGCCGAGACCAAAAGACATACACGTGCTTCAGGTGCACAATCAGGACGGCACGCTCGCATCTGCGGACTGCTGAAATGACGGAGTCCTGTGTCGATTAATCGGCACAGGACTCTTTTTTATTCCACAATATCGTTCTCTACCTACCGCCCTCGCAAGTATGCAAGCATGGTGTCAGCGTCAGACACTTCGAATGGGTCAGTTGGGCAATTATCTGCAAATCCCGGTTCGCTAAATACTTTTTTGATAACACCATCTTCGACGTACATTGAGTAGCGCCATGAGCGGTCACCAAAGCCAAGGTTGCTCTTGTCTACGAGCATACCCATTTCCTGTGTAAACTCAGCGTTTCCATCCGGAAGCATGTAGACTTTTTTGATGCCAAGGTTGTCTGCCCACTTCTTCATAACGAATGCATCGTTTACTGAGAGACAAATCACTTCGTCAACGCCAAGCTCTTTAAACTCGTCGTACTTTTCTTCATACCCGGGAGCATGTGTTGATGAACACGTCGGTGTAAACGCGCCAGGGAGTGCAAAGAGCACGATTTTCTTTCCTCCAAAGATTTGCTCACTCGTTTTGTCTTCCCATCGGTAGGGGTTTTCCCCGCCGATAGATTCGTCACGAACGCGTGTTTTAAACACCACATCCGGTACCTTTGTTTCTTCTTTTGAAGTCATATTTCTATCTTAATTAGGTAGTAACAGTAGCTGTATACTAATGGAGATTCGGTTAATGAACAACAGCCCTGACTCTTATTCGTTATCCTTTTGGTGCTGTTCATCTAACGCCGCACCGATAGCCACGCCAAGCGCAGTGCCCAATCCAATACCGATACCAATATTGTCGAATGCCACACCAAGACCACTTCCTATCGAAATTCCTAGCGCAATGCCAAGCGCCGTGTAGTTTGTTTTCTCTGGTTCCTTCCCCATACAAGTCTCTATTCTTCAATACTGGTGTAGATGAGCTCTATCTGTCCATGGTCTTCAAGTGGCACGTCAGTTATGCTCTCTACCACCTCTCCGTCGTAGCGAATCTCCAGCTCATACCCTTCGCGCTCTACTGAGCGACCCCATACATCAAAGAAGTCTGCGAAGGCAATTTGTGCAAACCGTTCTTGAGTCGCTGTCTCAACATGTATCGTTCCTGTAGTGTCGTGCGTGTGCAGCTCTGCCATACACGTACCAACGATACCAACATTTGCAGGAATCACTTCGTTTTCACCGTCGACGGTAATGGTGAGCTCCGGATGAATATGTATGGCAAGTTGCTGGTGACCATTCGGCAAACAGGCAACGTTCGTGCCCTCCACCATCACGAGCGTCGTGTCCAACGTTCTTCCCCAGATGAGTAATATAAGCACCAAAAGAGGTACTCCAATAAATAGCAAAATCTTTTTCATAGGTACCTACTGTACCATATTCACGGTAGTTACCGCGATTCCCCCTCAAAGTCAGGCACCACAATGCCCCATTGCATGTGCTCGGTATCAAGTTTCAAATATGCACTTTTTCCTACCGATGGTTGTGCGGTCATCGGTTCGTCCTCAGCGCGATCGGCGTAATTTGCGACAATAACGTACTTATGTCGCGGATTGGTACTCTCGTTAATACTCTGTGGCGCAATGCGGTCGCCAAGGAAGTATCCGTCTGAGCCAACGTATCCGTCTTCAGTGTTAAGTGCTGCAACCACGTAAAAGAACGTTCCTGAACCACCTGTCTCTTGAGTGACCAAGAAGACTACGTCATTACGCCCGTCACCATTCAAATCAGTTACTAGTTCGTTCCCGAAGTATTGTGTCACAACGCGTGCTGCTGACTCCGGTGCTGCAGGTGTTTCAGCAACACCATTGTTTAGCTGCACTTGCACGCCATCGATACTATAGCTCGCGTTTTTATAATCAGCAGTAATGCCTTCGTCTGTAACATAAGTACCTGGAGTGTATAGATAGAAAAAAGCCCCGGCACAAATAATAGCGACAGCTATACCAATAATGGTGCGTGTTGTATACGTGTTCATAATGATGAAAATTATATATTAGGAAACTGCTTCTTCCGCTCTGCAGTATACCACCACCATGGACGAGCAGGTGCACCATTCATAAAATCAACGACTGCGATGAATGTGTCCAAAACGCAGGGGTCTTGCCGAACACCGGTCATTTTCGAGAGTTTCGTGTACAACATGAACGCTTTGTGTTTCTTCAAATCCTGCGGTTTCGCAATACCCAACGCCTGAAAATCAGCAGCTATCCGCTTCCCCACATTTGGTATATCAGTGAATTTTTGTACCTCTTTTGCCGTCCGCGCTTTCATACTCGTAAGTATAGCAAAAAGAAAAAGGCGGACGGTTAAGTCTGCCTTTCTATAAGTTCAAGTGCTTCTACTTCGTCGAGCTTCCAGTGCACATAGCAATGGTCGTAGGGATCTTCAGGATCGCAGCATTCACACTCGTAATCATTCTCCCAAGCAATGTAGCTACCGTCGGGATGTTTGAGCACGTGCGGTCCCAAGTGCGCAAACACTCGCAAACACTCCGCCGAATGCCCGATCCCAGCCGAATCCATGCCGAGTAACTCACGAGGTCTCGGTGGCAGAATTGCACAGCGAATTACATCACTCATGTATTCACTCCTTCTTTCTAGAGAACAACCCCGTGAGTGTACGCCCGGATACACATTGTGCAACATAATCCGACCGAGCTGGACGACTAACACAAAACAAACTATAGTCTGACTGGATGCTCGGGCACACTCTGGTTGACCCTAGGGTCGCCGCTGAGGAATGCCGCTTGTATCGTGAAACGAGCCCGCTGCTGCCCGGGCATCCACCCCGCCACTTCTCCGGAAGTGGTTTTCTTTTTTTCGAGAAGTGCTACACACTACGTGCACGCAGACATCAACCCCGCACACCCGCAACAGCCGTTGGTGTTTTAATTTCAAACGACGGACCCTGTATTAAATACTTCAAAGAGGTCCATATTCGGTCGGTAACGGTAGACTCTTGCACATCTGTCTCCTCCGCAGGAATTTCAAACTTTGTCTTTTCAGAGATTCGTAACACATCCGAACCGATAGCAAGTATTACCTGCGAGGACTCCTCTACCGCAACTACATCTCCGGGGTGCAATACGAGACCGGGTGCAGCTGGAATAGTCCGTATGCCGCGAACGACGAATGCTCTACCTGCTATTTCTCGTATATACCGCGGATCGTGGGAACCAACCGCAGTTATTCGTTGAAAGGTAACGTCACCATAACATCCGAGTTCATCGCTCCAGGTGCCCACACCATTGCTATCAAGGAGCGTGCCGGTAAAGTGGGCGACGTTTTCAATTCCTAATGCCATTCCTCCGCTCATATCTCCACCCCCGTCAACATTCGCTGTCACCATAAATGTATCCCCAAACTCGTTTTCTACGCTTCCATACATGCGACTTCCCTGCACGACAAATTGTCCAGTTGCTGTTCCGCAAAACGCTTCGTCCGTCTCTGCAATATCTGCATCTGCATGAGCCACCCACGTACCATCAAAAGGTCCAGAACCTTCCTGTAGCGCAACGACGAAGCCAAGTCCACGAGAATATGCTTCTTGTGGCATCGCGCCCACAGCGGCAAGCCCATACGCACCTGCCCCAAGGATACCTGCGGCTAACAGTACTTTGGTGATACCTTTAATCATGCAATGAGTATACACAAAAATCTGCACTCTACATACAAAAGTGTATGTGTGCATACTTAAATAGACATGCTACTTTCGCAATATTTTCTCCATCGCCTTCCCTTTTGCCAGCTCATCAACGAGCTTATCGAGATAGCGAATTTCGCGCATGGTTTTCTCTGTAATGTCTTCTACCTGAACACCGCACACTTTGCCGGTAATTAACTTTCGTGCCGGATTCAGCTTTGGCGCTTGTTTAAAGAACGTTTCAAAGTCCACCTCCTTTTTCACTACAGAATCCAGTTGCCGTTGCGTATACCCCGTAAGCCATTTTATAACCGTATCCACTTCTTGCTTTGTGCGCCCTTTCTTCTCTGCCTTCGCAATGTACATCGGGTACACCTTCGCAACAGCCATTGTATAGATTTTATGTTTCATCATATACAACCTTAGCGTGATGGTAGCGTTTCACACGCGATACCGTCGCTGTCTCTATCAAGGTCATGTGGGTCAATTATCGGACCGCCATTTCGTATATAAAACTCCTGCGCCTCTTGCTGTGTAGTAAAATCTGCGCAATTCTTATCATTATACTCTGAGCGGCTTTCAACTCGTGCAGTCGTACGAGCAGTGGTTTTTGTCTTCTTACTGTGGCAGTGGTAATCCCCTGTCTTGTGATTTGTGTGGCACCCATTCGCGTCAGTACGACCGGAATGCGCCAAAGAAACTCCTGGAAAGAGAATGATACTAAGTACCAAAAGTCCTGTGTAAACGCGCTTCATGACTAGCCAGTGATAGCAAACGCAACCACGATAGCCATTGCGATTACTGCCGCAGCAAGAATGATGGCCATACCCATGTTTCCATTGCGCACCTCTTCCCACTCATTCAGCGGAGAAATCCACGTAAAGATTGTAAGACCGATGCTCATGGCAACAGCCATAGAAATAGCCGCGGTAAGGGCCCACCCAAACGTTATAAGGTATTGAATGAAAATTTCCATATATCTTTACTATGACACCAAGGAACTATTACTTCAAGCTAGCTGACAGAACTTAAGAAAGTTAGAACCTCAATTATGGCTACTCAGATGCACTTTTTCCCAAGTTATCTAGACAAATTACCTCGTTAAAAAGAATGTCGAACGCGGCATCAACCTGCTTTTGATCGACATCCTCCAACTCACAATAAGTTATTTTAATCTCCTTATTACCTTTCATAGACGTACATAAAGTTCATTATGTTCATTATGTTCATTATTGTGATTGTGTCTGATTCAATCTGTCCTTTTCCTCTTGATATCGGCGAAGTTCAGATAAAGAAAAGATCAAGTGTCGGTTATCAGTTTTTACTGAATCTCCGTAGGTTTGTGGATCGAGCTTCTTAGCTACAAACTCAGCAGCTCGCTGCTTAGTATCAACCAGCTTTGGTACAAGTCGCGTACTGTTATACAACTCTACTTTCCCGTCTTTGTTGATGCGTTTGTGCACTATTTTCTCTCCAGTTTTAAGTTCCAAATGAGAACCAAGTACTTCTTCTGCCTTGCGCAACATTTCCTCGTGTAGTCGCTGTCTTCCTTCAATTCGGGCTTCGTCTACAATATCCCTCAAAGAGCGATTCTCCTTACTGTTAAGCGGTGTGGTTCCTCTCCTCAGCCAAGAAGTGTACGTTGAGACACTCACGGGTTGCTGCCCTGGTGCATAATCAAGAAGAAGAGTTTTTCTTCCTCTTTTTGTTATAGGTTTGCCGTTCCGAATACGTTGAACTATTGCACGAACAATTTCTTCCGTTAGTGCGGTATCTGATCGTTGAACAACTTTTTCTTCGTTATTTTGTAGTGGGTAATTAGTATCCATTACCCATAATTATACTAAAATTCTGTCTTTTTAGCCCCAATATTTCGGGAAGACCTCTTTGAACTTTTCCGCCTGTCTCAAGAGCCATTCAAAGTACTGCTCCCAATTGCTCTCGTCCTCAAAATCCCCTGCGAGAGATAATTTGATTCGACTCGCTTTCTTTTCAGGTAATTCCATCCATTCAAGTTCACTTCCTGCCTCAGACTCTATCTGCGCCTTATGCTCAAACAACGTCGCAAATAGCTCCTTGTTATCTGGTATATAAACCTCCACACCAAACTGCTTATCCCTTGAGTTGATAGTAAGAGCAACGTGGAGATTGCTGTGCCCAATACTTATGTTAGTCCAATGCTGCGGATATGCCTTTTGAAAACGCAGAGGGGTATTGTTCTCTTTCGCGTATTCTTTGAACTGAGTCCAAAATTCAAGCTGCTTAAGCTTAGTATCTGTAAGTGCTGTTCGGGTTGTTGACTCCTTAACCGCCTTTGCCCAATCATTCGGACGTGAGAGTATTTCAAACTTTGGAGCAAGCGGAGAACTTTCAATCTGCCATACTTCAATACGCACCAGATAAAACTCCATATCTTCATCAGTGTGTTCGTTCAACCAATCAACCGCATTCCTATGCTCTTCTCTTGCGTCACGCACAACCCACACAATCACCCTGGCATCATATCCAGAGGCATAAGTAATTATCTTTCCAAGATGATCGTGATCAGTCATCTCGAGCTGATTTTCGATAATTATCTTTTTACCTGTGTTTGCTTCCTCGGCAAGAATATCAACATTGAAACTCCCGACAGCAGCTTCTGTTTGCGTTAATTCAATATCAAAACCAATCTCATCGCCAAGTAACGTGAGATTCTCCTCTTGAGCCAGCCAGTTCGTAAAATCAATAGCTTCGTGCTTCCAAGCTTCTCTGAGGTCTACTTTTTTTAATCGTGATAGATCCGCCATATAATGTAATTATACCTATTTACGCCCCGAACTCACGAGCTTCAGTAAATCTGCTTCGCTTTCGTAGCCTCGCAATCGTCCTGTGAGAATACCGAGACGGTACGATATGCCTTCCGTCATAAGTCGCCAATTTGTATCCTCGAGCGTCTTACTAATAAGTTTCTTTAGTTTGTTTCGGCTTGTATATTCGTCCACTTCACTGCTGTCATCGTTTACGGTAAAGCCGATCCGAACGTCAGTTCCGATCTCGGGCTTATCAAATGTTAGGCGGGAGTATCCATCCTTTGACATTGCTTCTGCGAGTTTCTTTTCAAGTTGAGATACGGTGAGTTTTGATAGCTTCTTTACCGCATCATATTCGTCTTTCTTTTCTTCTCGCTCTTTTAATTCATCCATCAAAACTTCTACATCTTTAAACCACTGCTTAGTTTCGATGTACTCTTGACCTTTTTCTTGCGACAAACAAAATCTTTTTCGATCTTCCTCAAATTTCTCGTCGTCTTTCTCTGTCTCAAATTCGTGTTCACTCACATCAACCAAGCCGCATTCAGTGCACGTAGACGTGATGATTGATTTCTTTTTAGTACTTTTATCTTCTACCTTTATCTCGCCTCCACATTCCTTACAAGATTTATGTTGCGCAACCCATTCCTCGCCATCTTGAAAGAATGAGCGTCGCGGCATACAACCTTCTGGACAGTCATACATAAAGAGAACTCTCTCGTCTTTTTCCTTATCAAGGTCGTAGAGCATCTTGAAGGTTGCATCCATTCTTGTTCCACACGTCGGGCACAGTACACCTCCAGGCGCTTCGGCGTTGTCATACATTTCTTGCCTGTTAGTATCTCGCTCAACCCACTCTCGTATCGTAGTGTCTCGCTCTAAATAACGCTCGCCAGTAGTAAAAAGAAGGTCATAATGAAGCGCCATCTTTTGAGCTGCATCTAACATAGCTTTCTCTTCTTTAGTCTTTGGTTTTTGTTTTGGATCGTACCGTGTATGAAAGTCTTCTATCCAACGGCAACGAGACACAGTGGCTCGATCGTAAAGATCTTCGTAATGACTTTGATCGTATAAATATTTCATTTTGATAATTTCCTTTCTGCTTTTTTATACGCCCATTCCTGCGTTGGTGGTGTTAAAAGCACAAGTTGGTTGTAGTACTCTGAAAGCGCTTTCACTTCCTTGCACAATTCCTCTTCGGCACTGAGGTTTGCAAAAGTTTCATTCAGAGACTTTGCTCGATTCTTTACCACCGTAAAAGCTTTTCCTGCATTCAAATTTTCATAATAGGATTTATGGGGGCTTATGATACTACTGGTTGCTGTGACGGATGCCGAAACCACAGTCAACCATCCCCACCAAATTGGGATAATCTCACCCACAACCAACAGACCTGAGGAAGCGGCGATAAGAGCAGGGATAACTTCGAGGATGATTGCAGTACGTTTACTCTTTGCTGCAATCAGATAATGAGCTTCTGCTGTATGACGAGCATTGTCCTCTATTGTCTTGCATTCGTTTTTTAATATTTCAGTTTTATTCATAACTTGTTCCAATAGGTACTAATATTTTCCCAACCGCAACACAAACACCATCTTTGATGGCGTAGCATTCAACATAGTGTTCGCCGTGATAAAGCGTACTTTCTTCACGTTGCTTGAATCCACTGTCTCGATTTATCTCTCCCCGTAGACCTTCCGCCCGCTGTGCTTCCTCTCCAAAGTTTCTGACCTTCCACATCACTTCATACTGAGGCGGTATGTTGCAATGCTTTACAGAGAAAAGAAGCTTTTTACCTTTCAACAGAGGAAATCGCTTCGCTATGAAGTCCGATAGCATTCCTTTCCTAAAACCTTTCTGTGTTACCTCAGCGTCAATCTCAATTTGATACCCAGAGACGAGACGAACAGGAATCCCGTATTGTTCAGTGATATCTTCCTCAGCTGGCGAAGGATACCTTTGGGTCAACTCTTCTATTTTCAGTTCAAAACTTGAACCAACAGTAGCTACGGCGGCTTCTTTAGCGTCTACCAATGGGAAGTCATCACCAAAAATTTTCTTCCACTCAAGAGAGCTATCCCGCAATTTATCCGCCTGTTCGTATTCAATAGCTTTTGTGGCGCGATTGTACGCACTTTCAGCTCGTGAGTACCAATCCTCCCCTAAATTCATATGCGTACCAGAAGCAGGTAGATATATAGAACCGTGCTTTTTATTCTTAAGAAAGTCAAAGAATCCCTGAACAAGTTCTGGATACTCAACCGTCACGTTGTTATTGTATTGCTCGTGCAAATAATCAACTACCAATATCTCTAACACGAATGATTTGAGTGGTACGCCGCAATTATTCACCCACGCTTTCATCATCCGTATAAGAGATCGGGTCTTTTTTGTCGCCACACTTGAGACATCTATATTTTTATCTTCTGCAAGCGGATTCCACACATCCCAAGATCCCCCGTTCTCCGTGTTAGGAATGCGAAATGACCCAGACTCTAACTCCCAACCAGGTAGTAATTCAACCGAATGAGTACCCTCGCTGAAGTTAATTACTATCACCTTACCGAAAGCGCTGATTTTCTCAGTGGTAGTGAAGGTATCTTTCAAAACTGCTCGGACATCCTGTAATAGCTGCGACTGTTTATTACCCGAACTGTATTGCTCATATAACTCTGGAGGTAACTTGAAAATCACGTCTATATCCTTCGGTGGACGAATATTTGTGTGTTTACCATAAGAACCAACCAAGAATTTGGTGCTGCCGTTATACTCGGTGTTCGGATAGTACTTAGCGTGGAGTGCCTTACAAACACTTCTCGTTTTTGTCTTTGCGTCCTCTTTTTGAGGAACGGTGAGTTTTATGTTCGTGAGAAATTTTTTAAAGGCAGCTTGCATAGGTTTATTTCTTAGTTTTTTTGAGCACGAACTCGAAGATGCGATCGTTCACAAATTCCTTAAGCTCTGGACTTGAGTCCAACTTCTTGTAAAGGTCGAAGTGACTGTTGAGCATCTCAACGAGCTCATCATTGAACATCTTATTGAACTTGATCTTTGCCGCATTACGGGTGTTGTTCTTAATTGATCCTTCAAGATTCTTGTCCTCCAACAACTTTGCGCTCAGTGAGTTCAAAATCACCTTGTCTTTATCAGTAAATACCGTACCGAAGCGATCGTTGATTTCTTTGACTATTTTGGAGAGCGGATCAAGCTCATCAAGTTTCTTTGTGCCACTATCTCCCGAGCCCATTGGTTCAAGCTCCTCAGTATCATTATCCAAGCGAATCTTTGTGTCAGCGATCTTCTGAACCTTGTACGAGTCCATATCTACGGACTCCAACACCTCGTATGGTAGCGGCTCTACCCGAGTTGGTAGTTTGCGCACAAGGAACTTCAAGAAAATATACAAGCGTTCGAGTTTTGGATCTTCGAAGGTGACGATTTGAGAAATGAAGGCATACTTGCGGATATAGTCCTGCGCTTTCGACTTGAAATCGTCTCGCTCCTCGTCCAGAAGCGACATAGAACGCTCCACTACCTCATCAAGCATCGCGTTGAGTGTGTCGGGCGATGCACCGTTCATATACTCTTCTACAAACCCTTCTATCTCATTGAGACTGAAAAGCTTGAATTGGAACACATCCCGCTCAAGGTCGTGCAAAATGTTCGGATCAGTTGCCTGTGAGAGCACGGTAGTTGTGTAGTACGGCTGGAATGCTTCTTTGATGTCATCAGCCTCGTTCACAAAATCAAGCACAAACACATCACTCTTTCCCGCTGTGGTGCGATTTAGCCGCGAGAGTGTCTGTACCGCATTTACACCACTAAGTTTCTTGTCGACATACATCACCGAGAGAAGTGGCTGGTCAAAACCAGTCTGAAACTTCTCTGCAACAATGAGGAATTTGTAGTCGTCCTTCTTAAACTCCTCTGCGGTTTGCTTCTCGGGGATACCATCGTTCATCTGTGTTTCTGTGTAGTCGAGTTTTCCATCGCGAACCGTTCCCGAAAACGCCACAAGTGCCTTGTGTGGGTATCCTTTCTCCTGGAGGTACTTATCAAACGCTTGCTTGTACTTCACCGCGTGAAGGCGTGACTTGGTGACAATAATTGCCTTTGCTTGCCCGTAGATAAGTGGAGCTATTTTCTCTTCAAAGTGCTCCACCATAATCTGCGTTTTACGCTCAATAGCGTGCTCGTGTTTCTCCACGTATCCGATAAGGAGACGTTGTGCTTTTGCCTTGTCATACTCTGGATCATCCTCAATGGTCTTCAGAAGCTCGAAGTACGTTTGATATGTAGTGTAGTTCTTGAGTACATCAAGAATAAATCCTTCCTCGATCGCTTGTCGCATTGAGTAAAGCGAAAATGGAATGAACTTTCCCGAAATTGGATCCTCTACTCCAAACAACTCAAGTGTTTTTTGTTTAGGTGTTGCAGTAAAGGCAATAAAGCTCACGTTTGGTGTCTTCACCTTACGTGCCTTCATTCGCTCGATAATAAGATCCTCTGAGGTCTTGAATGCTTTTGTTTCCTTCTGCGCTTGCTTTTCGGCATCCTCCAAGGTAAGTACCTGGCGGAGGTCAGCGGCAGCTTCACCCGTTTGTGACGAGTGCGCCTCATCAATCAATACCGCAAACTTGTTTCCCTGAACTTGATCAATCGCATCCACAATTACAGGGAACTTCTGGAGAGTACTCGTAATCACTTTTACACCGTTCTCAAGCGCCTCACGAAGCTCTGCAGAGCTCTCCACGTGCTTAACGACACCACGTACCTGTGAGAAGCTCTCAACCGTGTCTGAGAGCTGTTTATCAAGAATGCGGCGGTCGGTAATGACAATGATGGAGTCGAATACTTTTTCATCATTCTCATTATGAAGCTCTGAAAGTCGGTGTGCAGACCACGCAATCGTATTACTCTTTCCTGAACCCGCACTGTGCTGAATGAGGTAATTCTTTCCTGATCCTTGTTCTTGGGTATCACCAATAATACGGCGTACGGCATCAAGTTGGTGGTAGCGTGGGAAAAGAAGTACTTCCTCTTTGGTTTTCTTCCCATTCTTATCTTCCTTCTCCTGAACTTGCAGGTGAATAAAATTGCCAACTAAGTCAAGGACACTGTCCTTAGCCCACACATCTTCCCAAAGGTAGTGCGTCTTGTATTTACCCTCAACAGGAGGATTGCCTGACGAGTTCTTGTACCCCTTATTGAATGGCAAGAAGCGCGTCGCAAGCCCCTTAAGCTGCGTTGTCATATACACCTGCTCAGTGTCTACCGCGAAGTGTGTTAAGCAGCGTTTGAAGGAAAGGAGCTTTTCTCGAGGATCGCGGTCGGTTTTATACTGGCGGATTGCATCACGAGCAGTTTGTTTAGTGAGCTGATTTTTGAGCTCAACAGTAAATATCGGAAGACCATTGAGGAAAATCGCCAGGTCGATAGAGTTTTCATTCTTGGTACTGTACTTCACCTGCCGCATCACACTGAGAATGTTGTGTTCATAGTCCTGCCATACCTCTTCATTAAGGTGACTCTGTGGCTTCCAAAAAGCCAGGCTGACTTTGACACCACGATCACTAATGCCATCGCGAAATACATCCAAAAGCCCGCGGGACGCAATTTCCGCATCAAGACGCTTCAAAAATTCTGACTCCACATCCGCTCCGTATTGCTCGACGAGCTTCTCCCACGCTTCTGGCTGAGAGGTCTGCACGAACTCAACTACAAGTGCTTTGTCCATCGCAAGCTCCTTATCGAAGTCGCTCGCAGTACGAACCCGATACTTGTGGAGTTTTGAGAGCTGTTTTTCGATCAGCTCTTCAAAACCTATTTCTTTTGTGTTTGTTTTAATCATACTTTTATTTTTCCAGTTACAGCGTGTGAAATCAGCGATGATTTGAATTCCTGCAATGTTTTTATGGAATCTTGAATTAACTCCAATGCGGCATCAATTTTTTCAACCTTTTTGTTTATATGGTCTACTATTTTTTTCTGCTCAGAAATTGATGGGTATGTAATGTATAGACTGCCAATCAAATTCCAGTTTGCTCGCGGCATTTTTGCTCCATAAACAGAGTCACAAACCTTGTTAATAAAATCTCTACTGATCAGTTTGTAGAAAAGATATGATGGAATTATCTTCGTTGTATTTGGGGTTAGTGCAAGCAGCTCTCCTGTAGACATACCATCAAATTCAGGGAGTAATACCTTAGCTAAATTTGGGCGTAGCTTTGAAAAGAGGACATCGCCTTTCTCAAACAGATTCACAACGCTCTCAGGCTCCGCCTTTTCTTCACTCTTCAATAGCCGACCAGTTGCACTTTCAATGTGTTCAAGACCTACATACGGCAGATCAACCTTTTCTTTATTAGCCTTAGTGTTACGAAGTGGCGCAACAAACTTCAGTTTTTCTTTATCCCAATCTGAAGGAATCTCTCCCATCCACTCCACACCAGAGTCGACGAGTTTCGCTTTTGGATCGAGACCTTTTGTAACAGTGTGATTGATTACTGCCGCTCGCTTTTCTTTGAGCAACTCAATCTGCCGCTGCTTTTTCTCAATAATGCGGTCGATTGTCGCCGTTTTTTCGTCCAAAAATTCTACAATTTTATCCTGCGTATCTTTGGGTGGGATAGGCAAGATCTGATTTTTTAGATCAATTGGTTTTATTGATTCTCGAAGTTCCATTATTCCCTTACCGAAGCGAGCCATATGTTTTTGGAAACTTCTGTTTCGGAAAATATATGAGTAGTATGTTGCGTTTATGTCCTCAGTCCTAGGCGCGTAGATGATATACACGGAACTCGTTACACCAAATTCCCGCGATTGACCTACTGAACCGATCACAAGGTTCATACTATTGATAACAATGTCGCCAGGGTGAACTATCTTGTAGTTCTCAGGACGAGTAGAACTTTTATTTCCAATATCTCCTTTGTCAGCATAACGGATTACTCCAACGTCCTTCATTACGGAAAGGATATTGTCAGAAACTAGAGATCTATTTTTTTCTTTTCTCTCCACGAGAGCCGCTCGAAGAGGCAGTGCTTGCCAGTCAGTAGGAGTGAGTCCAATCCAATCAATTTCAGAGTCCTTGTAATTTGGATACACACCGTATTTTTTTGTAAGCGTTAATTTCGACATAGTTATAGTTGCTTCAAAAGCGTGAGGAGTTCATTCTCCACACCTTCAATATCCTTTTCGATTTCCTCAAGATCACGTGGTGGTTCATACGTGTAGAAGTATCGTGTGAACGGAATCTCGTAGCCAACCTTCCCAACCTGGTTGTCCTTATGATCTCGCACCTCTTCATTGAGCCACGCATCCTCAACGTATGGCTGTACCTCTTTTTTGAAGTACTCTTCGACACTTACGCCCCACGGTACGTTTTCTTGGTCTCGCAAGTTGCCGTCTGGTTCTGGATTACCCTTGCTGTCACGACAAATCTCTGCATTTTCATCCTGCTCAGACAAACCGTTGAGGATTGCTTTCTTCAATGGGGCGCCAAGTTTTAGCTCCTTCATATGCGAATTGAAAACCTTTAGGAACTTCTCTCGGTCAGTAAACAGCTTTTTGTCTGGAAAATTAGATAGTGCCCCAAGAATTTCTTCTTGGATTGTTGGCTTTTGGCGTTGGAACACTTTCTCTTCTTTTACAAGCTCACTGCGCTCTGGTGATACCTGGAAGTTGAGCCGCAAGGGACGCTCAATCGTAACTTGGCGATATGCAAAGTCCGTAGTGTCGAATATTTTAGAATGCTCATTTTCCTTGAAGTCGGTGTAGAGCTTCATAATCTGCTTACGTCCTTCCTCATCTACTTCTTTACGCTTTGCGCCAAGCGTTTTACGTAGCTTCCCATAGAACTCACGTCCATCAATAAGCTGCACTTTGCCCTGGCGTTCAGGTGATTTGCGGTTACTCACAAACCACAGGTATGTGTTGATGCCTGTGTTGTAGAAAAGCTGATCTGGGAGTGCGATGATTGCCTCGAGATAATCCTTCTCAAGAAGCCAACGACGAATTTCACTTTCTCCGCTTCCAGCATCACCTGTAAAGAGCGGTGAGCCGTTGTGGACAATACCAACACGAGATCCACCGTCTTTTGTGGGTCGCATTTTAGAAACCAAGTGTTGGAGGAAAAGAAGCTGTCCGTCTGAGATACGAGGCGTGCCTGCACCAAACCGCCCCGCAAATCCACGGGTCGCTTCTTTCTCAACTGCATCCTTATCTTTTTTCCAATCAACGCCATATGGTGGATTTGAAAGCCCGTAATCAAAGCTCTCCCCAAAGAACTGGTCATTTGAGAGCGTGCTTGCTTTAGTGTGATTTTTTTCTCCACCACGAATCAACTCTGGATCCTCACCCTTGATAAGCATATCGGACTTCGCAATAGCGTATGTGACCGAGTTGAGTTCTTGTCCGTGCAGATACACTGATGCGTCTTTGTTGATCTCGTTGAGGATGTAATCCTTAGCGATAGTGAGCATCCCGCCTGTACCACACGCAGGATCGTACACTGTTTTAATCACGTGCGGCTTCTTGAGTAGCTTCTCATCAGGAGTGAAGAGAACCTCGACCATAAGCCGAATCACATCACGGGGCGTGTAGTGCTCTCCCGCAGTCTCATTGGACATTTCTGAGAATTTTCGGAGCAATTCCTCGAAGATAAGTCCCATTTGATGGTTATCAACACTGTCTGGGTGAAGGTCTACCTTGTTGAACTCTTGGATGATGAGGTAGAGCATATTGCCACCCTCAAGACGCTCGAGCTGCTTATCGAAGTTGAATTTGTCGAAGATGTCACGAATGTTATCGCTGTAGCCGTTGAGGTAGTTGTGGAAGTTCTTAACGATATGCGTGTGATCTTCAGTGAGCTTTTTGAAGTCGTACGGTGATACATTGTAGAAGCCAACACCTGACGTTTTCTTCAAGATCGGATCGACATCTACTTTCCCTTTGTATTCGTTGTACTTATCAAGCACCTTCTCTTTCGAATCAGAGAGAATAGCGTCCAAACGCTTCAACACTAAAAGCGGCAGGATTACATCCTGATATTCGTGCTGCTTCCAGCCACCACGGAGAATGTCCGCGATGTTCCATATAAGGGCTGCTTTTTTGCTGAAGTCGTTCATACGTTTAGTGGTTAAAGAGTTTTAGGTACTCTCGCAAATAAAAGATGCGGTTCTTAGAAAAGCCTGTTTTCTCCTCAAAGAGCCCCGCGTCTTCAAACTCTTTGGCGAGTGTGTTTGCCGTCTGGAAGGTCACGTTGAGCATCTCAGCGATGTCATTCACCGTTACGACGGGTTTGGAGAAGAGTTTGAGTAGAAGCTGTTTTGCGAGCTTCTGCCGCTTCACTCCCATTCGCTCCTCAATGATCTGCTCATACTTTGCACGAAGGGCAATGATCTTCTCGAATGTTTCTTTCCCTTTCTTTGCAGTCTCAACGACGCCCTGCAAGAAAAAGCGAACCCAGTGCTCAATGTCATTACTCTCGCGTACTCGTGAAAGAGAGTCGTAGTATTTCGATCGATTGCGCTCAAAGAAGTCAGAGATGTAGAGCGTTGGCTTCTGAAGGATGCCGAGGTCGATAAGTTGCAACGTGATGAGCAAACGTCCAATACGCCCGTTTCCATCAAGGAACGGGTGGATTGTCTCAAACTGATAGTGGGTCAAAGCAATCCGTACCAATTCGGGTACTTGAAGCTGCTTGTTGTGCCAAAACTTCTGCAGATCATCGAGAAGGTCAGCAACATCAGTGTGGTGCGGTGGAATGAAAGCCGCATCCGTAAGTGAAGACCCTCCAATCCAGTTTTGGCTTGTACGAATCTCTCCTGGCAACTTGCTGTATCCACGCACCCCAGAGAGGAGCACTTTGTGTGTGTCCTTCACCAGGCGTGTAGACAATGGCAGTTCGGAAAGTTTCTCAACTGAAAAGTTGATTGCCTTGATATAGTTCTGCACCTCACCCCAGTCATCACGATCTTCTGGGTCAATTTCATCTTCAGACAAAAGCGCCTCATCAAGGTTAGTCTCCGTACCCTCAATGCGACTTGAGACAGTTGCTTCTTTTGAGATGTGCATCTGGATGAAGAAGTCGACATCAGGCACGAGTGTGGAATAAGCATTAAGCTCGCCCAGGTAGCGCATTGCATCACTCAAGAGAAGGTCAATGCGAGGATCCTCCCACTCAAATGGAACATTCACCTTCTCGGGGAGAAAGCTCTTGTATTCATATTGCTGGCGATATGTGCCAGATTTCCACTGCTTTTTCTTAGCCATATTCTGAATACCAAAAGGTATATTCAGAGTTTATACGCTAAGTTTGAATATGTCAACCCCAATTCAAATCAAACCTATCCCTAGGAGAGCGCAATTCCTGCTTTTCCCCTATGAAATGCCCTGTTTTCACCTTGTAGGAAGCTACCCACACCATTGGGGATATCTATAGCCCCATCCTCAATTTTGAGATCAAGAATTCCAGCCCGAATGAAGCGTAGCATCCCATCTTTACAATCCACCCGAGAGCCTTCAAGAATTTTCTGGAAACTATCGTGCTCTGCTTCGTTCATCAAAAGTAAGCTCGGCGATTTCCATCTTGTCACATACACAACGTCATCTCGGAAGTGTTCTTCGTATTCTTTTGGAATTTGTATTTTCATATCTACTCACATCTGACCGTCGTGTATGATGAGCCATTCAACCCACCACTGTATTCAGTAGTTGCCCAGCACTGTATTTCAGTTTGCGGCAAGGTATTCTCAAGCGCTTCTTGCTCGATATTCGCCAACTGAGCACTCAGACTAAACGATACACTCTGCACTGCAAGTATGTCACGTATAGATGATAGTGTTTCTGAATAGATATCTGCTTTTGCGTTCTCAACATTGCGCACCGCACTATCTGCAGACTCCAACAAACTAACCAGCCGTTCAAATTGTTGTTTATTCTCAGCAATAACCCCTTCTGCGTCATTGTAAGGTGCTCCTTGCTCGATTGCACGTTTCGCTGCTTCTGTTGCTGCAAGATACTTTTTGACTTCGCTTGCTACAAGTTCATAAGGTTCACTAAGTTCATCTGCCGCATTTGTTGCGTGCCCACGAAAATCTGTAGCAGAGCTTGAGATAAGCTGTTTGAGTTCCGCGTTCGTCGTTAGTGAAGTCAAACTATCAAGTGCGTCAGCTCTATCATTACCTGCATCTTGTGCAAACTTTATGTAGAGTGCTTCGTTCTTAGAAATCGCATTTAATAGCCTCCTGAAATCGACGATGTCTTGTTCGAGAGTATCGACATATGTGAGGCGCTCAATATCGGCGAGCATAGAGTCTGCCAAGTCCTCTGGATGTGAGGGCTCTGTCTGTTCACTTTCTATTTTGTAGTCGTCGAGATTAAGGGGTGGTTTTTCTGTGTCCTTCTGTTCTTCCTGGGGCACACTCGTTTGTGTGTGAGTGCTTGAAGTTGCAATTCTCTCTTCTTCAGCAATGGGTTGCTGATGCGTATTATCCCGTAACGCATATTGGGTCGCGACATACCCTCCTCCTGCAACCGCAGTAACACCAAGGACAATAAGTACTGCTGCAAATATTGAAATAAAGCCCCGATTAGTTTTCATATTGATTCAGAAAGCTACTAAGCGGGTGGGTACAAAAAGCCCACCACTAGGAGAGCCGAAGCTCCTATAGGAGTTTCCCCCTATAACGTAGACCACGCCCTAATGATGGGTTTTCTGTGGTCTACGATTTTCGACCATATCTCCAGCAAAAGCCGAAGGGTTAGGTCATTTCTTATTCAGTTGTAGTATGATTATACCATAAATATGAGTATTAAGAACCAGGCGGCTATAAGAGATACTTTCGACGAGTTAGTTCGCAAAGGAATTCTCATCACACACAGCGCCCACGAGGGCGATATTTTATATGCGGACAATCCTGTCGAAAAAATGCACGACACTTTTCGTGACTATCATCTATGGAAGGAGGCGGTTAGGGATTTCTTTTTATCGATCAACAACGAAAAAGGTGCTTTATATTTTCTCGAAGCAGATAACGTTCCCTTTCTTAAAGGCGGACTTGAATATTCATACATAGAGAGCAAAGAGTCACAACAACTCCTCAAGAACATACGCACAGCAGCCACTGAACGGCTGGCGTATCTTCGATCGGTTGAGAAAGTAATTCCTAAGAAACCGAGCCTAAAGTCGGACAACTCCATATACAAAATCACCTGCATAAAACCAAAAGACGGCGGAAATAAGTTTTTGATGGTTGTTAATGATGATTACCAAAATCCAATAATGGGTGACCGAGCTAAGCCTACTTGGAGTTCTCTATACGAGATTGCAACAAAAGGTTATGCCCTGTACCAAAAGAAAGTACTAGACTACCTCAACTCCAACAAAAATAATCGTCTGTACACACAGACCCGTTTGCCCATATCTACAATAGTTCGACAAGAAGGAAGCGAGCTATGCCCCGCCATACAGATAGACTCGATCAGTGAGAAAGCATACGTTCAACGCAAAAACAAAACTTAAGAAAGCTTAAAAAGTGGAAAACTCATAAAACCCTGCACCAGCAGGGATTTTTAGTGTGTCAAAAATATGCTTTCGTCATTTTTTCAGCTTTTTCTTTTTCTTACTGTTTGGTTATTGGTCGATAAAAATTTATGAGCATTACATAAACAGAATATGATCTACGAAACTGAAGACTTCGCCCTCGCTGCTACTCTCCACGCCCTAGGAGCTAAATATCTTGAACACGAACGAAAGCTTGGTAACAAGTTTGTTTTTCGTTTTGAAAAAACCGAGGACGTAGAACGAGTGGTGCCCGCTTACTACAGAGACGAAATCTGTATCAGCCCACAGAAATTTCTGTATTCCCAGAAGTTTCTAAAATCGATTATTCACGCTGGATAGTATGCAACTTTCGGATCAACTCTTAACTACCTTCCAAGAGCTGTACAAACGGCATTACGGAAAGGAGATAACAAAAGCACAAGCACTCACCGAGAGTGCCGAGTTGATTCGCTTCGTCGCAGCTACCAACAATCTAAATAACTTACACAACTATGAAAAATTACATAACGAACGACATCACGCTTGCAGCGACTCTATACATCATTATGGAAGAGTACCCAAAAGTGATGTACGGAAGAGGAAATAAACTAAACCCATATTTCTCTTTTGGAGCAAGTAAAGAGATTGAAGATAACGTCATTGCATACTTCGAAGGTAAAACAAAGGTCGAGCCTAAAATGCTTATGAACGTGCAAAACTCTTTCTCAAAACTCCCAACAGAGTACGAAGATTTCTAAAACAAAAAACGACATGAACACCGATAAAAATAAGAAGAAGGTAGTGGAAATACTATCCATCAAACACGGAAACGTGATAGCGGAGTCTGTCTACAACAAAAAGGATTGTCAGAGCTTCTTCTGTGTAAAACGAGAGGGCAAAATGGACACAAAGAAATCCCTTCCGATCGACGATATGGTCTACAAACCCATAAGCGGTCATAACAAACTCCTTGAGGATCGGGTCATTCTCCTCCCAAGCGAGGTTGGCAACTATGAGAGTGATTCGGCACTCCTTAAGCGAGTTCAGGAGTATATACACAGGTATGTGGCAGTGTCTCCTGAATACGAGAATATAGTCGCGCATTATGTCCTTCTTACGTGGGTGTATGACTTCTTTAGTGAAGTCCCATACCTTCGTGTTTTGGGAAATCCAGGAAGCGGAAAGACACGCTTCTTAGAAGTCGTGGGGTCAATTTGCTACAAAGCAACATTTGCAGGAGGTTCAACAACTTCAGCATCCATTCTCCGTATTGTTGATCAAGTGAGAGGCACAATGGTGCTTGATGAAGCGAACTATGCCTTCTCTGATATGACTACCCCTATCGCTCAAATACTTAACCAGGGATATTCTAGACGATTCCCTGTTATGCGTGTAGATGGCAAGAACGGCATATTTAACCCGAAATCATTCTGGGTCTACGGACCAAAGCTACTTGCGACTCGAGAGCGTTTTCAAGATGACGCACTGGAGAGTCGTTGCTTATCTGAAGTTGTAGTGGGAACAGGGGCGCGCAATGAAGTCCCAACAACTCTTCCCGATTGTTTCGAAAAAGAAGCGTTGGAATTAAGAAATATGCTCCTTGCTTACCGATTCTCCTTCACAAAAGAAGTGCTCTCCAAGAGTCGATTAGCAATAAGTGAAGATGTGCATCCACGTATACGGCAGGTGTTCTTCCCGCTTATGAATATCGCCCCTACGATGCAAGAACAGTCTTTCCTTGTAAATGCAGCTTTCTCTCACCATCGACGAGTAATTGAAACATTCAAGGAAACTGATGAATACGTAGTGCTTTCAGCGCTCCTAGAGCTTCAGAAAAAGAAAGACAAACCAACTGTGCACGAAATTGCACACCACTGCGGCTTAGGGATACACAGCAAGGCTATCGGGCAAATACTCCGCAGAAAACTACACCTTAAAACACACCGTACAGGTAATGGGTACATAGTACCTATTCTTGGAAATGAAAACGCTCTTAAAGAAGCGCAGAGGCGTTTTGAGATCAAAAATGAACAAAATGAAGGAAGTGAACTTACAAAATAAAACTCAACATATGTACTTAGAACCACCATTCATATTAGATGAAGAATTCTTTCAAGAGATTGCAAATGAACACATTGGTAGAAATCTTAGCGACGAAGAGATTGGGGAAATCCAGGACAAAATCATTGATCAAGGTCTTCTCTTGGAGTTCATCTGTCGTATTGAGGAAATTATCCAAGAATACGAAAATTCTTAAAAATTGTATAATCAAACTACTATGAAGATACAAACTCCATCAGACATCAAATATTTCCTCTATGTCAGAAAATCTACCGATGTCGAAGACAAACAAATGGCATCCATAGAGGATCAATTAGCTGAGATGCATAAGATAGCTGAGCGCCTAGGACTGGAGATTGTGGACACAATTACTGAGTCACAGTCAGCAAAGTATCCTGGAATGCGCAAGGGTTTCAACACAATGCTTGAGCGCATTCAAAATAAAGAAGCGTCTGGCATCTTGTGTTGGAAATTAAATCGTCTGTCCCGTAATCCTGTTGATGGTGGGCAAATAAGTTGGCTGCTTCAGCAGGGTGTTATCAAAAGAATTCAAACATATTCCCGCGACTACAACCCGTGGGACAACGTCCTGCTAATGGCGGTTGAGCTTGGTATGTCCAACCAATACAGCAACGACCTCAGCGTTGACGTAAAACGAAGCCAGCGCAGAAAAGCTGCACGAGGTTGGTACCCCGCATCGGTTCTCCCTATCGGGTATACGCACAATAAAGATTATCGAGTTGGAGAGGATGAGATCGTTCTTGATCCAGAGAGATTTGATCTCGTGAAATCGCTTTGGCGAAAAATGCTTACTGGAAACTACTCTGTATCCGACATCAAACGCGAAGGTGATAAGATAGGTCTCAAAAACAAAAATGGGCGGGGGTACTCACTAAATGCGTATTGGCATATGTTTACCCACCCCTTTTACTACGGATCTTTTGAATGGAATAACGAGGATGGTGTTAAAGAAAGTTTTACTGGAAAACACAAGACGATGATCACAGAAGATGAGTTTGATAAAATGCAAACTCTTCTCGGAAAGCGTGGTCGACCTACCAAGATCAATAAGTCTGACTTTGCTCTCCGTGGATCAATTTTCTGTGGTGAGTGTGGATGCGCAGTGACAGCTGAACGGAAGATCCAAGCTCGATGCACTACGTGCAAGAGAAAGTTCTCCATCAAGACAAGTTCTAGCTGCCCGCGGTGTAAGCTTGATGTAAGTGAGATAGAAAATCCAACGATCATAGACAAAACATACTACCGTTGCACTAAGAAGCGTGGAAAATGTTCACAGAAATATGTTGAAGAGAAAGATCTCGAAAAACAAATAGACAGCGTGATCTCCTCTGTTTCAATCCCTAAGGACTTCTATCTTTGGGCACTTGAAGCAATCAAGTATTTGCACCGTAATGAGATATACGACCAAGAAAACATCACGGCGCAAAACAGAAAACGAGAAACCGAGCTTCTTCAAAAGCTTGATAACTTGGTAATGATGCGAGCCAACGAAGAGATCTCAAAAGAACAGCTCCACAACTCAAAAGAGGCGGTCGAGTCTGAACTATCTGATGTACGTAAGAATATTCGCGTCTTACACGAGCGCGCAGTTGATTGGGTGGGCATAGCTGATAACTACATACACGCTGCTAAAACAGCCCGTGACAAGTTTAAAAATGGCGATAATGACACTAAGCGAGAGATATTGCAGTCGCTCGGCTCGAACCTCACACTGAAAGACAAAAAACTTAGTATTTCAGTCGCTTCTCCGCTTTTGGGTCTCAGAAGCACCTACGATTTCAGCAGGTCTCAGAAAATCACGCTCGAACCAAAAATAGCCCAGTTGAAACAAGGCTATTCTGGTCAGATTGACTCTGATAATTCACGTTTGCTGCCGGACTTGGACTCGAACCAAGATACTCGCCTCCAGAGGGCGATGTCCTACCATTAGACGATCCGGCAAAATGCGGAAACGTCCCCGCCGGGACGAAACGCAATACCCACTATCATACATAAAAATACTCGCTGCTCAATGCGCGGCCTGCTATGATGCACGAATGACAAAACTCAAAGTCGTCACGTGGAACCTTGGCTACGGCGCGATGGGCGCGGATGCCGATATCTCATTTGAAGGCGGTCGTCGCTTTATTCCTTCTTCCAAAGAAGCCGTTAAGCGAAACATACGAGGTATTCAGCAAACACTACGAGATATGCACGCAGACGTATATCTGTTGCAAGAGCTTTCAACGGGTAGCTTACTCAACCGTTGGCAGAATCTCCGCAAAGCAGTACAAGAGGCACTTCCTGAGCACATGCAGTCACGAGTTTCGAACTTTTCCCTCCCATTGTTTTTTGACCTACTACGCAACGAGCATGGCATGAGCACGTTCGTACCTGGTGACTTTGATGTCTACCGAAGACAGACGCGCCCTTTTACTGTTCACGAATACTACTACCGCCTCATACCACGATGGGATTTCGCGCTCACGACATTCGTGAAGCTTAAAGATGGTAAATGCATTGCGTTCGTAAATACACACCTTTCTTCATTTGATACGCGCGGCGTGCTACGCATGTCTCAGTTCCTTGACTTAATTACGTATGTAAAAAGACTCGCACAAAACGGTTGTGCAGTGGTTATCGGTGCTGACTGGAACATGCACACTGGCAATATTAACTTCTTTGAAAAAGACGAGGCACGCTATCAAAAGTATTTGCATAGCTTCCCACATAATCTACTCAAGGATGGTTGGAGTGCACACTTTTGCGCTGATACACCAACGCTCCGTGCATCGAATCGCCCCTATGTAAAAGGAAAATCTACCACCGCAGTGGTAGATGGCTTTATCTGCTCGCCTGACATCTCAGTAGAGCGTGTGACGACGGTAGACCTTGAGTTCACCCATTCAGACCACAACCCCGTGGAAATGTTGATCGAATATTAATAGACTCCAAATACCTGCGCCAACCCAAACCCAACTCCGTAGGAGATAGCTGCAGCGAGACCACCAATAAGCACGTTACGCGCTGCGTTGCGTAATTTGTTTTCATTAAGCACTGCCCCAGAAAATGCTCCAACACATGCAAACGCGATGAGTGTAGTGATTACTGATGTAGCAATAGCAAAGGTATAGAACTCTGGCTTCACGAAAGATACAACGAATGGCAAGATGGGAATAATACCAATGAGTACGAATGACGAGAACGTCACGAGCGCTTTGTTTAGCGGGTCTTTCTCTATGTAGTGCTCATGTAGTGGTTGCTCTGAAAGTGCAGAAAGGTAACTTGATGAACCCATAGAAAAACCATCTGCAAAGACGTTCGCGAAACCAAGAATAAGAATGACGCCTGCCGGTAATCCGGCACCAACGGCACCGGTAACAATGGCGAACGTGGTCACGAGTCCGTCCATGCTGCCGTATACGAATTCAGGCAGATATGATCGATGTTTCATTAAAAACATGGGTAAACAAAATTATGTAGTAATCCCTAATGGGTTTATTTTTTCTTCAAACAGGCCTTCACAAACTCTGTAAACAGAGGATGCGGCGCAAGCGGGCGCGCTTGTAGCTCTGGATGAAATTGAGTGCCAAGAAAAAATGGGTGTACTTTCTTCGGAAGTTCGATAATTTCCATCAGTGTCTTGTCTGGTGACGTTCCTGAAAATACCAACCCTGCTTCTTCAAATTGCGAAATGTATTCCGGATTCACTTCATATCGGTGACGGTGTCGTTCTTCTACCATTTCTTGATCGTACGCAGCGCGTGCAATGGTTCCCTTCTTCAAGTGTGCCGGGTACGCACCTAAACGCATCGTGCCGCCATAGTTTTTGTTGCGAAGCTTCTCTTTCTGGTCTTCCATGATGTCAATCACCAAGTGCTTGCCGTCTTTGTGCATTTCTCGTGTTGCCGCATCTTTCAGCCCGAGTACGTTTTGTGCGTACTCCACCACCGCAAGCTGCATACCATAGCACAAACCGAAGTATGGAATCTTGTTCTCACGGATGAATTTGATAGCTTTAAGCTTTCCTGGAATACCCGTTGAACCAAAACCACCCGGCACAATCACACCGTCGTACTTCTTGAGTTCACTTACCTTTCGCTTGCCGTTTTCAAAGCTCTGCGAAGAAATCCACGTAAGCACCGGCTTTGCGCCAAGCGTGTAGGCTGAGAATTTTATCGCCTCAATGACTGAGATATATGCGTCTGAGAGCACAAAGTCACCCGTGTCGAAATATTTACCAACAATCGCAATGTGCACCTCTTTCTTCGGGTTATGTACCTTCTGCACGAATGACGCCCATTGCGCCATCGCTACCTGCTTCTCTTTTTTCTTGAGCTTGAGCTGCTTCAAGATGAGCCCCGAGAGATTGTCGCGTTCAAAGTTCAGTGGCACATCGTAAATGCTGTCGATGTCTGGTGCTGAGATAACATGGTCGGGTCGAATGTTACATTGCTCGGCAATTTTACCTTTACGTCGTGCATCGAGTACTTCTTCTGAACGCCCGATGACGAAGTCCGGCTGTACACCGTATGAATTGAGCTGACGAATGGCGTTTTGTGTCGGCTTCGTTTTCATCTCACCAACTTTTGACGGCACCGGCAGGTACGTCACCATAATGAAGAGCACATCGTCCGGATTGCGCGCCTTCATCACACGTGCCGCCTCGATGAACATAATGTTCTGGTAGTCACCGACGGTGCCACCGATTTCGATAACACTTATTTGCGAACCGTTTATTGATGCGGCTTTTTCAAATCGCTCAACGATTTCATCACGAATGTGTGGTATTGCCTCAACACAATTACCGTCGTACTCGAGGTTGCGCTCGCGCTCGATGACTGCGCGATACACCATACCGCTGGTCACATAGTTCTCTTCGGGAAGGTCGCGGTTGAGGAACCGCTCGTAGTTTCCCATGTCTTGGTCGGTCTCAAGCCCACTGCGAAGCACAAAGGTTTCTCCATGCTCGGTCGGGTTCATGGTACCGGCGTCCACATTTAAATACGGGTCAACTTTAACCAAGTTGACCTTATACCCGTTTGACTGCAAAACCTTTCCGATAGAAGCGGTTGCCACACCCTTGCCTACTCCAGACATTACTCCCCCTATGACAAAGATGTATTTGTGTCCCTTTTTC
This sequence comes from Patescibacteria group bacterium UBA3458, assembly GCA_002378745.1. Taxonomy (GTDB): domain Bacteria; phylum Patescibacteriota; class Minisyncoccia; order Phycocordibacterales; family UBA2100; genus UBA2100. Next base: position 22,899 of record DFRR01000003.1, on the reverse strand, counting down.
GCCATGCGCACTAAATGTTTTGAAGTCTAGCTAATGTAGAAGGCTTTGCAAGTGAATAACTTATAAGTTCAAGTATCGACGTACCGCGAAGAAACTTGAGAATACGCCGAGTACCACACCGGTGCCAACGAGCACGAAGAAGAGCATACCGACATTATTACCGTAGTACGACAGTACATTGAATGAGCCGAGGAATGTTTGCGATGCCGGCCCTATCCATAGCGCCACCGGATACAGCGCCAAGAGCGCCAACACTCCACCAGCAAAGCCATACAGTGCGCCCTCAACGATAAATGGTCCCTGTACATACCAGTCTGAGGCTCCTACGAGCTGCATGACACCGATTTCTTCGCGGTTTGTGTAGATAGCAAGGCGAATGGTGTTAAACACGATAAACGCTGACACCGCAACAAGGAACAACGTGACGAAGAACCCGAATCGCTCAGATGCATCAATAATGCTCGAGAGCTTGTTGATGGCTGCTCGGTTTTGGAAGTAGTTCACTTTTTCAATAATCTGTGCGCCACCACCTACCGCAGTTTCGTTCTCAAGGAAGTTGGCAATGCCTTCGTACTGACTTGTTTCTTTTGCGCGAATGGCGAGCGACGCCCCGAGTGGGTTGTCGTCGAGCTCTTCAAGTGCTTGCAGCGTTAACTGGTCATCACGGTGTCGTTCGCGGAACGCCTCGAGTGCCTCCTCGCGCGAAATGTATTCAACACTCGCTACTTCCGGTAGCTCGGCAACGATGTCGCGCATCGCCAGTATTTCGTTCTCCGGCGCATCAGTGAGGAAGTACACGTTTATGTCTACTTTCTCCTGCAACTGCACGAGCGTTGCGTCGAGTGCAGCGCCGGCGGTAATGAGTGAGCCGATAACAAACAACACAATTGCCATAATGAGGACCGTAGTAAACGAAACAAACCCATTACGCAAGAAACCGATGAATCCTGCACGCGATACTCGTTGTATATTTGTCCATAACGCCATAAGCAAAAGAAAATTATATTAGAGCACGTACTGCCCACTCTTATCATCACGAATAACGCGGCCTTCATCCATCGTAATCACTCTTCTACCGAGCGAGTCGATAACACCCTTGTTGTGCGTAGTGAGAATTACGGTAGTACCCAAATCGTTAATCTTCTTCAAAATCTGCACGATTTCGTAGGTACTGATTGGGTCGAGATTTCCTGTCGGCTCGTCTGCCACTACTACGTCCGGTTGGTTTACGATTGCTCGAGCAAGCGCCACACGCTGCTGCTCACCACCAGAAAGTTCTCGTGGAAAACTGTCCATCTTTTCTGAAAGGTCTACGAGGTCGAGCACGTGCGGCACGTCAGCGGCAATGTCTTCATTGCGCTGCCCGGCTGCCTCCATCGCAAAGGCGATGTTTTCATATACTGTCTTCGTAGGGAGCAAACGGAAGTCTTGGAACACTGTTCCAATCTTGCGACGGAGCATATTGAGATCTTTCTTGCGGAAGTGTGCGATGTTGTTTGATTCAAAATACACCGTGCCTTCAGTAGGCAGCTCCTCAGCAAAAATCATCTTCAACAACGTTGACTTGCCTGCACCGGAGTGCCCAACGATAGAGACAAACTCTCCCGGTTCAATGGTTATCGTCACGTCATCCAATGCTGCCAAACCGCCGTTGTAAAATTTAGTTACCTTGTCGAAATAAATCATGGGTGTCATTTTCGTGTACAGGAATCATTATACAGGGACTCTCGAATGCAACAAACTCCCTCACTCACAAGTGTGGTTAAGTGCGCTCTACAAACAGTGACAAATCACCATTGAGCACGCCCTCAGCGTCAGACGTCTCTACGTCAGTACGGTGGTCCTTCACTTTTTTGTATGGATGTAGCACGTATGAGCGGATTTGGCTTCCCCATTCAATCTTCACATCCGATGATACAGAGAGTCCCTGTTCTTCTTTTTCTCTGTCTTCTTCTTTCTTCTTATAGAGCTTACCACGAAGCATTTCGAGTGCCTTCTCACGATTACGCTCCTGGCTACGCTCTGCCGTACACTTCACGGTAATGCCCGTCGGCATGTGTGTAATACGCACCGCAGTTTCAACTTTGTTCACATTTTGCCCTCCGGCACCACCTGAGCGGGCAAATGAGATATCGAGTTCGCTCTCAAGAATCTGGATTTCTTCAAGTTCGGGTAGTTTTGGTAGCACTTCCACTAGTGCAAAGCTGGTTTGTCGCTTTCCCTGCGCGTTGAATGGACTAATGCGCACCAAGCGGTGTACACCGGATTCATTTTTAAGTGTGCCATAGGCGTGTTTACCACTTACTTCAAATGTCACGCTTTTATATCCAGCTGAGCTCACGTTCTCATCGAGAACGGTAGCCTGCCAGCCTTTATTCTCAATAAACTTCCGATACATATGAAAGAGCATCGCCGCAAAATCTTCGGCATCGTCACCTCCGGCACCCGAGAGAATACTAATGAGCGCTGCGCCTTTGTCGTATTTGCCAATGCCAGCCTGCGCATCTTTAAGCTCTTGTAATTCTTTTATCATTTTCTGCGCCGCTACAGGGTCATTCCAAAAGTCCGCACGATTCATCGCCGCTTCTATGTCTGCAATACGTACCTCTTGTTGTTGGTTCGTAATGAGTGAGTATACCAAAGAAAAACCGCCCAGCGTGCAGAGAGAGTACGGTCATTTCCCTGACTGAGTAGGAATCTTACCCAATTACTCTGCACACCAGACGGCGTAGGCGACCAGGAGGTGAAGCTGGTCTCGCAGAGAACAATATATTTAGCACCTTTAAAAAGCAACTAGAAAACGAGTGAGCCGACCCGGGGACTTGAACCCCGAACCTACGGTTTACGATACCGTTGCTCTACCGATTGAGCTAGGTCGGCGTGGCGCATACTATATCAACTCATCAACCCTTTTGCGACCGCTGCTTTGCTAAAAATAGTTTTGATTCTTTTAGCCTCTTGCTTGTAACCCTCCCTTCTCTACCTCTCCCCTTGTTAAGAGCTGCATAGGTTGACTGGAGGGAGTCACAATTAGGGCATAGTAGTCGCAAATTATTTTCATTGTTATTTTTCCAGTCTCCGTCAATGTGATCGGCAATGAGTGGAACTATTCCAGTCACCTTATTCACTTTTCCCCAGCCGCAAAGGAGGCATTTATTTTTGTATTTCTCACGCAAATATCTTTTTATATACCGTGAGACAACCCCACCGGACTGCAGACCTAGTTCGTTACCTCGTTTCCAGTTTTCAATATAAGAATTATATTGGTACTCTTGTTGACAGCTGTTACTGCAATAAACGTAGCTTGCACGAACCGGCTCCGCACCACATGTTTTGCAAAAGGTTCGTGTTTTCCTTTTCGCCATAGATATTTACCATAATACTACAAATCGACGACCTATGCATGATATTTCGGTGGTCGCCGATTTTCTTAATACATTTTCTGGCTTATCGCCTACGTGAGCCAGGAACGGGATTCGAACCCGTGACCTCATCCTTACCATGGATGCGCTCTACCGACTGAGCTATCCCGGCGTATATACGCCATGCGTGCAAAGTGCACGCTGGTGTATCTTACAATGTTTGAGAACGAGCGCAAATCACCGGCGCTTTTTCCGCTCTTGAAATGCAAGTACGATAACTGCACTCACGGCACCGATTGTGTTGAACACAAGATCGAGGCTGGTATTAAAGTAGCCACCTACTCCTGTCTCGGGAAACGAAAGTACCGCAAGAAATTCGACAATCTCATTCACCGCTCCGAGTCCCATACCAATACAAACTGCAAGCGTGTACAAAAGGGCTTTTGAAGCTCCTTCTTTCCAGCGCGGCGCGAGCAAGTGGTGTGCAACCATCGTTGCCACACCAAAGCCAAATGCGTGCACGAGCTGATCGTATTTAATGAGCGTGAACTCACCGTCGTGCGCGATATCAACTAACTGTACGCCGTAGAGCACGCCATCACCTACCGGAATACTACCTCCTGCCATGTGCATGAGCCCCCAGAGTGAGAGTCCCCAAAGAATCGTGGTTGAGAAGCGAGATGCCGGCAGCGTTACGACAAGCAATACAAAGAAAAATACGAGCACGGCAACGTACCAGAGGAATTCATAGTTTGCGCTTGCAAGATAATATGTGGTAAACCCTGCTACATACAGCAGAGAGAAGCAAAAGAGTATCCACTGTTGCCGAGTGAACGCGAAGTATTTCATATAGCTAGAGGAGATTGAGTAACCCCGACAGGAAATTGATAAACAACGTGAACAATGCAATAAGAAATTGTAAAAACAACGTGAATGCTTGTATTGCAAGTGCTACTACATTATTCAAAAAAGCTGCGATATCCATATGTATAGATAGTACCACCTTGCAGCGCACTATAATATTGACCATTTCACGTATACGTGGATACTTGCTGCATGCATTCTAGTGATACATATGACATCATCGTAATAGGCGGCGGTGCCTCCGGCATGATGTGTGCGGGCATTGTTGCGTCGTCCGGTGCTCGCGTGCTCTTGCTTGAGAAAAACCGTGAACTTGGGAAGAAGCTCAGCATAACGGGTGGCAAACGGTGTAACATCACTAATAATGAACCGGATGTGCGGACGTTCCTCTCACACTTTCCGCAGGCAGGCAAGTTTCTCTTTTCGCCATTTTCGAAATTTTCATCAGCGGACACCTTCACCTTCTTCGAACAACGCGGGCTTCCACTGGTAACACAAGCGCGAAAACGGGTATTCCCGAAGTCTGAGCGTGCAGCTGATGTTGTTGCAGTACTCGAAAAGGATTTGCGCACGCACAATGTGAAAGTCCTTACGGGCACCGAAGTACGTGCACTCACTACAGACACCACAGACGGCCCACGAGTTGCAAGTGTAACCACACACCAAGGTGAAACATTCACTGCGCGTTACATCGTGCTTGCAACAGGGGGCGTAGCCGCGCCCGAGACCGGCTCAACTGGTGATGGGTTTCGTATGCTCCGTGCGATTGGACACACTATTGCCGACGCAAGCCCAAACATTGTTCCTCTGAAAACCAATAGCACGTGGGTTCACCGACTTATGGGGACCACATGCTCGAATGTCGAAGTGCGCTTTAGTCAGAACGGAAAAGTGCAACTCAAAAAGAAAGGGCGAATTCTTTTCACGCACTTTGGTATTTCAGGTCCACTTATTCTTAACAGCTCCTTCGAAGTGCGTGAATTACTTAAGCGTGGTGCTGTACATGCATCAGTGAACTTGTTTCCTGATTTGAACGAGGCAGAACTTGATGCACTGCTTGTACAAACCTTTGATGCACACAAGAATAAGAAGTTGCGTAACGTATTGCCAGAGCTCATGCCAAAGAGTGTGGCGCACGCCGTAATTTACCTAACCAACCCATCACTCGGAGAATTGAGTGTGCACTCAATATTAAAAGAAAATAGAAGGAAGCTCGCGAGGACGATGCAGTCACTCGGCTTCCCTATTACCGGCACCATGGGATTTGAACGAGCCGTTATCGCTGATGGTGGTGTTGCACTTGAGGAAGTAGACTTTACAACCATGGCGTCACGCCTCTTTTCCAATTTGTACATACTCGGTGATATGCTCCATGTAAATCGTCCATCGGGTGGATTTTCACTACAGCTCTGCTGGACGACTGCCTGGGTCGCAGCACACGACATCATTGAAAGGCTCAAATAGTGGAAAATTTGGGATATCCTGCTAGAATGGCTCCTGCTGCGGACGTAGCTCAACTGGTTAGAGCACCCGCCTGTCACGCGGGAGGTTGCGGGTTCAAGTCCCGTCGTTCGCGCCCAAAAACAAAAAACGCCCATCAATAATGAGGGCGTTTTTTGTTGAGCACATCGTCTTTTAGCGCTTTCGACGTGTGGTCTTCTTTGCAGCCTTCTTAGCTGTCTTGCGCTTGGTTGTCTTCTTTGCTGCAGTTTTCTTCTTAGCTACTTTGCGAACTGCTTTCTTCTTTGCAGCTGGCTTTTTCTTAGCTACTTTCTTTTTTGCAACTTTCTTTTTTGCCATAAAAATATATATGGTTTGGAGTTGTAATGTGCTCGACCTATATAAAGTATAACGTGTAATTTTCTTTTGCATTGATAATGCAACACAAAAGTGTGTACAAGTGTGTATATCTTTTATTCTATCATTCTGTAGAATGATAGAATAAGTAAGGTAATGATTATATAGGTATTTTTATATTGCACTGAAAGATACATCGTGTATTCATCCATTACTTTTGAAATTCTTATCATCAAACTATGCGAAATATTGAAAAACTGGAATTAATTACGAAAGGTTTTGCAAGTAAGCGCCGGATTGCAATTCTTAATTTGCTCAGCAAACAACCGGGGCTTGATGTTGAAGCCGTATCTGAACGACTCGATTTAGGCTACAAAGCGGTGTCTGAACATCTGCGCAAATTGCATATTGCTGAACTCATCGAAAAGGAGGAGGACGGATATTACATCCTCCACACACTCACCCCTCGTGGCAAACAAGTCGTGAATTTTCTTTCGCGCCTGCGCTAGTACGGCACCTCCTCCTCGCAACGCAAAAATGGAGCTCATCGCTCCATTTTTGGTTATCTCTAGTGTCGGGGGGCAGAATTGAACTGCCGACCTTAGGTTTATGAGTCCTACGCTCTAACCAACTGAGCTACCCCGACATATACGCCATATTTCTCTGGTCGCACTCCGACCCGACGTGCTCGGAAGAATAGCAAGATATTTGCTCGCTTTCAATGGAAAAGAGCGCCCAAGCGCTCTTTTGCTAACGTGTTGTAGAAGACCTCCATTGGCGTCAGCTCACTAAGTATTTCTCCGGGCTACGCACTCAGAAACACTAAGTGGCTCCTGCCCAGGCTCGCCTGTCTTCGCTTCACTCAGACATGGCTCCGCCTTGCAATTCCGGACACGGGCAAAGCAGTTTGCCCGTGTCCTACGCAAAAGCATGAAAGAAAATGCCTGCATACGATGCAGGCATTTTCTTTTAGCTTGTTGCGGGGGCCGGAATTGCACCGACGGCTCGGGGTTATGAGCCCCGCGAGATACTTCTTCTCCACCCCGCTGCGGAGTAGCATAACACAAAAGGGACCTCTGACCAAACAATTTATTTTCCGATATAACCAAGCTCACGAAAAACTTTTTCGTACAAATTAATACCGCGCTTCGCTTCGCGCTGCGTTAAATCATAGCTACTCCCTTCGTGAGCCACACGGTTTCGTAGTTTGTGTGCCTCCCATGCATCATCAATACTATTGATATCACTTCGATGTACTTGTTTCATCTTTTCTCCCAGTCCGTCTCCCGTGTATCCGCGACTACTGATTGCATCGTCGAGCATCACGTCCGCTTCAAGAATTGCCTGTCGCCAGTCGTTTGGATTCTCCGACGAGACATGCTCTATAACACTGCGCCAACGCGCTTCTTGCACAGAACCTGAAGTAGAAGCACTGCCTTGTATGCCAAATGTTTTTCGTGCCGCCAACGAAGGTGGTTGGTTCATGTAGTATTCTTTTTCAGCCTTACGAATCTGATATATGCGCATCCGCGAATAGATGATGCCTGCAATAAGAATAATTGAGAGCGTTAATGCAACGGTAAAGATACTCCCCCATATATCGCTCGTGAGAATAGTTTCGGCAAGTGTGTTCCCTTCAAACAAAGACGGTGTCTGCGTGAAGGTTGTTGCGCCTTCTTCAAAATCATCGAAACGAGGTGGTGTTACTGTGTTTGAACGTGGCATGTGCGTAGTTACTTCATTTTCTCAAAGTCTTTGCCAATAGCAAAGAGTGCAGTGTCAGCTCCGTGCTTCGCAATGAATTGTATACCAATAGGTAGTGTACTCCCGTCTCGTACCACGGTTCCCATTGGAACAGAAAGTGCTGGTACACCCGTCATATTTACCGGGACCGTAAAGATATCAGCTGCGTACATGGCGACTGGATCATTTACTTTCTCGCCAATTTTAAACGCAGGTGTCGGGCTTGTTGGAGTCACGATAAAATCAACACCAGCAAATACCTTTTCAAATTCTTTTTTCAATTGGTTTCGTACTGCAGTTGCTTTGCGATAGTACGCATCAACATATCCGGACGAGAGTACGAAAGTGCCGAGTAGAATTCGACGGCGTGCTTCGGCACCAAAGCCCTTCCCACGTGTCTGCATATAGTCCCCCAAGAGCGTCTCCCCATCGTGGTGCACCCCATAGCGAATACCGTCATAACGTGCAAGGTTGGTAGAAACTTCTGCCGGCATAATAATGTAATACGTTGCAAGCGCGTATTGAATGTTTGGCAACTCTATATCAACAATCTCATATCCGTGTGCTTCCAGTTTTTTGAGTGACTCATTGAACGCCTCAAGTACATCTTCATCAGTCCCCTCTTTCAAGAAGTGTCGCGGTACACCTATTCTTTTACCTTGTTGAGATTCCGAAAAATACGCATCAGGACGTGAAGTAGCATCGCGCGAATCGTGTCCGCGAATTGTGCCGAAAAGCAGCTCGGCGTCGGTAACGGTTTTTGTAATCGGCCCGATTTGATCGAGAGATGAACCCATTGCCATAGTGCCAAAACGCGAGACCGCACCGTAGGTTGGTTTGAATCCGACTACGCCACACAGTGCAGCCGGCTGCCGAATCGAACCTCCGGTGTCAGTACCGAGCGAGGCAAGTGCCATATGTGCTGCAACCACTGCAGCTGAACCACCAGAAGACCCACCGGGAATACGTGCTATATCGTGTGGATTTTTGGTAGGACCAAATGCCGAGTTCTCAGTTGAACCACCCATCGCGAATTCATCCATGTTGGTACGACCGAGAAAGACCGCGCCTTCTGCTTTGAGCTTCTCAATAACGTACGCATCGTACGTTGCAACGTAGTTCTCCAAAATCTTTGACGCTCCACTACTCACGCGCCCTTTGATAAGAATGTTGTCTTTTATGGCAATTGGGATTCCGGTCATTGGAAAGATGTTTCCTGCCGCAATCATTTCGTCAGCCTTTTGTGCCTGTTCGTGCACATCCTCAAATATCTCAAGATACGCATTGAGTTGTGTGTTCATTTCGCGTGCAGCCGCAACGTACTCTTCGGCAAGCTCCACAGCGGTCACTTCTCCTGTATCAAGCATCTTCCGTGCGTCGACAATTGTGAGTGTCTGTAGTTCCATGTTAGTCCTGAGAGATTATTTTCCGAACCCGTAGGTATCCGTCCTTTTCGTTTGGCATAGATGCCAACATTTCATCCGTGTATGCACCGGGAGCATGCGGCTCACCGTCTTCTCGAAAAATATTGTAGTGGTCTCCTGTTTCTTTCGTCACTTCACCACCGGCAGCCTGAATTTGCTCGACAAATGCAAGAATTGCCGGTATGTCTCGTTCGAGCTCTTTCTGTTCCTCTGTGTCTATCGCAATACGTGCGAGCTGTGCAAGCTTTGCTATATCAACGTCTGTCATGATTGCATCATACTAGCAAATTCGTCTTCATTTAGCACCGTAACGCCAAGTTCGTGCGCTTTCTCGAGTTTTGAGCCGGCACTGCTTCCTGCAACAACATAATCAGTCTGTGCAGACACCGTGCTACTCACTTTGCCACCACGAGCACGAATCTGTTCTTTTGCTTCCTCCCGTGAGAGGTTTTCCAGTGTTCCGGTAAGGACAAAAGTCTTCCCTTTAAATGTATCTGAGCCCACATGTGTGGTGCGAGTAACTGAAATATGTTGCAAGAGCGAATCGAGCACCGATGTATTCTCTGTGTCGTTAAACCACTGCACAATGGATGTCGCGACTACTTCGCCAATACCTTCAATTGCACTCAATGCCTCGACATCTGCACCACGCAACTGTTCAAGAGTGAATTCACGTGCCAAATCTCGTGCTGTTTCTTCACCTACTTGCCCAATCGATAGTCCTGTAATAAGACGTTCCAACGGCACCTTTTTTGAGGCTTCAATGGCGGCAAGTAAGTTGTCGGCGCTCATCTCACCAAATCCTTCGAGTTCGAGCAGGTCTCCCTTTTTGAGCGTGTAGAAGTCATTGAAGGTATTGATAAGCCCGGCGCGCAACAATGACTCAACGGTTGATGGGCCAAGACCGTCAATATCCAGTGCTTTTTTGGAAGCAAAGTGTGCCAATATACGTGAACGTTGATCAAATGAATCTTTTGATACACACCGCCACGCTGCCGTGCCAGGAACTCGTTCAATAGAGCCATCACCACCGCAGGCAACTACCTTCTTTGGAAATACAAACTTCTTTTCCTTCCCCGAGCGTAAATCTGTGAGCACGCGCACAATGTCTGGAATAACGTCGCCTGCTTTCTGCAGCACCACCGTGTCTCCAACGCGTACGTCGAGCCGCGCAATCTCATCTTCGTTGTGCAATGTCGCACGACTCACTACCGAGCCAGCGACACGTACTGGACGCAGATGAGCAACCGGAGTGAGTACGCCGGTGCGTCCTACTTGTAGCACAATGTCTTCAACAACCGTAGTTACTTGCTCGGCAGGAAATTTAAACGCAATCGCGTAACGAGGGGCTTTGGCTGTGTATCCGAGACGTTCTTGTAGTGTACTGTCATCAACGGCCGCAACGATACCGTCCATTTCGTACGCTTGCGAGTGCCGCTTCCGCTGCCAGCGTTCATACTCTGCGATAATGTCATTGATTGAATTAACCGTCTTCCAAAACGGATTTACTTTAAAGTGAAGCTCTTTGAGGAGCGTGAGTTCCTCTCCCTGAGTTTTTGGTGTCAGTATCTGGGTACCAGTAGTTGAAAGTGCATAAATGTCGTAGATGAATGTGTCGAGTCGACGTTGTGCCGTAACCTTTGAGTCCAATTGTCGCAGCGACCCTGCAGCAGCATTGCGAGGGTTTGCAAAGAGCGCTTCCCCTCGGGCCGCTCGTTCGGCATTAATGCGTTCAAGTTCTGTATGCGAAAGCCACGCTTCGCCGCCAACGATGATGTCTATCGGTTCAGGAAGCACTAACGGAATGCTGTTAACCGTGCGTAAGTTTACTGTAATGTCTTCGCCAACGACGCCATCACCACGAGTCGCACCTCGTACAAACACCCCTTTCTCATACTCGAGAATGATTTTAAGCCCATCAATTTTGTGCTCAATCGTGTACGCAACTACCGATTTCTTGATGCGTAGTCGTTCCATGTGACGCACTACGCGCTCACCCCATTCGTGGAGCTCTTCTGGGGAGAAGACGTTATCAAATGACCACTGTGGTACTTTGTGACGCACCTTAGTGAACTCTTCGCGCACAATTGCTCCCACCCGTTGCGTGGGACTGTCTGACGTTTGTAGTGATGGATACTCTTGCTCTATCTGCAATAGCTCTTGCAGGAGCGTGTCATACGCTTCGTCAGAAATCTCAGGTGTATCAAGTACGTGATACAGATAGGTATGATGTCTAATAACATCACGGAGCTTCTTAGCGCGCGCTACAACCTCAAGTGATGGGGTCTTTCTTGCCATTGGCACATTGTACTATAGGTCCCTAGAATGTTGAGCGGACGGCACGTTCAAGTCGTCGGGTATGTTCGGGCTCACTACATGGCGTGCTGTATCCAAGCGCCTCAACTACCGTATGTGGATGCGTATTGCGCTTTTGTACCGTCACGTACACACACTTTCCTTCCGGCTCAAACCAAAAGGTTGATGTATTAGTGCCACCAAGTCCGGTTACACCGTCAGGAATACCTTCCTCGTATGGAGTTGGAAAGTCTTGCAATGGTTGCCCGGCACAAGTCGGATTTACTCCTTCTCGATCAAATACGCTAGACGTCGCAAATGCGTTGTATCGGAAATCCCAAAAGAGTGCGCACTCGGCACCGGTGTCTGCCGCATAAAACGCAAGTTGTGAATCACGTCCGAGTGACGAGAGCACCACTTCTTTCTTTGCTATCGAGAACATAGCTAGGCCGAGCGAAGTAAGCAGTGACGCAACGAGCGCCGCAAGTATTAATGTGAAGCCACGCTGCTGCGCAACGCGACGAGGTGATAGTTGATAGTTGCTAGTTGATAGCGCATCAACACCACTGTCGTTATGTCTCTGCGAAAAAATCTTTTGTAAACGTTTCATACTCATGGTTAATTGCTGAAGTTGCGTACGGACTCTACGGTGCTAAAGACAACGGTTGCGAGTGTGGTAAGTCCTGCATCAACGGCACCAATAGCCCAAGAGAATGGGATTCCCACAAACATCATTGCCGCACCAATAACATTCCGTTCTGACCGGACCCCCATCTGATATGCCATTTCTTCCGTCCATGGTTCAGCAATGAATGCAACTACACGTGTCGCTGTTTGAGAGCGTTGCATAAGCGAAACAACCGGTGCTGCCCATAGGTGGTATCCGCGCATAGTAAGTGGTGATAGTGTTGCGCCAAACGCAGCATCTGCCTCGTATATGTCTTGCGTGAGCAAACCTTGGTTGTAGAGCTCAGTACAAATAACGGTCCCTCCTCCGACAGGAAGTGCTGCGTCGAGCTCTTCCGGATCATCAGGATTTGCACATCCCGGATCGAGCATATCGATCAACAAATCACCATCGTTATCAATACCGTCAGCACATTGCGGAATCGGAGCACCGCCTCCGTCACCAACAGGCTCACGAACATCACCACTGCGTGGTACCCAGTTATAAATACGTTCTTCAAGCGTAATTGAGCGTTCTCTAAATGCGCCTGTTTGCCATTCAACAACAACACTGATGACTGCCTCATCAGGTAAGTCTTGATTTTCCGTTACACGGACACTGCGTCCAAACCGGCTCGTGTTTCCAGATTCATAGTTATAAAATATTCCATCATTGCGAAGTTTCGTAGATAAACAATCTGAGCCACATTCCTCAATGGTGTCATTCGGAATATCGACATGAAAATTCGAATCCAGCGGAATACCATCGAGCCACCCGACTTCTTGTCCACTAAGAATCCGCAGCATGTTGTTATCTCGTTTGTTTCGCACGAGCTCAACCGCCTCCTGTGCGAGGTAGAACGCAGTTGTTTGGTCTTTTGCGTACAGCGCAGCAAACAAGCTTTGCGACGCAAGTGTCAGTGGTGCTGAGACTGCAACCACCAGTACTGAGATTGCTACCATAGTCTCGATAAGAGTGAAGCCACGCTGCTGCGCAGCGCGGTGAGTTGATAGCCTTGAAAAAATTCGGTCGCCAACGTGCGTCCGTAAACCTCTAACTATCCATTGTAAACTACTGTTTGTACTCATAGGTCAAGTAAACGCTGAGATGCAACTGCCTGAATATTAAATGTGGTACGCACATTCTCATCATCCCCAATAACACCGAAAGCATTTCCTTCTGCTCCTGCAGTTCCTTGTATCGTAAGGACGACTTTCGGTTGAGTCGTGTCTCCCCCATCATTGAGTGTATTCTCCGCTCCAGTAACAAACACTTGGAAGTAATCGATTTGGATTTCGGGCGCAGTAATTGGCAAACCAGTTGAACGTCCATCTTCCGACTTATAAATACGTCCGTTTTCAAACCAATATACCCACTGGTCGCCGGTGTCGTTTGCTGAGTTACCAAAGGCTTCAAACGCGAGTAATTCTCCACCACTGACACAATCTCTTCGTGTACTGAGCCCTGGCTTACTTGTCTCGTCAGCACTACCGCAGTGATAGCCATTTCCCATGCGGATGTTTCGCACCATCCCGTCGAGCGCGACGTTGAGGTTATTCATCACAGATTGTAATGCTTGTGCTTTCCTGTTTGCATCAACCATTGAGAGTAGTGCACCGACACTCACCGTCATGACGATAGCAAATAAGGAAACCGCCACCATCATCTCAACGAGCGTGAATCCTCGTTGTCCGTGTTGCGTATAGTGCTGTGTATTCTGGATATACATATGGTTATTATTCATATCGCTGTACAGAAATCTGACCGGTTGTTTCTACAAAAATGCTCAAACGCTGTCCTTGTGGGGAGCGTATCACGATACGCGCACGATCATACTGATTAAATGCTGAACCAAATGAAGCACGAATAATCGCATCTGGCTCAGGGCGTTTGAACAAGATGTCGAGCTTTGTAACCGTACAGTCCTCTGTTGTCGCACCACTTGGTACGCACAAACTTTCAATCGTATACCCACGCCCGATAGCATAGGTCTCTATCCATTCAGTTGCGATGCTAGTAAAAAAATTATTCCCGTCAACATCAGCATACATGAAAAATTGATCATTCCCTTCCAAAAAACTGAAATAAACACCATGTCCAGAACTAAACTGTGACCCAAGAAAACTTCGTGCCGAGATTCCATATACCTGTGCTTGTCGAATTGAGAGCGCGACGTCATATGCAAGGTTTCGTAACAATACCTGCCCACCAAACCTCGAATAACTCGTGAGCGTGATTCCTGAAATAACGGCAAGAATACCAACAACTACAATAAGCTCAATGAGCGTGAAGCCAGCATGTGCTGAATATGGTGAAATCGAGCGCGTGTATTTTTTAAATAGAGTCATAAAAGAGCTGTATCAGTGCGATGAGATCTGCATCGAAAAACCAAACGAGAAAGAAACCCGTTATGAGAAATGGCGCGAACGGAATCTCGCTACTCATTGTAAGACGCGTTATATGTGTGCTCAATGGTAGTCGCTTTATAACTTTCTGAGCATACATCAACGCTACTCCAACAATTGCTCCGACAATAAACCCGAATATCAATGCCATGAGCCCATCATACGCACCAAGCGCTAACCCAAATCCGACTGCAAGCTTCACATCCCCAAATCCCATCCAGCGGCCGCTCGACACGAGCCACAAAAGAAACAGCGGGAGTGCAACAAGAATGCCACTTATCAGTACGAACAATACATGCATCGAAAGCTCAGCGGGCATAAATGTGCCCAGTAGTGGAATATTGGCTAGTGCGGCAAGACCAATGAATGTATAAACGGCGCTGTTTGGAACAATCGTATGTTTAATATCGTAAATCGCAATAACTACCAAGGTTCCTACCATCGCCCACCCAACGAGTGTAGCCAGCAGCGGTATGTACTGAAGCCATACGAGAACAAACAATATGGCAGTGAGAAGCTCAACAATCCAGTATTGGTTCGATATACGGCTACCACACGATACACAACGACCACGCTGTTTTAGGAACGAGAAGACGGGAATGAGTTCTTTCCAAGTAAGTTGCGTCCCGCAACACATGCAGCCGCTTCTTCCAGAAGTTGAGCGACCGGTGTGCAATCGTAAAATACATACATTAAGAAAACTTCCTACGATTGCGCCGAGTGTGGCAATAACGACAAGTTCGGCATATATCATACGTAAAGTATACACGAGCACTACGCACATACCCATTGAAGACTGTACAGAAGTGCCAATACAAAAAGCGCCTATAGGCGCTTTTTGTAATGTGTATGCTAAACCGTATTACGGTTGCACACAGTAGTAGTACGGAGCTGAGTCATCAGTACAGTCTACTGAGAAGACGGTACCATCGATGTCTGAACCAAGGGCACTGTGCTCTGATTCGAGTGTTGCACGAAGTACGTAGTTTGAGGTACCACTTACTGCATATGTGTACGCAGCGTCAGTTTGTGGGTCAGCTGGCTGCACTGGAATATAGTCAGGCACCAATGCCGCAGTTGACGATGGGTATCCACTGTTTGAGTCGTAGTACATCTCGAGCGCAAGCTGCAGTTGTTTTATGTCACCGATACGACGCGCATCTCGTGACTTCTGACGAGCGCTGTTAAGTGATGCAAGCACCACAGACGAGAGAATTCCGATGATGGCGATTACCACCAAGAGCTCAATAAGAGTGAAACCGCGATTTTTGTTACTAAAAAGATTCATAAAATGGTTCTAAAATTTAATTATAAGAATATGTGACCTTGTACACTAATGCTTGTAAACGCTTTCGTGCAGCTCCAAGACCATGAACGACCAGTCCTCTGCCTTGTATACTGACATTATAGCGACACCAAGGCTGTATATTTGCGTCGCTATGTGGATAACATTGTATCACGGCAATCCGTTCCCGCACTCCCCTCGTTAAGGAGTGTCTTAGAGTACAGCCTACAACCCGGCAGAGATATTGTATATTGGCACCAATACCGACGCCAAAAGCAAACCAACGCCAACACCCATAAGAACAATCATGAGCGGCTCAATGAGGGACACGAGCGTATCAACAGCGTTTGAAACTTCTCGTTGGTAAAACTTTGCCATTGTTTTCAAGATATTACTGAGGTCTCCTGTTTCTTCTCCCACTTTAATCATGGCAATAACAATGCCAGGGAATTCGTCATAGTTTGCAAACACTTCAGACGCCGGTCGTCCACTTTGGATTTCTTGTGCGATTTGAAGCAAGATTTCTCGATACGCAGGATCACCAACGACGGCGGCACTAATTTCCATGCCACGCACGAGTTGAATACCACTTGAGAGTGTAGTACTCAAACTGTCCGCAATGCGAGACATGTAGAGTTTCCGGTATAAATCACCGACGTAGGGCACACCCAAACGCGCATGTGCGAGACGTTTCTTTCCTGATTCGGTTTGGATAAATCGATACACAAGGACTCCACCGAATACCAACGCAATGCCGAGCAACCATGAATAGTTGGTGAGGAACTGTGCGAGCCCAATAACTATTTTGGTGTATATTGGCACCTCCTGCCCACTCTCAAGTAAAATATCCGCAAGTCGCGGGATAACAGTTGTGAGCATCAGCACCATTACTGAAATAAAAGTGATGATAACAAACGCTGGATAAATAAGTGCGTTTCGTGCTTTAGAGGTAACTTCATATGTTCTGTCGAGATAGTCGGCGAGAAACGCGAACGCCTCATCCAGTCGTCCTGTCTCTTCACCTGCACGCACCATGGCAACGTAGAAATCACTGAATACTTTCGGGTGCTTGCCTAACGCATCAGCAATCGTTGAACCGCTCTGGATGTCGTTCGCAATTTCATTAAGTTTGTCTTGTAAGAGCGGGCTTCCGCTTTCCGCAGCAAGCAAACGAAACGCCCGAAGTGCAGATACCTGCGCTTCAAACAGCGTAGTTATTTGACGTGACAAAATAACGATATCTTTGTTTTTGACGCGCTCAAAAAAACTGAGGCGCATTTGAAAGAACGAGTTCGATTCGGCCGGCGTGATTGACGAAAGCGTCAGTCCACGGCGCTGCAAGGCAGTGACTGCAACGTCCTTATTGATTGCATCAATACTTCCTTTGCGTTCTTTGCCTTCTGCATCAATTGCGGTGTAGTAAAAAAGTGCCATAGAAAGATATTACAACAAACGGTCAAGAACTTGTGGATTCAGCGAGTATTGGTACGCGCTGTCAGCGCTAATCTCACCGCGTGCAACAAGCTCTGCGAGTGAGCGGTTCATATCAATCATTCCTTCCTGCGCACCGGTCTCAATAACCGTACCAAGTTCATGTGTTCGCTTTTCACGAATGAGGTTGGCAACTGCTTTGTTTGCCACAAGCAACTCATATGCGGGTACGACTCCACCGCCAATGCGAGGAATAAGACGCTGTGAGAAGATGCCAGCAAGCGATGATGCGAGCTGCAACCGAATTTGGTTTTGCTGGTCTCCTGGGAATGAATCGATGATACGGTTTACCGTCTGTGGAGCATTGTTTGTGTGTAGCGTTGAGAATACGAGGTGTCCTGTTTCTGCAGCCGTTACCGCTGCAGCCATGGTTTCCGGCCCGCGCATTTCACCGATGAGCAGTACGTCGATGTCCTGCCGGAATGCCCCCTGCAAAGCGGATGCAAAGTTCTTTGTATCAATTTTTACTTCTCGCTGATCGATGAGTGAGCGCTTTGGTTCGAATATGTATTCGATTGGGTCTTCGATGGTAACGATATGCTCTGCTCGCTCCTGATTAATAAGCTCTATCAATGATGCCAAAGTCGTCGTTTTACCCTGCCCGACTGGTCCGACAACGAGAAAGAACCCTTGTGTGCGACGAGCAAAGCTCTCAAGGATCGGTGGTAGTCCGAGCTCAGAAACCGTACGGATCTCACGAGGAATAAGACGCATCGCGACACCGACTGCACCACGTTGGAAGAATGCATTGCAGCGGAATCGGTTACCATCTTCGAGTTGATATGAAAAGTCTATTTCCTTTTGCTCGATGAACGCCTCTTGCTCATCTTTGGTAATCATCGTGCCCAAAAGCGCCATGGTTTCTTTCCCGGTAAGAATAGGCTCCTTAGTGAGCGAAATAAGTGAGCCAGCGACACGAATGGTTGGATGCGACTCAGCCGTGAGGTGCAGGTCTGAACCTCCTTCGTTTATGAGAATATTGATAAACTTTTTTAATGAACGATCAGGATCCATACAACATTATGATGTATACATTGTAGCGCATACTCTATGCAAAGGTACACGCGTATGTGTGTAGAACACGAGCAATCAAACCGCGTTATACGTTCCGATTGGTGCGTATGATATTTTCAACCAACTTTAAGACCTCAGAAGGAATCGCGTTTGCTTTTATGATGTGTCCGGTTGCACCAAGTGCTTTTGCTTTTGCCAAGCTTTCAGCTTCACCTTGGTTTGAGAGCACAATCAGTGCAGCACCTTTCGCAAGTTGTTGTTTTTGAATCTCTTTCAGCAAGTCGAAGCCATCCATTTTTGGCATGACGAGGTCAAATACTACCGCATCGGGCGTATAACCCTCCTCATGTAGTCGCTCAAGGGCGGCCTCGGCACTGCGCACGGCCTGAATATGGTGCCCTGCCTGAGAGAATTTTAGTGAGTACATATCTACGAGAAACTCGTCGTCGTCAACAAACAAAATGTTGTATTTCGTATCGTCTACCATGATTCTCGTTAGCGTAGCATATTTATACGCACTCCCCTAGACCCCTTTCTCCGTACCTCCGTCTGCCTTTTTCATCTGTGCGAGGTCTGCAACGACTTCTTCCGCTAAGAGTGCACCACTGAGCTTGTTTGCCTCGGTAAATGGAATCTTCCCTTGGAACGATTTAAGTATTGCATCCTCTTTCATCGTAAGCATGCCGTTGCGTCGTGCTACTTCTTGTACCTTTTCTTCGGTTGGGTCGGTCAACACCTGATGCTCAAGTTCCGGATTCATTGGCAATAATTCAAATACGGCGAGACGACCGCGTAGTCCGTTTGGACACTCCTCTGTTGGTTTTGCTTCATACAACGTATCCGGAATAGTCGGACGATATTTGTCGGGCAAATCAGCAAACTGTTTTTCAAGCATTACCCGAGTACTTTCGTTAATTGGTTGTGGGTCTTGTGCACCATCACATGTCTTGCGCACCAAGCGTTGTGCAACCGCAAGGACCAATGTTGGCGCAATAAGGAATGGGTCAACACCCATGTCTACCAAACGCGGAATCACACCGATTGCTGAGTTCGTGTGAATAGTAGAGAGTACGAGGTGTCCAGTAAGTGCGGCCTGCACCGCGAGCTTTGCAGTCTCCGCATCACGAATCTCCCCCACCATGATGATGTCAGGGTCCTGGCGAAGTGTGGTGCGAAGTCCGTTTGCAAAAGTGTATCCGATTTCCGGTCGCACTTGCGATTGACTCACGCCCTCAATGAAGTATTCAACCGGATCTTCTAGTGAAAGTACGTTTTTAGTTTCTCTGTCGAGTTCGGCAAGCATCGAGTACAGCGTTGTCGACTTACCCGAACCGGTCGGACCGGAAATCAAGATGAGTCCGTGTGGCTTTGCGATTGCATCACGAATTTTCTGCAGGTTATCAGGAGAGAGTCCAATGTCCTCCAACGGAATGAAGCCGCGATCGCGGTCAAGAATACGCATCACAATTTTCTCGCCGTTTGCCGCCGGGAATGTTGAAACACGAAAGTCGATACGATGCCCGCCAATCTTGGCAGAAAATCGTCCGTCCTGTGGTTTCCGGCGTTCATCGAGTCGCATTGACGACAACACCTTGATGCGCGCAACGATTGCTTGATGCACATTAACCGGGAGCGTGAGGGACGTATGCAAAATACCGTCTACACGGAAGCGTACTTTTACCAATTTGTCAGTGCGCTCAATGTGTACGTCAGACGCTCGTCCATCAACCGCATACCGCAAGATGGTGGCGACAATCTTAATGACCGGCGCGTCTTCTTTTATGTTTGTCTCATCGCTTTGCTCTTGTTCATCAATAGCTGCCTGGATATTCTTTTGGTCTTCAGAGAACTCACTTTCCAACTCGGTGAGCGCTCGCCCGACTTCGCCGCCGAGCGAGTCATACATTTTAAGTACGTCTTGAAAATCAGCTTCTGAGATAAGAAAAATCTTGTATGGGAGTCCTTTTTTGCGCGCAAGGAAGTTGAGAGCATCCACGGCGTCCATGTTTTCCGGATCAACCATTCCCACTTCCAATACACCATCAACAACACCAAGCGGCACCATCGAATAGTGTCGTGCTGATTCTTCGGGAATATGCTCAAGAATAGAAAAAGGGATCTGTTCGTCTTCAAGCATTCGAGTAGGCACACCGGTGTTTCCCGCTTTGGCATTAAGAATAGCGTCTTGGGTAACACCAACTTCCCGAAGTGCTTCTTCAACGGGAATATTTCTTTTCTGTGCACTATCAAATACGATTTGGGCATCCTCTCTCGAGAGAGTGCCGTTGCGTATCAGACCTTGCATGAGGGTATCGTTCCCCATAGGTCATTATCTCGTTAGAATCGTGTCAGACGTAGTATCTACAGAGGTCGGCTGCGTGTTGCCGGTTGCCGGTGCGAACGGATTGGTACGACCAACCGGCTCAGGAAGTATTTCTCGCCCGTAGTCTCGGAGCGAACTGAATGCGGGATTTTCAAAAATAGAACTGTCGAGACGAATAGAACGCATATCAAGCAATACTCGGAGAATCTCCTGTTCTGCAGCGGGAGCGTTAGCTCGCGACTGGCTACTCAACAATGTGTTGGTTGGCTGCGGGTCAGAAAGACCAAACCACGCAAACCCACCGATGATAACAATGAGTACGATGATGATTATCTTGTTTTGTTTAATGAGATCTAACATACAAACATACTATGGTAACCAATAGGTGCGGAGCGATACACCAAATGAATAGACCGGTCCAGCAATACCTGCGCCGGTAATATCATTTCGTGGACGCACACTCAATGACGTGAGGTCAACGATGCGGAGACTGGTTTCAAGGTCGCGCATAAGTAGTACGAAGTCATCATAGGTTGCAATGACTTCGAACTGCAAGTTAAGTGACCTGTAGGGACGATTCTCGGCAGCACCACCGTTAAGGACGGTACTATTTTGATCAGTACGACCGTCGGTAGTGTTTTGCACCACTACGTTTTGAATGCGGATGTTGTACTTTGAAGCAATGCCGTCCATGTCGAGCACCAAGCGCACATTGTCGACATGATCCGGGAGCATCTTCTGCAATCGCTCGAGATTGTTTCCCGCAAAAAGGTTGTATCGTGAAAGTAGTGAACTTTTCAATTCTTGAATTTCACGAGTTTTTGCGAGTGCCTCATCGAAACGTGCAACTGCCAGCCGATTATCTTGCACTTGGTCGTATGTTGGACGTACATACAATGAAAAAATCATGATCGACGCGCCAATGAAGATAATTGAAAGTATTGCTTTGGTCATACAACTATTGAGCTATTTCAGTATCTCCTGGTAATGCGCCACCGAACTCACCGAAATCTTCTTCGCTGTCTGCAGCATCTTCGGTTGTTATCTCATTCGTTTGCTGTGTTGAAGTCGGGAGTGTCTCCTGCGTTGGTACGCCTGGTGTCTGTACACCCTGTGAGTACTGTCGAAATACTGTCGAGTAGCGTAACGCCGCCGGGTTCACTGTCGCGGTTACGGTAAACTCCACACCGTCACTAACCAAGTCGAGGTCGCCAAAGATTGGATTCGTGATTGCATTATGCTGTCCAAACACGCTTGCCTGCAATGCAACGCCGTTGACGCTGCGTGCTTTTCCTTGCAACTTGAGTGTAATGGTACCGTCTTCGCTCAACGCATAGTCCATGGAAGAATATGATACCGACTGTAACGTGAGCTCTTCGAGTAGATTAAAGATTTCCGATGGCGCAAGGTGCTGCGCAAGTACCGTATTTGCCGCGTCGAGTCGTGCGTCGAGTCGTACCAGCTCTGCGACCAGTGCTGGCTCAAACGCCTGCTGCGCACGAGCGAGTTGTTCGCTCTTGCTTTGCACATTCGAGGTGAGGAAGCTTGAGTACAGGAATACACCGGCAGCAAGTGCAAGCGCTACAGCAAGCGCTACGATCGCCAGTAACATTAAAATGTCCACCGCGCTACCGCTTGAGTTTCGTGTCGGTCTTCCACGCCCGTTTTCGGTCGGGAGCTTGTCTGGTATAAACGATGCTTTAATGTTTGACTCCATGGTTCGTGTTCAAAAAAATGTGAAAGAACGATTTGTTTTTCGTTTATCCCTGCATACGTCGCAACGCGATACCGACCGCTACTGCAAATTCTGGACCGACTTCTGCGAGTACGTCTTCAAGGAATGCCGGTGTTTGTACTTTCTCAAACGGGGCGCTGCGTTCAACATCGATATTGATGACCCCAGCTGCGTATTCGGAAAGTCCGTACAACCCACTTCCTCCTCCCGACAGTACCACTCGAGAAACATTGCGTCCGTACTTTTTCTCGTAACTTAATAGTACGCGATTCACTTCTGAAAAAATACGACCAAGTGTTGATAACAAAGCCTCTTTTACCTGTTTGTCTTGAATCGCATCAGCGCCTTCACGCACCATAAGTCCTTGCTCACGCTTGGCACGTTCTGCTCGGTCGAAATTCCATCCGAGCGAGCGCGAAATGGCGAGTGTTAACTCCTGCGAACCGGTGTTGATGAGGTGCGAGAAGCGTACAATGCCACGTTCAACCACATAC
>DFRR01000015.1 GCA_002378745.1 Patescibacteria group bacterium UBA3458 | reverse complement strand
AGTATGAAAATGGAAGTACTCTTGTGGTGACAAGCACTCGTCGTTCCTCCTCGTCTTGTATACCGCCTCCGTCTTTCAAGTCCCTCAACGCCCAAGTAACGTAAAACACCGAGGTATACCTCGGTGTTAACGTTCCTGTGTGGGCGTTGAGGGACTTGAACCCCCGACCTTCTCGGTGTAAACGAGTTGCTCTACCAACTGAGCTAAACGCCCTCTTGTGTCTCTTTGAATTGTAAGCCCAAACTCTCTACATGAGAGACTTTGGCATTATATAGACCTTCTAGTATATTTCAATGACCTATGGCACACACCGCACCTTCATGTATTGGCATCATTATAGATGGAAATCGACGATGGGCTCGAGAGCAAGGGCTTCCGACTCTGGAGGGCCACAGAAAGGGCCTTCAAAAACTTGTCGAAACAGCGCGTTGGGTGCGCGACGCCGGCGTGTCGCATCTTGCCGTGTACACGTTTTCAACTGAAAACTGGAACCGCGAACCAGCGGAGGTGGCGCATCTAATGGAGCTTATCGAAAAAGCACTCGACACTGCGTTCGAAGAATTGAAAAAAGAGGGAACTCGAATCCATTTCGTGGGAGATCTCTCCCGGCTGAGTTCCAAGACACAAAAAAGAATTGCTAAACTCGAAACCGAAAGCGCGGCGCACGACGCATTTCATCTGTGGGTGTGTCTTTCGTATGGCGGTCGTCTCGAGATAGAAGAAGCAGTTAAACGCCTCGTCGCTTCTGGAGAGGAGGTCACACAAGACTCGTTACGAGCACATATGTGGAGCGCCGGCATGCCTGATCCAGACCTCATTATCCGCACCGGTGGCGACCAACGCCTTTCAAACTTTTTGCTCTGGCAAGCCGCATACACGGAGCTCTTTTTTACACCAACATATTGGCCGGCATTCACAAAAGAGGAGCTACACACTATACTCGAAGCCTACTCACAACGAGAACGACGCTATGGAACATAATCCAACAATACTCTACGAAGACGACGCATTGCTTGTGCTCGATAAACCAGCTGGCTTAACGGTGCATGGTGACGGGCGTACCCAAGAGGAAACGCTTGCGGACTGGCTTCTGGCGCAGTACCCGACACTTGCCAATGTGGGGGAGTCGTGGGTAACGCAGCAAGGGGAGAGTATTTCGCGTCCGGGTATCGTACACCGTCTTGATCGCGATACCAGCGGTGTGATGGTGGTGGCAAAAACGCAAGAGCAGTTTGAGCTCCTCAAAACACAGTTTCAGGAACACACGATTAAAAAAGAGTATCGCGCGTTTGCATACGATAGTTTCAAAGAAACTGAGGGGGAAATAGATAGACCAATTGGGAAAAGCAAAACAGACTTTCGGCGTTGGTCTGCACAGCCAGGAAGTCGTGGTGTACAGCGCGAAGCACACACTGCGTGGGAGGTGCTCAGTACGGTACAGGAGAAAGGAGCCACGTATACGTATCTTAAGCTCACGCCAACCACGGGACGCACACACCAGCTGCGCGTGCATCTAAAGGCAATTCATCACCCAATAGTGTGTGACACATTGTATGCACCAAAACGTCCCTGTGCGCTCGGATTCAATCGACTTGCACTACATGCGCATACACTTACGATAACGACCCAGGCAGGGGAGCAGAAGACGTTTGAGGCGCCGTTGCCTGCCGATTTCCAGAACGCGTTAGGGCGCTAACGTTGCCTGAAGCCTACGGCTGTGGTACAGTTCCGCGCATTATGACGAATAACGTAGTAATCAGTCCGGTGGACATGAAAGAGCGTGCAGATCTTGGCATTAAGGCTGGGGACACTGTTCGTGTATGGTTAAAAATCGAAGAAAAAGGGAAAGTACGTCTTCAGGCATTTGAAGGCTTGGTACTTGCGCGTAAGCACGGTAGCGAAGCCGGCGGTACGTTCACGGTACGCAAAGTTTCAAACGGTGTTGGCGTTGAGAAGATTCTTCCGTTGTATTCTCCAACTATTGATAAGATTGAAATCGTGAAGCGTGCAAAGGTACGTCGAGCAAAACTCTACTTCATTCGCGAGAAGGTAGCGCGTGAACTCAAGCGCATCTTCCGCCGTACTACTCCGGTAAGTTTGGCAACAAAGGGTTCAGCTGAGCTTGAAGCAGAGCGTAAGGCTGCAGAAGAAGAGGAAGCAAAGCGCCAGGAAGAGGAGGCGAAGCGAGCAGCAGAGGAAGAAGCAAAGAAAGCCGCAGAGGCACCAGTAGAAGAGGAGTCATCAGCTCAGAAAACAGAAACGACCGAAGAAGAGGTTGTAGCCGAAGAAGCTCCAGAAGAAGAGAAAAAAGACTAAGTACTCACGATACAAAAAACGAGCGCTGTTGGTGCTCGTTTGTGCTTATTCCATGTTCTATTTTCATGTGGTTTTGTTCGATTAATCGAACATATTTGCTAAAGCCCAGAAAATCTTTAGAATTGACGAAGCTAACACTCAGAAGCGGTTAGTTACATAAGCCCAGGTGATGAAATTGGTAGACATGCACCCTTGAGGGGGGTGTGCCATTATTGGCGTGCTGGTTCAACTCCAGTCCTGGGCACCGAGTGTAAAAAACGAGACGCAAGTCTCGGTTTTTCATACCATCTATGCGTAGTATACTCTTACCACATGGCACTCTACACAGGAAAAGGCGATGGCGGCACGACAAAACTCTTTGATTCAAAGAGTGGCGAACGCGTATCTAAAAGTGCAGCAGTCTTCGAAGCGCTGGGTACACTGGATGAACTCAATACCTTCGTCGGTTGGTGTCGGAGTGCGTGCGTTGTCGACTGGATGGTGGAGCAACAACCAATCAGTGCGGTGCTGTTTGAAGTACAACAACACCTGTTTACAATCCAAGCAGAGTTGGCTGGCGCAAAGAAGCATATTCCTGCAAAAAATGTAAAAGAACTTGAAGCGCGTATTGCGTATATAGAGATGCAGCTTCCTGAGATAACGACCTTTTTCGTACCGGGAGGAAGCGAGTTATCGTCGCGGCTTGATGTTACACGTGCAGTTTCTCGTCGTGCAGAGCGTCGACTTGTTGCCGTTACCGAAGACGGTCGGAAGCTATCGGAGTTCACACTTGCGTATGCAAACCGGCTTTCATCACTACTCTACGCACTGGTGCGGTTCGTCAATCATAAAACAGGCACGACTGACACACCGCCGGAGTACGTGTAGGAGGTGGCATACACTCGCTAAAAGGCATAAAATTTGATATACATACGCAGTCATTCGTGACATATGGCGGACGTAGCTCAGTTGGTAGAGCCCTGGTTTGTGGTACCAGTTGTCGTGGGTTCGAGCCCCATCGTTCGCCCTAGGGAATGCAGACCTCAGCACGATAGTGTTGAGGTTTTTGCATGTTTTTCCCACAGTGCACGGTTACGGGGTGTTTCAGCGTGCTACACTTTAGGTACATTATTAATTTTGTGTAATTTAGCACTATGGAAATTTCATTACTACTCGCTCAGGTGATGGGGCTCTACCTCCTTCTCGAAGGTATTGTGATACTTGCGCGACAGAAGTTTGTGGTGAACATTGTGAACGACTTGAGTAACAACAAGGCGCTCATGTTCGTCACTGGCGCGATGGTTTTCATCCTTGGTTTGTTGGTTGTACTCAACCACAACGTATGGGAGGCATCATGGCAGGTTATCCCGACTCTCATCGGTTGGGGAATGATCATAAAGGGTATTACTATCTTCTTTATACCAAACATCGTATTGAGCTTGGCAAAGAAGTTCGCAAAGAACCGTAACCTCGCAGTGTTCGCTGGGGTTATTGCCATCGCATTTGGTGCGTACCTCGTGTACGTTGGCTTCGGACTCGGCGCGTAACACTACTTCTTGAACAGAAAAAACCACCAAATTGGGCCCAATTTGGTGGTTTTTTCATAACGGCGGGATAGCAGAGCGTACTTGACTCATGTGGAAATGAGCGTATGATACTGCAGTAACCGCCCCGCAAGGGCGTTTTATTTTAGAATACTATTTTTTTATGGCGCGATTCATTCAATATCTTAAGGATACCCGAGGCGAGCTCAAGCATGTCTCATGGCCAACACAAAAGCAGACAACCATTTTCACTATATTGGTGATAGTGCTTTCGCTCATCGTTGCACTCTATCTCGGTGTGTTGGACTACATCCTTACCGGAGTACTTAATCGTGTTATCTAACAACGCTCATGGCTAAACAACAAGGAACACAGGAACGTCGGTGGTACGTTATCCATACCTATTCAGGGTACGAAGAAGCAGTAGCACGTAACTTGCGACAGCGTATTGCATCCATGGGCATGCAAGACCAGATTTTTGAAGTAACGGTACCCACCGAGAAGAAGATTAAAGTAAAGGCAGGGAAGCGTGTTGAGGAAAAAGAGAAGATTTACCCTGGGTACGTACTCGTGAACATGATAGTAACGGATGAATCGTGGTACGTGGTACGAAACACACCACGCGTTACCGGATTCGTTGGGTCAGGCACACAGCCGGTGCCACTCGAAGAAGCAGAAGTGGAGACACTCTTTAAGCGTATGCAGTCTGATACTGCAAAGCACAAGATTGAGCTCAACATCGATGACGCCGTCATTATTGCCGACGGGCCGTTCAAAGACCTGGAAGGAAAAGTTGGTGAAGTCGACGAGGAGCGCGGCAAGGTTAAGGTCATGGTGCCAATGTTTGGTCGTGAGACACCGGTAGAGCTCGACTTCTTGCAAGTGCGTCGCATTTAATTTAATGCGCCTAGAAAATAGCATGATTCAATTTTGGAACATAACACGACTCAAAGAGCGTATTCGTGCATGTGAGATTACTGAGCGAGAAACCTTCGGATACCTGCTGGTATGGCTTGTTATTTTTCCCGTACTCGGTGCATTTGGTACGCCTGACACAACAAGTCCTACTATCTGGGTGTGGACCACTGTATACTGGGTTATTTTCGGAATAGGATTGTATTTCGCGTATCGTGAAAACGGGGGAGCGAACGGGAAAGACTTCACAACGAAATTCTTAAGTATCGGATTTGTTGAGGCCATTCGCTTTTTACCACTTACACTACTTGGGCTCGTGCTTACCCTTGCACTAAATTTCATGTTTTATCCAGGAATTATGAGTGGAGCGACTGCATACACAATAACGCCGTTTGAGATACTGATTATGGGTGCAGTTAGCGTCGCCTACATATGGCGAGTTATCGTACACGTCGGTGATGTGAAATAGGTGGACAAATGCTAATTTTTAAGTAACATACTCGCAACATGGCAAAAAAGATTGAAAAACAAATAAAGCTTCAGGTACCTGCAGGGAAGGCAACGCCAGCACCACCACTTGGACCAGCGCTCGGACAAGCCGGAATCAATATTGGTGACTTCGTAAACAAGTTCAACGAAGCAACGCGCGAAATGATGGGAGACATTATCCCGGTTGTCATCAGCGTGTACGATGACCGCAGTTTCGATTTCGCACTGAAAACTCCACCGGCATCAAGTTTATTGCTCAAGGCAATCGGGCAGGAAAAGGGTTCAGGGAAGAATGCAACCAAGAAAGTTGGTAAGATAACTCAGAAGCAGCTTGAAGACATTGCACAGCAGAAGATGGCAGACTTAAGTGCAAACGACGTCAAGGCAGGTGCAAAGATTATCGCCGGCACCGCTCGCTCAATGGGTATCGACGTTGCCGAATAAAGAGAATCACGGAGTACAAAAACGCCTCCCCTAGGGGAGGCGTTTTCTCGTTGTTGCTATTCGTTGTTTTTCGCTCGTTCGCGTGCCGCTTTGTACGCAGCTTCATCGCCATACGGTAGGAAATTTGCATGATGTTCCGGCACCTTGAATGAGTCACCGGGAGTCGTTTTGTGCATGATGGCACACCAATACGTTTCGCTTTCAGCGGCGATACGTGCCGCATATCTGAGCAAGCCATTTGCATACCCGCAATACGCACAGAAGAATCGCTGCGATGGGGTGAGGTAACTGAGCTTGTGCCTATCAACTCGAATGTAGTCCCATCGAGGTACTCGAGGAATGTCGAGCAGGCGAAATGTCACCTGGTGGTATAGTTCGAGACATGCATCGAGCACCACCAATGGCACAATCATGGCAAATATAAAAGGCGCCGAAGTCATTTTTCGTATACGTGCTGTGGTAGAGCGTTCAGAATGGTATTGCATGCAGCCTAGAGTAGCACAGGAGGGCGCTTTGTGAACATTTGTTTGCTCAGCTGAGAGCGGGTATACTCATCGTATAATTCTCTTGTATGGTGTAGGTACGACCACATAGCGTTATTCACTAGCATTGTTCACTATGTCTACACCACAACCACTACCATTCCTTGAAGCACATGACGAAGAGGTCGCTGCCATTATCCGCGGTGAAGAGCATCGACAAGAAGAAGGACTTGAACTCATTCCGTCAGAAAACTACGTCTCGCAGGCAGTACGCGAAGCAAGCGGCTCGATATTCACGAATAAATACTCTGAAGGGTATCCCGGAAAGCGCTACTACGGCGGACAGGAGTTTACCGATGCAGTTGAAGACATCGCGCGCGAACGTGCAAAGAAACTCTTTAACTGTGCGTATGCGAACGTGCAGCCGCACGCGGGGGCGCCGGCAAACATCGCGGTGTACTTTGCACTACTACAACCAGGCGACACTGTGCTCGGTATGGACCTCTCACACGGCGGACACCTTACACACGGACACCCGGTTACGTATGTCACCAATATCTTTAACTTCGTCCGATATAAAATGAAAGATGTTGAAACGGGCGAGATAGACTATGACGAAATGCGCGAAACAGCACTACGCGAGAAGCCAAAAATACTCCTTGCAGGGTACTCTGCATATTCACGCGAACTCGACTATCAACGCATAGCCGACATCGCCCACGAAGTTGGTGCCATCGCGATGATGGACGCGGCACACATTGCCGGACTCATTGCCGGTGGCGTACACAAGAATCCGTTTGAATACGGCTTTGATATTGTTACCACAACGACACACAAGACCCTCCGTGGCCCACGCGGCGGACTCATTCTCGTACGCGATGATGAGGAGATAGCGAAGAAAATAGACAAAAGTGTGTTTCCCGGTTTGCAGGGAGGACCACTCATGCACCAGATAGCTGCAAAGGCGGTTGCATTTGGCGAGGCACTACATCCGAGCTTTAAAGCGTATGCTGCGCAGGTGGTGAAGAATGCAGCTGCGATGGCAACGGTATTTGAGCGCGAAGGCGTACGTATGCTTGGTGGCGGTACAAGTAATCACCTTATTTTGGCTGACGTAACGAACTTTGGCATTAACGGCGCGATTGCTGAGGCGGCACTCGATGAAGTTGGTATTACCCTAAACAAAAACGTGATTGCGGACGATCCGAATCCACCAATGCGTCCGTCGGGTATTCGGTTTGGTACGCCTGCAATCACCACGCGTGGCTTTACGGAGAAAGAGTGTATGCGTGTTGCAGAATTGATGATTGAAGTATTGAAACATCACGACGACATAAACGTAAAGGAGCGGATACACGAAGAAATCAAAGCACTTGCCACGAAGTTCCCGATACCTGACGCACCATTCTAGCGTATGCGTAAAGGCGAAGATTTCACTGGGGTTACCATTGTCTACTTTTGTCACGATGGGAACGGAAAGCTCTTATTGAGCAAACGAAGCACTAATTGCCGCGATGAACACGGCTGTTGGGAACCTGGCGGTGGCGCATTGGAGTTTGGTGAGGCGGTCACTGATACGCTTCGTCGAGAGATTCGTGAGGAGTACTGTACTGATGTACTTGAATATGAATTTTTAGGTTATCGTGACGCACATCGAACGCACAATGGTAAACCAACACATTGGATAGCACTTGATTTTAAAGTGCTCGTGGATGCATCAAAAGTGCAGAATGGAGAACCACACAAGTTCGACGCAATTGAGTGGTTTGATACGAAACAACTGCCCGAACCACTCCATTCCCAGTTTGGTATTTGTTGGGAGCGATATAAAGACCGTTTCTAATTCGAGCGACGTAATAGCACGCGGGTGAACGAAAGTTCACCTTCAGTATGTGCCTCGCTCGACACTATTTCTGAAAACTCAGAGTAGTCGGGGAAAAATACATCAGCTTCAGGTTCGTCATCAACAATGGTGAGGTCGAGCTCGTCGGTGTAGGGGAGCATCGCGGCATATACCATGCCGCCGCCGATTATGAAAATCTCTTCGCCACCGGGCGCGCTGCGCGCTGCTTCAAGCGCTTCTTCGGGGGAGTGTACAACCAGTATTGTTCCTTCTCCGTCAGTCGGCGGCTGTATGTCCGTATCAGACATCACGATATTTGTACGATTTGGCAAGGCATTCGGCAGCGAGCGGAACGTATTGAGCCCCATGATAATGGGGTGACCGGTGGTGAGTGCCTTAAATCGGGGCAAATCACCAGGAATCTTCCAGAGTAGTTGATTTTGATAGCCGAGCGCCCGTCTTTCTTTAGAAATGGCGGCAATTGCGGTCACGGTGTGTTGCATATGACAACACTATAGCATGGAGGGCAACGGTAGGCGGCGGGAACGAGAATGGTATACTGAACCGGTATGAAGCAGTATCTTGACGCTCTTGATGTAATTATGAAGGAGGGTGTCGACCGCCAGGGTCGTAATGGATGGACGCGTTCGCTGTTTGCTATTCAGATGCGTTTCGATCTCTCACAAGGCTTTCCGGCGGTAACGACAAAAAAGCTCGCCTTTAAATCAGTACTATCAGAGCTCATTTGGTTTATCGAGGGTTCGCGCGATGAACGTCGGCTTGCTGAGATTCTCTATGGTACGCGAGACTCGGAAAAGAAGACCATTTGGACAGCAAACGCTGAGGCAGACTACTGGAAAGATAAAGCAGAGTTCGAAGGCGACTTGGGACGTGTCTATGGTGTGCAGTGGCGAGACTGGACGAATGCAAAAGGCGAGAAGTTTGACCAGCTCAAAGATGTCATCGAGCGCATCAAGCGTGATCCATATGACCGTCGTCTCATTGTCTCTGCATGGAACCCTGGGGAGCTAAACGAAATGGCGCTACCGCCATGTCATCGAGATTTTCAGTTTTATGTTGCTGATGGGAAACTCTCTCTCCATATGAATCAGCGCAGCTGCGATATGTTCTTAGGAGTACCCTTTAACATTGCGAGTTACTCAATATTGCTCGCGATGGTTGCGCAAGTTACCGACCTTACACCACACGAGTCGGTATTCACGTTTAACGACGCACACATTTACCACGACCATTTTGATGCAGTTAAGGAGCAATTAACGCGCACACCGGGAGCATTGCCAACACTCTGGCTTAACCCTGAAGTACGCAGCATTGATGACTTCACGATGGATGATGTGAAGTTGGAAGATTATAAACACCAAGAAACGATTAAAGCCCCGATGGCCGTATAACACCATGATTCTCGCTGATTCACAGATTTTGAAAGGGATAGAACAGAGCGATATCGTTATCGAACCGTTTGATGCAAATAACTTAGGCAGTAACTCGTACGATGTACATTTAAGCAAACATCTCGCACAGTACGATGACGAGGTGCTTGATGCAAAGAAGCACAACACTATTTCTCACTTCGATATTCCTGAAGAGGGTTTTGTGTTGCAGCCGGGCCAGCTATACCTCGGAAGCACATTGGAGTACACAGAAACTCATAAGCATGTACCGTTTTTAGAGGGAAAATCTAGTACGGGGCGTTTGGGTATTGATATTCATGCTACGGCAGGAAAGGGAGACGTTGGATTTTGCGGATATTGGACGCTTGAAATCTCGGCGAGCAAGCCGGTGCGCGTGTATGCAGGCATGCCTATCGGGCAGCTCATTTATTATCTTGTAGAGGGAGAAACAATAAACCCCTACAACAAAAAAGCTTCCGCAAAATATTCGCATCAAGAAGCACGACCAAAGGAATCAATGATGTGGAAAAATTCTTTCTAATGCTATGAAAAAAACAGGCACATTTATCGTTATTGATGGAGGAGAAGGTTCCGGAACGACAACCGTTTCAAAGGCTGTTGTTGAGAAGTTCGGATGGGGAGCAGTGTACACACGCGAACCGGGAGGCTCACCGTACGCTGAAAAAATTCGCGAACTGGTACTCTCAGATGCGGCAAAAACATCGGATGCAGAAACACAGTTTGCACTCTTTTGGGCCGCACGCCGCGATCACATAAAGCACACCATCATGCCGGCCTTACGAGAGGGTAAGGTGGTGATTAGCGATCGTTTCGACTCATCAACCTATGCATACCAGCTTATCGCACAAGAGAACATCCAGCTTCTCGATTTGTTTTGGAAAATGCGCGAACATTTCTTGGGGGATGCTGTTCCCGATGCGTACATACTGTTGGATGTGAGTCCTGAGGTAGGTATTGCACGGGCGAAGGGTCGCAACGAAGCGCTGAATCATTTCGACAAGCGAAAAATCGATTTTCATCAGAAAGTTAACAAAGGGCTCAAAGAATTCATTATGACGAAAGTCGAAGGTGGTGTGGTAATCAATGGAGAACAACCTCTCGAACAAGTGATTCAAGAAACCGTTGCGGTCGTAAACGAAAAAGTGAAGTAGATATGCGGATTGCGGTTACAAAGCTTACGCCGGAGGCAAAATTGCCAACATACGCACATGCAACTGACGCAGGCATGGATGTGTATGCCGCAACTGACGTTATCGTACCGGCACATGAGCGAACACTTGTACCTACGGGTGTCGCCATGGCTATTCCGGAAGGATACGTTGGTCTCATTTGGGATAAAAGCGGTATCGCTACAAAACGAGGACTCACGACACTTGCAGGCGTGATTGATGCCGGCTATCGTGGAGAACTACAAGTAGCGATATACAACACTACAGCAGAAGATGTGTCATTTGCTGCAGGTGAAAAAGTTGCACAGATGCTTGTACAGCCTGTTGTGCAGCCGGAGCTGCAGGAAGTCGAAGCGTTAGAAGAAAGTGAACGAGGTGCTAACGGATTTGGAAGCACCGGAGTGATATGACAATACACGATACGATTACACAACTCATAACACAGGCACTGCAACAACTGCAGCTATCTGGTGAAATTGTGCTTGAGCATCCGGCGGATACGACGCATGGGGATTTTTCATGCAACATTGCGATGATGCTCGCAAAAAGTACTGGGCGCAGTCCTCGTGAGCTTGCCGAAGCAATCGTGGCGCAACTACCTGTACACGAAGATATCACTGCGGTGAATGTTGCCGGTCCTGGTTTCATTAACTTTCAACTGTCGCCGGCATTTTTTGAAAAACAAACAGCACATATTAGCGAGCATGCTACTACCTGGGGCACACACACCGAGCTCCCAGACACCACGATACTGCTTGAGCACAGCTCGCCGAACTTGTTCAAACCATTTCACATTGGGCACTTAGTAAACAACACACTGGGTGAGTCATTGGTGCGCATATTGCGTGCAACAGGGGCAACAGTCATGCCACTGTCGTATCCATCAGATGTTTCTCCCGGCATTGCTAAAGCAGTATGGGGCGTGATAGACAAGCGATGGGAGAGTGATCTCACCATTGCACGCATCGGTGAAGCCTACGCACATGGCGTGGCGCAATACGACGCTGACGAAGCGGTTAAAAAACGCATTGATGCGATTAATACATCGCTATACAACGAAGAAGCCGGGACACCAGAATGGGAGGTATACCAGACAGGACGCAAGCTCTCACTTGCGTACTTTACTGCCATTACGAGTATGCTTGGTTCGTCATTTGATGCACTGATATTTGAGTCTGAGGCAGAAAAGGAAGGAAAGAAAATCGTTGCAGAGCACACGCCGGGCGTCTTTGAAATGTCTGATGGCGCAATAATCTTCAGAGGCTCAGAACATGGACTTTTTGATAACGTATTCATCAATTCGGCCGGTTTCGGTACGTATCTCGCAAAAGATATTGGCTTGCTTGATATAAAGTTTTCTCGATATACCTTTGACCGTTCCATCACTATCACCGACATTGAACAGAAACAGCACTTTCAGCTCGTAAAGAAAGCCGCGGAATGTATTACACCAGAGTGGTCAGAAAAGTCGTCATTCATACAACATGGTCGCTTACAGCTCACGAGTGGGAAGATTTCATCACGTGCCGGAAACGTGCCGCTTGCGGAAGACATCATTAAATCAGTACAAGATCGAGCGCTTCAGCGCATGCAGGAAAACGAGCGAGCAGCTGACGAAACCATTGCACAGCAAATTGCCATTGCTGCCATTAAATACGCAATCGCGCGTGTGGGTATGGGCAAGAATATTGTGTTCGACATGGAGCAGGCGCTCTCTCTTGAGGGGGACACCGGTCCGTACGTTCAGTATGCATATGCGCGTTGTCGCTCAGTGCTTCGCACTGCAGCCGAGCGGGGAGTAGCTACTGTACAAAATGCGGTACGCGAAGGACTTGCCGTTTCGGACGTTGAGCGGCTGTTGTATCGATATCCAGAAGTGGTTGCGCGAGCCGCGAACGAGTACGAGCCACACTACATTGCCAACTATCTTTCAACACTCGCGAGTGCGTTTAACAGTTGGTATGCGCATGAGCAGATTCTTGATGACAGTGCCGCGCAGGCATACAAGCTGGCAGTCACTCATGCAACAGCGACAACCCTCTCAAACGGATTGAACTTGCTTGGTATCGAAGCGCCGGAATACATGTAATGAAAAGAATATGATTGAAACACCGCGGAAAAATGAAGATACACAAAGCGAAGCGCTAAACGTGCTCGTGCACAGTGCAGAGGAGGCACTCGCGGCACTTGATGCAGCACAAAACACACAAGAACAGCTTACGTACCCAATACGTGTTGTTGGTTATGTGGAAGGAATAGGGTCAACATCGGTAGTCTACATCGTAAACACGCGCGCCGAATTGACTGCTGCAGTAGCAAAACTTAAAGCACATACCGAAGATGTTGCTATTCGGTTGCGAGAGATGGTTGTCGACAAGCTCAGTGCAGTAGACACAACCTCACGCACTATCGAAACAGAAGCGGCACAGCCATTAAAGACAGTCGCACATACCCTCGAAGAAGCCTTAGAGAAGGTACATACTGACAGCGCTCTTGCGTATCCACTACTCGTGATTCCGTGGGGAGAAAATTCCGGTGGGCTACAGTACGTCGTGCATAGCGATGAGGGACTCACGAGCGCACTTGAAGAAATATACGAGACATCAGGTGAGGAGCGGCGCGTACACCTCATTACTAAGGCTGGAAGTGTAGGAGACCTCTGGAAAGAAGAGCGGGTATTAGACCCCGTTGATGGCATTATTGAAGAGTTCGAAGAGTTCAAAAAAGACGTAAACTAATGCGGCGATGTTAATAACCTGTGTATAGATTCAGGTTTTCTGGGGACAACCCTGTTGGTAAGTATGCATGGCAGGGAATATTCTTAGGAAGTAAGTGATGGATTGAGGGGAGAGAGCAATGCACCCAAAGCCAATAGCTTGCACAAAGAAAGCAGTGGGGAGCTGTGTGCGCGCACATGGGTTGCCGGTTACGGTCGAAGCAGCAGGATCAGGTAAATCAGTGGAGATCACCCAAGTAAAAGGGATGGCACGACTACTGAGACCAATTCTTGTTATTGCTTCGGCATTCGGCAATGGATGCGTTATAAAATGATTCCTCACGCACGTCTTGAAGTCACTTGTCACGCAAGTGACTTCCTTTTTTATTGCCTTTTACCTATACTGAAAATCGTAGCGTTCTTTAGGGGTTCCTTTTACTATTGGGGATAGATGCGTGATTGCCTTGGATAGAATTGAGCCAATCGTGACAACAGCAACCGAAGAGAGGAAGGATCAAACTCCAGAGTGGCTTGCCGAACAGTTGGCAAAGGAAACCGACGGTGGAAACACCGCTCGTCTGCGTGACCTTCAATATCCAAAGCAGTGGGTATTGGTGGTTACTGAATCGGATGATCTGCTTGCAAAAGCGCAAGAAGCGCTCGGGAAAGCAGGGAAGTTCGGTGTCATGTTTGCCAACTGGTAACGAGCCATCTTCTTTGAGCCGCCTACGCCTTGTGCGTAGGCGGCTCTTTCTTTTACTGATTATCCAACGTATGCCAGAGGACACAGGCGGCGTAGGTGCGGTACGGTGTCCATGGAGCTGAGATGCGCTCTATAACATCGAGCTCTGGAAGGGTGTCGAGTTGATACAGTCGTTTCATACCCTTGCGTAAACCAAGATCTCCCGGAGAGAAGATGTCTTCGTGTCCAAGTGCAAACATCAAAAACATCTCACTACTCCACGGGCCGATGCCTTTAACTTCCTGTAGTTGCACGCGCACCCAGTCCTCTGGTGCGGTGCGTAGTTTTGTCAGTTGTAGTGACTTTGTTGCTACACGTTCGCTCAAATCACGAAGTGAGCGTATTTTTGCATACGACAGACCGGCAGTACGCAGCTGCTCGTCGGTGAATGAGAGAATACCTGCCGCAGTTGGGCGCTTGCTCGGAAAGAGTGCTTTGAATTTCTCCCAGATAGCACGCGCTGCTTTGCCGGAGAGTTGTTGGCCGACAATGGTGCGGCACAGACTCGCAAATAAGTCTCGTTCGGTGTACGGGCCACGAACGTCGTTCTTGCACGTAAGTACTGCCTTATAGAGTATGGGGTCGTGTTTTTTGAAGTGGGTGAGTACCGGTTTTGGCATAGTGAATACTCTATCACGTTGTGCGGTTGTGCTGTATTCTGCTACGATACGCACTATGTCTGTTAATAGCGATACACAAAAGAGCGATACTGCCCGCAGAGAGGAAGAAATTCTCGCATTCTGGAACGAACAGCAGATTTTTGAAAAAACACTCAGTAAGGAGGCTCCTGAGGGGGAGTACACCTTTTACGATGGTCCGCCATTTGCCACGGGAACGCCGCATTATGGACACCTCGTAGCCAGTGCTATTAAGGATGCAGTACCGCGATACAAAACCATGCGTGGATATCACGTTGCACGACAGTGGGGGTGGGATTGTCATGGGTTGCCGATTGAGAACATCGTGGAGAAAGAGCTCGGCACCAAGAGCAAGCGAGATATTCTTGAAATTGGGGTAAAGAAATTCAACGAACTCTGTCGCGAGAAAATTTTTACGTACGTTGATGTCTGGAATACATTCATTCCACGCTTTGGGCGATGGGCAGATATGGAAAAGCCGTATCGCACGATGGACAAAGACTATATGGAGAGCGAGTGGTGGGCATTTAAAACACTCTATGAAAAAGAGTTGGTGTACGAAGACTATCGCTCAATGCATGTATGCCCGCGATGTGAGACCACACTGGCACAAAGTGAAGTTGCCGAAGGATATAAAGACGTTAAGGATTTGACGGTTACCGCTAAGTTTAAAGTAAAGAATCCTGAAAAACTTGGATTGTCAGGTGACGTATATTTCCTCGCATGGACGACGACGCCGTGGACATTACCAGGTAACGTCGCGCTGGCTGTTGGAAGTGGCATCACGTACGTGCACGCACATGCAGAAGGGCAAGAAGGGGAATATATAATGGCGAAAAAGATTGTCGGAGAAGAGTCTGCAGAAACAGCACACAAGGAATGGAAAGGGAGTGAGCTTGTTGGGCTCGAATACGAGCCGCCATTTGATGCGTACACAAAAGACGAGAAGCTCAAGAACAAAGAAAACGCGTGGAAGGTATATGCGGCGGACTTTGTCACCACTGACGAAGGCACCGGCATAGTGCACATCGCACCGGCGTTTGGACAAGATGACCTCACGCTCGCACAAAACCATGCATTACCGATGGTACAGCACGTGGGCATGGACGGCATCATCAAGCCGGAAGTCACTGAACTTGCCGGACGCAGTGTAAAGCCGATTGATGATCATCAGGCAACCGACGTAGAGGTAGTAAAGTACCTTGCGGGGAAGGGGTTGCTCTTCGCGAAAGAGAAGTATGAGCACTCGTATCCGCACTGTTGGCGATGTGACACGCCACTCATTAACTACGCAACGAGCTCATGGTTTGTAGCGGTTGAAGATATAAAACAGGAACTTCTACAGAAAGCAGAAGCAATTAATTGGTCGCCAGCACACATCAAGCAGGGGCGTTGGGGGCAGTGGTTGCAGGGTGCGCGTGACTGGTCAATCTCACGTCAGCGCTTTTGGGCAAACACGATACCGGTATGGCGCTGCCAAGAATGTGCACAAGACACGGTGTTTGGCTCCGCTGCTGAACTCGAAGAGGCGAGTGGGACGACAGTCACTGACTTACACAAAGACGTAGTAGACGATATCACGGTGTCATGTGCGTGTGGCGGCACAATGCGTCGCGTACCGGACGTACTTGATACCTGGTTTGACTCGGGTTCGGTCGCGTTTGCCTCATGTCACTATCCATTTGAAAACGATGCGCTCGTACAAAAACGCATCCCAGCTGACTTCATTGCAGAAGGACAAGATCAGGTTTCCAAATGGTTCTACTATCAGCATGTACTCGGCACTGCGCTGTTTGATAGCAACATGTTTAGCAATGTTGTCACCAACGGCATCGTCCTTGCCGAAGATGGCAAAAAGATGAGTAAGCGGTTACAGAATTATCCGGACCCACAAAAAGTAATTGATGCATACGGCGCTGATGCTATTCGTTTGTATTTGCTCACGAGTCCAGTGGTGCGAGCAGAGAATTTGAATTTCTCGGAGCAGAGCGTTGCACAGATGAGTTCAAAAGTTATCGGACGACTCACCAACGTGTACTCGTTTTATGAATTGTATAAGGCTGACGTAGCACATGAACCAAAGAGCGACAGCACCAACGTACTTGACCGTTGGATTATTGCACGCATGCAGGAGTTGCATAAAGAGGTAACAAAAGCGATGGATGCCTATGAGCTTGATCGTGCAACACGTCCACTCGGAGACTTTATCGACGACTTATCTACATGGTACCTGCGACGTTCACGAGAGCGGCTCAAGAGTGATAACCAAGAAGACAAGCAAGCAGCACTTGCAACCCTGCAGTGGGTACTTCGCAAGTATGCAAAAGTATCCGCGCCGTTTGCACCATTTAGTGCTGAGTGGTTGTGGCAGCGCGTACGTCGCGATGACGATGCAAAAAGTGTGCACTTGGCGAACTGGTGTACGGTGCGCGAGCCGGACATGCAGGTATTGGAGGCTATGGCGCTCACGCGCACTATCGTGTCTGACGCGCTTGAAGCGCGAGCACAAGCGGGGATAAAAATTCGGCAGCCGCTACAGACTCTGCGCATTAGTCACGAGTTGCCGACGGAGTACCACGCGCTCATTGCTGATGAGGTAAACGTAAAAGAGTTGCATGTTGATATGCAGATGGAAGAAACAGTGCAGCTTGATACAACTATCACTGATGAACTTCATATAGAGGGAATCGTACGCGACATCGTACGCGACATTCAAGGTGCTCGTAAAGAGGCAGCGTTTCTGTTGTCGGAACAGGGAACCATTACCATTAGTGGTCCTGCCGAGTTGCTCGCGGTCGCTGCAACCCACAAAGCAGAAATCGAAGCACAGACGAACACCATACTTGCTATGGGCACGACACAAGACACTCTGCAGGTCGCGATAGCGCGACACTAGCGCTATGGCACACGCAGTACACACAACGAATGCGGTTGTGCTTGGCAGCGCGGATGTGCAAGATGCAGATAAACTACTTTGGTTGCTCACGAAAGATTTCGGGCTACTCTTTGCAAGCGCAAAGAGTGTGCGTCGTGAAGTGTCGAAGTTGCGCTATGCACTACAAGACTTGGCACACAGTGATGTTTCGCTTGTGCGCGGGAAGGGGATATGGCGTGTTACCGGCGCACAGCACGCAGGAGCGCCAACACTCAACACAGCACAGGCAGCAGTGTTTGGACGTATTGCAACATTGGTGCGCCGTGTGATGCCGACAGATGATGAAAACGAAGCATTGTTTACTATTATTACGACTACTCGTACTGCGCTTGCGAGTGAGCAGGCAGACACGGACGTCATTGAGCATCTTACGGTTGCGCGGATACTCTACCAGCTCGGGTACCTTTCGTGTACTTCAGTGTATACGGGACTCATCGACACGCTGACGCTCACTGAAAAGGACTTCACACGAACTGCTACTTTGAAAGATGCATTATTGGCGGATATAAACGCCGGACTCAACGAAAGTCAGTTGTAGTGTTTCCACCAACTATCAACTACGAACTCATCTCGCTCGTCATCTCGTCTGCTATACTTCGGGAATGGATGGACATGAACCTCGCAAAAAAGAGGGTGCGAAACCTGAATTCAACGACCCCGGACGACTTGGGCGCTTAAAGGAGCAAATGTATTCACGCGCGTCACAACCCCAGAGTCGCCCCCGACGAACGCTCTCTGGTGTCTCGCGTACTACTGCTGACGACTGGCAGGAAAGTGCTGCAGATGAACAGAAAGCGCAGAACACAAAATCGCGCTTTAGTGTGCTGACACCACCAAAGGTAAACGTAAACCCAAAAAAGTTTTCGCCAATCGTGTTGGTGCTCATCGCCGCTGTCGTAGTGTTTGTGATTGCCAGCGGCGTTGCACTCACACTTTTTCTTTCGGGTTCGAACGTGGTGACTTCACGCAATATCGACATCAGTATTAACGGTCCACGTACCATCGCCGGAGGCGACATACTCGAATTACAAATAGCAGTACAAAACAATAACAGCGCAGCACTCGAGCTCGCTGACTTGATCGTTACATACCCTCCGGGTACCCGTGTACCCGCTGACCCAAACACGGCACTTGAGACGCAGCGCATACCGCTTGGCTCTATTGAGTCAGGTGGTACGCGTACCGGTACGGTCCGCGGTATCTTCTTTGGTCCTGATGGTGGGCGTCAGAGTGTACATGTAGCACTTGAGTATCGTCTCAGTGGCTCCAGCGCACTCTTTGTTGCAGAAGCGGAACACAGCGTCCTCGTATCTTCCGGTACGCTCGAAATCGCACTTGATGGCAACGCACAAGCAGTGGCTGGGCAAACTATTGATTTCACTGCGACCGTAACCTCGCGTGCGAAGACGCCGATAAGTAACGTGGTTATGAGTGCACAATATCCGTTTGGTTTTGTTGAAAATGCAACCAACCCTCAACGTAGCAGCAGCGGGCTCTGGGAGCTTGGCACACTACAGCCAGGCGAGTCACGCACGGTGCGCATCCTTGGTGCGCTCGATGGGCAAACAGGGGATACTCGAGTGTTCTCGTTTACTGCTGGAACAAAGAACACCACCAACTCAAAGTCGGTTGATGTGGTTCTTGCACAGTTTGAACAGTCATTAACCGTCACACGTCCGTTTCTTGGCATGACGCTCTCATACGACGGTAAGCCAATTGATGAGTATACGGCGCAAACCGGTAAGCCAATTCCAATTACGCTCAAGTGGCGAAATAACCTCAATGTACCGCTGTCTGATGTGGTTATCGCTGCAACGGTAAGCGGCTCAGGACTCGATCCGTTTAACATTACAGCTGACCAAGGCTTCTTCCGTTCGATCGACTCCGTCGTGCTCTGGGACAAAACCACCACTGAAGGACGTCTCGCACGTGTTGCCGCTGGCGCTGAAGGACAGTTCGTTATTCGCTTAGTACCAAGTGCCGGACAACGCCTCGCTGGCGTCCAAAACCCGGTCATCAATATTGAACTACATGCCGCCGGACAACGCCTCGCCGAAGCGCAGGTTCCTGAAACCATTCAGGCGACGGTAAAAGAAACACTCAAGTTACAAACAAACGCTTCATTTACCGGACGGGCGCTCTACTTTGAAAACCCGCTTGGCAGTGTTGGGCCGTTGCCACCAAAGGTTGAGTACGAAACTACCTACGGAGTCCTGTGGGAAGTGCAAAACACCACGAACCTCATTCGTGACGCAGTAGTCACCGCGACACTGCCCCCATATGTACGATGGGTTGGTACTGTGAGTCCGGCAGCTGAGCACGTAACTTTTAATGAAAACACCGGACAAATAACATGGCGTCTCGGGAATGTATTGCCGCAAACCGGAAGTGGCGCGAGTGAACCACGACGTGTCGTATTCTCAATCGGTTTTGTACCAAGTGCCAGCCAAGTTGGGCAGAAGCCGGCACTGATACAGAACCAAACATTTACCGGACTCGATGCATTCACTGAAACTACGGTACGGGCAAGTTTCAATAATCTCACGACGTTGCTCACCGAAGCAGACTTTGCGGCGGTCTATGGTGAGGTGGCACCATAACGTGTATAGTAGACGCCTATGGCTGCAGACAAAAAAATGGAAACAATCGTGAGTTTCGCGAAGCGACGCGGGTTCGTATACCCGAGCTCAGAAATTTATGGGGGATTTAACGGCGTCTACGACTATGG
Source organism: Patescibacteria group bacterium UBA3458 (assembly GCA_002378745.1). Classification (GTDB taxonomy): domain Bacteria; phylum Patescibacteriota; class Minisyncoccia; order Phycocordibacterales; family UBA2100; genus UBA2100. The sequence goes on along the minus strand of DFRR01000015.1, from coordinate 445 downwards.
TCCATACGGTGTACAGCTCGCAAACAACATAAAAGCGGCATGGTGGAAGGCGATGGTGCAAGAGCACGAGAATATTGTCGGGCTCGACTCATCAATCTTTACCCATCCAAAAGTATGGGAAGCGTCAGGTCACGTTGGCGGATTCTCCGACCCGCTTACCGAGTGTCGCGAATGTAATACACGCTTGCGCGTCGACCACCTTCTTGAGGACGTTGATGTGTTTGCAGACGAGAAGATGAGCGAAGATGAGATAAACGCGCTGCTCACAGAAAACATGAGCAAGCTTCGATGTCCGAAGTGTGGCAAGAGTAACTTCGCACCAGCTCGGCGTTTTAATTTGCTCGTGCAGTCAAACCTCGGCAACTTCACCAGCGACTGGACGAAGGACCCGACCTACCTCCGTGGCGAAAAGCGCCAAGGTATTTAACAAACATCTGCATTTCCA
>DFRR01000008.1:35466-37493 GCA_002378745.1 Patescibacteria group bacterium UBA3458 | reverse complement strand
CAGCGCCTCGTCCTGATATCAGCCCGCGCGCACCGAAGATTGTGGCGCTCAAAATTAAAGAAGATCAAATCGGACTCGTGATTGGACCGGGAGGGAAAACCATTAACGGCATCAAAGATCGTTCTGGCTGTGCTGAAATCACCATAGAAGAAGACGGTACCGTGTTTGTAACTGGACAAAACGGCACTGCAGAAATTGCTGCACAAATGATACAGGAGCTCACACATGAGTATGTAGTCGGTGAGCGCTTCGAGGGTACCGTGACACGTATTATGGACTTTGGTGCATTCGTTAAGATAGGAACTAATACCGAAGGTCTGGTGCACATCTCAGAACTCGCGCCATTCCGCATCAACAAAGTTACCGATGTAGTCTCTGAAGGAGAGCAGGTTCCTGTTATAATCAAAGAAATTGATGAGAAAAAACGTATCAACCTCTCTATTAAAGACGTTGACCCTGAATTCGCATCAAAGAAAGGAGTGACTGCTTCGGCACACAACGCACATGCCAACCAATCCAAACCAAAACGAGAAGGTGACGAATCCGGAAGATAACACTTCCTCACCCGACTCAAACCAGACAAAAAGCGCCGTCGATAAGACGCATGTGCGTACATTCCATGCCGATGTAAAAGCGCAACGCGGCGACGCTACTCATGTGGAGTCGAGCAAAACCTCCTCCCAAGAGAGTACACAAGCAACCGGAAAGAGGGAGGGTGCGGTGGTGCATACGTTCAAAGACGATGTGCAGCATCTAGTGCGGAATAAGAAGATGTCTATGACGCGTATTGCCGCACTTGAAAGCGACCGTCGCGGCAGGGAAGCCAACAGTGCGCCACAAGAAGAACCAAAGAAAACGGGTATCGTTGTAGCCCTTAGTGTACTCTTCGTGGTTATTGCCGCAGTCTTTGGTCTTGGTGCTTGGTACCTCTCTCAGGGACAACAGCCAACAAACGCGCAACAACTTGACCCGGCACTTATATTTGTTGAAGCACGCGAACGTGCCGACATATCTGACTTAGATTCACGTCAAGTCGTAGAGTTGCTCACCACGATTCGTCGAAACACCTTTTCAGCACTCGGCTCAGTCGTAGAACTCTATCTCCTACACACTCCTGAAAATACCGCAGCAAAACAAGAGACAGCGCATGTCTCATCGATTGCTTTTCTTACTGCAATTGATGCACAAGTCCCATTATCATTTACTCAGACCCTGCAGAATGAGTACATGCTTGGTATTCATGTTATTGATGAGAATGTGCCCTTCCTTATTCTCAAAACACAATCATACGGGCACGCGTTCTCGGGAATGATTGCATGGGAGCCGTATATAGAATCCGACTTGCTCCCATTCTTCAGTCCTGCCACAGAATTAATACGGCCAGCAGCCGCTGAAGGGGCAAACGCATTTACTGACGATGTAATTGAAAATATTGATGTGAGAGTGCTCTCTGATGCAGAAGGACGTATTCGCATTATGTATGCGTTTATTGATCGATCGACGATTGTGCTGACCACCGACGTGCGCACACTGACTGAGCTCGCTAACCGCCTTCGCGTGCAATAATGTTCAACAACACCAGATATGTTGCATGGAATTAAAATAGTGTATAGTAGGCGCCTATGGTAGACGCACGAACAAAGGAGAAATTAGCAGCCCGACTTGAGCAAGAACATGCTCGTTTGGAGCTTGAATTAACTGATATCGGTAAGTTAGATCCATCAAATCCAAATGATTGGCATGGCAATGCTGGCAACTACGACACTGGTACGGCTGACTCGTCTGTGCTCGCCGACCGTTTTGAGGAAGTAAGCACAAACGAAGGAATCGTGACCGAGCTTGAGGAGCGCTTCAATCACGTAACTAAAGCGCTACAACGCATCAAAGACGGAACCTACGGGCAGTGTTCAGTCTGCGGAGAGAAAATTCCGGCAGCACGGCTTGAGGCGAACCCAGCAGCTGATACGTGCGTTGAACACGCTGAATAAAGAGTCTTTCGATACGCTTAAACCACCAAAATGGGCCCA
>DFRR01000008.1:4189-35252 GCA_002378745.1 Patescibacteria group bacterium UBA3458 | reverse complement strand
TGGGCCCATTTTGGTGGTTTTTGCGTTTTACCAGGGACGTGGAGCCGAGCAATCTTACGTGTGATAGTATTTTAAGTACATGAAAAAATTCCCACACCAAGCACTGAGACAAAACAAAAGGGAATAACTGAGGGAATTAGCCGAAGGGGCGTACTCGCGGGTTTAGGTGCCGTATTTTTTGGCCTTGGTCCAGGAAAAGACATTGCGCTTAGAATGACGCGCAAATACCAGTATATGCTCAATGTGCTGAATGACCCGAATTATCCTGATGACGAAACGATTGCACAAGCACAGAAAACCATTGCTGAAACATACGGTATTAATACCCATAACGGTGAAACGCATCACATCGATACCGTTGGTACAAATCTTGAACGGGACGAGCTTCGAGACACATTACGTGTTGTTATGGAAGAGCTGGCCAAATATCCATGCGACTTCTTTAGAAGGAACACGATAAAGGCGATGCATTTCGTTAAGAACCTTGCCAAGTATGAAACTGAAGATATTTTCAAGGGGAAAAAGATTTGGGAAAAGAGGCATATTGGCGGCCGTTCGTGGTGGAAATTAAAAGAAATCCTCTTACTCTATTATCCACACCAAAAGAAGACCGATCATCCGAGCATGAGGGGGACACTCCATCATGAGATTACCCATATTCTTGATGGACATGAGCGTTCAAAGCTGGATAAGAAATGGATTTCGCTACACGAGAAGCATTCACGTGTGTGCGGGACATACACCGGCAAGGGTGAAGGTCCAATATCACCGTGCTTTGTAAGTGCATACGGTAGTACAAGTCCAACCGAAGAGCGAGCTGAGTTTGCAGAGATATTCATGCTACCGCAACGACACAAGGAGTTTCTCGCCAGACTCGCGAATGCGCCAAAAGAAGCACAACTTGTATTGAAGAAAAAGTATTCGGACATGAAAGAGAATTTTCTTCGATGGAGCGGCGGTGTCATGAATGATGCGTACTGGGATGCACTGTTGAAAGAGTAGGGTTCTGTATCTACAAAAGTTGTTACAATGCAACGATGTCCTTTGCTCGCGTTTTTAGTGCACAAATAACGCTGCTTGATGCACACTTGATCACCATAGAGATTGATGTATCCAAGGGGTTACATGCATTCTCTATTGTTGGACTACCTGACAAAGCGGTTGAGGAATCAAAAGATCGCGTCAGTGCCGCACTCAAGAATTCACAATTTGAAAAGGGAACTCAGTTTAAAGCGCCAAAACATACAAACAGAAAGATTGTGGTGTCGCTTGCTCCAGCTGAGCTCAAGAAAGAAGGTCCGCTGTTTGATGTACCAATTGCGCTTGCGTATCTCTTCGCGAGTGGAGAAATTAAAGCGGATTTAGACACAAAACTGTTCTTCGGCGAACTCTCGCTCGACGGCACGATACAGCCAACCAATGGGGTGCTTCCGTTAATACAACTCGCTAAAGAAAAGGGTTTTACGGAAGTGTTTGTTCCGAAAGAAAATGCGCAGGAAGCGAGCCTTATTGAAGATATATGCATATACTCTGTAGAGAAACTCGATGACATCGTTGCTCATTTGCGTGGCACAGAGATGTTGACACCACACGAGCACACACCGTATGCACGCGCTAGCAAAACAGAATCTCTCTTTGAAGCAATCCGTGGACAAGAACATGCAAAGCGTGGGCTCGCAATCGCAGCAGCCGGTGGACACAACATTGCACTATTTGGACCACCGGGAACAGGGAAAACGATGTTGGCAAAAGCGCTCTGCTCATTGTTACCGGAACTCTCACACAATACTGCACTCGAAGTAACCGGGATTCATTCAATCGCCGGAAACTTGCGTGAACCACTCATCGTACGCCCACCACTACGAAGTCCGCACCACACTGCAAGCTATGTATCGCTCGTTGGCGGCGGGGCGACACCACGCCCGGGAGAAATTACGCTCGCGCACCGTGGAGTACTGTTTTTAGATGAGTTCCCGGAGTTTGACAGTCGTGTTATTAACGCACTTCGTCAGCCACTCGAAGACAAAGTGGTCTCTATTAGTCGTGCACGTGGCTCTGCCGTGTTTCCTTCAGATTTTATTCTCGTTGCAGCACTTAACCCGTGTCCGTGCGGCTACCATGGAAGCGCTCAGTGTTCGTGCTCTCCTTCGAAACTCTTGAAGTATCAACAAAAAATATCCGGTCCCATTATGGATCGTATTGATATGTGGATAGAAGTTGGTGCGGTTGAACACACCAAGCTTCTTGAGGCACCCACGAATGATGGTGAGTCAGAAAAGCTGCGAGCACTGGTTGCACGAGCACGAAGTGTACAACACGACCGTTTCAAGCATGTCGACCGACTCAATAGCGGGATGTCACCGAAAGGTTTGGCGCATCACGCTCCATTGTCTGAAACATGTGCAACAACACTTAATACCGCCGCTGCGAAAATGCGGCTCTCACCCCGGGCATATCATCGCTGCATTAAACTTGCGCGCACCATTGCAGATATTGAGAATTCTCGTGACATAGCAGAGGCGCATATTCTTGAAGCACTTCAGTATCGACCAAAGCGTGAGTTTTAGGTACCATGTATCATTATGTTAACCGACGCGCAGAAAACAGTGGATGACTTAGTGAAAGATTTCGAGCCGCCGTACTGGCCACCGCTTTCACAATTTGCACGCCTGAGCGAAGAAGTGGGGGAGGTCGCGCGACTGCTCAACCACATGTACGGGCTCAAGCCCAAGAAACGAGAGGAGGCCGAGCAGCAACTCGGTGAAGAGCTTGCAGACGTTATCTTTACTGTGTTGTGTCTCGCGAATAGTCATGGGATTAATCTTGATGTCGAACTCGAGAAGGCATTCGACAAGCTCCGTATTCGAGACAAAGACCGCTTTGAGAAAAAATAGAAAATGCGGGCTCAAAAGCCCGCATTTTCTTTCATATTTCCTTAATGCAAGGAATAGTAGAGTGAAGAAATTCTCTCAGCCAAAGCGAGCCGGGCGGGTTCTTGTAAAATGGGAGGTGAGTGAGGTATACGAAAATATCTGTTTGTCGAGAGCTGCGTCTGTCGTGTCTCAAAATAAGATGCAGACCGCGGCGTGCAAGAAAAATTGAAAGAACCGTACTTATTAACGGTACGGTGAAAGAAATTTTTTGAAGCACAACAAAGGTATGCGCTTATGTTTGAGGCACGATGCTAGAACGGGTTCTTCGCACCACGCACCTCAAAGTGCACGTGCGCACCGGTTGAACGTCCTGTTGAGCCGACGTATCCGATGACTTGTCCTTGTACGACACTTTGTCCGGAGAACACAATCACTCGCGAAGCGTGTGCGTAGAGCGTTTGGGTGCCGTTTGGATGTTCAATAACGATGTAATTACCGTATCCACCGTTCCATCCCGAGTTCTTTGAAATAATGACCTTACCTGATGCTGACGCCATAATCGGTGTGCCAACAGATGCAGCAAGGTCAACGGCATTGTATCCATGGATACCCTGTGTCCGCGTTCCACCGCTAATTGGTCGGAGGTAGTATCCACTGTATGTTGGTACATTCGCACTGCTACTTGGTGTGGTTGTAGTACGTGTGTAACGACTCTGAGCAACTTTTACCTCTTGCTTTGGCGCGGCGAGCTCGCCATCAGGAATAATGACTTCCGTACCGGCAGAAAGCTGTTCGTCCGGACCGTATCCGTTGTATGCGACCGCTTCCTCCAAATTACCACCGTGTAATTCGATGATATCCCTGAGTGAGCCTCCTGTCTTTACGGTGTACTTAATACCGGTTACCGGCAAAATAACAAGCTCTTGCCCGGGTTGGATTGCTTCATCGCGCGCGATGTCATTGCCCCAACGAATGGTATTGGTTGAAACACCAAACATTGCAGCGATGTCACCAAGCGTATCTCCTGGGCGAACAATATAAATGCTGATTTGACCGTTATTCTTTGTTTGGCTCTCCACTCCCTGCAAGTCCGCAAGTGAACCTGCCGGACCAGACGCTGGTAGCAGTGCCGAATCGTTTACGATGGTGATGTCGCCTCCTCCCTTAGATGGATTCGGGTCAATATTTTTTGCTGCCTGTGGCAACGGAATAGTCTGTGAGTTGTATGTCGTCGTAGTGGTATACGCAAGCGCAGGAGGGGCGAACACCGCAACAACACTGCTGAAAAACCCGGCGTGTACACCCGTTGGGATAGTCATGGATACCAGCATGAAGACGGATACGACATTACGCCACATCACGAGCGGTACGTGTGTCATCTGATCTTTTACGAATGTACGTAAAGAGGGATCAGAATCTTGATCAGAAGATTTGATAAGCCTAAATTATGTGTCTGCGCTTTTGGCGCAACATAGAGTGTCCCAAAACAATCAAATACCCTATGTATACACTCTACCCACTACCCACAATCGAGCAATGAGTCCTTAAAATACTACTGTGGATAGAATGCGAGTCAAGCATTTTTCTGGGTACCGACACGGCATGTTATAGTGCCGTAAACATGACGCATACCGACCTGAATATACAGCAGAAACAAGCCGTGGAACACACAAATGGTCCACTGATGATTTTAGCAGGTGCCGGGGCGGGAAAGACTCGTGTCATTACACAACGAATTGTGCATCTCATCAAGAGCGGCGTGTCTCCCGAGCACATTCTTGCGCTTACTTTTACGAACAAGGCGGCGCGCGAGATGCGAGACCGAGCACTTGGACTCATTGACGCTGATCCGGAAATCAATCGCCCCGTGTCTGCGCGCGCGACGGGTCTCACAACACCATACATTGCGACATTTCACTCACTCGGCGCCGCATTATTGCGAGAACATGCGCGCGAGTTGGGACTAAAGCGGCATTTTACAATATTTGACCGCACGGATAGCACGCGCGCAGTGAAGCACGCAGTGAAAAAACTCGGGCTCGATCCGAAGCAGTTTGAACCTCGTACCGTTCTCGGTATGATTTCGAGACATAAGGGAGACGGCATGGGTGTTGGAGACTATCATGCCGACATCGGTGATACGTGGCGCCATACCGTTGGTCGCATTTGGCAGGAGTACGAGGCGGTACTCGCAAAAGAAGGAGCGCTCGACTTTGATGATTTGCTGTTGCGTACATACACACTTCTGCGCGACAACGAAGTGGTGCGTACTAGGTGTCAGACTCGCTGGACGCATGTACACGTTGATGAATATCAGGATACGAACCGTGTGCAATTCGCGATTACACAACTCCTTGTGGGAGAAGCTGCGAACATTTGTGTTGTCGGGGACATCGACCAAACAATTTATTCATGGCGCGGAGCAAACCTCGCAAACCTTCTTTCTTTTGAGGAAGAGTTCCCCGGAACGACAGTAGTAGTGCTCGAAGAAAACTATCGCTCTACACAAACCATTCTTGCCGCTGCGAATAATGTGATTGCGAAAAACGTTCGCCGTAAAGAGAAGAAGCTGTTTACCCAGAATGGGGAAGGAGAGCCCATTGGTTTGTACAGCTCATTCAGTGAAGATGACGAGGCACGTTTTGTTGTTGAGAAAGCGGCGGAACTCATTGCGCAAGGAGTTGCTCCTCGAGAAATTGCCATATTGTATCGAGCAAACTTCCAGTCTCGAGCGCTCGAGCAAACATGTATGTATGCAGGTGTTCCATACCAAGTACTCGGTACCCGCTTCTTCGACCGTAAGGAAATAAAAGATGTCTTGAGTTATATTCGTGCAGCATTGAACCCTGACTCGCAAGGGGACATCGCTCGCATAGTGAGTACCCCGCCACGCGGCATCGGCAAATTGACGCTCACAAAAATGCTTGAGAAAAAAGAACATGAACTTTCTCCTGCAGCGCAACAAAAGGTTGCCGAGTTTACTGATCTTCTTAGTGCAATCCGCGACGTGGCCCTGCGCGAAAAACCATCAGAAACTATTCGTTTCGTAGTACAAAAGAGTGGTTTGGAAGGCAAACTAAAAGGCGGCACAGAAGAAGACCGAGAACGTCTCGAAAACATGAAAGAGCTTGCAACGCTTGCGTCAAAGTATGACGCGTATGCAGGCGAAGAAGGTATTGAAAAGCTTCTTGAAGACGCCGCACTCGCGACTGATCAAGATTCGCTTGAGAAAAACCACAACGCAGTAAAGTTGATGACCGTGCACGCGTCAAAAGGACTCGAGTTTGACTATGTGTTTATCGTGGGACTCGAGGAAGGGCTCTTTCCACACGAACGCTTCGATGATTCCGGTGACGACGAAGAGGAGCGCCGTCTTTTCTACGTTGCGCTGACACGCGCTCGTAAAAAAGTGTTTCTCTCGCACGCAGTCGTGCGCACCATTTTTGGTTCTCAATCAATTCAAACTGCCTCATCATTTATTGAAGACGTCGGGGAGGAGCATCTTGAAGCGCTCGAAGGATTTTCCCGACCGCATGAGCACAAAGTCGATTTAATTGATTTCTAGCGTCGCTCTTAACGTTTGCATGCTAGTATGTCGTATATATACGTATGCGCGCTAAAAAACACCTTGGGCAGCACTTTCTTAACTCAAAAGCAGTCCTCGCAGACAGCGTGGTCGCCGCACAAATCGTCCCCGGGGATGTTGTTATCGAAGTAGGTCCCGGTACCGGCGTGCTTACCCGTGCACTGCTTGATGCAGGAGCACGCGTAGTTGCAATCGAAACTGATCCGGACATGGTCGCGATTCTCGAAGAGACTTTTGCGTCATCCATCGCCAACAACACGCTTTCGATTATTTCAAAGGATATTTTGCAGGTGCCACTCACGGACGCATCGATGCAAGAGTTACTTGGTGGCACGCAACCATACAAAGTGGTTGCAAACATTCCGTACTACATTACGGGAGAAATTATCCGTCGATTTCTTACGGCGCAGGCACAACCTACAAGCATGACACTGCTTGTGCAAAAGGAAGTAGCTGAACGCATCGCTCGCAGCAAAAAAGAAAGTATTTTGAGTATTTCGGTTAAAGCGTACGGTACTCCACGCTACGTCACTACTGTGCCGGCGCGGTACTTTACTCCCGCACCTAAAGTAGACTCGGCAGTGCTCACTATCGGTGATATATCAAAACATTTTTTTATAGACTTCACCGAAGATCGTTTCTTTAAGATTGTTCGTGCCGGATTTAGCAGTAAGCGAAAAAAACTTTTGAACAATCTATCCTCGTTTGGCACCAAAGAGGCGCTACTGCATGCGTTGCAACGCTCCGGTTTAAATGAAAATACTCGAGCAGAAGACGTCTCTCTTGCGCAGTGGGGTACGCTTGTTAGAGAACTCGCGTCAACTTAGCGGCTTGTACCAACCATTGTCATGATAATCCCTGAAAAAGCAATGATGGGGTATGGCGATACGAGACAGAAATAAGGCGGACCGGCCAAACCGAGCCCGTATTGACCGGTATGTGACGGTGGTCCGTAGCTGAATGTTGCTGTCGCAGGTGTCCATATAAACGGGCCGCCACGAGGTGGTCCGGCGACGACATAAATCACCGCATTCCAGCACGGAATAACGGTTTGAAACTGTCCACCCCATTCAAATGCTTCTGCTCTTTGTGGCGCAATGCTAAGTGATCCAGCGAAAAAAATCAGTGTAATGAAGATGATAATTTTACTGTGAATAAGCGGTATGTTCATGTGCGTATGATAACACGAGGGCGAGTTGGTGGTTGATAGTTTATGGTTGATAGTAAAAAACTCAGCCAAATTGGTAGTTTTTTATTCGGGCTTTTGTAACCTAGAGCATCTGATGTTCAATCTGTTTGAGTCTGGACACACAACTAACAACTACAAACTATTAACTGTCAGCTAACTTTTGCGTGACGAGTATCACAACGCTCGGTATACTGTATTTTTATGTATCGTACGTATTTTCTCGCACTTGGTATGCTGGTGCTTATCGCACTCGGCGCAGCAGCGTCAACATACGTAGTGCGCGATTCTCAGAGAGGGGATGGACAAAGTACGAAGGGTACCTTCTCATCTTCTCAAACGGATTATCAGTTTGGAAATTTGTTTGCCTCAGACGTCACACCAGCAGCCACTACAGGTACCAGCAATCACAATACAGTCGAGGAAGTGACACTTGATGAAATTTTGCGAAACTGGGAAGCGCGGAGCGAATCGGGACTGGTTTCGTATTCAGAGCCGAGCAAACAAGTGCCACAGTTGAGTGATATATCATCAGAACAAAAAGGAATTCACGATATCTTTGCCGACTTGCTTGGTCCACGTCTTACGGATTCGTTAAAAGGAAGCGGTGACACCTCATTTACGAATGACATCGCTATCTGGACGGGGACGTACACCACGAGCAGTCCCGTCGTCATTGTAGACGAACAATCGGAAGTGCAGCGCGAACTGCATACGTATGGAAACGAATTAGGAGCACTTCTCACTGCATTCACCACTACACAGGGCGACCAGGTTGCGCTTCTGGACGCATTTTTAAAGAACCGTACCGAGACTGCTGCGTTGCGCGCATTAACTAACGCGTATACTGAACTCTCTGATGAGATCGCTTCTATTGAACCGCCTCAGGTAGCTCAGTCCACACATACGCGCTTGAGTGATGCGTATGCAGAGGTTGGCACCTTACTTTGGAACTTAACGACGGCGCAAGATGACTCAGAACTGGTTGCGCAGATTTTGACATACAATAAGGCTTCTGAGGCAGTGGCAAAACAGCACATTGCGCTGGTAAACCTCTTTAGTGCATACGATGTGACGTTTGACCCCGGAGAAGCGGGAAGTGTCTTTGTGTTTCCCGCACAAAATATGGGAACTCGTTAACGCGAGATAGCATCGTGTCCCCACGTTTCGCGGTTTTTGTTCCTAGAACGCATTGGTGCTTGCTATACTATTAGTGTGTTTAAGCATACACACGTCAGTGGCAAAGTTATTGCTGCAGCGCTTTTTGGCGTTGCGGTCGTGAGTATTGCCGCATGGAATACGTGGGTACCTACCCTGCGTGGCAGCGCAAGCACGATGTCTACACAAACAAACGATACCCTTGCCTCAAATCAATACGCAACTGATACAGACGGTGACGGTGTATTTGATTGGGAAGAAGTCTTGCTCGGGCTCGATCCTCAAAACCCGGACACTAATGGTGACGGGATTCCCGACGGGGAAGAAGTGGCTGCCGCACGAAAAGTATTTGAAGCTAGCGGTGAGCTAACGCTTGATACAGCAAGTACGACTCGAACCGATATACTGGCACGAGAGATATTTGGAGCATACATCCAGTCGAAACAACTCGGAACATACGACCCGGAGGCCTTTGACTTTGTTATTGCACAAGCAACAAACGAGCAGTTTGGTGCTGACCTCACACCCGAGTTCACCTTGAACGATTTGCGAACAACCACAGACACTTCAACGGGGCGCGTAAATGCATACAAACGTGCATTCCAAAACGCGATAATACCGATAACAGCTATACCGGAGTACGAACTGACTACGTACGGGCGTGCGATTGAAACAAATAATCCAAACGAGTTCGAAAAACTTGGTGACGCCGCTGAAATATATGAGTCGATAGCAGATGCACTACTTGCGGTTACTGTGCCGGAGGATGCGGCGCGTGCACATCTTTCCATCGTAAATAGTTTTTCAACTTTTGCGAAAGTACTGCGCACAATGGAACGAGTGCCGGAAGACCCGATTCTCTCGTTTGTGGCAACACGTGACTTCCTTGAAGGAGAGGATGCTATTAAAGCAGCCTACGGACAAATAGATATTTACTTCACCCTTAAAGAGTCGAATCTATGAAACGGGTAACGCTTACACTCTTTTTTATTGCTCTTGCATTCGGCTCTCTATCCGGTCCATTTGTACATGCACAAGAAGCACAAACGGCACAAGAACTTCTTCAGAGGGTACTCGACCAGCTCAACAACCCAACAAGCACACAGTCTTCGGTTGCTTCCGGTTTTTCTCGTGACGGTGTATACGGGTGTACCGGTGCGTCATATGGCTCTGTCGGAGCACAAGGTCCCAGTGGTTCGCATGTACCGGTTTTTGACAGTGCCGTGCATGATCAAGAACGACTACTAACCTACAAGGAGTGTTTGCTCGATGGTATTTACAACGCCAATCGTGAAGCGCTTGTTGCCGACATCATTCGCCGCACAGTGACGTGGGCTAATACCGGCTTTGACGGAAACCCTGCATATATCACCAATCTACCGCTACATATGTTGGAAAATGTGTCTGATCCGGAAGCGGAACGCATTATTACCGGACCGGAAACCGAAGTAATCGCGGCGCCGTTCAGACGCGACGTTCGTGTTGCACTTGCAAAAACATACTCACAAGAAACACGTGCTCCCGAAAATGCATTGCGGTGCAATGTCTCCGACACACAACTCACTTCTATGCGGTCTGGTGACTTCTATGCCGGAGGTGGTTGGGAGTCATTCTTCAACTTGGCTACGAATACGTCGTGTAATCCTCTGTTTGCATACTTCAACGCGCGAAACAGATTACAAGACTCAATTACCACCAAGCGGACTGAGGAGCAGGAGCAACTTAACTGGGGTAGCGGGATCCGACCACTCACCGTTAATAAAACTGTTGACCTTGGTGACGGTGCAACCACTACCGTCTCTCGAGTCGTGACGCCTGGATTTATGATTGCAGAAAATCTACAGAGCGCCATTGGAGCAGGGCTCCGCCAAACAGAAAATGCTGATGAGATTGATGAAATTGTTGCCGCACTCATGTCGCACATCGGCGTGCAGACAGTTTCCGGAACAAATGGCTTTGCAGGACTCGCTGAATCAATCTCCGGAGAATCATCGTACCTCGACAGACTCGTACAGGACTCGTCTGCACGAGCACGCAACAACATGACAGGAGCTGCTGCTTCGATTGTAAATAATACGGTTCGAATCGAACAAGAGTTCGTAAAAGCTCGCCAGAGTGCAGTTTCCAGTCTTAATAAATCGCAACGACAACTTGAAACATGGGAAATGACATGTTGGGACGGCATCGTTGCACAGGCCAAAGATGATTTGAAAGAACGAGTGCAAAATCGTGTGTGCAGTGGTAGAGGAAACAACACCTGTTCGACTCCGGTGACAGTTACAGCGAAGACCGCACCTGACGCCATCGTTGCTAAAACAGTTTCTGACGGAAAGATAACAGTCTCAGGGCGTATATCTCAAAATAATTCAACAGTTGACGTTATCGCTACCGGCAGTGGTGTAACAGTGGGACCGACTCGTCCGACAGTCAGCGCCGACGGCACATGGGTAACGGGTTCGATTGATCTCACGACTATCCCTGATGGCACCGTAACCGTGAGTGCAACCGAAACACTCGCAAACGGAAGTGGCACCTTCGCACCCGCGTCGGTAACCCTTGCAAAAGAAACCTCTGTTGCCGGCATTACGCTTACGCTCCCGATAGAATTACCAAGCGTGACTGTGACGGCAACAGCACAGAATGTTACCGAGTCGGCAACTATCGTTCGCAGCATGGAACACTCGCGCTCTATTGTTGACAGTGCTATTACTCCACTGTTGACTATCATGCGCGAAGAAATTGCACGTTCGATACAGGCACTTGAGGTGCTTGAGCGAATAAAGGCGGATCTCTCAGCAACGGTATCAGCAAGTGGGCAGCGATTTATCCTCGAGCGTATCGACGAACTCATCGCTGCGCGCGTATTGCACACCGAAGCACAACTGCGCCAAGCGCTTGAACACGTAGACGAAATTGAAGCGCTGATGAAAAAATTACTTGAAGACACCCGCGAAGAGTGGGAGGGTGGGTGGTGTAACCCAGATAATTGGGAGCAGCACACTGGTACCTAGTATATGAGTTTGAATTTGAATTTTATTAACGAAGCTTTTGCGTTTCTCTTAGGGATACTGATTACGATTCCTGCAGGAATTTTAGGATTGGTCGGAGAGGGATTCGATCAAGTAATGAAATACACCATCACTGATTTTCACACTACGTTTAGCATTTTTGAGCCTGGTATAACTACCGCCTGGGAGGGCTTTCGCGACATTGCAAACATCGTAATGATTGCCATGTTTGTATTCGTTGCCATCTGTGTCATCTTAAATATTTCAAAGTATGGACTCAAACAATTCGGGGTACGCATACTCATCGTTGCACTCTTAATAAACTTCAGTCTCTTTTTTACAAAAGCAATTGTCGATGTTTCAAACGTAACTGCACTACAATTTCGTAAGGCTATACAAGTAAAAACAGTAACTGGCGAAGACGCCGGTATAGCAGGAATCTTTATGCAGCAGGCAGGCCTTACCGAAGGGTGGCTCACGGGTGGAAGCACTGCCCTTAAAGGTATCATTGACAGCGGAGAGGGTAGTTGGGGAAGCGCTGTTGTGTACACGATTGTGACAATCTTTTTCTTTTCTGCACTGAGCGCCGTTCTCCTTTATGGACTCATTCTTATGGTCTCACGCATTGTGGTGTTAATGGTACTTATGTTCACATCAGCTGCCGCTTTCACGGCGTATATGATTCCCGGCGGGGACTCGTGGTGGAATAAATGGTGGGATGCGCTTATTAAGAACGCGCTGTTCGCACCATTGTTTATGCTGATGTTGTGGGGCGTTGTGCATGTCATGCAGGGCATGCAAAAAGGTGGTGGTGGCGCTGACTTTGCTTCACTGGTGTCAAAAGATGGTGGTTCATGGCTGTACACTCTCAACATGATGGTTGTCATTGGCTTACTCTATGCGTCGACAAAAATTGCCGACGGTCTCTCTATCAAAGGGGCACAATTTGCAAAAGACTGGGGTATGAAAGGGTTCTCTGGCTCCTTGCGTGCAAGCGGTGTTGGCCTCGCATTATACGGAGGTCTACGAGCACGAAACTGGGCAGCCGAACAAGCTGAAAAAGCACCTGGAGTGAAGGGTACTCGTCTTGGAGCACGTCTAAATGCAATGAAAGACAACAACAGCATTGCATCAACAAAGTTTGGGAAGGCGGCTGCAAAGCAAGGAGTGAGTTTCGGTAATGTTGAGAGTGACAAGGCATTCGCAAAATATATTGCAAAAGTTGGACTAGATAAGGAAAAGAAACTTGTTGGAGAATCATACGATAAAGAAATTAAGGAATGGAATGCTCTGTCGAAAGAGATGCAAAAAGATGCACAAGTAAAAACTACAGATTCTGAAAAACAGAAGGACGGTCTCGAAGAAAAGACCACAGCAAAAGAATCTTCTATTGGTGCAGAAATTAGTAAAGCAATTAAAGAAAAGAAGGGGCTCGAGGAAGATTTGCGTGACAAAACGTATGCTGCCGAGTCAGAGATTGATATAACTCCTGAAGAACGTTCAAAATTGCGTGATGCAGTTGGAGCTGCTCAGAAAGCGGTTGCTGGACAAGATGAGAAGATTAAGAACCTAAACGAACGACTTGTAAGACAACAACGACGTCGAGAGAAAATTGCCGATGCGTATAAGACACGGCTTGAAAATATAGACAAAGAGTCAAAATCGGTACAAAGAAGCATTGACAAAAATATTGGCGAGATAGAAATAAAAAAAGCACGAGCACTGAAGGATGCGAATGAAGATATTAAAAAGCGGGCTAAAGAAGGCATTGATAAAAGAAAATGGTTCACGACTGGCAAAAGCGTGAAGGAAATGGCGAAAGCAGAGATTGGCAAGAGTGCTGACGATCAACTAATTGAGAAGCTACGTGCGACTATGAAGGAAGAAAAGGGTGATTCTCAAAGCAGCAAGACAAATAAGGATAAATAATCAGCGTATATGGGAAATGATATAGAAAAGCAAATTCAAGAGCGTTTCGCACAGCTCCCTCCTGCTGTACAGCAAGCGATTACTGATACCAGCGTTGAGGAAAAACTGCGTGGTCTTTCTGCAAAGTATAAATTGCACCTTGATCAGTGGGTTCTTTTGGAAAACGAAATTATGCTCACCCTCCTGGGACTTGAAGAGCCGAAAAACATGGTTAAAAATATCGCAACAGAAGTAGGTGTTTCAGATGAAGTTGCACAGAAACTGGTCAACGATATCGCACAACAAATATTCAAGCCTATTAGAGAAATGATGCAGGGCACATTGAGCCGAGACGCACTGACGCGTAGCGCCGTGCGTACGTCAGACAACGAATCAAGCGCACAGGAAAAGCGTGCGCCATCTGATACATCTGCATACCAACGAGGGCAAAGTAGTAGTGAGCGTAGGGATGTGCAAGAAGACCCTTATCGGGAATCAATAGAATAATCACTGCCGTCCCCAGACACTCACGTGCATCGCAAAAGCAGTGTGCGATACTGTAGTTACTGAGTGCGGAATCAACACCTGCTGTGCCATGTGGTTTTTCTGCTCGCACATATGGTCTTGCTCTTCGCTCATACATAACAACCAACCGTGCAATTTCAAGTACCACAATTCACCGATGTTGAGGACAAAATCTTCGGGCCACTCACACTGAAACAATTCATCTATGTTGCGGGTGGGGGAGGACTGGGTTTTCTCATTTGGCGTGCCCTTCCAAATCTTGTAGCCATCCCTCTTGCACTTGGAGTAATCGGTTTTGCCGTGGCACTCGCATTTGTGCAGGTAAACAAAAAACCATTGATTGTCACTCTGGAGGCCGCATTCATGTATTTTGTGCGAAAGAAGTTATACTTATGGAACAGTAACTATAGAGAAAAGCGAAAGAAGAAAGCGCCGGACGCTGCGACCCTCCCTTCAGCAATACCCGAAGTCCCGTCACTTTCTGAAAATAAACTCAACAGTCTTGCGTGGAGCCTCGACATAAATGAGCGCATTAGACTGGACCGAGAAAAGAAAAAGCAACAAGAAATCCGCTAAAAATATGCCGCAACAAAAGACTTCAGCTCAATCATCTCAAGACTTCGTACCCGTAAAGGAGGTTCGTGATGGTGTTATTGTGCTACAAAACGGCGGATTACGGGCAATTTTAATGGCCTCGTCGCTCAACTTCGCACTTAAAAGTGAGGACGAGCAAAGTGCATTTATTTCGCAATTCCAGAGCTTCTTTAACTCGCTCGACTTTTCAATACAAATATACATCCAATCGAGAGAACTCGATATTCGCCCGTATATAGAAACGCTTGAGGAAGAGTTTAAGCGCACAATGGATGACCTCATGCGTATTCAGATTCGTGAATACATGGAATTCATTAAAAGTTTCGTTGAAGGTGCTGACATCATGACGAAACAATTCTTTGTAGTGGTCCCGTATAGCCCTCCGGCATTGTCATCAGTGAACACCGGGATCCTCGGAGCACTCCCATGGAGTCAACAAAAGGGAGCTTCTACTGGCAACAGCAAAGAGAAGAATGCCTTTGAAGAGCATGTATCACAACTCGATCAACGTATCGCGATTGTGCAACAAGGGTTAGTCCGCACAGGAGTACGCACCGTGCAGCTTGATACCGAAGAAGTTATCGAGTTGCTATACAAAATCTTTAACCCGGGAGAGCGCGACAAGCCGACACAAATGATTAAGGCGCTGAACTAACTCCCCAGCACAAACGTGTAGGTGGTATCTGCAACAGGTATAATGAATGTACGTATATGGCTTTGTTTGACTTATTTGGAAAGAAAAAAGAAACGCGGAACAGTGATATTGTTCCGATTCTTCCTGAAGAAATCTACAAACACGGCGTTCTCGAATTACAAGATGTCGTTGCGCCATCCGCACTTCAGATAACGCCACGTGAATTAAACCTCGGGGAGAAAGTCGCTCGTACCTTTTTTGTTATTTCATACCCACGCTTCCTCTCTACGGGGTGGTTTTCTCCAATAATCAACCTCGATAAGGTTTTTGATATCTCAATCTTTGTACACCCAATGGATACGACAACTGTGTTGCGTAAATTTCAAAAGAAGGTGGCTGAGGTTGAGAGTCAGATTACTATTCGCGAAGAAAAAGGATTGGTTCGCGACCCGGTACTCGACACCGCATATTCCGACCTTGAATTCCTACGAGACCGCTTACAGCAAGCACAAGAAAAAATGTTCCAGGTGGGGCTCTATATAACGATATATGGCGATACGCGCGATGAGATAGACAAAACCGAGTCTGAAATCCGCTCTATTCTCGAAGCACGTCTTGTGTACTTAAAGCCGGCGCTCTTCCAACAAGAACCGGGATTTAAGAGTGTTATTCCCATTGCTGAAGATGCACTTGGAGTTCACTCGAACTTGAATTCATCACCACTCTCAAGCATTTTCCCATTCGTATCGTTCGACCTCACGAGCGACAGGGGCATTTTGTACGGTATTAACCGTCACAACTCAAGTTTGGTATTATTTGATCGATTTTCTCTTGAGAACTACAACTCCGTCGTATTCGCCAAGTCAGGTGCCGGAAAGTCCTACATGACCAAACTTGAGATTGTTCGTTCGCTCATGTTTGACGCCGACGTCATCGTAATTGACCCGGAACGAGAGTATGAATATCTGGCAGAGACAACAGGGGGGCGCTATTTTAATATTTCTCTTTCTTCGCAACATCACATCAATCCGTTTGATTTACCTATTCCTCGTGAGGATGAAAACCCTGCTGACATTTTGCGCAGCAACATCATAACGCTCGTCGGACTATTTCGTATCATGTTCGGTGGACTGACACCGGAAGAAGACGCCATTATAGACCGCGCTATTACCGAAACGTATGCATTGAAGGATATTACGCCGAATTCAGATTTCACCAATCTTGAACCACCACTGCTTTCTGACTTTGAGCTGGTACTCTCCGGTCTTGAGGGTTCGGAATCGCTCGTACAGCGACTTTCGAAATATACGCACGGAACGTGGTCGGGATTCATCAACCGTCCAACAAATATAGACATGAACAAACGATTCGTGGTGTTCAGTGTGCGCGACATGGAAGATGAATTGAAGCCTGTCGCCATGTACTTGGTAACACACTATATTTGGAATATGGTGCGCAAAGAGCTGCGAAAGCGCTTGCTCATCATCGATGAGGCATGGTGGATGATGAAGTCTGAAGACACTGCATCCTTCCTCTTCGGAATCGCAAAACGCGGCCGTAAATACTACCTTGGGCTTGCAACCATTACCCAAGACGTTGCCGACTTCTTAAGCAGCACGTACGGGAAAGCCATGATTACCAACTCGTCGATCCAGATTTTGCTGCGACAGTCACCAACATCTATTGATCTGATTCAAGAAACATTTAAACTCTCCGACGAGGAAAAGTATTTGTTGCTTGAGTCAGACGTGGGGGAGGGTATTTTCTTCGCCGGATTAAAGCATGTGGCGATAAAGGTTATCGCCAGCTACACAGAAGACCAGATTATTACCTCGGACCCGTCGCAGATCCTTGCTATTAAAAAGGCTAAAGAAGAAATCTCTTCCCAACAATTAGAGGAGACGTCCGGATAATACTACGGGTAGTTTCATGGCCTCACACGAAGTACGTATTAATGGGTTTCATAAAAGTGCACTGCTTTCCGTTGCGTTTGCGGTAGATTTTTTGCAATTTATTTTTGTGTTCATCCCGATTCTCGGATTGTTTCTCTCAACCATTTTGACCGTATTCGCACGTATCGTGTTTTGGGTCTGGTTACGTATTCTTGGTGTTGGATTCGCTGACAAATCAAATCGGTACTTCTTGAATATTGCCGTTCTTAGTGTCGAGATATTGCCGTTTTTAAATAACGTCATTCCGGGTTGGGGTGTGGGAACATTTTTCATCATACGCCAAGTTGAAAAGGAAGACGCTGAAAAACAAAAAGAAATGGTTGCTGAGATGAAAGTTCCTATGGCGGCTAATGACAACGAGGTTACTCTCTCGAGGCAAAAGCGGCGCATAGGGTAGTACTTACACTTATCACGATGCCTTTCTGGGACTCAGCATAAAGCACTATATAATGTAGTGTATGCGAGGTTTTATCTCTGTAGTAATGTTGGCGGTCTTTCTTTTTTCACAGGCCGGTTTTGTATATGCTCAAGTAGTAAGCACCCCCAACGTACTTGCGATTACGCTCACACCAGAATACCCGCAACCGGGACAAGAGGTGACTGCAACAGTATCTTCTGACGGAGAAAGCGCTCGTAACGCAACAATCGTATGGGTACTTGATGGCGTTACTCAACAACAAGAACAAGGTGGCGTCTCTTTCGTATTCTCAGCAGGACAAAATGGAGTTTCACAAAAACTGGACGTATTGCTACGGACTCCTTCCGGAGACGTGCGTTCGAAATCAATAACTATTCGTCCGTCTGAACTAACCCTCCTCTGGGAAGCAGATACGTACGTTCCTCCGTTTTTTAAAGGAGCGAGTCATTACACACCAGGAAGTACCATTCGGGCGCAAGCGGAACCACACTTTCTAAAAGATAATGGTTCGGTGTATGCAAATGCTGAACTTATTTATACTTGGAGCAAGAATGGTACTGTTTTGGGAAGCCAGTCCGGTGTTGGCGCACGTTCTCTCATAACTGAGGGACCAAAGTTTTTGGGCGAGTACATTCTCTCTGTAGAAGTGCGCTCTCCTGACGGAACACGTATCGCTCGCTCATCCGCTCGAATCACCACACAGGAGCCACAAGTAGTATTGTATGAGCGCGACCCACTCATAGGAGTTCGTTTTCACGATGCAATAGTCGATAACTATGTATTTCGAGGGTCGTCACGTGTCGATATACAAGCCACCCCCTACTTTATGAGCACCACACACGGCAACAACCGTGAGCTTTCATACACATGGCGTATCAACAACACGATAGCGAACACACCAAGCGCAACACCGTCTCTCCTTACGGTCCAACTCTCCTCCGAAGGCAATGTTGCCACAACAATCCGAGTAGCAATTGAACATGCAACGCAGTTACTACAAGCTGCTGAGGGTGTTTTTCGAGTAACATTTGAAGGGTCAGCGCGAGACTCGCTATTTGGCATATGAATAAACGCATACTCTACATAACACTATCGGTCATCATTTTGTTACTTATTGGTGGGCTGCTTGGATTAGCTTGGTTTATCAATCAACAGCAACAAAACAGTACTGACCCAACACAAGATATAACGTACTTCGGAGGAGGAAACGGGGGCTCATCGTCTGGGGGGGGAGGTTTCTTTGGTGGATTGTTTGGTGGAACATCTAACACGGGGTCGAGCACACCAAGCGACACTGACTCTTCTGTAGAGCCAATGCTCCGACAGCTGTATAACTTGCCAATTGCCGGCTTCGTAAAGCGACGGGATGATGCTGTTCGTTTCGTTGATCGTGCTACCGGGCACATCTTTGAAAAGGAGCTTCCTGACGGCACCACGACGCGAGTTAATCAAACGACTGTTCCAAGAGTGTACAACGCAATATTCGTAAACGACGGTACTGCTGTTATACGCCAGTATCTCAATGAGGATGAAAGTGTAGCGAGTGTCTACAGTAGAATCAGCTCATCTGAACCTGCTGAACCATTTACGGGAAGTGTGCGTGCCATAGTCGCAAACCAAGATGGAAACAAAATTGCCATGCTGGAGGAAACGACAGGGGGTAGTGTACTGTATGTTGCGGATCCAAACGGAAGTTCACAACAACGAGTGTTCGAGTCAACACTACGCAATTGGAATATTACCTGGAACAGTGCTGCAATTCTCGTGTGGCAGAGTCCTTCAGCGTCGTTGATGAGTTCAGCCTTCATAATAAATCCGGAATCTGGAGAAAAAAGAAGTGTGCTGCGTCAACATACCGGTTTAAGTGCACAGATGAGTCCGAATGGTGAGTATATACTGTACAGCACAACGAAAAATGGTGCCCCGGCATTGAGACTCAAGGAGCTTAGCACTGGTCTTATAACCAGCCTGAGCGGTTCTACACTATCTGATAAATGTGTATGGCACCCACAGGAACCTGTTATTTATTGTGCCTTTCCTGACGAGTTGCCGGACGTGCCATACCCCGACGCCTGGTACCGTGGGGAAGTACATTTTACTGATTCGGTATTTAAAATAGATACGGAGACTGGTCTTACCGAGCACGTTTTTTCTTCTTCGGCGAGAAGCGGTATTTCACTTGATATGGAAAATCTAACATTCGATGCTACCGGTACTGTGTTGTTTTTTACTAACGCCCTCGACCAAACATTGTGGTCTCTAACGTTTCCACAAATCGAAGCGACTGAATAAGCTTATGTGTTCTGAGTGTCTCGCGTATAATAAAAAGACTGTCAGTATGTTTCTAGATACAATTAAGGAAAAAGGGGTTGCCCTCTTGCTCGGCGCCTTGTTATTTATACCAACTATTGTAGGTGCGCAGGAGTTTGTCCCTGTCTCTGGAGAGGCAATGGAGCGACTGGGTATCACCGGGCCTTCTCTTGGAACGTATTTTAATAACCTTTTTGACCTCGCTCTTACTTTTGGCGCTATTCTTGCAGTACTTATCATTGCTGTGTCTGGTCTTGAGTATATGACAACAGAAGCAGTGTCGGGGAAGGGGAGTAGCAAGGAGCGCATACAACAAGCACTCCTTGGACTGCTTATGTTACTCGGAACGTGGTTATTCTTCTACGAAATAAACAGGGATGCCCTCAATCTTGATTTCAGTCTTGGCACGATAACCACAGAAGTTTCGAGCGTGCAGGAACAACCTTCTACTGGTCGCTTGATTCAACCAGTAAGCTCTGAAGGAACAGTACATTGTGTCACTAAGGGATCTACAAAACTATGCTATCCATCCAAAGAAAAGTGTCTTGCTGAGAATGGGTCTGGTTTTGGGGTAGGAGCTTCAAATCCCAATTACGGAACAGGAGAAAATCTAACGTGCCAATTGCGAACCCCTGGAAGTACAACGTATTGTCACCCGAGCCCACAAAGGGATGCATGTTACACTTCAAAAGAAGCATGTGAATCTGGCTTGAGGAATCAGGACGTGGCACGAAATCCTTGCGTAAAACAAGAAACGCCCTTCAGAGAAGGGGGCGAGTATCAATTTAGGGAAGGTTCTGTTATTTAAGAATTGCTAGTCGACGTACTTGATGACGACGCGGCGGTCTTTACCGTCGCCATGTGATTCGGTTGCAATATGTGGCTCATCAGCAAGCGCTGCATGCACCACCATGCGCTCATACGCACTCATGGGGGACATTTCTACATTGTATTTAAGCGAACGAGCCCGTTCCGCCAATAACTGCGCGGTTTTCTTCAAATCTTCAATCTTTTGTGTACGGTACCGATTTACATCTATGAGAAACCGTGCCTTTTCTTCTCCGGACTCGAATGTTTTGCGCACAACATGGTTCAGCGCGCGGATGGTGTCGCCACGCGAACCAATGAGTTTCGCGCTGTCGGTGGTCTGTATTTGAAAGACGGTTTGTCCGGCACTCTCTTCAACAGTCACGGCATCATACGTAACGTCCAACTTTACAAGCAGTTCTTCTATATATTTTTGTATTGCGTTATTGTCCATTGTGTTCCGGTTCGTTTACTATCACCGCTTTTGCCTTTCGCAACACCAACAACTCTTGCCCAATAGCGAAAAGGTTGCTCGTGAGCCAGTATAATGCGATGGCAGCTGAGATGGTGTATGAGATAACAACGACAATGATTGGCATGACGTATTTCATCTGTAAGTGAAAGCTGTGTGCCAAATCATCCTTGATACTCGGGTTGTCGCCGCGTGGTTTTGGTGCCGGAAGTGCGTACATTGTGTGAATAAATTGCGTGACACCGGCAAGCAGCGCAAGCACGATGCTGCGTCCACCCATATCAAACAGCCCCAAGAAATGCATGTTGACCATTTCCGGTACCGGGACAAACGAGTACAACAAGTCTGCCTGGATATTTGGTAGTCCGCCGCGGAAAAAGACCCAGTAGAGTCCGAAGATGATAGGGAGTTGGATGAGCACCACCAAAATGCTGAGGAACGGACGGATGTTCTTCTCTTTGTACAGAGCCATAAGCTTGAGTGTCTGCTCCTGTTTGTCTTCTTTATATTGCTCCTTTATGGCCTCAATGTGTGGGGTGAGTTCGCGCATTTGCACCTGCATACGTGCAACCTTGTGTGCGAGGGGGAAGAGGATAATTTTTACGACGAGCGTTAAGAGTACCACCGCAAGGCCAACATCAGCGAGCGGAAGGATGTCTATCAAAAAAACCAACCCGTTGTAGAGAGGGTTGAAAATAATGACGTGAAAGGCTGTCACTAGCATTGCAGCATAGTAGCGCAGACACTAGGGTAAGTAAACTCTAGGTTGAAATGAGCTGCGAGAGCTCTTTTGCCATATCACTCACCGTGAGTGCTGTGGCTCCTTTTTTTGCGTATATTATGTATATTCCGCTGAATTTTGGTGCTCGATTTTGTTGTAACGCACTGCGAATACGACGCTTCAGTGTATTGCGTGCTACAGCGGTGGGTGCCACCTTTTTTGATACCACGACCGAAAAAGTGCTTATCGCGACCTTTTCCAGTGAGTTTTTGTGTATTCGCACTGAAAAATTATTCGACTGGCGAGTAAATCCACGAGAGAGAGCGTGCTTAACCTGAGTGGTGGTTGCCCGATTGTTCCTGCGAAACATGTTGTTGCAGTATAGCAACGATGTGTGCTAGACACTAAGCGCTACGCGACCACGGCGACGGCGTGCTCGAAGAACGCGACGTCCGGCAGGGGACGCAGAACGAGCGAGAAAACCGTGCTTTCGCTGTCGTTTTAGTTTCTTTGGTTGGTATGTGCGCTTTGTCGACATAAGCCACAATAGTACGTATAAAAATAAGAAAAGCAATACCTTGGCGGTACGGCGGTTTGCTATCCACACCATGTGTATAGACGCTGCAATGGGTTGTATTAGATGTCATCCTGCCTTGGTGGCTAAATACGTCTAAATATATAGAAAAAGTGTCCGTTATACACTACCCAGTTTGTGTGAACACACTCAGGGAGGGAAGGGGAGTACTTCTTATCCACACGTTACTCACATATTGCTTGTAATACATTTATTTTTCATTCGGAAAAAAACTCGTATATAATACTCTAACTTTTGAGTACGTATTATGTTGAGCGATCAAGAACTCTGGCAAAACACTCTCGTGTACATTGAGATGAACATCTCTGAAGCGAGTTTCCGTACATGGTTTAAAGACACCGCCATCATCAAACAAGACGCTAATATTGTACATATCGGGGTCCCAAACAAGATTGTGAAAGACTGGCTTCATGAGAAGCATCACTCTTTTATCCTTAAAACACTTCGTGGTTTTGACGATTCAATACGCGGAATCGAATATGTGGTTACTAAAAACGCCATAAAGCGCGCGTCGGGGGACCAGCGACCAAGCCAAAACAGTAACCAAAACCAGCTACTGCTTCAGGATATGTTTATAGATAAGCGGGACAACCTAAATCCTCGTTATACGTTTGACACATTTGTTGTTGGTACTTTTAACCAACTCGCGCACGCAGCTGCACAAGCAGTCGTGCAGAATCCAGGACTTACTTATAATCCTCTTTTTATCTACGGTGGGACCGGGCATGGAAAAACACACCTGATTCAATCCATTGGTAATTATTTAAAGAAGACAAACTCGAACAGAAAGGTATTCTATGTTACATCTGAACGATTTACGATGGATTTTGTTAATGCGGTGAAGATGGGAAAGGGAAATAATTTTAAAGACAAATATCGTCAGTATGATGTATTAATAATGGATGATATTCAGTTTATTGCTGACAAAGAGCGCACTCAAGAAGAGTTGTTCCATTTATTTAATGCGTTATATGACAATAATAAGCAGATTGTCTTTTCTTCAGATAAACATCCGAATAGTCTACTTGGACTAGAAGACCGCCTTAAAGGTCGTTTTAGTGCCGGAATGATTGCTGAAATACCCAACCCTGATGTTGAGTCCCGAATGGAGATTCTTCGAGAAAAAGCTCTACAACACAGTTTTAATATTCCTGAGGAGGTGCTTCAGTATATTTCTAAAGAAGTTCCCGGCAATATTCGAGAACTTGAAGGGTTACTTAATACACTTATTTGTAAGACGCAGCTTAAAGGAAAGGAATTGAGCTCACAAGAGGTCCAGAATGTTGTGAAACATACCAGTAAACCAAATAAGAATATTTCTGTTGGTGAAGTTGTTAAGAAAATTTCTGAATATTATGAAGTTGATGAGCAAAATATTTATAAAAAGACCAGAAAGAAAGAGGTAGTTCGTCCTCGGCAGGTAATTATGTATATTTTGCGAGAGGATTTTGGGATTTCATACCCAAGTATTGGTGAGAAAATAGGGGGGAGAGACCACACAACTGTGATTCACTCATGTGAGAAAGTAAAGAATGAAATTAAAACAGACAGTATTTTGGATCAAGAAATAAATCATGTTCGTACACTTATTCATAACTAATGTGTTGGTTAGTTGTGAATAAGTGTTTGAATGTAATAGGGATAACTAGGTGGATTACTATCTAGTTATACACAAACGATTCATAAATGTTCTTTTAAGTTTTGTTATTAACTTTATTGTTGTGTGTTATTCAAGTAGTAGTACACAGTATGAATATGTCTAAATACTTTTATTTTAATGAGGTATGATGACTTTATCCCCATACTCACACCACTAATAAGTAAAAAATTTGGGAAATAAAAAACGTATGAAGTTCGAGTGTTTAAAAAAAGATTTTGATGAAGCTGTTGATAGTGTTTCGCGCATCGTTTCAAACTCAGCAACACTACCAGTACTTAAATGTGTCCTTATTGAAGGGGTAGGAAACACCATTACACTTCGAACGACAAACCTTGAATTAAGTATAGAACGGAAGGTTTCAGCAACAATTAAAACTGAAGGAGTGATTGCAATTCCCTCACAAATTCTTTATTCAACACTTCGAACATCACCAACACAAACGAAATTAGTTATTGAAGAACAAGACGGATCGGCAATACTAACAATTGGTGGATCTAAAACAACTATTAAAACAATGTCACATGAAGATTTTCCACTCATTCCCCAACCTGAAACAACAGAAAGTTATGAAATCCCAAAAGAAACCCTCATAAAAGGAATAAAAAATGTTTTGTACAGTGCGTCAACTTCATTAATTAAACCAGAACTGGCAAGCATATACATATATAAAGAAGATGATTACTTGGTTTTTGTTGCAACAGATTCATTTCGGCTTGCTGAGAAAAGAATCTCCTTTAAATCAAGTGATGATATTCCACCGGTTATTATGCCGGTAAAAAATGCCACTGAGCTTATACGAACATTAGAGAGTCAAACAACGACAAATCTTAGTGTATTTATTGATGAAAACCAATACTCAATAAAAACAGAAACTAGTTATATAACCTCACGTATTATTGATGGATCTTTCCCTGATTATCGAAGTATTTTACCGAAAGAAACCAAAACAGAAGTAACACTCTTAAAGGAAGATTTAGTTAATACACTTAAAAAAGCACAAATATTTTCTGATAAATTCAGTCAAATAACCCTTCATATTTACCCAGAAAAGAAAACGTTCACCATCAGTGCACGAAATAATGATGTTGGAGAAGTGTTTGATTCGATAGACGCGGTATTAAAAGGAGAAGATTTAGATATTAGTTTTAATCACAAATACCTCATCGATGTTTTTCAGTCAATTACAACTGATAGTATCACCTTGTTGTTTGCCGGGGTGGGGAGACCATTGATTATTAAAGGGGTTGGAGATGCAACCTTTACCTATCTTGTTATGCCGATGAACCGATAATGTATATGAAGAGCCTCACGTCACTACTTGCGCGCTACACACATATACAAGCTCCTGACGCAACGTTAAAAAGGGCTTTCATTAAAGCTGTTGAAAACATTCTCGAAGTGTCTTTGGATGAAAAAGACATAACTATTTCAAAAAACACCGTGTTTATACACGCACCTTCAGTAATAAAACACGAAATCCGTGTGAATCAACAAGAAATTCTAAAAGAGGTTGGAAAAGAGGTGAGTAACACAACGGCACTTACCGCCGTTGTGTAAATTGCGCATCACTGCACCCTAAACGAGACTTGGCTTTCATACACTCCAGAAAGACGTGACGAACCAACTGCTTTTAAGGTGTGTGTACCAGGTTCGGTAGGCACAATTGTGAGTGAAAATGGATATTGTTGAGAACTTCCCATAAATACACCATTCATATAATATTCGACGGATTGAATAGGCGCTCCTGTTGTTTGTACCGAAACAGTTAAAACACGGTTTCGTTCGTATACTTGACTTGATGTGGGGTTAATAATACTAATACCAGTACTATTTTGGTTATTTTCTACGGTTGGAAACGAAGGGTTTTGTACACCACCGGATAACAATTGTGGCATGTTCTGCTGTACCCACACTTGAACTGCGTACTCCCATAACGAATATTGTGGGTCGTTCTGTGGATTTACTGGAATTGGACCGCGAGGATTACTTTTTTGTACCCAATGTAGTATTGAATGGACGCTTGGGGCACTCGAAGTATCTGAGCCTTGCCAGAAACCACGTAATACCGGCTTCAGTGTCGCTGTGTCTTCAGGTGCTGGAGGTTGAAAATTCTCTGCAGGAACTAATGGAAGCGCTCTGTCCATAAATTCGCGCCACATAGGTGCAAGAACATACCCAGCAACTCGCTTTACAATAGGAGAGTTGTCATTGTTACCTCCCCATGTCCCGACAGCTATTGTTGGAGTGTAACCCATAATCCACACATCTTTAAAGTCGTTCGTTGTTCCTGTTTTTACCGCAACTTGTTGTGAGCCAAACGAGAACGAGTTCTCTCCGTATGCCGGAACACGTGCCTGTATATCGCTTAACACGCTACTTATGGAACGTGCAGTCTGTTCGCTCAGTACGCGCTCACCCTGAGTCTCTTCATATTCTTCCAATACTGTTCCCGACGCATCCTCAACTCGCAGAATTGCCGTGTGGGGATGGCGTACACCATCGTTAGCGAACACGCTGTATGCACTGGTTAACTCAAGCGGGGACACTTCACCGCCTCCAAGTACGAGCGGGAGGCCGTAATGGTTTGCGTTCTGAGCAAGACTCGTAATACCAAGTTGTTCTGCGGTGGTGAGCGCATTTCTTACACCGACAAGATACAGCGCCTTTACTGCAGGAATGTTGATTGACTGCGCTAATGCGTCTCGAAACGTCATCGGCCCACGAAACACCCCATCGTAGTTTACTGGGGAATAACATCCATCAGTGCTCGTAAAGTTATTTTGCGCACAGTTTGTCGAAAATTGTGTCGGTACATCGAAAACTACTGTTTCCGGAGTGTACCCACTCTCAAATGCAGTGGCATACACAATAGGTTTAAAGGTAGAGCCAGGCTGTCGGTATGCGGTCGTTACATTATATTTACCATCTATGGTTTCATCAAAATAGTCTCGAGAACCCACCATGGTAAGTATTTGACCGGTCTTTGGGTCAATTGCCACTAGTGCAGCATTTTCAGCATCAAAGTCACGCTCATTCTTCTCTGCATACTCAGCAACGACTTCCTCACCCACTTTCTGCAGATCGTAGTTAAGGGTCGTGATAACTTTGAGCCCGCTTTCGTATACCGCGTCTGTGCCGTATGTTTCCTCTAAATATTCACGCACATAAAATACAAAGTGTGGCGCTTTAATATTCGTATCACCATATTGTTCAAAAGAAACGACCGTAGCAGAGGCTTCTTCGTACTCAGCTTCAGTTATAAAACCCTCATTACGCATTTGTGTGAGCACTCGGTTTTTTCGCTCTTCAAGAAGGTCTATATGTGTTCCGTATGGCGAATATCGTGTTGGTGCTTGCGGAAGCGCTGCCAAGTACGCCGCTTCAGCAAGCGTTAATTCGCTCGCCGATTTGCCATAGAAGTGTCGTGACGCTTCCTCTGCACCATAAATGTTTCCGCCATACGGCGCTTCGTTGAGGTACAACTCGAGAATCTCATCTTTGGTCAGAATACGCTCCACTTTGAGTGCGAGTATCCATTCCTTCACTTTGCGAGATATTTTTTTGTCCTGAGTGAGCAGCGTATTTTTAATCACCTGCTGCGTTATGGTCGAACCGCCTTGTCCGCCGAGTAAATCTCCAGTGGTTATGTTGTCAAAAACGGCCTTAAGCGTACGCAGCGGGCGCACACCGTGGTGTTCATAGAATTCCGTGTCTTCAATCGCAATGGTCGCATTCTTTAGATTGCGAGAGATCTCGGTTAGCGGGACAACGGTACGCCGGATATCTTGGTGTAGGTCAAAAAGGAGCACCTCACCGGTACGGTCGTAGATTTTGGTCGACTGTGTAACACGTCGGCTTTCAAAGCCGTCAAGTGTCGGTATCTCAAGCGTTGCAACCCAAATAAAAACCCCACTTATGACAAAAAGACCTGCGGCGAGGCCTAGAAGGAAGATGTTGCGAAACGTGTGTTTCATTAGCAAAAAGGTACCACGAAAGAAAGAATTGGTGTAGTATTTAACCCATGTTTTCAAAATTCTTTTCACGGCAACAAGTTACTACAGACGAACAGCAAATAGAAGAATTACTTACTCGCGGAGTTGATGAGGTGATTCAAAAGGACTCGCTTCGCAAGAAATTGTTGTCAGGAAAACGGTTGCGTATAAAACTCGGCATTGATCCGACGAGCCCGAATTTGCATCTTGGCAGAATGGTACCGTTACTCAAATTGCGAGACTTTCAAAATCTTGGACACGACATTGTGCTTATCATTGGAGACGGTACAGGAGTGATTGGTGACACATCGGACAAAGACAGTGAGCGTCCAATGCTCACCGAACACGATGTGCGAAACAACATGCGCAGCTACTTTACTCAAGCAGGTATGATTCTTGATATGTCTCGCGTTGAGAAAAAGTGTAACTCAACATGGCTTCACAAGCTTACCTACGAAGAAATCGGTGTGCACGCAAACCAGTTTTCAGTTGCGGACTTTATAGCCAGAGACAACATTCGTCGTCGCCTTGATGCCGGCAAACGCGTTTCGCTCCGAGAAGTATTATATCCACTCATGCAAGGGTATGACAGTGTTGCGGTGCGCGCCGATGTTGAGCTCGGTGGCGTTGACCAACGCTTCAATCTTCTTGCCGGACGAGTGCTCCAAGAGCATTTTGGGCAAGCACCACAAGACATTTTGATGACCCCACTGATTGCCGGTACGGACGGTAGAAAGATGAGCTCAAGCTGGGGGAACACCATCAACGTAACCGAGCGTCCCGAAGATATATACGCGAAAGTTATGCGTGTGCATGATGACTTGATTCCCTCGTACTTTACTCACTTGACGAGGGTTTCGATGACGGAAGTTGCATCAATTGAAGAAGGGCTCCGAGCGGGTACGACGCACCCGCGAGATGCGAAGATGCAGCTTGCACACGCAATTGTTACAGTGCTGCACTCAGAGACTGTCGCGCAGGCAGCAGAGCACGCATTTGTGCAGACCTTTCAAAAAGGTGACATACCCGAGGATGTACAGAAGGTGACATACGTAGATGGCGTACTACTTGTCGATGTATTGCTACAAACGCACATTGTTTCTTCAAAGAGTGATTTTCGTCGATTGGTGCGCGAAGGGGCGATAACACACAAAACCAGTGGAGAACGAGTCGGTAGTGAAGATGTAGAAGCGACAGTCGGTGTGTATAAAATAGGGAAGCATCGATTTATCGAAATTGTGTAGCACACAAAAAGCCGGGGTGAGCCCGGCTTTTTGTGTGTATTGCGTACGGAAACGTACTAGTATTCTTCGTCGTCAGAAAACGGCACTTCAGGAGCATCGTCTTCATCTTCTTCCTCGTCGTCCCATGAATCCTCCTCTTCCTCTTCTTCAGCGTCATCATTGTCTGCACCGAGTGCTGCCGCAGCAGCTGCCTCTTCCTCATCAAACGAGTCGTCCTCGAACGCTTCGTCGATGTTGTTTGTCTCTTCGTCCATCATATATATGATTCCTAAAATAATTACTACTACCGGCACTTTTGTATCAAACACACGTACTTTTTCAAGAGGGTATAAGATGTGGATAAACTGTGCTATTTCGGGGACACCCTGTAGAGGGAAGTGCGATACATGTGTATAAGACAGCTATTTTCTGTGGACAGCGCTGTGGGTAAGTGCGACCGCGATCGCATCATATTCATCATCAAGACGAGATGTGGTATCCAATGCGACAAGTCGGTGAACCATTGTTTCCACGTCTTTCTTTGACGCACGCCCGTTACCGGTGATTGCCACTTTAATTTGTGGCGGGGTGTACTCAAAAACGGGGAGACTGTGCTGGCCGCTCACGTAGAGAATGACTCCGCGTACCGCACCAACATCGAGTGCCGTTTTTTGATTGGTGTTGAAGAAAATATTCTCAAGTGCGACATGGTGTGGTGTATGCGAGCGCATCAATTCAGAGAGATGGACGCCAAGCGCATGAAGGCGTTCTTGAAATGGTGCCGATGGTTGCGTACGGAAACACTCACTGTGCACGAGTATTTCTTTGGACGTCTCTGTCTTTTCGATAATCGCGATACCCAAACGTTCGTAGCCGGGGTCAATGCCGAGAATGCGCATATACCCCATTGTACACGAACTTAGTTATGCTGCGTTGGTATACACTTCTTGCACATCGTCGTGTTCGTCGAGCATTTCCATGAGTGTTTCAAGCTTTCCGCCGTCTTCTTCAGAGATTTCGACGGTCATTTGTGCTTCATAGCCGTCGGGTCCTTTCGTGAACGCCCACGCAGCGCTACCGGGTGTCGCAAGCTCGTAACCGGTCTTAGAGAGGAGATGACGAATTTCAGCTGCGGTGCGATTTCTGCTGTCGGTAAGGATGTCTATCAAAATTGCGGTTCCACCCGGACCATACATTTCGTAGAGAATTGACTCGAGTGCTGCGGTCTCTGCTGAGCTTCCTTTTGCCACTGCGCGGTCGATGTTGTCTTTCGGCATGTTTACCGCACGCGCCGCATCAATTGCCGCACGAAGTCCCGGTGCGGAAACATCACCTCCGGCTTTCTTAGACTCAACAGCGATGAGTCGCGCCATTTTCCCAAAAACCTTGCTTTTTGCGGCGTCCGTTGCTGCTTTTTTGTGTTTAATTTTTGACCATTTAT
>DFRR01000008.1:2149-4006 GCA_002378745.1 Patescibacteria group bacterium UBA3458 | reverse complement strand
TATACAGCGATGGAAGCAGAACAGGCGTTCACGAGAGCCTATGAAGAGCACGCAGACGCGCTCTTTCGGCACTGCGCTTTTCGGGTGTCGAGTCGCGAGCGTGCGCTCGAACTCACCCAGGAGACCTTTATGAAAACATGGGACGCAGTGGCAAAAGGACAAGATGTACGAAACTACCGAGCGTTCTTGTTTCGCGTGTTGAACAATTTGATCATTGACGAATACCGCAAGAAAAAGAATCTCTCGCTTGATGCGATGCTCGAACAAGAAGGAGTGAGCGAGGGGAGCTTTGCTGACTTACAAACCGGAAGCCTTGAAGAGGTTGTTGAGAGACTCGAAATACACCTGCAGTCGGAACAGCTTGCAGAAGCGCTTAACACGTTACCAGAATCATACCGCACGGTACTCATTATGCGCTTCATTAATGAGCTGCGCCCGAAAGAAATAGCACAGATTTTAGAAGAGAGTGAAAACGCCGTTTCAGTACGCATCAATCGCGGACTTAAAAAGCTCCACGAGTGCATGAGTGACAATACATAAGCCATGAAAAAGTTTGAAGACACAATGAAAAACCTACGAGCAGAGATGCGCCTTTCTCAAGACGAGAAAGAGCGTATGCGTGCGCGTGTGCATGAATACATGGCACACACACCGCGACGACTCGCTGAAGCAAACACGACGACGGTCTATACATCAATTTCTTGGTTCATGCACTACCACCGCATTGGTGCAACCTTTGTCATTTTTGCACTGTTGTTTGGCTCAGGTGTGGGAGTATCGTACGCGGCGACAGACGCATTGCCGGGAGAGACACTCTATGCCGTGAAAGAATTGAAGGAAGACCTTGCGCAGCGGTTGATTATCGATGAGGTTGAACGGACTGAGTACGCGATAGAGCGAGCACAGAATCGATTGCGAGAAATTGAGATGCTGGCTGCGAAGGGGAAACTTGATGCAGAGACGGAAGCGCTTGCCACAGAAAAGTTCGCGGTGAGCGTGCAGCGAGCCCAAGAACGTATTGCATTGCTTGAAACAACTGATGCAGCAGAAGCAGAAGCACTGCACATCGCATTTGTGGTTGGGCTTGAGGCTCGCGCCGATGCGCTTGCTACGCCGACACGTGCGGCAACCGGAATCGAAAATGACGCTCGAACACGCATTGCACATATCGCACAAGCGCAACTTGCGTCGCGATTCGACACCACTACATCCGTGGCACTGATGGCGTACGGGGCAGACACAGGTGAAGAGCATGTCAATGACGCGTCGCAAGGGGTGACGCGAGATGCACGGAGTGCGAAAAGCGCACTGGCTGTTGAAATGGTTGCAACAAATACCGTCGACGGAGTCGCGGCAAGTACTCCTGCGCCCGAAGTGGGAATGATGGCTATGGTGCAAGAGGATGACGAACACGGCGGAGTTGGTGGCGCGAGTGTCGCGATGATGGCTGAAGAATCGTCGAAAACGGCACCGGCAACAGTAACCGCACTGATGCGTACTCTTGTGAAGGAAAAGGAAAAGCTCGTTACATTGCAAAAAGCAGCAACCACTGCCGTGGTGCGCGGAAAGCTCGAAGTAGTGTTAAAGAATGTAAACGAGAAACAAGACGCGATTGCGGTGGCACTCACGACAGGAGACTACGTGCGCGCGGAAGTACTTATACAAGAAGCACTTCGTACGATATATAAAACACATGCGTCACTTGATGCATCACTCGAAATAGATACGTCAGCGTCAGCTACTCCCGTCGTGCCAGCGGACATTATTGAAACGCTCCCACCGGACGCACCGAATGTGATAGAAGAAGCAGTGCCAATTTCAAAAGAACGTTCGTTGTTTTAACTTTTGTGTAAACAC
>DFRR01000008.1:0-1979 GCA_002378745.1 Patescibacteria group bacterium UBA3458 | reverse complement strand
CGTTGTTTTAACTTTTGTGTATAAAAAGAAGGCGCCGTGCGTAGTGATGCACGGCGCCCGAGGCGGAGGAAGAGCGTGTTGTTGCACGTCCATCCTCATTTTTTTGAAACCTTAACGATCTCGGGAGAGAAACACTGATACCTGAAGGTAATCTTTTCAGGACAGATTTCCCCGGCAGAAACTGCGACCGAACAAGCAAAATCCCTCAGGATCATGTGCTGTCCAGGGTTGCAGGTCGCTGCCTGAGTGCTTCCCACCCAGAGTGTTACTGTGCGGATTTCTTCCGAAGATATCCGCACTGCTCCGTCATAGGGACCATCCCCTTTCTCACTCTGTGCGAACACAGGAGAAGCGAAGAGGAGAAGTCCGACGACGGAAAGGGATAACAGAGACCTCACACCTACCTCCTTTGGTCACACCCCTGCATGTGACGCTTTTTGATGAAGAAGCACAGGGGTGTTTGAGCGCGGAAATTAACCCACACACAAACACCCAAAAACTATTGACATCAATCTATATTCACTTTGTAATAAAATGGTACCTGCCGAAACGACATACGTCAAGAGCTATCCAATCTATACCCAATCGCACAACATCTTTGCTGAATAACCCAAAGAAGAGCGGTATTATGTATACATAATGATGTATCGCATCACATTTCTCTTTGTGTGCGTGAGCTTTCTTACAATAGGGGCGACACTTTCTTCCGAAACCCTTCTAAAAAACGTGGCAAGCCTGAGAATAAACACTGCAAATGCACTCTCTACTCTGGCGGCTGACACTTGGAAGGACGACATTAGCGGTGGGGAATGTTCTGGTTCAAAAGCTGATGCAGCGGACTGTAGTAATAAATACATAACAAAGTACATATTTCCCGGAATTCCGGCAGAAGTTATTTCCTGCAAGATGCATCCGAGCGTGGTGCAACAGTATTGTGCTGGTCAAACACAACAACAATGCCAAGCACTGATTGACTCCTTGGTGGAAACACTTACTAAGGCAGAAGGAGATGCTGAGGTAGACTCTCTCTGTGAAGACGGAAGCAACTATGGCTACCGTGGCAACGTTGCGTGTTTTGAAGCGGTAGTTGCACGTTCAGACAATACACAACAGGCAGCCGTGCTGAGCGCGATTTCAGGCGGATGGGACTGTTGTAAAGAGGGGAGTACAAAATGCACCAACAAATTGAGTGCAATACAAGGGATCCAGGCCGCGTCTCTTACTTTGGAAAGCTCAAAGTCCGGCTCCATTACGGTTGATAATTCAAATTCAAATGTTGGCGGGGGTTTAGTTATGGGTGCAGACGCTGGCTTCTCTGAAAAGTCCGGAGCCATAACCGCAAACAATCAACCGGTCATTAATACCGAAGCGGTCACAAAGTCTGGTGTTGTTACTGCCACTAATCAGTCAAGCTCTGTAGTTGTTACAAAAAGCGGTATAGTTCAAGCAAACAATCAACCCGTGATTGCTAATACGGAAGGCATTGTGCGTTCAGGGACTGTGGTCGCAAACAACCAGCCCGTTGTGGCTTGGTCGAGTGGTGTACGTACGCCAAATACAGTGGATGTAATCGGGACAGGCTCATCCGAAAGAGGTGTACAAACTCAAAACAACGATATTGCACAAAACTCCTCGCGAGATTTAGTAGATGCATTTATCGGTACTGGCGGATTGCTTGGCCGGTTTACCAACTTTGTAACCGGAAGTCAGGTGCCGCCGCGTGCCACACCGCCGGGAGCTATCGGCACGATACCAACCACACAGGTGGTATACGTGACGCCGGAGTTTACCGCACCGGAATTTGACACGCAGCCCATACAGAATATTCAAGCAATTGCGCGCGAAGTATCTGCGACAGTACCACAAACACTGACACGCGCAGAACAGTTCGCTGAAACACTAACTCGCGTTGGTGGACCGAATGAGATTAATACGGAAAACAAGGCATACGGACGCATTCGTCACTCTGCTCCGCAACA